>NZ_JBVJIU010000016.1:133446-275368 GCF_055586105.1 Actinoplanes sp. NPDC051537
GGATGTCTCCCCCCTCCCCCCCCCCCCCCCCCCCCCCCCTCCCCCCCCCCCCCCCCCCCCCCCCCCCCCCCCCCCCGGCGCTCATGATGCTGCTCCTCGCCGGGCTCACCGCGGTCGCGGCGGTGACGGCCAAGGGGCAGTGCGTCGACGCGGCGCGGGAGGGCGCGCTGGCCGGCGCCCGGGGCGAGGCCGCGACGGCGGCGGCGGTCCGGGTGGCGCCCGCGGGCGCGGAGATCGACGTCGGCGCGGGGACCGAGACGGTGACGGTGGTGGTGCGGGCGCCGGTTCGGTTGCTGGGCGCGCACCTTCCGGCGATCACCGTGGAGGGCCGCGCGGTGGCGGCGCGCGAGCCGGAGGCGGGCGCATGAGACGGATGGGGGCGCGAGCCGAGGGCGGGCGCATGAGACGGATGGGGGCGCGAGCCGGAGGCGGGCGCATGAGACCGATGGGCGCGCGAGCCGGAGGCGGGCGCATGAGATCGATCGGGGACGGCGATCGGGGAGCGGCGTCAATTTTCTTGCTGGCGGTCGGACTGGTGCTGGTTCTGGCGGGGCTCGCCGGCACGTCGGTGGGGACCGCGCGGGTGGGGCGGCATCGGGCGGAGAGCGCGGCCGACCTGGCGGCGCTGGCGGGGGCGGCGCATGCGATCTACGGCGAGGGGGAGGCGTGTGGGCGGGCCGCGCGGTTCGCGGTGGCCAACGGCGGGCGGATGACCTATTGCGCGGTCGACGGCCTCGAGGTGGTCGTGTGGGCCGAGGTCGAGGTGCGGCCGATGCCGGGCATGGTGCGGCGGGCGGCGGCGGGTGCGCGGGCGGGACCGGTCTACGGCGTCGTGGGGTGAGCGGGATCGGCGGCCGGCCGAGGCGGAGGCGTGGGGTGCGCGGGATCGGCGGCCGGCCAAGGCGGGGGCGTGGGCTGAGCGGGATCGGTGGCCGGCCGCGGGGTGGGCAAGGGCGCGGGGTAGGGGGCGGGGGCCGACGACAAAGCGGCGAGGACGGCGTCGAGGACGGAGACGGCGCCGGGCTTGTGGAGGGGGTTGTTGCCGTTGCCGCACTTGGGGGACTGGACGCAGGACGGGCAACCGGTCTCGCACGCGCACGCGGCGATGGCCTCTCGGGTGGCGCGCAGCCACTCGGCGGCGGTGGCGTAGGCGCGCTCGGCGAAACCGGCGCCGCCGGGGTGGCCGTCGTAGACGAAGACCGTGGGGGCCTCGGTGTCCGCGTGGTTGGCCGTGGAGAGGCCGCCGATGTCCCAGCGGTCGCACGTGGCCATCAGCGGCAGCAGGCCGATCGCGGCGTGTTCGGCGGCGTGCAGGGCGCCGGGGAAGTCGGGTGGGGTGACGCCGGCCGCCTCCAGGGCTCGGGGCGAGACCGTGAACCAGACCGCGACCGTGCGCAGCTCGCGCACCGGCAGGTCGAGCGGGCGGGTGTCGATCAGCTCGCCCGAGCCGAGGCGGCGGCGCTGGTAGGAGACCACCTGGTTGGTCACGTCGACCTCGCCGAGGAACAGGCCCACGGGGCCGGCGTCCACGTACGAGCGGACGTTGACCACCGCCAGGTCCGTCACGTCGCGGGCGTGCGTCGACCAGTCCGGGTCCTCCTGGTGCACGAGCGCGACCGCGTCGTCGAGGTCGAGCTCGTCGACGATGAACGTCACGCCCTGGTGCAGGTAGACCGCGCCGGTGTGGAGCATGACGTGGGACGAGCCGGCGTCGACCGTGCCGAGCAGGCGGCCGGTCGACGACTCCACCACCTGGACCGGGGCGCCGCCGGTGCCGCGCAGGTCGACGTCGGGGCGGCCGGTGTGCGTCCAGTACCAGCCGGACGGGCGCTTCCGCAGCGCGCCCGACTCGGTCAGGGCGTCGACCGCGGCCCGCGCCACGTCGCCGCCGAAGAGCTCGATGTCGGCCGTGGTCAGCGGGGCCTCGGAGGCGGCGCAGCACAACTGCGGGCCGAGCACGTACGGGTTGGCCGGGTCGAGCACCGTCACCTCGACCGGGCGCCCGAACAACGCCGACGGGTGGTGCACGAGGTAGGTGTCCAGCGGATCGTCCCGGGCGATCAGCACCGCGAGCGCCTCCCCGCCGGCCCGGCCGGCCCGCCCGGCCTGCTGCCACAGCGACGCTCGCGTGCCGGGGTAGCCGCAGATCAGCACCGCGTCCAGCCCGACCAGATCGACGCCGAGCTCCAGCGCGTTGGTCGAGGCGAGCCCGAGCAGGTCGCCCGACAGCAGCCGCCGCTCGATCGCCCGCCGGTCCTCCTTGAGGTAGCCGGCCCGGTACGCCGCCACGCGCTCGCCGAGCCCGACCCCGGGCACGGCCTCGTCGAGCTGCCGCCGGGTCACCGCCGCCACCACCTCGGCCCCGCGTCGCGACCGCACGAAGGCCAGCGTCCGCGTGCCGGCCACGATCGCGTCGGTCAGCAGGTCGGCTGTCTCGCGCAGCGCCGAGCGCCGGGTGGGCGGGAGCTCCGGGTCCGAGGAGACGAGCGGCGGCTCCCACAGCGCGAAGGTGGTCGCCCCGCGCGGCGACGTGTCCTCGGTGACGGCCGTGACCGGCAGGCCGATCAGCCGCGAGGCGGCGCCGGCCGGATCGCCCGATGTCGCCGACGCCAGGATGAACGTGGGCGAGCCGCCGTAGCGGGCCGCGGCCCGGCGCAGACGCCGGAGCACGTGCGCCACGTGCGAGCCGAACACGCCGCGGTACGTGTGGCACTCGTCGATCACCACGTAGGCGAGCCGGCGGAGGAACGTCGCCCAGCGCTCGTGGCCGGGAAGCATCCCATGATGCAACATGTCGGGGTTTGTCAGGACGTAACGCGAGTACTGGCGGATCCACTCCCGTTCCTCGCGCGCCGTGTCACCGTCGTACGTGGCCGGCCGTACCTCCGGAAGACCGAAACCGGCGACGGCGCGCAACTGATCCGCCGCCAGCGCCTTCGCCGGCGCGATGTAGAGCGCCGTCGCGCGCGGATCGGTCAGCAGCCGGCTCAGCACCGGCAGCTGATATCCCAGCGACTTGCCCGACGCGGTCCCGGTCGCCAGCACGACGTTGGCGCCGTCGAACGCCAGCGTGGCGGCCCGCACCTGATGAGCCCACGGCGCGGCGTGCCCGAACGCGGTGATGAGCGAGGCCGGCGCCCACGACGGCCAGTCCCCGGTCACCCCGTCCCGGGCCGGCACCCGCTCGATGTGGGTCACGGCGGGCGAGGAGAGAAAGTGGGTCACGGCGGGCGAGGAGAGCCGGAGCGAGGATGCCGTTGACGTCACGTCCAGCACTGTTACACCGGTATGGGCGCAACCTCAAACGGGTACGACGGGAGGGTGCCATGCGTCGGCCAAACTCCGTCGGTGGTTAGATTCGCTGAGTAGATCGGGAGGAGGAGCGATGGAGCTGTCCCTTGCGACTCGGACCGTCGCCGAGCACACGGTGCTCGAGGTGGGCGGCGAGGTCGACGTCTACACGGCTCCGAGGCTGCGTGAGCGCCTCGTCGAGCTGGTCGACGCGGGCGCCCGCAACGTGGTCGTCGACCTCGGCGGCGTCGACTTCCTGGACTCCACCGGTCTCGGCGTGCTGGTCGGCGCGATGAAACGGCTGCGGGTCGCGAACGGCACGTTCGGGCTCGTCTGCTCCAAGGAACCGTTGCTGAAGATCTTCCGGATCACCGCGCTGGACCAGGTTTTCCCGATCTACCCCACGATCGAGGCGGCGACCGAAGACGGCGACGGCAGCGGTCCGACTTCGTGATGGCGACGGTTCGGCTGTCCTTCTCGCCGGCGCCCGTGCACGTCCGCACGGCACGGCTCGTCGGCGTGGCGGTGGCCCGCCGCGCGGGGGTCGCCGAGGAACTGCTGGACGAGGTGCGGCTCGCGATCGGCGAGGCGTGCACGCGGGCCGTGGCCCTGCACAACCAGTACGGCCTCCCCGACCTCGTGACGGTCGAAATGTCTGATTCGGACTCATACGCGGTTCGAGTGATCGATCATGCCCCGATCGAGGCGAGCGTCGGACTGGCCAAGTTGCCGCCGGACGAGCTCGCCGACGAGTCCTTGACGGACGAGGCGCTCACCACCGGCGTGGGCTTCGCCCTGCTCGCCGGATTTGTCGATGACCTGCAGGTTCGTCCGGTCGACGACGGTCCGGGGACAGAGGTCCGAATGGTGTGGCCGGTGCAGCGGAGATGACCTCCTAAAGATCAAAAAAGATCTTTGGCCCCCTGGCGCTGCGCTAACACAGCGGCGAACATCACCACGACACGGCCGGAGCCGGGTGTGACCACCACCACGACCGGCCGATACAGTACGCGAGTTATCAGCTACTGCTCCTGGTCCCGCGTCCGCGGGGCCCAGTTGTCGTCTCCCCCGGTAGCGGGGATGCGCCCGGGCGGTCTCGTCCGTCGCCACGGGTGCGGTCGTTGTACAGGAGGACATTGATGTCCGGGACCTTGATAACTTCTGCCGCGGGCGGAGTGTCCCTGAGCGGTTCAAACGTCACATTCATCATCGTCGCGCTGGTCTTCGCGCTCGTCGCGCTGGCCTTCGCCGCGATGTTCGTCCAGTCGGTACTCAAGGCCGGGCGTGGCACCAAGAACATGCAGGAGATCGCCGGCGCCGTGCAGGAGGGCGCCTCGGCGTACCTGTTCCGCCAGTTCCGAACTCTGGCGATCTTCGTCGTCATCGCGGTCGTCCTGCTCTACCTCCTGCCGGTGCACGACACCGACAACGAGGTATGGGTCAAGATCGGTCGCTCGCTCTTCTTCATCGTGGGCGCGGTCTTCTCGTCGTTCATCGGCGGCGCGGGCATGGCCCTGGCGACGCGGGCGAACCTGCGGGTGGCCGCGGCCGCCGGCGAGGAGGGCGGTCGCGAGACCGCGATGGGCATCGCGTTCCGCACCGGCGGCGTGGTCGGCTTCCTCACGGTCGGCCTGGGCCTGTTCGGCGGCGCGCTGGTCGTCCTGATCTTCAAGAACGACGCGCCGACGGTGCTCGAGGGCTTCGGCTTCGGCGCCGCGCTGCTCGCCATGTTCATGCGGGTCGGCGGCGGCATCTTCACCAAGGCCGCGGACGTCGGCGCCGACCTGGTCGGCAAGGTCGAGCAGGGCATCCCCGAGGACGATCCGCGTAACGCCGCGACCATCGCCGACAACGTGGGCGACAACGTCGGTGACTGCGCCGGCATGGCCGCCGACCTGTTCGAGTCGTACGCGGTGACCCTGGTCGCCGCCCTGATCCTGGGCCAGGCCGCATTCGGCCAGGACGGCCTGATCTTCCCGCTGATCGTCTCCACGATCGGCGTCGTGATCGCGATCGTCGGTGTCTTCATCACCCGGCTGCGTCAGTCCGACCGGAACGGCCTCACCGCCATCAACCGGGCGTTCTACATCTCGGCCGTGCTCTCGGCGATCGCCGTGGCCGTGGTCAGCTTCATCTACCTGCCGAGCAGCTTCGCGGACTTCCATGACAACGCCATCGCGCCCGGCATCGTCGAGAGCGGGCGCGACCCGCGCTTCGTGGCGATCGGGGCCGTCGTGATCGGCATCGTGCTGGCCGCCGCCATCCAGGCGCTGACCGGCTACTTCACCGAGACCAACCGTCGCCCGGTGCAGGACATCGGCAAGTCGTCGCAGACCGGCGCCGCCACCGTCGTGCTCGCCGGCATCAGCGTCGGCCTCGAGTCGGCCGTCTACTCGGCCCTGCTGATCGGCGCCGGCGTCTACGGCGCGTTCCTGCTCGGCGGCTCGTCGCTGACCCTGTCGCTGTTCGCGGTCGCGCTGGCCGGCACCGGCCTGCTCACCACGGTCGGCGTCATCGTCGCGATGGACACCTTCGGCCCGATCTCCGACAACGCGCAGGGCATCGCCGAGATGTCCGGCGACGTCGACGAGAAGGGCGCGCAAATCCTCACCGAGCTCGACGCGGTGGGCAACACGACCAAGGCGATCACCAAGGGCATCGCGATCGCCACGGCCGTCCTCGCCGCCACGGCGCTGTTCGGCTCGTACACGAACAGCCTGGCCAGCTCGCTGGCCGACGCCGGGATCAAGGATGTCGGCGCCGAGATCCTCGGCCTGCTCAACATCGCCAACCCGCGTAGCCTGGTCGGCCTGCTGATCGGCGCCGCGGTGGTCTTCCTCTTCTCCGGCCTGGCGATCAACGCGGTCTCCCGCTCCGCCGGCGCGGTCGTGATGGAGGTTCGCCGCCAGTTCCGCGAGCACCCGGGCATCATGGACCGCACCGAGCGGCCCGAGTACGGCCGCGTCGTGGACATCTGCACCCGGGACGCGCAGCGCGAGCTGCTCACCCCCGGTCTGCTGGCGATCATGGCCCCGATCGCGGTCGGCTTCGGCCTCGGCGCCGGGGCGCTCGCGTCCTACCTGGCCGGTGCGATCGGCACCGGCACGCTGATGGCGGTCTTCCTGGCCAACTCGGGCGGCGCCTGGGACAACGCCAAGAAGCTGGTCGAGGACGGCTCGTACGGCGGCAAGGGCTCCGAGGCGCACGCCGCGACGGTCATCGGCGACACCGTGGGTGACCCGTTCAAGGACACCGCCGGCCCGGCCATCAACCCGCTGCTCAAGGTGATGAACCTGGTCTCGCTGCTGATCGCCCCGGCCGTCGTGAGCTGGAGCATCGGCAAGGACGCCAACACCCCGCTGCGGGTGACCATCGCCGTCGTGGCGGCCGCGATCGTGGTCGTGGCGGTCGTGATCAGCAAGCGCAAGCCGATCTCGATGGGCGACGACACCCCCGTGGACAACTCGACGCCGTCGGAAAAGGTCAGCGCCTGACGGATTGCCGGGGCATCCGTAACGGGTGCCCCGGCACCATGGAAGGTTGTCATACCCGGGCCGTACGCTGCTTCCCATGCGTGCGGCCCGTCCTCTTTCGGTAGTGCTCACGGTCGCGCTCGTGCTGAGCGTCGCGGCCTGCGGAGGCGCGCACGGCGCCCGGGCCTGGGCAGCGTCGGTGTGCACGACGCTGGGCCCCTGGCGCACCGAGATCGGCTCGCTGACCAACCGCGCGCAGCAGCAGATGGAGATCGCGACCACCCCCGGTCAGGCCAAGGAAAATCTGAGCCGCCTCTTCATGGGTGCCAAGGACGCGAGCGAGAAAGCGCGGGCCGGCGTGGTCAAGGCGGGCGTGCCCGACGTCGACAACGGCAAGCAGATCGCCGCCGGCTTCACCGGTTCGCTGGCCTCGATGCGCGACGCCTACGGCCGGGCCGCGACCGGCATCGACGGGCTGGCCCCGGCCCCGGCCAAGGCCTTCTACGAGCAGGTGGGCAAGGTGGTCGACCAGCTCAACGCCGACTACAAGGCGAGCAGCCTCGACACCAGCAAGCTCAACTCGACCGAGCTGCAAGAGGCCTTCGACGAAGTGCCCGAGTGCCGGTGAGCGCGGCCACGATGACCGAGTGCCGGTGAGATGACCGAGACGGGCTGGCCGCTCATCCCGCGCGAGGTGCTGCCCGCGCCCGTTCCGGCGGCCAAGCGTCGCCCGCTTCCGCGTCCGCATCATCCCGATCCGGGCCGTCAGCTCCCGTTCTTCGGGGCCGAGACCACCGAGCCGTCGCCCGCCGATCTGGCCGGTCTGCTGGCCGGGCCGGGCCGCCTGGGCCGGATGGGCGGCACGGCCCGGGTCACGGTCGAGGTCGATGCCGCGTGGCGGGTCCACGTCCTGGTCGCCGAGTTGGTGGCGCGCGGGCTCACGGTCCAGTGGCGCCCAATTCAAGATCACGATCAAGAGCAAGAGCAGCCGGCGCCCGTACGGTCGGAGCCCCCCGAAAACGAGCCGGTTGCCGACCCGCTCGACGACGTCTACCCCGACCCCGACGAGTGGCCCGACTCGTCCCCTGCGGATGAGCCGCCCGGCGGCGATCTTCTGGAGGATGGCCGGAGAGATCGCCAAGATCCGAGCGCCGGCCGGCACCTTCCTGTCCCAGGGGAGCTCTCTCTCACGGCCGGCCGGCGCCCGCATGGCGAGGAGCAGCCCGACCGGCCGACACCCCCGGTCGAGCCCGACACGGAAAGGGCACTTCACAAAGAGACAGAAGGGGACGAACCCGAGGAGGAAGGGGCAGAACAGGAGCACCGGCCGAGGTTTGAGGTGCTCACGGCGTACTCCAGTCGATTGAATGCCCTCGCCCGGGCCTGGCCGGAGGCGACCGCCCAGCTGTTTCTCTCCGGGCCGCGCCTGCGTCTCTGGGTCGCCGCGGCCGGTGAGCCGGTCGCCGGCGGCTACGCTTTGGGCCTCGGCCTGGCTCCGCCGTCCGTCGGACCAGGCTTGGGTAGAGGCCTGGCTCCGCCGTCCGTCGGACCAGGCTTGGGTAGCGGCCTGGCTCCGCCGTCCGTCGGACCAGGCTTGGGTAGAGGCGGGGTCAAAGACCTGGTCGCGATCGATGCCGCCCTGGTCCGGGTCGGTCTGGCCGGCCGCCTGTCGGACGATGGGCGACACTATTTAATAGTGGGCAAGCGACGTCTCCGGCGCCTCGCCGAGTTGGTCGGCGAACGGCCCGGCGCGGCGCCCGCGGACGGGTGGCCCGACGGCGCAGGTGCGTGATCTTCCTGGATTGTGTGCGACACGACCGCATGTTCGCGGTGTACGGTGTCGCCGTCGGACGCATGCGGTGGCCGGACCGTTACCATCCGACTCCGGGGTTCCCGGGGAATGTGTGCTCCTCCGGCGCGTTACGTTGAAAGTCTGTGCTCCGCATGTCCAGATGGCGGAACGCTGAGTGTGAAGTTTGGGAGTGCCGTGCCGAATGACACCAGGACGATCCGTCTGGTCATCGTCGAGTCCCCGTCGAAGGCCAAGACGATCGCCGGTTACCTGGGGCCCGACTATTTTGTCGAGGCCTCCTTCGGTCATGTCCGCGACCTGCCACGCAACGCCGCCGACGTGCCCGCGAAGTACAAGGGCGAGTCGTGGGCGCGACTAGGCGTCGACGTCGACAACGGCTTCCACGCGCTCTACGTCGTCTCGCAGGACCGCAAGCAACAGATCGCCAAGCTGCAGAAGCTGGCGAAGGAGGTCGACGAGATCTTCCTCGCCACCGATGAGGACCGCGAGGGCGAGGCGATCGCCTGGCACCTGGTCGAGACGATCAAGCCCAAGGTCCCGGTCAAGCGGATGGTCTTCCACGAGATCACCAAGCCGGCCATCCAGGCGGCGGTGGCCAACCCGCGCGAGATCGACCGCGACCTGGTCGACGCGCAGGAGGCCCGGCGCATCCTCGACCGTCTCTACGGCTACGAGGTCAGCCCGGTCCTGTGGAAGAAGGTGATGCCCCGCCTCTCCGCCGGGCGCGTCCAGTCCGTGGCGACGCGCATCGTGGTCGAGCGTGAGCGGCAGCGCATGGCGTTCCGCACCGCCGAGTACTGGGACATCCTCGCCACCCTGTCCGTACAGGGGCAGGTCGAGGGCCCGCGCACCTTCCCGGCCACGCTGATCGCCCTCGACGGCGACCGGATCGCCACCGGCCGCGACTTCGAGCCCACCACCGGCAAGGTCAAGCCCGGCGCCGGTGTGGTGCACCTCGACGAGGCCGGCGCACGTGGCCTGGCCGCCCGTCTCGAGGACCGCCCGTTCCGGGTCACCCGGGTCGAGGAGAAGCCGTACCGCCGCCGGCCGTACGCGCCGTTCATCACCTCGACGCTCCAGCAGGAAGCGGCCCGCAAGCTGCGGTTCTCCGCCTCGCAGACGATGCGCACCGCGCAGCGGCTGTACGAGAACGGCTTCATCACCTACATGCGTACCGACTCGGTCAACCTGTCGGAGACCGCGCTCACCGCGGCCCGCCGGCAGATCGCCGAGCTCTACGGCCAGTCGAACGTGCCGCCGCAGCCGCGCCGCTACACCGGCAAGGTGAAGAACGCGCAGGAGGCGCACGAGGCGATCCGCCCCGCCGGCGACAACTTCCGCACGCCGGGCGAGGTGGCCAACGAGCTGTCGACCGACGAGTTCAAGCTGTACGAGCTGATCTGGCGCCGCACGATCGCCTCGCAGATGACCGACGCCGTCGGCAACTCGGTGAGCGTCCGGATCCGCGCCATCTCCACCTCCGGCGAGGAGGTCGACTTCGCCGCGTCCGGCAAGACGATCACCGACCCGGGCTTCCTGCGCGCCTACGTCGAGTCGTCCGACGACGAGAACGCCGAGGCCGAGGACGCCGAGCGCCGCCTGCCGACCCTGGTCAAGGACCAGCCGCTGACCGCCGAGGAGCTGGCCGCGGCCGGGCACCACACCTCGCCGCCGGCCCGCTACACGGAGGCCTCGCTGGTCAAGGCGCTGGAGGAGCTGGGCATCGGCCGCCCGTCGACCTACGAGTCGATCATGCGGACCATCCAGGACCGCGGCTACGTCGAGAAGCGTGGCCAGGCCCTGATCCCGTCGTTCCTGGCGTTCGCGGTGATCGGCCTGCTCGAGGGGCACTACCCCCGGCTGGTCGACTACAACTTCACCGCCGCGATGGAGACCCAGCTCGACGACATCGCCGGTGGCGACCACGCGGCGCTGGACTTCCTCACCTCTTTCTACTTCGGCAGCCAGACGGCCGGCGCCGAGGACACGATCGCCGCGGCCGGCGGCCTGAAGAAGATGGTGACCGAGAACCTGAGCGCCATCGACGCGCGCTCGGTCAACTCGATCCCGCTCTTCTTCGACGAGGACGGCCGCCAGGTCGTGGTCCGGGTCGGCCGCTACGGGCCGTACCTGCAGCGTCAGCTTCCGGGTGCCACCGAGGAGCTGCCGGAGGACCGGGTCTCGATCCCCGAGGGCGTCGCGCCCGACGAGCTGACCCCCGAGAAGGTCAACGAGCTCTACCTCGGCGGCGGGGGCGAGCGCTCCCTGGGCGACGACCCGGCCACCGGCGAGTCGGTCCAGCTCAAGTCGGGCCGCTTCGGACCGTACGTGCAGGCCGGCGAGCGCAAGTCCTCGCTGTTCCGCAGCCAGTCGCCCGAGACGGTGACCCTCGAGCAGGCGCTCAAACTGCTCACCCTGCCGCGGACGCTGGGCAAGGACCCGGAGGGCAACGAGATCCTCGCCGCGAACGGCCGGTACGGGCCGTACGTGAAGCGCGACAACGACTTCCGGTCGCTGGAGAACGAGGACAAGCTGTTCACGGTCACCCTCGACGAGGCGCTCGCCCTGCTCGCGCAGCCGAAGACCCGGCAGCGTCGCGAGGCCAAGCCGCCGCTGCGCGAGATGGGCCCGGACCCGGTCACCGAGAAGCCGATGATCATCAAGGAGGGCCGCTTCGGGCCGTACGTGACCGACGGGGAGTACAACGCCTCCCTGCGGCGCGGTCAGACGCCCGAGGAGCTCACGGTCGAGCAGGCCTCCGAGATGCTGGCCGAGAAGCGGGCCAAGGGCCCGGCGCCGAAGAAGAAGGCGGCGGCCAAGAAGGCGCCGGCCAAGAACGCCGAGCCGGCCGCGGCCAAGAAGGCCCCGGCCAAGAAGGCGGCGGCGAAGAAGGCGACGCCGGCGAAGAAGGCCGCGGCCAAGAAGGCCGCCCCCAAGAAGGCGACGGCCTCCGCCGAGTAGGGATTACGCGCCGAGCACCCGGTCCAGGTAGTCGTTGGTGAAGACCCGGGCCGGGTCGAGGCGGTCGCGCACGGCCACGAAGTCGTCGAACTTTTCGTAGACGGGCCGCAGGTCGGCGGCCGAGCGGTAGTGCAGCTTGCCCCAGTGCGGCCGCCCGCCGAGCG
The DNA here is from genome assembly GCF_055586105.1 of Actinoplanes sp. NPDC051537. Lineage (NCBI taxonomy): Bacteria > Bacillati > Actinomycetota > Actinomycetes > Micromonosporales > Micromonosporaceae > Actinoplanes > Actinoplanes sp. NPDC051537. The sequence continues at coordinate 145,149 of NZ_JBVJIU010000016.1, forward strand.
GCTGGCAGACCGCCTCGACGGCCCGGAAATACGGCTCGTAGTCGACCCCGGTGTACTGGTGCACGGCCACGTAGGCGGACTCGCGCCCGTAGCCGTGCGAGAGCCAGACGTCGTCCGGCCCCGTGAAGCGCACCTCGACCGGGAACTGGACCTTGAACGGCATGGACTCGATCACGCGGGGCAGCGCCTCGATCACCTCGGGCAGGGCGGTACGCGGGATCTCGTACTCCATCTCGGTGAAGTGCACCCGCCGCGGCGTACAGAAGACCCGGTCGGAGCGCTCGGTGTAGGTCCTGGCGGTGAGCGCGCGGGCGGCGACCGCCGAGATGGTCGGCACCGTGCCCGGCGCCACCTTGCCGAGCCGGCAGACCGCCCCGAAGACCGTGTTGGAGAGGAACTCGTCGTCCATCCAGCCGCGGAACCGCGACAACGGCCGGTCGTTGGCCGGCACCTTGTTATTGATCTTCAGCTGGGCCCGGTCGGTGTACGGGTACCAGTAGAACTCGACGTGCTCGTTGGCCGGGATCCACTCGTCGAGGCCGGCCAGCACCTCGGTCAGCGCCATCGGCCGCTCGTCGGCCAGCAGCGTGAAGGCCTCGGTGCAGCGCAGCGTCACCTCGACCAGGATGCCCAGCGCCCCGAGCCCGAGCCGCGCGGCCGGGAAGATCGGGTCATCCTTGGTCACCTCGAGCACCTCGCCCGAGCCGGTCACCAACTTGACACCCTCTACACACGAGGCGAGGGTGGAGTGCCCGGCGCCGGTGCCGTGCGTACCGGTCGAGATCGCCCCCGCGACGGTCTGCTGGTCGATGTCGCCGAGGTTGGGCATCGCCAGACCGTGCTCGGCGAGCAGCGCGTTCAGGGCGTGCAGCGGCATGCCGGCCTGCACGGTCACCAGCGACCCGTCGATCGACACGAGACCGGCGAGCCGATGCAGGAAGAGCCGCTGATCGTCGGCCACAGCGATGGCAGTGAATGAGTGTCCGCTGCCCACGGCCTTGATCCGGCGTCCGGAACCGGACGCATCCTTGACCTGGGCCGCGAGCTCGTCGACAGTGCCAGGAGTCAGGATGTCGGTCGCGAGAGAGTGCTGGTTGCCGCCCCAGTTGGTCCACCGGCGGCCGATTACGGGGGTAGTCATTATGGCTTTGTCCTCCGTACGAGCGGACAGTCGCACAAAACTGGGCGTGTGGAGTGTCCTCCGCGTCCCGTCGATGCCTCTCGCTCGTTGATCCGAGTAACGTTCCGATTATCACTGCTGAGAGGGAGTGGCGACGCGTGTCGACACCAACCGTCACCACCGGGCCGCTGCGGCGGGTCCCGGTGCAGGGCAGAAGCGTTGCCCGGGTCCAGCGCATGCTCGACGCCTGCGCCGAGCTCGTCGATGAGGTGGGCTATGAGGGCCTGACCACGACGCTGCTCGCCGAACGAGCCGAGGTCGCCATCGGCTCCGTCTATCAGTTCTTCCCCGACAAACGAGCGATCGTGCAGGCGTTGGCCATGCGCAACATGGATGCGTACCTGCAGGGTCTTTCCGCCCGATTCGCCAGCGAGACGTTCGCCCACTGGTGGGACGGCGTCGACGCGGCCATCGACGTCTACATCCAGATGCACCGCAGCGTGCCGGGCTTCCGCACGCTGCACTTCGGCGACGTGGTGGACGTGCACCTGCTGGACATCGAGCGGGACAACAACGCGGTCATCGCCGATCGGCTGGCCGAGCTGCTGGTCGACCAGTTCCAGCTGATGGACCGGGCGCGGCTTCGCTTCGCGCTGCAGATCTCGGTCGAGGCGGCGGACGCGCTGATCAAGCTGGCGTTCCGGCGGGACACGAACGGCGACGAGTCCGTGCTGACCGAGGCAAAGGCTCTGATCCGGGAGTACCTGCACCGCCACGTCACCGCCTAGCCGGTCAGCCCAGCCAGGCATGGCCCTCTCCGCGGTAGGTCGGGGCCGGGGCCGCTGTCTCACCGTCGATCAGCTGAAGCTCGTTGACGTGCTCGCACAGTTCGCCGGCCTTCGCGTGGCGGAACCACACCCGGTCGCCGGGCCGCAGCGTGTCGGCCACCGCTCCGAGCAGGGGCGTCTGCACCTCGCCGGCGCCCTCGTCGGGCTTGAACCGCAGCCCCTCCGGCAGGTAGGGCTGCGGCAGGCGGGAGCGCTCGGCCGGGCCGGACGCGACCCAGCCGCCGCCGTGCACGGTGGCGATCCGCGGCGCCGGGCGGCGCACGACCGAGAGCGCGAAGAACGCGGCGGGGGTGGGCTGCCAGCTCCGGTACGCGTCGAAGAGCGTCGGCCCGTAGAGACCGGACCCGGCGGTGACCTCGGTGACCACCGGGTCGGCGCTGGTGGCGGCGACGCTGCCGGTGCCGCCGCCGTTCACGAACTCGAGGTCGGCGTGCTCGCGTACCGCGGCGACGGCCTCGGCGCGGCGCCGGACGATCTCGGGGTAGGACCGGGACTGCATGAGCCGGATGGCGCCGCCGCGCAGGGCCTGGCGGGGCGGCGCGTCACCCACGCCGGCGATCTGCGCCTCGTACGACATGAGGCCGACCAGCTGGAAGCCCGGACGGGCGACCAGGCGGCGGGCCAGCGCCGAGGCCTGGGCGGCGGAGTGCACGGGGGAGCGGCGTACGCCGACGTGCAGTGGCCCGGGTTTCCAGGAGGAATCGAGGTCGATGCAGAGGCGTACGTCCGGGCGCTTGCCGGGCGACGTCACCTGGTCGACCACGTCGAGGTGCGCCGGGTGGTCGACCATGATCGCGATGGCGGCCGCGAGCTTGGGGTCGCCGGTCAGTTCCGCGATCGCCGTCCGGTCCACCGTCGGGTAGGCCAGCAGCACGTCGTCGGTGACTCCCGCGCGGACCAGCCAGATCGCCTCGGCCAGCGTGTATGCCATGACGCCGTGCCAGCCCGGCTTGGCCAGCGCCCGCTCGATCAGCTGCCGGCAGCGCACCGACTTGCTGGCGAGCCGGACGGGCTTGCCACCGGCCCGCTTGACCAGCTGGGCGGCGTTGTCGTCGAACGCGGCCAGGTCGACCGCCGCGATCGGCGTCTCGAGATGCCCGGTCGCCCGGTCGAGGCGCTGCTTGAGCTTGTTGCGGTCGGCAATCACGCCAGCACGTTAGCGCCTTCATCCGGCAATGCGAAAGACATTCATTTATCCGCCACCCGAACGTGCGAAACCGGGCCGGTCGGGGCGGCCGGTTAGAGTGCTCCCTGGCAGGGATCACGGGAGGTACGGACATCGACACCGAAACGCGCGAAACCGGACCTGTCGACCTATCAGGGTTCGCGGCGCTGCGCTCCGTCCTGCGCATCCGGCCGTTCCGCCGGCTCTGGCTGGTCCTGAGCCTCGCCTCCTTCGGCGACTGGATCGGTCTCCTCGCCACGGGCATCTTCGCGGCGGCGCAGTTCCAGAGCAGCGCGGGCCAGGGTGCGGCCTTCGGCGGCACGATCGCCGTACGGCTGCTGCCGGCCCTGCTGCTGGGACCGATCGCCGGCGTCTTCGCCGACCGGTTCGACCGTCGCTACACGATGGTCATCACCGACCTCATCCGGTTCGTCTTCTACGGGTCGATCCCGATCGTGCCGCTGCTGGGCGCCTCGCCCGCGCAGACCGTCGCCTGGGCCGCGATCGCCACGTTCATCGGCGAGACGGTCACGCTGATCTGGATCCCGGCCAAGGAAGCCGCGGTCCCGAACCTGATCCCCAAGTCGCGGATCGAGATCTCCAACCAGCTCACCCTGGTCACCACCTATGGGATCACGCCGATCCTGGCCGCGCTGGCGCTTTCGGCGCTGACCGCGGGCGTGCAGCAGTCGGGCGTGACGCTGCCCGACTGGGCCCAGCCGGTGGAGCTCGCGCTCTACATCAACGCGATCTCCCGGCTCGCCACCGCGCTCACCGTCTTCTTCGGCATCAAGGAGATCGGCGGCAAGAGCGCGGAGCGGCAGCGCGAGGCGCAGCAGAGCATGGTGCGCCAGTTCCTGGACGGCTGGAAGTACATCGGGAGCACCCCGCTCGTACGCGGCCTGGTGCTGGGCATCTTCGGCGCGTTCGCGGCCGGCGGCGTGGTGATCGGCGCGGCCAAGACCTTCGCCACCTCGCTGGGCGCCGGCGAGGCCGCGTTCTACCTGCTCTTCGGCGTGATCTTCATGGGCCTCGCGGTCGGCATCGGCCTCGGCCCGATGATCATTCGCGAGCTGTCCCGGCGCCGCTGGTTCGGCATGAGCATCGTGCTGGCTAGCGGCTCGGTGATGTTCCTCGGGATCGCGTTCCACCTGTCCATGGCGCTGGTCGGCGCCCTGCTGGTCGGCGCCGGCGCGGGCATGGCCTTCCTGGCCGGCACCACGCTGCTCTACGGCGAGGTGGACGACGCCGTCCGCGGCCGGGTCTTCGCGGTGGTCCAGATCGGCGTCCGGATGGTCCTGCTGCTGGCCATCACGCTCGCCGGCTTCATCGTCGGCCTGGGCAGCTCCCGCCGGGTCGACCTGGGCGCGTTCAGCGTCGACGTCTCCACCACGCGCATCGTGCTGCTGGTGGCGGGCGCGATCGGCATCTGGGTGGGCATCGGGTCGTTCCGGCAGATGGACGACAAGCGCGGCGTCCCGGTGCTGGCCGACCTGTGGGGCTCGATCCGGGGTCGACCGCTCGCACCGGACGAGGACTTCGTGCGTACCGGCGTCTTCGTGGTTTTCGAAGGCGGCGAGGGCGCCGGAAAGTCGACGCAGTTGGGCCGCCTGGCCTCGTCGTTGCAGGCTTCGGGGCATGACGTGGTCGTGACCCGCGAGCCGGGCGCCACCGAGCTCGGCGCCCGCATCCGCAGCCTGGTGCTCGACAAGGGCAACGCGCCGGCCCCGCGCGCCGAGGCCCTGCTCTACGCGGCCGACCGCGCCCACCATGTGGCTTCGGTCGTGCGCCCGGCCCTCGCGCGCGGTGCGGTCGTGATCAGCGACCGGTACGTCGACTCGTCGCTGGCCTACCAGGGCGCCGGCCGTACGTTGCCGGTAGCCGAGATCTCCTGGCTCTCGTCCTGGGCGACCGGTGGTCTCAAGCCCGACCTGGTGGTGCTGCTGGACGTGGATCCCGGGGTCGGGCTCAGCCGGGTCGACTCCCGTGGCCAGGGCCAGGACCGCTTGGAGAGCGAGTCCCGGGCATTCCACGAGCGGGTCCGGTACGCGTTCCTGGATCTCGCCGCCGCCGACCCGAAGCGTTACCTGGTCCTCGATGCCGCCCGCCCCGCCGACGAGATCGGGTCGGCCGTGTCCGAGCGTCTGTCCGGCATGCTGACCGCGCCGCACGTGCCGCCCGCTCCGGCCTCCACCGCCGTCCCGCCGGGCCCGGATCTGGACGCTCCCGACCTGCAAAGCCCCGGAGGTCTCGAGGAGATGGCCGAGGTCCTCGGGGTCGAGGACGAGCCGCCCAAGCGCCGCTGAACGGACGAAGGCCCAGGTCGGTTGACCTGGGCCTTCATAGTGAGCCGCCTGACGGAATCGAACCGTCGACCTACGCATTACGAGTGCGTCGCTCTAGCCGACTGAGCTAAGGCGGCAACGAGAGATAAGTGTACGGGACACGGCCGCACGTTCCCCACCGGGATACCCCACCCGGCGCGCCTGTGTTCTGTCGCACCCCGGGACTAATGTGCCTGGCGTGACCGACGTCCACTCGCGGCCGGCCGAGGCCGAGCCCGTCGTCCCGCCCCGGCCTCGGAGCATGGAGCCCAAGGAGCTCGGCTTCACGCCGCAGCGCCCGGTGGGCTGGCTGGCGCCCCTGCTGCTGCTCAGCACCGGCCTGCGCGCGCTGCTGGCGATCCTCTTCGGGGCCTATCTCGACAAGCGCGAGCTGCAGAACTCCTTGGACGACTCGTGGTTCGACCACTCCGCCTCGGCCTCCGAGGACGGCGAGATGTGGTTCGACTACGTGGCCGACCTCGGCGACGGCTTCCACGCGACCTATTCGGTGGCGTGGCTGCTCGCCCAGCCGAGCCTCGAGGTCGACGGGGCCGAGCTGCCCCGGGGCCGGCTGCTGATGATGGGTGGCGACCAGGTCTACCCGCTGGCCAGCGGCGACGGTTACGAGAGCCGCATGAAGGGTCCCTATCGCGCGGCCCTGCCCGAGCCGCCCGCCGGTCAGCCGCGGCCGGCGCTGTTCGCGCTGCCCGGCAACCACGACTGGTATGACGGACTCACCGCGTTCCTGCGCCTGTTCGCGCGCCGCAAGGACGGCCACATCGGCGGCTGGCGCACCGAGCAGCGGCGGTCCTACTTCGCGATCAAGCTGCCCGGCAACTGGTGGCTGTTCGCGATGGACGAGCAGTTCGGGGCGTACATCGATGATCCGCAGTTGCTCTATTTCGAGAGCGCGGCCCGCAACGTACGCCCGGAAGATCGCATCATCCTGGCGACGCCGTCGCCGAAATGGGTCAAGGCGGCCGACGCGCCGCAGGAGTACGACGCCACCGACTACTTCCTCCGCACCATCCTCGCCCCGACCGGCGCCCACGTGCGGGTGCTGGTCTCCGGCGATCTGCACCACTACGCGCGCTACTCGGGCGACGACCGGCAGCTGATCACCTGCGGTGGCGGCGGGGCCTACCTGCTGGCCACCCACCAGCTGCCCGAGCAGATCACCGTCCCGCCGAAGGAGACGCTGACCCGCAACAAGAGCCGCAGCCGGGTCTACGACCTGGTCTCGCGCTTCCCCGACGCGGCCACCTCGCGGCGGATGAGCTGGGGCGTCTTCAAGAACGTGCCGGCCCGCAACCCCGGCTTCGCCACCATGCTCGGCATCATCCAGACGCTGACCATGCTGGCCATGGCCGGCGCCGCCAGCCAGGGCGGCAACGTCCAGCGCCTGTTCACCATCCCGCTGGGCCTGATGATCGTCCTCATCCTGGCCGGCACCGTGCTGTTCGCCCGCCCGCCGGGCGCCGCGTTCGCCCATCACGCCCGGCATTGGCTCTTCGGCCTCGGGCACGGCTTCGCCCAGATCGGCCTCGCGGTCCTCGGTACCTGGGTGTGGCTCGCGCTGCCGGCGCACGACTGGGCCTGGCCCGGCCCGCTGGTCGTGGCCGCGGTCGTCTACGGCCCGATCATCGGCTTCCTGTCCACCCAGTTGTGCGCGCTCTACCTGCTGATCGCGGGCCAGTTTCAGGTGAATGTCAACGAGCTCTTCGCCGGCCAGGGCATCGAGGATGCGAAGAGCTTTCTGCGCCTGCACATCGCGGCCGACGGCACCCTGACGATCCATCCCATCGGCATCGACAAGGTCTGCAAGAAATGGACCCCCGACCCCGACGCGGAGCCGCACGCGTCGTGGCTGCGCCCCGACGCTCCGCTGGTGGTCCACCCCATCGAGCCGCCGATCGAGGTGCGCTAGCCCTTCGCCGCATCAAGCGCCGACCTCGATGCGTTAGCTAGCTTCTTCGCCGCTTCAAGCGCACGGGCCGCCGGCCGCGGTGCGTTAGCCGCTGTAGCGCTCCTCGTGGCTCTGGCGCGGGCCGCAGACCGAGGCGCGGCTGCACGAGCAGCGGGAGCCGTCGGCGTCCATGCGCACCACCACCTCGTCGCGCGGGACGCTGTGGGCGACCACTCGGCCGTCGCCCTCGGGGGTGGTGACCCGGGTGCCGACGGCGGGGGCGGCCGCCTGGAACTTCTGGTAGAGCGGGTGCTCGTACTTCAGGCAGCACATCAACCGACCGCACGCGCCGGAGATGCGCAGGGGGTTGAGCGGCAGGTCCTGGTCCTTCGCCATCCGGATGGTGACCGGCTCGAAGTCGGTGAGGAACGTGGCGCAGCACAGATCGCGGCCGCAGGAGCCGATGCCGCCCTGCACCCGGGCCGAGTCGCGGGCCGACAGCTGGCGCAGCTCGACCCGGCAGTGCAGGGTCGCGCCGAGGTCGCGCACCAGCGACCGGAAGTCGACCCGGTGCGGCGCCGTGAAGTAGATGGTCGTGCGCGGGCCACCCGAGCCGGCCTGATCCAGCACGTGATCGACGGCGACCACCTTCATCGGCAGCTCATGCGCCTTGATCAGCTTCTTCGCGGCGACCTTGGCCTCGGCCTTGCGCTTGCGCAGCAGCTCGTCGCGGCGCAGGTCGTCGTCGGCCGCGAGGCCCACGACCTTGGGGAACGCGGTCGTCTCCTCGTCCACCCACTGCGCCGCCCAGACGCACTCCGCCACCTCGGGCCCGTCGTCGGTGGGCACGAGCACCCGGTCGCCGACCTGAGGCGAGAACTCACCCGGATCGAGGTAGTAGAGACGGCCGTACCGGTTGAAACTGACCGCGCACAGCATGCCCATGACGAACACACTACGACGCCCTGTCGGCCGTACCAAATGCCGGTTTTGAACTACCCGCGGGGGTTGTCGCATAGATATGACGCAACCGCCCAGATCGACCTTCGTTGGGCAGACCCGTAGAGCCGCCCCATTGCGGAACACTTCGGGAGGGAACTGCCATGAAGCCCGCCAGGTCGCTGGCCGCCAGTGTCGTAGCACTCGGATTCGCCGGTTCGGTCGCCGCGCCACTGCCCGCTTTCGCCGCGCCCGCGCCTTGCGAACGGGCCGAGAACTACGCGGCGCAGTCCGGCGCCGAACTGTTCCGCATCGAACGGCTGGAGGTGCGGGGCGGCGCCGGCGGCGAGGAACGGCCGGTGGCCAAGGAGCGGGCGCCGGTCGCACGGACTCTCGGCGCCGACGAAGGGGCCTTCGATCCCACCGAGGACAACGGCGAGGACAGCGACAGCCCCAGCGAGTCCATCGGCGAGACCGGGGTCGCGATCCTGCACCAGATCTTCCCGAGCGACTCGTTCCTCCCGCAGTCCGACGTCTTCCCCGTCGGTGAGTCCGGGGAGGACACCGGTGGCCAGGGTGGCGGGGGCGCGATGGCCGAGGACGACGACCGGGCGAGCCTCGGCGAGGTGGGTGTCGGCGAGGCCCGTACGGCGCTGATCGGCACCGCCTCGGTCAAGTCGGCCGCCGTGGCCCGCATTCTCGACGGTGAGGCCGACGGCAAGCCCTCGTGGACGAAGCAGGTCCTGCAGGTGGCCCCGCCGACGCACGCCAAGCCGGCGACCCGCACCACTTCGGCCGGCCGGGTCGGACCGCTCAAGCTCGGCGCCGGCGACGTTTCCGGCCACGCCCGCTGGGACGCCGGAATGGCCTGCGGGGAGGTCGCCGGCGAGGCCTCGCGCGCCGAGGCCGCGGTGAACGGCGCGAGCATCCTCGGTGGCACGAAGACGGCACTGGTCCGCATGCCGGCGAAGGCATCGAGCCTGAGCACAACGGCATTGAAAGGACAAGGCGACGGCGCCCGTACGGTGGCGACGGCCACGATCACGACCGGTCGCATAGAGCTGGCCGGCGGCCGGGTGCGGTTGCGCGTGCTGCAGGCGCCGTCCCTGTCCGCGACCATGTCGACCACCGAGGGCGGCGACGTGCACTACCAGCCGGCGCTGATCGAGGTCTCCGGCGACGGCATAGCCACAAAGCGCCTGACCACCGCCGGCGACCACGTCGACGTCACCCTGACCCCCGGCAAGCAGCCGACCGAGGGCGTGCTGGACGCCATGGGCATGCGGGGCCTGCACTCGAGCCGTCCGCTGCCCCTGCCGCACGTAGCCGGCCTGCCCACGGTGGCCGCACCGACCCCCGAGTCGGCCACCACGCCCCCCGACGGCACCCGCTTGCGCATCGAGCTGGGCGGCGTACGCGAGGCGCGCAAGGGCCACGCGATAGCAGCCCGAGCCACCGCGCTGAAGGTGTCGGTAGCCGAGGGCCGCAAGTCCGACGGCAGCGAGTCCGGCTACGGCAGCAAGTCCGACGGCGGCCAGTCCGGCTACGGCAGCAAGTCCGACGGCAGCGGCAGCGCCGACGCCAGCAAGTCCGACGGCAGCAAGTCCGGATACGGCAGCGGCAAGTCCGACGGCAGCGGCAAGTCCGACGGCAGCGGCAAGTCCGACGCCGGCAAGTCCGACGGAGGCAGCCAGTCCGATGGCAGCAAGTCCGACGGCCGCACCAAGTCCGGCTACGGCAGCAGCCAGTCGCTCACCGTCTCGGTCGGCCTGCTCGAGGCCGCCGCGGTAGCCCCCGAGTCCGCCCCCACCGGCGGCGCCGCGGGCGGCGAGGCCGCCGGCCTCCCGATCACCGGTCCGCAGGTGAGCGGCCTGGCCCTCGCCGGCGCGACGCTCCTGGTCGCCGGCGTGGCCGCCGTGCTGCTCGGCATGCGCCGCCGCCGCTCCCGCTCGTGAGTGCCGGGCCGGCGTCGTTCCCGCTCGCAAGCGCCGGGCCGCCGCTCCCGCTCGCAAGCACCGGCCCCTGCGGTTCTTGCTCGGGAGCGCCAGGCCCGCGGCTCCGAACGGGCGCCTCCGCCCTTCGCAGTGAGCGACGTTCGGGGCCGCCGTGAGCGGCGACGCGCCCCGGGTAGCCGGTTCCGCAACGAGGTCATCCGAATGGACACTCGTCTATGAACCGAGCGTCGGAACGCCCTCGACGGTCGTGCTTTCCTCGTCCGCCGAGCGTCTCTAACCGCGGCCCGGACCGCGACAACGGTCGATCGATGGCGTTGAGTAGGCATCACCTGCGGGGGGTGCAGGAGGACGCGGCGTCGTATTCGGCAGCAGACCCGAATTCGGCGCCGCGCCCGCGTCCGGGGTCACATCGGGATCGCCACCTCGAGGTCGGCCGAGCCCTCCAGCAGGTCGGCGGCATCGGCGTAGGCCTCGGCGACCGCACGCAGCACGTGGGTCGCAACCTCGGCGGCGGCCCGCCCGTCGGAGCCCGCCGCCAGGGTCAGCGCCTCGCTCGAGGCCAGCACCTCGGCCAGCGCCGTCGCCAGGCCGGCCCGGGCCTGCGCCATCCAGTCGATCAGCGCCTGGGCCAGGTCGGCCGACGCTTCCAGGCGCTCGTCCAGGCTTTCCCCGTCGCCGCTCAGGCGGTCGGCCACCCGGGTGCGCATCTCCGCGTACGCCTCCGAAGCCTCGCCGCTCCAATCACCCGGCGGCGGCAGTCCCGACGCCACCTCGGCACACGCCCGCGCGTCGGCCCGCAGCGCCGGCACCGCGTCGTCGAAGGCCGTAGGCCGCAGGGCCGCGACCGCCAGCGCCGCCTCGCCGGGCAGGAGCCGCACCCGCCGCAACTGACCCCAGACCTCGTGCTCGGGCGGCGCCCCCTCGCTGCCGAGCAGGTCGTCGACCAGCCGAAGCAACGGCAGCGCGACCGTGAGCACCTCGTCGAGCCGGTCCATCACAGCACCCGCTCCAGCCGCCGAAGCGATGACAGCACCTCGTCGAGCCGGTCCATCACAACTCCCGCTCCAGCCGCCGCCGAAGCGATGACAGCACCTCGTCGAGCCGGTCCATCACAACTCCCGCTCCAGCCGCCGCCGAAGTGACGGCAGCGCGATCGCGAGCACCTCGTCGAGCCGGTCCATCACAACTCCCGCTCGAGCCGCCGGCGGACGGCGTCGTCGGTCGCCGAATAGTCGCGGGCCGTTGCCCGCACCGACGTCGCGGTCTCGGTGAGCCGCGTCGCCAGGCCGGCCGCCTCGCGGGCGCGCGCGTCGATGACCGCCTGCCAGCGGGCATGCAGCGCCCGCCCGAGGCGGCCGGGCACGCCGGCGTCGTCGGCGCCGAACGCGGTCGCGGTGACGGTCAGCGCCGGCATCCGCCGGTCGACGGTGGCCAGCGTGTCGGCCGCCCGATCGAGGCGGTCGGCGATGTGATCCATCTCAGTCCTCTTTCAGCGGGTGCAGCTTTCCGAAGATCTCGCCGTGCAGCTTGGCCCGAGCCCATCGGGCCGCTTCCGCGGCGCCGGTCACCACCGACTGGATCTCACGGGCGAACTCGTCCGTGCTGCGATGTTGCAGCGAACCCGATATGCGTACGTCCGTGATCTCTCCAGCGGCCGTGACCACCACCTCGATCGAATCGTCCGGTGAGTGCACCGACACGGAATGCGACGCGACGGCCTTGTCGAACTCGCCGCGCAGCTGATCGAGACGTCGGTATCGATCGATTGCCTCGTCGATCCACGCCTCGTCGATCTCGCGCGCCATGGCCCAGGCTCCTCACCTTGCGTCAGCGCCTAGTCGCTTTCCGGGACCAAGACCGTACCCGGAAGCGTGACTCCTTCGCTACGGCCGGTTGTCCTCTGTGGATAACCGGCCGCGAAGTTCGGAACTGTCGGACCCGCGCAATACCATTCCGGGCGTGAGTGACGTCTTCGCAGACCTGGTGGGTCAGGACGAGCCGGTCGAGACGCTGCGCCGCGCCGCCGGGGCCGCCGCCCGGGTCGTGGCCGGCGAGCAGGTGGCCGCCGGCGCGATGACGCACGCCTGGATCTTCACCGGCCCCCCGGGGTCGGGCCGGTCGGTCGCGGCCCGGGCCTTCGCCGCCGCCCTCGAGTGCGAGCGCGGCGGCATCGGCTGCGGCGAGTGCCACGGCTGCCACACCGCGCTCGGCCGCACTCACGCCGACGTGCGCTTCGTCGTCCCCGAGGGCCTCTCGATCGGCGTCAACGAGATGCGGGCGCTCGTCCTGCGGGCGGCCAGCGCCCCTTCCGGCGGCCGCTGGCAGGTCGTCGTGATCGAGGACGCCGACCGCCTCACCGAGCAGGCGGGCAACGCGCTGCTCAAGGCGATCGAGGAGCCGCCGCCCCGCACGGTCTTCCTGCTCTGCGCGCCGTCGACGCACCCCGACGACATCTCGGTGACCATCCGCTCGCGCTGCCGAGTCGTCGCCCTGCGCCAGCCCCCGGCCACGGCCGTCGCCGAGGTCCTGACCCGCCGTGACGGCGTCGCCCCCGACGTGGCGGCGTGGGCTGCCGCGGCCGCCCAGGGCCACGTCGGCCGGGCGAAACGGCTGGCCGGCGACTCCGAGGCCCGGGGGCGCCGCGAGGCCGTCCTGGCCGTTCCCCGGCGCCTCACCGGCGTCGGCGCCTGCTACGACGCCGCCTCCGCCCTGATCAAGTCGGCCGAGGCCGAGGCGGCCGAGGCGATCGCCGAGACCGATGCCGCCGAGCGCGCGGCCCTCGAGCAGGCCCTCGGCGCGGGCGGCACGGGCCGGGGCGCGGCCGGCGCCATGCGCGGCGCCGCCGGCCAGATCAAAGACCTCGAGAAACGGCAGCGTTCCCGGGCCACCCGATCGAAGCGGGACGCGCTCGACCGCGCCCTGGTCGACCTGGCCGGCTTCTACCGCGACGTGCTGATAACCAAGCTGCGGGCGCCGGTCTCGGTCGTCCACACCGACGTGGCCGCCCAGTCCGAGGCCGCCGCCGGCAAGTGGAGCGCCGAGAGCACCCTCCGCCGCCTCGAGGCCGTCCTGGCCTGCCGCGACGCCATCGACCAGAACGTGAAGCCCGACATCGCCGTAGAGGCCATGATGCTCACCCTCTGGCGCGGCTGAGCGGCACCGCGGCTGAGCGCACCGTCGGGGGAGCGGGCCGGGCGCGGGAAACTAAGCCGGGCCGCGCTTGGGGCGCCGGGCTGACGCGAAGGGCGGGGGGCGGCTGGACCGGGAGCGGCGAGCCGGGAGCGCGGGGCAAGGCCGGGCCGGCACCACGGGGCAAGGCCGGGCCGGCACCACGGGGAGCGCGACCAATCACCCGGCCTCGGGGCTCAGCGGCTTCACCGCGCCGGCCAGGGCGATGGCCACGACCAGGACGCCGGCGACCGCCAGCAGGCCCCTCAGCACCGTCACGTGGTCGCCGAGGAAGCCGACCAACGGCGGTCCGCCCAGGAACGCGCAATAGCCGATCGTGGCCACCACGCTGACCCGCGGCGCGGCGTGTGCGGGATCGTCGGCGGCCGCGCTCATGCCGACCGGGAAGCCCAGCGACGCGCCGAAGCCCCACAGCAGCACGCCCGCGAACGCCACCGCCGGCGCCGCGCCGAAGACAAACAAGGCCAGGCCGACCAGGCTCACCCCGGCCAGGACCCGGACCACCGGCACCCGGCCGTAACGGTCGAGCCAGCCCGGCCCGAACCAGCGGCCCAGCGTCATCGCGGCCAGGAACACCGCGAACGCCAGCGTGCCGACCGTGGCCGGCACGCCGTAGCCGTCGATCATCGCGACGCTGATCCAGTCGATGCCGGCGCCCTCGGTGAACGCGAAGGCCAGCACGAACACGCCGATCAGCACCGTGCGCGGCTCGCGCCAGGTGTCCAGCGTGCGGCGCAGCCGGCTGGCCGGCGGAGCGGCGTGCGCCGGCTCGATCGGCACCGGCAGGTCGGCCTCGGCCGCCGCCGAGTCGTCGGGAACGAACGCCTGCACCGACATCATCACGACGATCGCCACGAGGATCGCGGCGACCGCCAGGTGGACCGTGACCGAGACGTGCAGCGCCACCGCCGCGGCCCCGGCCAGCGCGCCGGCGACCGTGCCGACGCTGTAGCCGGCGTGGAAGCGCGGCATGATCGCCCGGCCCAGGCGACGCTCGACGATCGCGGCCTGCACGTTCATGGCGACGTCCCAGGCGCCGTTCGCGAAGCCGTAGAAGAACAACGCCACCACCACCGGCAGCACCCCGAACCGGTAGCCGATCGCGGCCGCCGACAGCGAGACGCCGAGCAGCGCGGCCATCGCGGTGACGGTGCGCCGGGAGCCGAAATGGGCCACGATCTGCCCGGCCGCCACCAGCGACACGATCGAGCCGAGGGCGATCGCGAGCAGCACGAGGCCGAGCCGCGAAGGCGTCAGATGCAGCTGGTCGCGGACCTGCGGGATGCGGGCGGCCCAGCTCGCGCCCGCGAAGCCCATGAGGATGAAGGCCGCGTACACCGCCCGGGTTGCGCTCCGGACCGGCGCCGCGACGGTGGTCACCGCGCTCACGAGCACCCCACCATGCGGCTCACGATCGCTCGGGTGTCGGCGCGCTCGAACGTCGCCGTGGACAGCGTCATGTGCATGACCAAGCCCTCGATGAGCGCGTCGACCCCGCGTGCGGTCACCGGATCGACATATCGCTCCAGCACGGTGCGTGACCGGCGCATCCAGGACTCGGTCACGCTGCGGAGCGCGGGATTACGCAGCGCGGCGAGATATAGCTCGTACGCGATGAACCAGTCCCGTTGATCGGCTCCGGCATCGCCGTGGATCAGGTCGGTCACCGCGTCAACAAAACCTTGCTCATCCCGTACGCCCTCGAAATGCGCCTCATAGAGCGGGGACATCTGTTCGGCATGTCGCTGAAAGGCCTGCCCGAGCAGGTCGTCGAGTCCTTCGAAGTGATAGGTGAGCGAGCCCAGTGGCACGTCGGCGGCGGCCGCGATCCGGCGCATGGTCGTGCCCGTGACGCCGTAGTTCGCGACCACCCCGATGGCCGCGTCCACGATCCGGCTCTTGCGCTCGGGGTCGTAACGCCGCGGCGAGCGGGCCGCCGGCACGGCCGTCACGACTTCACCGTGGCCACGCCGCGTGACACCGCGTTGTGGCCGACAGTCACCGTCGACCGGGCGATCGAGACGGTCCGAATCTCCATGTGCCTAGCGTACCGGGGATATGTACGCCCGTACACAAGTCTCGGGTTTAGACTCTCGGCTCGTGATCGCTGAGCCGCCCTGGGATGTCGCCGTGATCGGGGCCGGCCCCGCCGGGCTCGCCGCCGCCCACGCCGCGGCAACCGCCGGCGCTCGCACGATCGTCCTCGAGCGCGCGACTCATCCGCGCTACAAGACGTGCGGCGGTGGCCTGATCGGCACCTCGCTGGCGATCGCCGAGCCCCGCCTCGAGACCGTCCCCGGCCGCGACACGATCGACGCGATCACCTTCAGCCAGGGCGGCCGGCGCACCTTCACCCGGCACTCCCGTGATCGGCGCCCGCTGCTGACCATGGTCCGCCGCGACGACTTCGACCACGCCTGGTACGAGGCGGCGCTCAAGGCCGGCGCCACGGTCCGGCAGAACTGTCAGGTGCGCTCGATCTCGTCGTCGCCCGAGACCGCCACTGTCACGCTGGCCGACGGCGAGGAGATCATCGCGTCCACGGTGATCGGCGCCGACGGCTCGGCCGGCATCAGCTCGCGCCACGTCGGCGTCACGTTTGATCAGCAGGACCTGGGCCTCGAGGTGGAGCTGTCGGCAACGCCGGACGATCGCGCGACGTGGCGAGGGCGTGTTCTGCTCGACTGGGGCCCGGTCCCCGGCTCGTACGGCTGGGTTTTCCCGAAGGACGACGAGCTCACGGTCGGCGTGATCATGACCAAGGGCCACGGCGCCGAGACGAAGCAATATCTGCGCGATTTCGTCGCGCGGCTGGGTCTGGCCGACCGCCCGGTGGTACGCGACTCGGGGCACCTGACCCGCTGCCGCCGCCCCGACGCGCCGCTGCGCCGCGACCGCGTGATCGTGACGGGCGACGCGGCCGGCCTGCTCGAGCCGTGGACCCGCGAGGGAATCAGCTACGCCCTGCGCTCCGGCTCGTGGGCCGGGGCCGCGGCCGCCGCCGGTGACCTGGCCGCCTACGAGCGCCGGATCCGGGCCGAGCTCGTCCCCGAGATGATCGCCGGTCGCCGCCTGCTGTCCGTCTTCAGCCGGCGCCCGCTGCTGGTGCACGCCGCGATGGCAACCCCGATCGGCTGGCGCGCCTTCGAGCAGTTCTGTCGAGGCGAGCTGGCGATGGCCAGCGTGATCCACCGTCCCGGCATCCACGCGGCGGTGTCTTTGCTCGGCGGCCGCTGAGGCCCGGCGTGATGCCGCGTTGTCGCTTGCGCGGCGGCGATCGGCGACGGTGACACGGGTGCCGGCGGCGGTCTGCGCGAAGCGACGGTGCGCGAGGCGGCAATGCGGCGGGGAGACGCGAGAAGGTGGAGCGGTCAGGACCGCCGCGGCCAGGGTGCCCACTGCACGGCGGCCGCGAAGCCGCCTCGCCGGGCGTCTCGGGCATCGCGGCTGGCCAGCGGGCCCTCGCGGCGGGCGCTCAAGCCGACGCCGATCAGGCGGGTCTCGAACCATGAGCCGCCGACGCCGCGTCGTACCCGCTCCCAGAGGCCGCCCTCGATCAGGGCGCCCACCTGGGTTCGCAGGACGCCGACCAGCTCGGCCGGCTCCTCGCCGCAGGCGTCGCATCCGCAGGCCGGGAGCACCTCGGCCCACCAGCGACCGAGGCGGACCATCAAACCGGGGAAGTCGGTGAAGGCCACGGCCAGCGGACCGGCCGCGGGCGTACGCGGAATGAGCCGCACCATCCGCACCAGGGCGTCCTCGGGCCCCAGCAGCTCTTTCGTCTCCCGCCGCTCGACGATGTAGCGCTCGTTGAGGTCGTCGAGCAGGGTCTCGGCCGCGTCGTGCAACACCGCGAAGCGCGCGGTGCCGGGTGCGTGCGGTTGGGCCGTCACGAGCGCCAGTATGCCCCGGTCGACCCGGTTCGGCCTCCGCTACGAGAGAGGTTGGCGAATGGTGAACGGTCGTTAACTAGTCGAATTCGCCCGCTTTGACGCCCTCCAGGAACGCCTGCCACTCCTCGGAGGTGAACACCAGCGGCGCGACTCCGGCGTTTCGCGGGTCGCGCACGAGCACGCCGTCGACGGTCCGCCCGACCTCGACACACGCGTTGGTGCTGCAGAAGCTGCTCTTCCGCCAGGTCGCGGCTTCATGGGTGGTCATCGGTGAACCTGACCTTCCACATCCATGGCGTCGCGACGCAACCCGGTGCCGGCCGCACCCGGTTGCGCGCTGATCGATCGAAATCAGCCGCGTCGAACGAAATCAGGCCGCGTCGATCGAGATCAGGTCGCGCGAACGCCGTTCGGCTCTCAGAGGTCGAACTGGCCGGCCTTCAAGGCCGACAAGAACGCCGCCCATTCGGCGGCGGAGAAGGAGAGGACCGCTCCATCGGGGTCCTTGGCATCGCGTACGAAAAAGTTGCCGTCCACCGTGGCGATCTCGACGCAGGCATTCGACCCGCAGCGCGAGGACCGCCGCCACTGCACGTGTTCCGCCGGCTTGATCAATTTGCGCACCTCCAGACGGTTCCGTCCTCCACGGTAAGGGAGCGACGGAAGTCCCCGCAGGAGCTGAGATGAGTGAAACCCGACCTAATGCTCGATTCATCCCCGAAACGCAGTTATGTCACCGGCGTTTACGCCCGTTAAGCGAACTTTGTCGCATGTTCGGGGATCATGGCGGGGGCCCTACTGGCGGTGTGCGCCGGGCAGGGCCTCCACAACACTCGGCTAAAAGCTGAACTCGCCCTGCTGAACGCCCTCGACGAAGGCGACCCACTCCTCCGGGGTGAACGTCAGCGGAGCGCTATCTGGGTTCTTGGAATCACGCACGAGGTAGCCGTTGTCGACCTTGGCGACCTCGACACAGGCGCTGCTGCCGCACCGGCTGCTCTTACGCCAGTTGACCGAGTTGGACTTCATTGTCAGCTCTCCACACACAAGTACCCGCAGCCCGAACCGGTGCTGCGGGGTTCGGGTTTGGGGTTACGGGTCTTTCCTGTTGCGGATCTGCGCTTCCAGGTCTTTTATCCGGTCACCTACGAAGTTGATTGTGTCTTCCTCGGTGGCCGCATCGTTCCACGTTTTGTCGAACCGATCGCGATGCCGGCGTACTGATGGATCCTCCACGATCTCGTCCTGCAATCCGGTCTCCCGATACAGCACTTCGCTGCGCTCTTCGGCCTCGCCGGATCTGAGGGTGAGGAGGTCGAACGTGGCGTTATTGGTGACCGCCCGATTGAAGTCGAACGGAATCATCCGTATTTTAATCTTCCCGGCGGTGGCCAAGTCTTTCAATTCGCGCAATTGCTCGAGCACAACTTCGGGAACGCCGAGCGTGCGGCGGAACACCGACTCGTCGAACAGCGCGTAGACGGTCAACCCGTTGCCCAGGCGGGAAAGCAGCGTCTCTCGGCGCAGCCGGCGAGCCTCCGCACGGGCCCGGCGGGCGGACGTGTCGATGTCGCCGTCACTGAAGATTTCGAGATTGGCCCGGGTATATGCCGGCACCTGGAGCGGGCCGGGCATGTGGAAGACCTGGTAATAACGGATCTCCACGGCCTCGGCCTCGTACTCGACCAGCCGGAGCATGGCGGGCGTCATGTGCTCTCGGAGACCCGGCTTCTGGTACCACTCGCCGCGTTGCCGGGTGCGGGCGACCTTTGCCAGATTCACCAGATCGGCGACGGTCGCGCGGTCCTTGATATTGAGGTAGGTCAACAGCGGCTTCAGATCGTTCGGCGCGATGCTGACGTCGCCGTTCTCGATCCGAATGACCTTGCTGAGGCTCCACTCCATCGCCTCGGCGACGTCGGACTGCGTGAAACCGGCAGCCTCGCGTGCCTCGCGCAGCGCGATGCGTACGCGACGTCGCGCGATCGTCGGCGAGACGTCCTCGGCCACTGTCTCTCGTCAGTCCCTCGATGTCGTGAAGCGCCAAAGTGCTACGTCGCAGTCAGCCACCACGCGGGCGGCGAGGTGGCATCATGCTATCCACTGTCTTATCAAAACGACGAAGCCCATACTCGGTGTTTGCCCAAATGAGATGAGTCACCACGCGATATCTCGACGTGATCGCCGGGACGTCGCCATCGCTCCGGTGTCGTGCCTGGTCGGAGCGGTTCCGGGCGGGGTCGGCGGGCTTCGCTCATCATCGGGCGCCGGTCCGTGGGCGCTGCCGGGTGCACTCCTGCGGGTGACGTCGCCGCACCGGGCCGGAAACAGAAAAAGCGACACCCGGTTGCCGCCGGGTGCCGCTATGTTCTTGCCCGCACTGTCGAGTACAGCATGGCCACAAGTCTGGGGGCCACCCTTCAACCTGCTATCTGGCACATTGCGCGAGGCGTCGCCCAGACGGTGGCGCGCGCGGCCGACGGCGACTACGCCGCGTCGCGCATCAGTGAGCGACTTACCCTCGGCCATGAGGTCCTTCAAAGTCCGGCGACGGGGATCGCGCGGTACCTGCGACGTCGCTGATAGCCAGCGCGCAGGAAGCGAAATCGCGCAGCAGCCTACTCAGCGCCGACCCGGGAGGGAAATCGGCGTACGTCAGTTCGGGGGACGCCGGCGCCGCCATTTCAGCCGGCGACCAGGCGGTAGGCCCGCCGTTCCATGGTGCGTCGCAGCGCCCGCGTGACCTGGTTGAAGACCCGCGGGTCGGGCGAGGTGTAGATGATGACGTCCTGCGCCCGGTAGCGCGCCCGGATCTCCCAGGCGTGCCGTCCGCGCCGCCGCAGCGCGTACACCGAGACCGCGACCAGGGCGACGGCCAGCGGCGCGGCGCCCTTGAGGCCGAATTGGAGGCCGGCGACGACGGTGAGGGCGAGCAGGCCGATTCCGAGAACGAATTCCAGGCCGGACGGTCCGGCATCGACGGTGCGCTCCAGCCGTACGTCATCGAGGTCGTCGATCGCGAAGATCTGGACCACCGGGGTCTGCCAGACGAAATGGGTGTCGGTGATGACGGCGTCGGGACCGCGGTAATACGTGCGCACTTCCGGTTCCCCTCTCGCATGGCCGAAGAGAGAGAAACGGCGCCTGGTTGCCGCCAGACGCCGTTGTGACTCTCCCCTCGAAAATCCGCCCTCCGGACTGTCTGTATCGAGTACAGCATGGCCACAAGTCTGCTCGCTACCGTTCAACCTGCCATATCGCAGATTGCGCACAAGCTACTCTGAATTGATCTCCGTTATCCCAGCTCAGGGCCTTGACGCCGCGGCAGAATGGCACGGTGCCGTCATGCCGCGGCGACTCCACCTAGTGGGCGGGACTCCTCGATGGCCCGCCGCAGGGCCCGGCTGACCTGGTGGAAGATCCGCTCGTCGGACGAGGAAAACAGCGTCACCTGCTGGTCGCGGTACATCGCGCGCAGCTCCCAGCGGCGTGGACGGTGCTGATCGATGACCATGCAGGCCAGGCAGACGGCCAGAGCCACGGCGCCGAGTGAGACGCCGATCAGCACGCCGCCGGCGGCCGAGATGACCGCCGCCGCGACCAGGACGGCCGCGGCGGCAAAGGGAACGACGGTGGTCAGCTCCACGCCTTCGTGTTCGGCGCCGGCGATTCCGACCTCGCGCAGGTCGCGAATCGCGAAACGACCGGGCGGCGAACCGCGCCGGACGAAGAGTTCGCTGGTCACGACGGCTGCGGGCCCACGGTAGTAAATACGCATGGCGAACTCCCTCCCCGTACTCCTTGCGAGAACAGGGATGTGCGAGCCACCATTGGCGCAGAGAGAATTCCCCGCCTCGCTCATACGGAGCTCAGAGGCGACAACGGCACCCGGTTGCCGCCGGGTGCCGTTGCGGTGTCTCCCCTTCAACTCCGCCTTGTTCTTTTAGTAGAACACGCCACCCGGCAATCCGCTACAACTCAATCTGCCATGTTGCAGATTGCGTACAAGCTGAGTACTGGTGGGTAGCATGCGTCACTACCGCCCTTCTGCGGCGTTTCATTGACGTATGCACCGGGTAGGCCTCACACGGAAGCCACGACGAACCTACGATTTACGCAGGTAGGAAGGGCGATGACCGGATGGAGAGCCGCCTCAGCATCGCGGGACAAGCGGTGCAGCCCGTCCTCGTGATGTTCCCTTTGGGACTGTTCACGATGGCTGTGATCTTCGACGTCGCGAACCTGTCGGGCGGCCCCGGCATGCTCGGGGCGCTCGCCTACTGGAACATCGTGGCCGGCCTGGCCGGTGGTTTCCTCGCCCTGGTGGCCGGCGTGATCGACGTCGGCTTCGTGCGCCGCCCGACCGCGAAACGGGTCGGCGTGCTGCGCGTCCTGGTGAACATGGGCGTGCTGTTCCTCTTCGCCGTCATTCTCATGGTGCGGGTCGGCGCGCACGACCGGGCCGCCGGCGTCGGACTTCTGCTCATCGAATTGCTGGCCCTGGCCATCTCCGGATTCGGCTTGTGGTTCGGCGGCGAACTGGCCAACGGCCGCATGCCCGCCTTTGCCAAAGCCGCGACGCAAAACCGCGGTTACTGACTCCTTCATCCGGCCGGGGTGATTCCCCGGGGGCGCTGGTCACCGCACGCTGTTGCCGTGAATGCGGCACGAGCGCGGTGGCTGGGCGCGGGCGGGACGGCACTTGTCCTGGCGCTGTCCGGATGCGGCGGCGGGGACAATGACAATGCCGACGAGGCCCGAGCGGACCTGGCGAAACAGGTCGGCGAATTCTGCGACAGCGCCGCGGCGTACGTCAAAGCTCTGGATCGTTACGGTGACCTGCTCACCCAGACCGCCCCGACGGTCGGCGACGTCACCGAGGCCGGCGCCGATCTCGCCAAGCCCCGCGACGACGTGATCGCCGCCGCCGAGGACGTCGAGAAGGCCAAGGGCAAGGTAGCCAAGATCGAGACGAGCCCGAGCGCCGGGCCCTCGATCGCGCCGGCCACCATCGACCGGGTCAAGCAGGCCGACGCCGACTTCACCGCGGCCCAGCAAGGCATCTCCGCGCAGACCCCGATCCGCCAGGCGTCCGAGCGGTTCAACGCCGCCGCCGTGGCCCTCGAGATGGCCTGGGTGCGGGTGCTGGACGAGGGCGGGTGCCTGGACGAGAGCCAGCAGCGGGCCGCCCGCGACTACACGCTGGCCATCCAGAAGTCGCTGGCCGAGGCCGGCTACTACGAGAACGAGATCGACGGCGTCTACGGGCCGGCCACGGTCGACGCCGTCGAGGCCCTCCAGAAGAAGAACGGCCTGCCGGTCACCGGGACCGTGGACAAGGCCACCGACGCGGCGCTGCGGGCCGAGCTGGCGGCCAAGGGGCAGGAG
Organism: Actinoplanes sp. NPDC051537; assembly: GCF_055586105.1. Lineage (NCBI taxonomy): Bacteria > Bacillati > Actinomycetota > Actinomycetes > Micromonosporales > Micromonosporaceae > Actinoplanes > Actinoplanes sp. NPDC051537. The sequence goes on from NZ_JBVJIU010000016.1 coordinate 167,876, forward strand.
ACGGGGGCGCAGACCGCCGCCGTGCAGCAGACGCTGAAGCTGGCCGGCCACTGGCCGGGGCCGGTCGACGGGGTGTGGACGCCGGAGCTGACCGAGGCGCTCAAGGCGTTCCAGACCGAGCTGAAGGTGGAGCCGACCGGCGCCGTCGACGCGGCCACGATCGCCGCGGTCGAGAACGCCCTCAAGCCGAAGGGGCCGGCGCCGTCGACTTCGAGCTAGACGCGGCCAGCCAGGCCTCGTCGGCCGCCTTCTTGCGGGCCGGGCCGTCCTTGCCGTCGTACCGCAGGAACTGGGGGAGGGCGGCGGCCAGCACGACCGAGCCGGCCATGCACAGGACGCCGCCCACCCAGATCGAGCCGCCCACGCCGAGGCGGGTGCGGGCCATCAGGCCGGAGCGGAGCTGGCCCAGGAGCGGGCCGGTCGTGTAGGAGAGCATCTCGATGCCGGCGAGGCGGCCGCGCAGGTGGTCGGGGATGGTCTGGCTCCAGACGATGGACCGGAAGATCCCCGAGATCATGTCGGCCCCGCCGGCGAAGGCGAGACAGAAGAGCGTCAGCCACAGGGTGTGCGACAGGCCCACGCCGACGATGCCGAGGCCCCAGAGGGCGCCCGCGACCAGCACCAACAGGCCGTGCCGATGGGCTCGCGCGGTCCAGCCCGAGGTGAAGGTGGCGATCAGCGAGCCGACCGAGGGCGCGGCGTAGAGCAGGCCGAGGATGCGTGGGCCGCCCAGTTGCGTGGCCAGGAACGGGTAGAGGGCGGTCGGCATGCCGAAGAACATCGCGTTGATGTCGACCAGGTAGGTGCCGAGCAGCTCGGGGCGGGACTTGGCGTACCGCAGGCCGATGACCACCGACCGGATCGACGGCCGGTCGGCCTCGGGCGGGGGCGGCACCGCCCGGACGAGCGTCAGGCAGGTCAGCGACACGGCGAAGGTGAGCAGGTCGAACGCGTACACCCAGGCCAGGTCGATCGCCGAGATGAGCAGTCCGGCCAGGGCGGGGCCGCCGAGCTGGGCGATCTGCATGCTGAGCGACTGCAACGCCATCACGGCCGGCAGCTGCTCGGGCTCGACCAGACGCGGGACCATCGCCTCGAGGGCCGGACGTTGCAGGCCGTCGACGCACGCGGTGAGGGCGGCGATCACGTAGAGCAGCCACAGGTGCGGGCGGTCGGACAGCGCGTTGAGCAGCAGGATGCCGCTCAGGCCGGCCATCGCGAACTCGCCGCCGCGGACCAGCAACCGGCGGTCGACGTAGTCGGCGAGCGCGCCGCCCACGAACGCCATGATCAGCAGCGGGACCAGCTCGCAGACGCCGAGCAGGCCGACCATCAGCGGGTCTTCGGTGAGCTTGGCGACCTGGTACGGGATGGTGACGTAGCTGATGAACGAGCCGAACGCCGTGACCGCGCCGCCGGTGAAGACGAGTCGGTAGTCACGGGAAGTTCGTAACGGGCTCAGGTCGAGACCGAGGCGCTTGCTCACGAACCGTGACTCTAAGTCGCGGACCGTGGCGGCGGCCACCTCATTTCAGCACGAGACGTCCCGTGGCCTCGTACGACGCAAGATCGTTAAGGGTTTCCTCGAGGACGAACGACTTCGGCCCGGGCAGCTCGTCGAGCGGGAAGAATCCGGCGTCGACCGATTCGTCCGTCTGCCGCAGCAGCTCACCCTCCCAGGTGTGGATGCGGAAGCTCATCAGGATCTGCTGGTACGTGTGCCCGTAGTCGTTCGTGTACGTGTACGCGCTGTAGAACGCGAACGGGGTCAGCGACGTCGCCCGCAGGCCCGTCTCCTCCCACACCTCGCGGATCGCGCACTCCTCCATGCTCTCGCCGAGCTCCATCGCACCGGCCGGGATCGCCCAGCGATGGTTGTCGGAGCGCTGGATCAGCAGCAGCCGGTTCTGGTCGTCCATGACCACGCCCCGCGCCCCGACGAAGAGGATCGTGTCGGTATCACCGACGCTCGCCCGCACCCTGCCCAGATAAGACTCAGCCCACGTCAACGCCACGGGGCAACTCTAGTCAGGCCGACTTCTTGGCCGCCTTCTTGGCGGGCGCGACCTTCTTGGCCGCGGTTTTCTTGGCGGGCGCGGCCTTCTTGGCCGGAGGGGCGGCTTCCTCACCCCGCGCCTTCTTGGCCCGCTCGACCGACGCCTTGAGCGCCGCCATCAGGTCGACCGCGGCGGCCGGCGCCTCCTCGGCCTCCTCCGGCTGCACGATCTCGCGCCCCTCGACCTTGGCGTCGATGACCTCCTGGAGGGCGGCCCGGTAGTTGTCGGTGAACTCGTCGGCCTTGAAGCTGCCCGCCATCGAGTCGATCAGCGACGACGCCATCGCGAGCTCGGCCGGCCGCGTCTCGATGTCCTCGTCGAGGAAGCCGAACTCCGGCGTGCGCACCTCGTCGGGCCAGAGCATGGTGTTGAGCACGAGCACGCCCTCATGCACCCGCAGCGTGGCCAGCTGCTCGCGCTGACGCAGGGCGATCTTGACGATCGCCACCCGGTCGGCGTCCTGCAGGGCGTCGCGGAGCAGCACGTACGGCTTGGCCGCCTGTCCCTCGGGCTCGAGGTAATACGCCTTCGCGAACAGGATCGGGTCGATCTGCTCGGCCGGGACGAACTCCAGCACGTCGATCGCCCGGGACGTGGTCAGCGGCAGATCGGCGAAGTCCTCGTCGGTGAGGATCACCATCTCGCCGCCGCCGATGTCGTAGCCCTTGGCGATGTCGTCGTAGGTGACGACCTCGCCGTCGATCGAGCAGGTGCGCTGGTATTTGATCCGGCCGCCGTCGGTGCGATGCACCTGGTGGAACCGGATGTCCTTTTCCTCGGTCGCGGAGTACAGCTTCACGGCGATCGACACCAGGCCGAACGAAACCGCGCCTTTCCAGATCGCGCGCATGGCTTCAGGATTACATTACTGAGACGCCTGCGTAAGGTCTTCGACCTTGCCTAAGGTGATCAGGTGCCTGGTGCGCCGCTCTCTCCGATGCTCGCCACCGCGGGCGCGCTGCCGGTCGGGCCGGGCTGGAGCTACGAGTTCAAGTGGGACGGGGTACGCGTTCTCGCCCTGTTCGCCGGCGGTCCACCCGAGCTGTTCGCGCGCTCCGGTGCGCTGGTCACTGCCGCCTACCCGGAGATCGCCGACCTGCATCTGCCCGAGGGCACGCTGCTCGACGGCGAGATGGTGGTGCTCGACGCGAAGGGGCGGCCGTCGTTCACCGCGCTGGCCGAGCGCATGCACGTGCGCGACCCGAACCGGGCCGCCCGGCTGGCGGTGACGGCGCCGGTGACGTACATGATCTTCGATCTGCTCTTCCACGAGGGCATGGACCTCACCGGCCTGCCCTATCTGGCCCGCCGGGAGCGGCTCGAGGAGCTCGAGCTCGCCGGCATGCGCTGGATGGTCCCGCCGTCGTTCGGCGACGGCGCCGCCACCGAGTCCGCGGCCCGGGAGAACAGCCTCGAGGGCGTCGTCGCCAAGCGCAGCGACTCGATCTATCTGCCCGGCTCGCGCTCGCCCGACTGGGTCAAGGTGAAGTTCGACCGCACCGGCGACTACGTGATCGGCGGGTGGCGTTCGGGCGCGCGCAAGCTCGGCGGCCTGCTGGTCGGGGTGCCCGGCGAGGACGGGCTGGCGTTCCGCGGCCGGGTCGGCGGCGGGATCGGGGCGGTGGCCGAGAGAGAGCTGCTCGCCCGGCTCGAACCGCTGGCCCGGCGAGATTCACCGTTCGCGCCCGGCGTGGTTCCGCGAGAGGATGCCAAGGGCGCCCACTGGGTGGACCCCGAGCTGGTGGTCGAGGTCCGCTACGGCAACCGGACGCCGGACGGGCGCTTGCGCTTCCCGCGCTTCCTGCGGGTGCGCGACGACAAGACGCCGCAGGAGTGCGCCGAGGAGGACGACGAGGATGGCAGCTGACCGGTTCCTCGTCTCGATCGGCGGGCGCGATCTCGAGCTCTCCAACCTCGACAAGCTGATGTTCCCGGCCGCGGGCTTCACCAAGGGCGAGGTCATCGACTACTACACCCGGGTGGCGCCGGTGATCCTGCCGCACCTGGCCGACCGGGCCGTCACCCGCATCCGCTATCCCAACGGCGTCGAGGGCGCGCACTTCTTCGAGAAGAACAAGCCCGGTGGTACGCCCGACTGGGTCCGCCTGGAGACGCTGCCCGTGCCCGGGTCCACCAAGAGCCGGGAGACGATCGATTTCGTGGTGGTGGACGACCTGCCGACCCTGGTCTGGCTGGCCAACCTCGCGGCGCTCGAGCTGCACACCCCACAGTGGCGGGTCGGCCGCGATCCGGACCTGCTCGTCGTCGACCTCGATCCCGGCGCGCCGGCCGGCCTCAAGGAGTGCAGCGCGGTGGCGGCGCTGATGCGGGACCGGCTCGCCGAGGACGGGGTGGCGGCCTATCCGAAGACGTCCGGGAAGAAGGGCATGCAACTGTGCTGCCCGATCTCGGGAACCCAATCGGCGGAGACGGCTTCGGCGTACGCGAAAAAGGTCGCCGAAGAGCTCGCGGCGATGGTGCCCGCCTCGATCACCGCCAAGATGGCGAAGGCCGTGCGGCCGGGAAAGATCTTCATCGACTGGAGCCAGAACGCGGCGGCCAAGACGACGGTCACGCCGTATTCGCTGCGGGCGCAGGAGTTCCCGACCGTGTCGACGCCGCTGACCTGGGACGAGGTCGAGGCTGTCGCCACCGGTCGGACCGAGCCGAAGCACTACCGGGCGGGCGAGGTGCTCGACCGCATCGAGAAGCACGGCGATCTGCTTGCCGATCTTCTGACCGCGGGGCCGATGCTGCCCATCGATTGATCCCCCTATTGTTCGCGCATGCGCAACAGGTGGGCCGCGACGGCGGCGGTGGCGGTTTCGTTGATGGTGCCCGGCGCGTTGCCGGCTTCGGCCGCCGAACCGGATTCGCTCGCCCTGGTCTCGACCGGTCTGACCACCGGGCAGCGGGTCGGCACCCGGCTGGGCGTGCATCCGGTCTGGACCGGCGACGTCGCCGCGGTCGACGTGCTGATCGGCGACCGGGTGACGACCGTGACCCCGGCCATCGCGCTGGCGAACGGTCTGCGCCTGCGCTTCCTGGCGGCCGAGGAGGACACCGACGTCGACGTCACCGTGCGGGTCCGGGACGCGGCCGGCGGCAGCGCCGAGGCGACGACCCGGGTGCGCGTCGACCTGACGCCGCCCTACGCCGTCCCGATCACGCCGGCGAACGGCGCGATCGTCACCGGCCTCGTCACCGTCACCTTCGCCGTGCCCGACGACGTCGCCGAGATCGTGGTGACCGACACCCCGTACGGACCGGTGCTGGCCCGGCTCACCTCGGCGCCCTGGACCATGACGTTCGACTCGACCAAGGTCAGCGGTTATCTGTTCGTCACGATGACCGACCAGGCCGGCAACTTCGCGACGTACGACCAGCGCTACCACCCGGACAACGACGGTCCCACCCTGCAGACGCCGGTCTGGACGTCCCGCGGCGAGGGCAACGTCCTGCCCGGCGGGGTGACCGGTCTCTACCTGAGCCTGAAGGATCAGTCCAAGGTGGCGCGCGTCGAGTTCTGGGCGGACGGGGCGCTGCGGGCGACCGGCACCTCCTTCGGCTACGACTTCGGCCGGACGAGCCGGACGGTCGCCGCCGAGGTCCGCGCCTGGGACGTGCTCGGCAACGAGAAGACCACCCCGATGACCTTCCGCGTGGACGCCAAGGCACCGGTCGTCGTCGCGGTGACGCCCGCCTCCGGCGCCCTGGTGCGCGGCTCGCGGATCGGCACCACGCTGCGGGCGACCGACGACGTCTCCGGGATCGGCGCGGTCTGGCTGGACAACGCGTACAGCTACCGCACCTCCGCGCCGTACAGCGGCTGGGTTCCGGCCGGGAAGGACGGCCTCAAGGCCATCCGGTGGCACGTGGCGGACAAGGTCTACAACGAGACGACGTACACGCGCTACGTGACCGTCGACAACACCCGCCCGACCCTGAAGATCATCAAGGCGCCGAAGAACAAGGCCAAGGTCAAGGGCACGGTGACGGTGACCGCGTCGGCGTCGGACCGCAACGGCGTCAGCCGGGTCGAGCTCCTGATCAACGGCAAGCTCGTGGCCCGGGACGTCAAGGCCGGTTACGCCTTCTCGATCAAGACCGCGAAATACGGCAAGACGATCAAAATGCAGCTGCGGGCGTACGACCGGGCCGGCAACGTGGTCTACACCACCGCCCGGACCTGGAAGCGGTAGCCGCCGCGTGGTCGACACGCGCATCGCCTGGATCGTCGCCACCCGGCCGGCGACCCTGGCGGTGCTCGGGCTGACGCTGCTGCTGGCCTGGCCGCTCGGTCGGCGCCGCGGGGCGACCGGGGTGCTGTTCGTGGTGACGCTCGGCGCGATCCTGGCCGCGACCGCCACCACGCAGCTGTTCCATTTCGGGGTCGCGGACGTGCGGCCCTATCTCGATCAGTTCGGCCATCCCGGGTACGTCTTCGGCGGCTTCGCGGGCAACGTCGAACGGCTCTGCAACATCGCCCTGTTCCTGCCGCTCGGCCTGCTCGCGACGCTGCTGTGGCGCCGGCCGTGGGTGGTCGTCGCCTCCTGCGCGGGGCTCAGCTTTCTGCTCGAGGCCTGGCAGGCCGTCATCGGCCGGGGCGGGGACGCGATCGACGTCGCGCACAACACCGTGGGAGCGGCGCTGGGGGTGGGTCTGGCGCGGGGGTTGGCGTACCTTGCGTCGCAAGGTACCGTGTGAGGCATGGCAGATGTCGGGCAACTGGCGACCAGCCTGCGCCGCGGGACGCTCGAGTTCTGTGTGCTCGCCATGGTCGAGCAAGAGGATCGCTACGGCACCGAGATCGTTCGCCGCCTCGGCGACGAGCCCGGCCTGGCCGCGAGCGAGGGCACGATCTACCCGCTGCTCTCCCGGTTGCGCCGGGTGGGCTGGCTGGACAGCAAGTGGGCGGAGTCGCCGTCGGGGCCGCCCCGGCGGTATTACGGGCTGACCGCCGGCGGGCGGTCCGCGCTCGAGCACTTCCGCACCGAGTGGGTTTCGTTTCGACAGACCGTCGACCGTCTCGTGGGAACCGGTGAGGCCGCATGAAGACCAAGAGCACCGACGTCGTCGCGGAATATCTGCACGAGGTTGACCTGCGCCTGGCCGGGATGCCCGTGCTCCAGCGCCGCGAGCTGCTGGCCGACCTGGCCGCGCACATCGCGAGCGAGCGGGCCGAGCGCGACCTGTCGACCGAGGGCGAGCTGATCGAGGTGCTCGAGCGGCTCGGCAGCCCCGAGGTGGTGGCGGCGGCCGCGCACGAGGAGGCGGGCACCCGTCCCGAGCCGCCGCCGCGCCGGCGTCCGGCCTGGGTCTGGCCGGTGGTCCTCGGGGTGAGCGGGCTGCTGCTGGTCGTGGTCCTGGGGCTGTGCGCGTTCTCGTTCTTCTGGGCCCGATCGAGCGGGCCGGAGCCGATGACGACGGCCCCGGCACCGATCCCGACGTTCTCGTCGCGCTGAAACCTCGCGCCGAATCTCTAGTCGATCTGGGGGAGCGGCGGGCCGAGCACGTCATCGGCGTCGACGATCGTGTACGCGTACCCCTGCTCGGCCAGGAATCGCTGGCGATGGGCCGCGTACTCGGTGTCGATCGTGTCGCGCGAGACCACGGTGTAGAAGTGCGCCTGCCGCCCGTCCGCCTTCGGCCGCAGCACCCGGCCGAGCCGCTGCGCCTCCTCCTGCCGCGAGCCGAACGTGCCGGACACCTGGATCGCGACCGCCGCCTCGGGCAGGTCGATCGAGAAGTTGCCGACCTTCGAGATGACCAGCGTCTTCAGCGAGCCGTCCCGGAAGGCGTCGAACAGCCTCTCCCGCTCCTTGTTCGTCGTCGCGCCCTGCAGGATCGGCGCCTGCAGGAACTCGCCGAGCTCGTGCAGCTGGTCGATGTAGGCGCCGATGACCAGGATCTGCTCGCCCGGGTGCCGGTCGACCAGCGCCTTGACGACCGGCAGCTTGGTGCGGGCCGTGGCGGCCACCCGGTAGCGCTCCTCGGCGTCGGTCACCGCGTACGTCATCCGCTCCGCCTCGGTGAGGGTGACCCGCACCTCGACGCACTCGGCCGGCGCGATCCACCCCTGGGCCTCGATGTCCTTCCAGGGCGCGTCGTAGCGCTTGGGCCCGATCAGCGAGAAGACGTCGCCCTCCCGGCCGTCCTCGCGCACCAGCGTGGCGGTGAGGCCGAGCCGGCGGCGGGCCTGCAGGTCGGCGGTGAACCGGAAGATCGGCGCGGGCAGCAGGTGCACCTCGTCGTAGATCACCAGGCCCCAGTCGCGGGCGCCGAACAGGTCGAGGTGGGTGAACGCGCCGCCGCGGCGGGCGGTGAGCACCTGGTAGGTCGCGATGGTGACCGGGCGGATCTCCTTCCGCTCGCCCGAGTACTCGCCGATCTCCTCCTCGGTGAGCGACGTGCGGGCGATCAGCTCGCGCTTCCACTGCCGGCCGGCCACCGTGTTGGTGACCAGGATCAGCGTGGTCGCCTTGGCCGTCGCCATCGCGGCGGCGCCGACCAGCGTCTTTCCGGCGCCACAGGGCAGCACCACGACGCCGGAGCCGCCGGCCCAGAAGCCGTCCACCGCCTCCTGCTGGTACGACCGGAGGTGCCATCCATCCTCGGCCAGGTCGATCTCGTGCGCCTCGCCGTCGACGTAGCCGGCCAGGTCTTCCGCCGGCCAGCCCAGCTTGAGCAGCGCCTGCTTGAGCCGGCCGCGCTCGGACGGGTGCACCACGATCGTCTCGTCGTCGACCCGGGCGCCGAGCATGCCGGCCAGCTTCTTGGACTTCGCCACCTCGATCAGGACGATCTTGTCGAGGCCGCGGAGCACGAGGCCGTGCACCGGGTCGTTCAGCAACTGGAGACGGCCGTACCGGTCCATCGTCTCGGCGACGTCGACCAGCAGCGCGTTGGGCACCGGGTAGCGCGAGAAGCGGATCAGCGAGTCGACCACGCCCTCGGCGTCGTGCCCGGCGGCCCGCGCGTTCCACAGCCCGAGCGGGGTCAGCCGGTAGGTGTGCACGTGCTCGGGCGACCGCTCGAGCTCGGCGAAGGGCGCGATGGCCATGCGGCAGGCCTTCGCGTCCGGGTGGTCGACCTCGAGTAGGAGTGTTTTGTCCGACTGCACGATCAGTGGTCCGCCGCTCACCGAAGTCCCTCTCTTACGCGAAAGCCGACCCTCCAGTTTGCCACGGTGCAACCTCGCCGCCGATCCCCGCGTTTATTGATATGCGGGATCAGGTCGCGCGATGGCTTCGGGGGCGTGCGACCTGACCCCGTCACTCCTCCTGCTCGGGCACCGCCGCGGTGATCCGGTGCAGGGCGAAGGTGTGCAGCGTCTCCGTGCGCTCGTCCTCGGCCCGCAGGTACCCGGCGCTCAGCGACACCGGGCGCACCAGCCTCGACAGCGTGGCGCCGTGCGAATCGACATAACCCACCCAGACCCGGGCCTTTTCCCGTACGGCCTGTTGCAGCACCGCCATCGCCTCGCCGTGCCGCTGCACCGACGTGAGACCGGTCACGCCGTGCCCGTTGGCGGCGCGCACGGTGACCGGGGCGCGGCGGGCGGCCCGGGTGGCGATGTCACCCTTGCGGATCTGCTCGACCACCCCGGCGAGACGTGGTCCGGCGAGGACGGGGGGTCCGGCCTGGTCGGAGAGGCGGGCGGCCAGCGACGTACGCGTCGGAGCCCGTCGCACCTTGGGCCGGGAGAGCACCGCGGCGCCGCCGGCGTCCTCGGCGACCGGCGCGAAGCCCGCGTCCCGCAGCGCGGTCAGCAACCGGGTCGTCTGCGCCGGGCTGACCAGCACGGTGGGCGCGATCTGGCGCAGGCTCAGCGGGCCGAACCGCTTGTCCGCCAGCACCTCGGCGATCAGCGCCTCGTCGTCGCTGCGCAGGTAGGAACCGGCCGAGCCGGTGCGCAGGCCGCCGTGCCGCCGGGCGGCGTCGTCGATCATGTAGGTCAGCGTCTGCGGCACCGGCGTGCGCGAGCGGCGCTTGAACAGCGCGTGCAGCTCGCTCGCCGGGTAGCCGACGTCGAGCGCCCGCCGGATGCTGGCCGCGGTCACCCGGAACACGCTCGCGCCGCCCGCCGACTCCGGTTCGGCCACCACGTCGAGCTCGGCCGCGAGCTCGGGCTCCGGCGGCCCGGGCACCACCACGGACAGGTCGGCCTGCACCAGGATGTGATCGACCGGGGCGGGCAGCAGGCCGTCCAGCAGCCGCAACGAGTCGCTGCTCTGGTGCGCGGCGGAGGCCCGCACGCCGAGCGGATCGGTCTCGTCGGCGTCGTCCTGGTCTTCCAAGATCAGGCGGGCGTACGAGGTGAGGGCGCCCAGTGCGGTGACGCCCAGCAGCGCGGCGCCGCCCAGGGCGTCCCGGTGTGCCGCCTCGCGGCCACGGGCTCGCCGCGGCGCCTGCCAGGCCAGCAACTCGAGCACCTCGTCGGCGCCGGCCGCGGTGCCCGGCTCGAGGTCGGCGAGCACGAGCAGCGCCTCCCGCCGGGCCTGCGGCGCGCCGGCCCGCTCGGCCTCGGGGGCGAGCGCGTTGATCGGGCGGTCCCGGTCGTCGCGGGTGCCGACCAGGCCGGGCTGACGGGTCATCGCGAGCCAGGCGCGGGTCAGCGTGTGCCAGCGCTGGGCAATGCTGAGCGCGCGCCACAGGTCGAACGCGCCGGTGGGCAGGAAGATCTCGTCGACCGGCGCGCCGGCCCGGCTGACCGTCACCGAGCGGGAGGAGCCGTGCGCGTCGGCCTCGCCGAGCAGGCCGGCCGCGTACGCGATCTCGATGAGCAGCGCCGTGCCCGTCTCGTCGAGCCCGGCCGAGCGGGAGAGCCGGCGCAGGTCGCGGACGCCGAGGCCGCCGGCGCGCAGGACCGGCGCGGGCTCGGCCGCGAGCGCGTCGAGCAGCGCCTCGGTGCTGCGGACCGCCTCCATCACCTGCCCGGCCCCGGCCGAGTCGACCGATTTCCGGTCGCGGCGGGAGCCCTCGGGCAGCGGCGGGAACGGGCGCAGCTCGCCGAGCGGGCCGGTCTCGCGGCGCAGCAGCATGCCCACCTCGCGGGGCAGCTCGACCAGCTCGCCGTCGGGACGCGGCGACCGGCCGGCCTCGCCGATCGGCACCAGCACGTGCTGGTCGATCAGCCAGCGGACGGGCTCGGCCATCGAGTCGCGGCCGAGCGCGCCGATGGGCGGCCCGGCGGCGAGCCGGTCGAGAACCGCCCGCGCGGCCGGCGGGGCGGCCAGGACCGTGCGGCGCAGCTTGGCCCGGTCGGCGACCAGCGCGGCGGCCTGCGGGTCGAGGTAGTCGGCGGGCCGGCCGAGACCGGCCGGATAGGGGGACGTGACCTCGTCGACCGCGCCGGTGACCTCCAGCGCCTCCTCGGGACCGTGCAGCAGGAAGCGCACCCGGAGCCGGTCGACGGCGGCCCGCACGTCGTCGGCGGAGACCCCGCCGGCCAGTTCGAGCACGGCGTCGACCGAGGTCAGGGCGGTGGTGGGGGACCGGCCGAGCCGGGCCGCGTCGAGGATGCGCAGGGTGAACTCGTCCAGCCCGTCCAGGCAGCGGGCGACCGAGCCGCGGGACTGCGCCCGAACGGCCAGCGCGGAGACGTCGGCGGGCAGCGGCACGACGAGGTCGGGGCGCAGCTGGATGAGCGCGCTCAGCGCCTCGTCCGTGAGCGCGCGCAGCTGATCGGCGAATGTGGTGGGCATCGTTCTCAACGCTAGCCGCCGTGGGACGATATTGAGGTGTCCGGGCGTCGCGCCCGGTTCCGCGAACACCTGAAGGGGAGACCAGTGGCTCAGAACAAGTTGCCGGGTACCGACGTCCGAGGCGGCGCCGGCGCGCGTCCGTCGACCGGTGTCGCGCCCGACAAGGGCCCGCACTCCGTCTCCGAGTTCCTGGCCGACCGCGCCGCCGCGCCCTCGCCGTTCGGTGACGACCTGACCTTTCCGCTGCCGGTGGACCGCCTGACCTACATCCCGTCCACCCCCGCGTGACTGCGGCGGTCGGTTTCGATCTGGACATGACCCTGATCGACTCCCGGCCGGGGATCCATGCCGCGTACGTGGCGCTGACCGCCAAGACCGGCGTCTACGTCGACGCCGATCTGGCGGTCACCCGGCTCGGGCCGCCGCTGCGGGTGGAGCTGGCCGAGTGGTTTCCGGCCGAGGACCTCGAGCAGGCGGTGGTCACCTACCGCGCGCTCTATGCCGAGCACGCGATCGCGCCCAGCGTGCCGATGCCCGGCGCGATCGAGGCGCTGGCCGCGGTGCGCGAGTTCGGCCTGCGGGTGGTCGTCGTGACCTCGAAGCTGGGCCGGCTCGCGCGTCTGCATCTCGACCATCTGGGCATGCGCGTCGACGAGCTCGCCGGCGACCTGTTCGCCGAGGGCAAGGCGGCCGCGCTGACCGAGCACGGGGTGCGCTGGTACGTCGGCGACCACGTGGCCGACATGGTCGCGGCCGGAACCGCGGGGGTGCCCGGCATCGGCGTGGCGACCGGACCGTGCGCGCCGGACGAGCTGCGGACGGCCGGCGCGGCGTACGTCCTGACGGATCTCACCGGTTTCCCGGCGCTGCTGCGCGAGATTGCAGTTGGGTACTAGCCCGCGCCTTCAGTAGCCTTGCGGTGAGCGGTTGTTTCCATTGAGTGAAGTTGAGGTCAGCGGTGCCCACGGGTCGAGTGAAGTGGTATGACGCGGCGAAGGGATTCGGGTTCGTCACCAGCGATGAGGGCGGTGACGTGTTCCTGCCCAAGGGCGCGCTGCCGACCGGCGTGACCGAGCTGAAGGCGGGTCAGCGGCTCGAGTTCGGCGTGGTGGACAGCCGCAAGGGCGCGCAGGCGATGGGCGTCAAGCTCATCGACGCGCCGCCGTCGCTGGCCGAGCTGCGCCGCCGTCCAGCCGAAGAGCTGCACAGCATGGTCGAAGACATGATCAAGGTGCTGGAGTCGCAGGTGCAGCCGAGCCTGTCGCGGGGGCGCTACCCCGACAAGAAGACGTCGCAGAAGATCGCGCAGGTCGTGCACGCGGTCGCGAAGGAGTTCGAGGCCTGACCTTTACAGGAAGGGCTTCACCGACGGCGTCAGACCCGCCGCCGCCGAACGCTGCAAGAGGGCGTCGGCGGCGGCGAGTCCGTCTCGGCCCAGTTCCAGGGTGAACTCGTTGACGTAAAGGTCGATGTGCTGCTTGACCACGTCGGGCTCCATCTCCTGCGCGTTGGCGAGGATGAACTCCTCGCTCGCGGCCGGGTTGGCCCAGGCCATGCTCACCGAGTTGCGGATCCACTCGGTGGCCAGGGCCGGGTCGACGACGCCCTTCTTGGCGAGGATGGCGCCGAGCGGGATCGGCAGGCCGGTCTCGGCCTCCCACCACTCGCCCAGGTCCTTCAGCGCGACGAGCTGATGGCGCTGGTACGTGAACCGAGCCTCGTGGATCACCAGGCCGGCGTCGTAGGTGCCGTCGGCGACCCCCGGCATGATCTGGTGGAACGGGACCACCTCGATCTTCCCCGGCTTTTGCCCGGTCTGCTCGGCCCAAAGACGGAAGAGGAGATACGCCGTGGTGCGGTCACCGGGCACGGCGACGGTCGCGCCGGTCAGGTCTTGATCGGCGGTCCGCGCCAGGACGAGCGGGCCGCACCCACGCCCGAGGGCGCCGCCGGTCGGCAGCAGCTCGTAGTCGTCGAGCAGCCAGGGCAGCGCCGCGTAGCTGACCTTGACGAGGTCGTACTCGCCCCGCTCCGCCGCCGTGTTCGTGACGTCCACGTCGGCGAAGGTCAGGTTGACCTCGGGGGTGCCGGGAATGAGCCCGTGCACCAGGGCGTGGAAGACGAACGTGTCATTGGGACACGGAGAGACCGCGAGTGAAAGCGCCACGAACCTCACGCTAGACCCGACATCGGGCTCCCGCGCGGCGCGACGGGTGTCTCTCATCCCACACGGTGAAGTTATCCACAGGCTGTCCACAGGGCGCCCGAAGCTGTGGATAAGGCCGCGAACGCCTCCTTGAGCCGCCAGGCGGCCCGATCCCGCGGCCCGATCGGGTTGGAGATCGTCCGCAGCTCGGCGAACGGAAGTCCCGCGGCCGCGACGGCGACCCCGAACCCTTCCATGGCCTCGGCCACGGCCTGCGGAAAGCGTTCCGCCAGCGCTCGGGCGGTGGCCGCCGTCCCGGTGACGGTGGCGAGCGTGAGCACGTCGCCGGAGATGGCTTCGGGCAGCGCCGTTTGCAGCCCCTTGAGCAGAACCGGGTCGGCGGCGAGCACGCTGGTGCCGAAGCCGAGCTCCTCGATGGGGAGGAAGCCGTCGGGCGACTCGGCGCCGAGGTCGGCCGAGATGCTGCGGGTGGCCAGCACCGTCGCCCCGACGGGCGCCCGCCCGGCGAACCCGCCGGCGATCCCCGCGCTGATGACCGCGCGGTAGCGGCGGGTGGCCAGCAGCCGGGCCGTGCCCGCGGCGGCCGCGGCCGGGCCCACCCCGACCGGCTCGACGACCACGTGGTCGGGGTCAGCCCCGGCGCGGACGGCCTCGGCCTCGGCGGCCACGGCGGTGACCACCAGCAGCGGATAGGCCATCAGCGGTCGTCGTCCTGCGGGATGTCGCCGTTCAGATCCTGCCCCGCCGGGCTGGGCCGATAGACGTGGAACCCGGGCGGCGCGAGCGCGGGATCGGGCTTCGGGGCAGCCTCGGCCGGAGGCGGCGGCGTCGGCGGCGCCTCCGTGCGCTTGTCCTTGCGCTTGCCGAAGCCGAAGCGTCGGCCGTCGGGCTTACCGGGGCTCGGATCGACCTTGGTCTGGTCGACCGGCCGCGCCTGGGTGGTGGTGCCGACGGGAGCGCGGGGAGCCGGCGGTGCAGGCGGGTGGGGCTGATTCCGGGCCGGGACCGTGGGGGCCTCGGGCCATGGGTCGGTGGGGGCGCGGTCCTCGGGTGCGGCGTCGGCGGGCTTTTCCTCGGGCTCGCCGGCGCGGCCGGAGAGGCGCTCGTTGCGCAAGCGGGCGGCGGCCCAGGCGGCGCGGACGGCCATCGCCACCGCCAGCAGCGCGGCCAGGGCGATGCCGAGGCGGCCGGGGAGGGGGATGATGCCGATCCCGCCACCGGCGACCCAGGCGATCATCAGGACCGTCTCGGAGTGGGCGAAGGCGCTGGCCCGCAGGCGCTCGGGGACCCGTTCCTGAATGCTCGCGTCGATGGCCAGCTTCGAGATGCCGCTGAAGATGGCCGTGACCAGGGCGAGCAGGGCGACCGTGGTGAGGCTGTAGAACAGGGCCGCGAGCACCGCCACGCCGGCGGTGATGGTCAGGCCGGCCGACTGCAGCGCCAGCGGGCGGCGGATGCGCAGACGGGTGCCGACCGCGGTGGACAGGAACGTGCCGACGGCCAGGGCGCCGCCCACCACGCCGACCGCGGCCTGGCGGCCCACCTCCTTGCCGAGCAGCGTCGTGTCCAGCTGGTTGGCCATGATGACGAAGGCCAGGAACAGCAGCAGGAAGCCGTAGAGCAGGCGCAGGCTGGCGCTGCCGATCAGGGTGGCGATCACGAGCTTGCCGGAGAGCGGGCGGTCGCCGTTGCGGCCCAGGCCGAGGGCGGCGCGCCAGGGGCGGGGGACGGCCTCGGGCGGGTCGGAGTCGGCGCGCGGGGGCAGAGCCAGCGAGATGATCATGCCGACCACGAAGATGAGCGTGGCGACCCGCAGCGGCCACTGCGGGCCGATCTTGAAGGCGAGCAGGCCGAGCGGCGCGACCACGGCGCCCGCGAAGGTGCCGTAGACGCTGGCCCGCGCGCCGACCTGGGACAGGCCGACGCCCTCGGGCAGAAGCCGGGGCACGGCGGCGGAGCGGGCCACACCGTACGCCCGGGAAAGCGCGAGCACCCCGAAAGCCGCCGGGTAGAGGCCCCACCCGAAAAGGTGATCGGAGATCACGTAGGCCAGGAACGCCCGGCCGAGCATGGTCGCCGCGAGGGCATAGCGGCGGCCGTGCCGGAAGTGGTCGAGCAGCGGGCCCACGACGGGCGCGAGCAGCGCGAACGGCACCATCGTGATCAGCAGGTAGAGCGCCACCTTGCTGCGGGCCTCGCCCAGCGGCACGTTGAAGAAGATCGTCCCGGCCAGGCCGATGGCGATGAGGGTGTCGCCGGCGCAGGAGATCGCGTGCAGGTCGAAGAGCCGGATCATGCCGACCTCGTTGGCGGCGCCCTTCGCCCGCGCGGTGCCGACGCGGCGGGTCGCCCAGACGCTGCCGCGCATGGAGCCGCGCGCCAGCACCCGCACGGCCTTGATCCCGGTGCCGACGGTGCGTCCGAGGGTGGGAAGCAGCGGCATGGCAACCATCCTGACTCATCCGGTCGACCCGCGTCCTGTCCCGCGCCCGCGGAATTCGGGGGAGTCCCTGCGGCTCACCTGTCCCGGTAGGGGACAATGGATACGTGACGACCAGGACCACCGCGCGCGCCGCCCGCCTCGACCAGGTTTGTGCCGATGCCGTCGGAGTGGCTCGGGGTGCCATCACCGATGTTGATGCGGCCGACATCGGCGAGCATCTCGAGGCGATCGCCGAGGGCGACCGGGTCGTGACCCACTTCTTCGAGAGCCATCTCGCGGGCTACCGCGGCTGGCGCTGGGCCGTGACCGTGACCCGGGTGCCGCGCAGCCGGCACGTCACGGTCTGCGAGACGGTGCTGCTCCCCGGCCCCGACGCGCTGCTCGCCCCCGGCTGGGTGCCGTGGAACGAGCGACTCCAGCCCGGCGACCTCGGCGTGGGCGACCTCATGCCGACCGCGCCCGACGACGATCGGCTCGCCCAGGGGTACGTGCTGAGCGACGATCCCGCGGTCGAGGAGGTCAGCTGGGAGCTCGGCCTCGGCCGGTCCCGGGTGATGTCCCGCGAGGGCCGCATCGAGACCGCCCAGCGGTGGTACGACGGCGAGTCCGGTCCCGAGGCGCCGATCTCCACCGCGGCCCCGCGCAACGCCCGCTGCGGCACCTGCGGCTTCTACCTGCCGCTGGCCGGCACGCTGCGCGTGATGTTCGGCGTCTGCGGCAACCTCTACGCGCCCGACGACGGCCGCGCGGTGAGCGCCGACCACGGCTGCGGGGCGCACTCCGAGGCGCTGCTCGGCACGGCCGAGCAGCCGGTCGACGAGCTGCCGACGGTCTACGACGACAGCGAGGTCGAGTCGGTCGCGGTGAGCCGCGGCCACGGCTCGGTGGAGAACGAGGAGCCGGCCGAGGACTACGGCCACAGCTAGTTCTCGGTGAACGCCGCGTGAGTGATCGCGCGGCGCCGCCGCCGGTTCCGGTCGTGGATGATCATCGTGATCAGGCCCGGGATGCCGACGATGAAGCCGGCGATGCAGGCGTCGAGCCAGCTGTCCGGGCCGTCGGCCAGCGCGACGATCACTCCCGCGATCACGAAGGCGGCCAGGCCGGCGATCGCGAACGGAACCATCGGCGGGTCGAGTGGTTCGACCCGGGGCTTCGGCTGAGTCACACCGACAGGGTACGTCCGTGGCGATCATTCATCGTGACCGGTGCCTCCGGGTCTTTGCGCAGCTCATCCCATCTGACAGCATCTGCGCGAAGGAGTTTCATCCGACCTTTCCGGAGGAGCCTGCATGTCGACCGCTACTACCAATGCGGGCGTACGCAACGCTTTTGACCGATATTTCGAGATATCTGCGCGTGGATCAAACCTGTCCCGTGAGATTCGCGGCGGCTTCGCCACCTTCTTCACGATGGCGTACATCGTCGTCCTCAACCCGCTGATCCTCGGGTCGGGCGCCGACGGCGACGGCGGCAAGCTGCCGATCGCGGCGCTCGCGGCGGGCACCGCCCTGGTGGCCGGCGTAATGACGATCCTGATGGGCGTCGTGGCCCGGTTCCCGCTCGCACTCGCCGCCGGCCTCGGCGTGAACGCCCTGGTCGCGTACGAGATCGCCCCGGAAATGACCTGGGCCGACGCGATGGGCCTGGTCGTGATCGAGGGCGTCCTGATCGCCATCCTCGTGCTGACCGGTCTGCGCACGCTGGTCTTCAAGGCCGTACCCACCCAGCTCAAGACCGCCATCGGCGTCGGTATCGGGCTCTTTCTCATGATCATCGGCCTCGTCGACGCGGGCTTCGTGCACCGCGTGCCGGACGCCGAGAACACCACCGTCCCGGTCGAGCTGGGGCTCGGTGGCCGGCTGATGAGCTGGCCGTCGGTCGTCTTCGTGATCGGCCTGCTGTTCACCCTGGTGCTCTTCGTCCGCAAGGTGAAGGGCGCGATCCTGATCGGCATCCTCGGCAGCACGGTCCTGGCGATCATCGTCGAGGCCATCGCCGGCGTCGGCTCCTCGGTGTCCAACCCGCACGGCTGGTCGCTGAACGTGCCGAAGCTGCCCGAGAAGATCGTCAGCACCCCCGACCTCTCGCTGATCGGCCACTTCAACGTGCTCGACTCGTGGTCGAAGGCCGGCTGGCTGGTCTGCGTGATGTTCGTCTTCACGCTGCTGATCACCGACTTCTTCGACACCATGGGCACGATGGTGGCGATCGGCCAGGAGGGCGGGCTGCTCGACGAGTCCGGCATGCCACCGCGTACCCGGGAAATCTTGTTGATCGACTCGGTCGCCGCGGCGGCCGGCGGCGCGGCCAGTGTGTCCAGCAACACGTCCTACATCGAGAGCGCGGCCGGTGTCGGCGAGGGCGCGCGGACCGGCGTGGCCAACCTGGTCACCGGCGTGATGTTCCTGCTGGCGATGTTCCTGGCGCCGCTGGTGCAGGTGGTGCCGTTCGAGGCGGCGTCGACCGCGCTGGTCGTGGTCGGGTTCCTGATGATGACCTCGGTGCGGCAGATCGACTGGAGTGACTACTCGATCGCCGTGCCGGCGTTCCTGGCGATCACGCTGATGCCGTTCACCTACTCGATCTCCAACGGCATCGGGGCGGGCATCATCTCGTACGTCGTGCTCAAGGTCGCCACCGGCAAGGCGCGCGAGGTCCACCCCATCCTGTACGGCGTCGCCGTGCTCTTCGTCCTCTACTTCCTCCGTGGTCCCCTGGAGTCGTGGATTCTCTAGACTTTCCGCCACCGGGCGTGCTCCGCGCGCCCGGTGACGGCGGTCATACGCGTTCCCATAGTCGTTAGCCTGGCTCATTAGCTAAGCTAAGTATCGTGATGGAGTTGCCGGTGGCGACGGAGCGAGGGACAGCGGACGAGCTGGCCAGGACGCTGCGCGAGGCCATCCAGCGGCTCAACCGGCGGGTCCGGCAGACCCGCGCGGTCGGTGATCTCACGTCCAGCCAGCTCTCCGCCCTGACCAGCCTCCAACTGGCCGGCGCGCTGACCCCGCGCGAGCTCGCCGACGTCGAACGGGTCCAGCCCCCGACGATGACCAAGATCGTCGGGAAGCTGGAGGATCGCGGGCTCGTGGTCCGCACTCCGCACCCCACCGACGGACGGCAGGTCATCCTGGCGCCCACCGAGCAGGGGCGGGCGATGTACGCCCAGTTCGAAAAGGTGCGCAACGAGTGGCTGGCCGACCAGCTGGCCGCCCTCAGCGCCGACGATCGGGACGTGCTCGTCCGGGCTGCACAGATATTGCAGCAGGTCGCCCGCGCCTGACCGCTCCCCGGTCGCCGTGCTTCATCACATGTCGATGACGCGTACGGCGGAAAGGGAGGCGCAGCCACGTGCGGGCAGTGCTGAGTACCACGTTCCGGTCCCTCGGAGTTCGCAACTATCGAATCTTCTCCACCGGCCAGCTCGTGAAGCTGATCGGCGTGTGGATGATGTTCACCGCCCAGGACTGGTTGGTGCTCGATCTGTCCGGCAACTCGCCGAGCGCGCTCGGTTCGGTGGCCGCGCTCCAGTTCGTGCCGGTGCTGCTGCTGACCCTCTACAGCGGCCGGCTCGCCGATCGCTACGACAAGCGCCACCTGTTGATCGCCTCCAACGCGGCCTTCGCGATCACCGCGATCGTCTTCGCGATCCTGGTGGACTCGGGCGCCGTACGTCTGTGGCACGTCTTCCTCTTCGCCGGCCTGCTCGGCATCGCGAACGCCATCGAGACGCCCGTGCGGCAGGCGTTCGTCTCCGAGCTGGTCGAGGTGCCGCTGCTGCCCAACGCGCTCGCGCTGTCGGCGGCGACCTTCAACACCGCCCGGATCAGCGGGCCGGCGCTGGCCGGCGTGGCGCTGGCGATCTTTCACACGGGACCGGTGTTCCTGATCGCGACGGCGCTGGCGGTCGCGCCGGTGTTCAGCTACTGGCGGATGCGGCCGTCCGAGCTCTACCGCAAGGACGTGGCCGGAAAGAAGGACGCGCGGGTGCTGGACGGCCTTCA
Organism: Actinoplanes sp. NPDC051537; assembly: GCF_055586105.1. Classification (NCBI taxonomy): domain Bacteria; kingdom Bacillati; phylum Actinomycetota; class Actinomycetes; order Micromonosporales; family Micromonosporaceae; genus Actinoplanes; species Actinoplanes sp. NPDC051537. The sequence continues at coordinate 188,254 of NZ_JBVJIU010000016.1, forward strand.
GTACGTACGCCTCCGCCCGGACCTGCTGCTGCCGATCAGCCTGATGGCGGTCGTCGGCATGATCGGCTTCAACTTCCCGGTGACGCTGGCCGCCCTCGCGAAAATCAACTTCCACGCCGGCCCGTCGTCCTTCGGCCTGCTCACCACGACCCTGGCCGTCGGCGCGCTCGGCGGCGCCCTGGCCGGCAGCGCCCGGCGTGCCCGCCCCGGCGTCTACCTCGTGCTGGGCGCCGCACTGGCGTTCGGCCTGTTCGAGTTCGCGGTCGGTTTCGCGCCAAACTTCCTGGTCGCGATGGCCGTGCTGCTGCCCACCGGCTTCTTCTCGATCTTCCTGGCCCAGGCCGCGAACCACCGGGTCCAGATGGGCGTGGACGGCGAGTACCGGGGCCGCGTGATGGCCCTGTACGTCCTGGTCTTCCTGGGCACGACCCCGATCGGCGCGTCGGTGGTCGGCTGGTGGGGCCAGCACTACGGGGTGCCGTCCAGCATCTGGGGCGCCGGCTTGATCTGCTTCGTGGCCGCCGTGGTCGCCCTGGTCTGGCAGCTGCGCGTGAGCGGCGACCGGATCGTGGTGCGGGCCCGTCCGTGGCCGCGGGTGCAGATCGTCCGCCACGAGCCCGCGGCCGCTCCACTGGACACCGTCCCCGTCCCGGCCGCGCCGGCACTCAGCTCGACCCGATAATTTTTTCGGGCCGGGTGTCGAGTGGGCCACTTCTCGTTCGACGCGTAGAGGAGAAGGCACCACGACATGAGGAGACCGCAATGCGTTTCATGGTGATCACCAAGGCCACCGCCGAGACCGAGGCCGGCACGCCGGCCACCACCGAGGACATCGAGACGATGGGCGGCTTCATCCAGGAGATGATGGACGCCGGCGTGCTGCTGGCCGCCGAGGGCATCCACCCCAGCGCCAAGGGCGCCCGGATCTACTTCGACGGCGAGAAGAAGACGGTGGTGGACGGGCCGTTCGCCGAGACCAAGGAGCTGGTCGGCGGCTTCTTCCTGGTCGAGACGAAGTCGCTGGAGGAGTGCGTCGAGTGGTTCAAGCGCTGCCCGGTGAAGCCGTCGGCGGACGGGGAGCCGACCAACATCGAGATCCGTCGGGTCATCTCGGCCGAGGACCTGGGCGACGCGCTCACCGACGAGCAGCGCGAGACCGTGGCGAAGCGGGACGCACAGGGCGTCTGGTAGGCCCACCCACCCACGCGTGACCGGTTGGACACCACGCCGTGGTTGGCCGGTGTGATCTGTTCCGGGTCCGCCGCACTGCACGATTCGGATCATCCCGTTCCCCGAAGGTGCGCTGGGCGGGTCGCGACAGCGGGTTCTTGACGCTTTCGCGCCGCTCGGCGGCACCGGCGAGGGACTCCAGCAGTTCGACCTGGTCGCCTTGGACGTGCCGCCGGATGTCGACCTGGCGGCGGCCAAGCGGCTGCTGCGCCCGTGATGGCTGGTGGGAGTAGGAGAAAGCGTGCGTCGGTGAGGTAATGGCGGGAAGCCGCGCCGGCCGATCCGGGTCAATAGGGAGAACGCCGACATCACCCAGCGGGCCGTCGCGGTTCGGGCGTCCCGCCACGCCCAGCGTCCGTCACCAGCCGGCGGCACCTGTGGACGCCCGCCTCACCCTCGTCCACCCCGGCCGCAAATTGCCCTCAGTGTCAGGGTGTGCGTGGTGCGGGTACCGCCGAAGCTGGTGGCCGGTGCCCGCAGCGGCGCCCGAGCCCGCGGCAAGTCCGACCCATCGACGCCCTGGCCATCGCCCACGCCGCGCTGTGTCGACCCGGCCTGCCGGTCGTCGCGCACGATGACGCGCCTCGCGCAAATGCTCGAGGCCCCGCCGGCGCTCAAGGCCTCGCCGGCGCTCGAGGCCCGCCAGCGCTCGAGGCCCCGCCAGCGCTCGAGGCCCGCCAGCGCTCGAGGCCCGCCAGCGCTCGAGGCCCGCCAGCGTTCCCACTCGACAATCGACGACCAGGCCTCGGGGTGCACGCGCGCGTCGGGCTGCTCTTCGTGCTCCTCCTACTCTTCCCCACCCCCTTCACTGGGTGGGGGAAAAGTACGGGCCGCCTACGACGTTTTCTTCGGGTTGTCCACAGCCTGGGCCAACTCCAGCGCGGCGCGGCGGGGGTCGGCTGACCAACGGCTGGGGAAAGCGTCCAGTAAGCGCCAGCCGGCTCGGTGCAGGGCGCGCTGGCGGTTCAGGTGGGGCTGGGCGCCGTCGGGGTGGGGGGCGCAGAAGACGCCGGTGGGGAGGTCGCCGTCGCCTATGCACAGGTCGACTGTCCAGGGGCCGACTCGGTAGCCGGGACGGACGTGGACCTCCAGGGCGGTGAGCTCGTCTGACAACTCCTTCGCCCAACCGTCGGGCGAAATAGCTGATAAATCGGATATGGAGTGCGGGGCGGAGCCGTAGGTCAGGTAGTCGCCCACCAGGCCGTCCGCCGACTCCAGCGACGTCACCACGACCAAGCGGCGGCGAGCGCGCGTGATCATGACGTTGAAGAGGTGCGGGTCGGCCACGAAACGGCGCCGGCCGGCCGCGTCGCCGGGTAGCAGGCCGAGGGAGACGACCACGACCTCGGCCTCGCTGCCCTGGAAGGCGTGGACGGTGCCGACGCGCAGGCCGAACTCCTCGATCCGCTCTACCGGGTAGGCGGCCACCAGGGCGGCCTCCAAGGTCTCGGCCTGGGGGCGGAACGGGGAGATCACGCCGATGCCGCGGTGGCCGTCGGCGATCAGGTCGCCTACGACCTTCAGGACCGTGTCGGCCTCGCAGGCGAGCGTGGCCGACGGGACCCTCACCAGGTCGATGGCGTCGGTGGCCTCGGCGGCGGGGGTTCGGGTCATGATCTCGATGCGGTCGCCGTAGAAGCGGCGGGCCGAGAAGCCGATCAGGTGGGGCGTGCTGCGGTGGTGCTCGGCCAGCCAGGTGGCGGGGGCGGCGCCGGCGGCCAGGTCGTAGGTGCTCACCCGGCGCACGTCCAGGCGCTCGTCGGCGCCGTGGCGGGCGAGGACCTCGGCCACGTCGACGTCGCTCACGAACGAGACGAACCGGAGCTGCCGCGGGTCGCCGACGATCAGGGCACGGCGGGCGCGGGCCAGCACCGGCGCGGCGCGGACCTGGTCCACATGGGACGCCTCGTCGATCACCACGAGGTCGAACATGCCGGGGGCGGCGGGGAGCAGGTCTTCGACGTCGGCGACGGTGCCGATCCACAGCGGCAGGGCGCGGACCAGCGGCGGTGCGTCCAGGCTCGCGAGCAGCTCGCGGCGGCGGTTGCGGCCCGCTCTCAGGGCGGCCGAGAGGGAGGCGGCGCCGCGGCGGGCTTGGCGGTCCCAGCGCTTCTGGCTGCGGGCGGCGTTGCGCATGGCGGCGCCGACCGCGGTGGCCAGCTCGGCCTCGGCCGCGTGCAGGGCGATCCAGCGCGGGGCGAGGTCGGTGCCGCCGGTGGCGGCGAGGTGGGCGGCGGCACGCTGCGCGGTGGCCGCGGCGATTGCTTCGGTGACTCTATTTGCGGGTACGCCGGGACGCGCCCGCAATCGCCGACGGAACCACCACCCGGCGAGTCCCTTGCGGTCGAGCCGCCGTGGGTCGAAGTCGTCGTCGAAGGCGCCCGGCACGTCCCCGGCGAGGGCGGGTAGCTCCGGTTCCCAGTGAGAGAGCGTGGCGGCCTGACTCTCCAAAGCTAGTGCCTGCTCGACTTGGGAGCGCTTTACCCGTACGGAATCCTCTGCTTGATGGACGGCCGCGACATCCACTCTGAGGTCTCCCTCGCCCGGGCCTTGTTCCGCGCCCGCCGCAAGCTCGGCCGCCAGGCTCTCCCGACGCCCGGCGTCCCCGAAGAGCACCGGCGTCGGTCCCGGATAGCGCGCGAGCAGCGCCGCCAGCACCTCGGCCGCGTGCGGCGACTGCGTGGCCACCAGCACCGAACCGCCCCGATGCACCACTTCGAGCGCCGCCGCCACCACGGTGTGGCTCTTGCCGTTCCCGGGCGGCCCGGAAACCACCGTGATCGGCGCCGTCCGCGCCCGGGCGACCACCTCCTCCTGGGCCGGGGTCAGCGGCATCGGGGAGAGCACCGGCGAGTGGTCGGGCTGGTCGGCGCGTTCCTCGCCGTAGATGGCGGCCAGCGCCGTGCCGGTCAGATCGCGCCCGGCCCAGCTGCGCAGGCTGTCCTTGAGCCCGGCGCCGAAGACGTCGCGCGCCACGAAGAGGCCGGCCTTCGCGACCAGAACGATCCGGTCGTCGGGGAGGTAGCGGTGATCGTCGACCAGGGCGTCGACTGGCAGCCCGGTCGCCTCGGCCGCCGACATCAGCCACGCCTTGCTGCCGATCGCGTCGAGCCAGCCCGGCGCGGCCAGCCCGGGAGCGGCCTCGAGCGCCGCCGCCAGGTCACGATCGGACACCAGGGGCGTGACCTCGACGTCGCCGGCGGGCGCGACCCGGTAGCCGGTCAGGCCGCGTTCGAGCCGCACGGGCTGGCTGAGCAGCGGCAGCCGGATTTTTCGGGACTTGCCCTCGATCTCGGTCTTGCCGGCCAGAAAACCCCAGCCGCGGCGCAGCAGCCGCTCCTCGCGGTGCAGGGCGTCCAGCGCGGCGAGGCGGTCGAGCTCCTTGCGGCGGGGCGCGCGCTCGGCGTCGGCCAGCCAGACCAGCGCCTGGTTGCCCCGGGTCACGTCGAGCACCCGATCCCCGCCGGCGGGCGCCAGCTCCGCGAGCACCCCGAACACCGTCGCCGCCTGCATGGCGCTCGACGGTACCCGGTGGGCGCTCGCCTTGGCTCCGCCGTGTGGCGGGGATGAGTGGGTGTCGCCGCTGCGGCGCCGGTGTCGGTCGTAGGCGTGGCCGAGGGTGCCGGTCAGTCGGGCTTGGGTGACGGCAATGCGGTGGATGGCGGGGTCGAGTTCGCTGCCGTCAACGCCGGTGGTGTCGCGTTTCGAGGGCGTTGATGCGCAGGGTCAGGGCGCGGATGTCGGCCACCAGTTTCGGCGGCCAGCCGGGCTATCAGGGTGGCGGGATGGTTGGTCAGCCAGGCTTCGAGCGTTGCGTGGTTTCGAGCGTTGTGCGGCTTCGAGCGTTGCGCGGTTTCGAGCGTTGCGCGGTTTCGAGCGTTGCGCGGTTTCGAGCGTTGCGTGACTTGGAATGCTTGCGCGGCTTCGAATGCCGGCGCGGCGGACATGGACCGGCGGGGCGACCTGGATCCGTGGCGTCGATCTGGGCGTTCCTGTCGAGGTCGATCGCGCCGATCCCCCGCCCTTGGGTGGGGCTCACCATACGAGCACGGCCCGACAATTTCTGAGCGCCGTCCACAGGGGCCGCCGTCCAGACGGGCGGCATCCTCCCGGGCGGCATCCTCCCGGGCGGCATCCACCCGGGCGGCATCCACCCGGGCGGCATCCACAGGCGGCGATGGCGGCGGGTTGCGGGAGCCGGTCGCGCGGCCCGGGGGCGGTGAAGGTTGGCAGATCGGGTCGGCTGAACGGGTATTACGATCCTGCGGCTCGGCGATTTAGCGTCTCAACGTGGCCATCGCGCACATTGTCGTGCTTTCGGCGGCGTTCCTGACGCTGCTGTTCCTGCCGTGCGTCGTGGCGGCCGCGCTCTGTGCGGACGAGCACCTTCTGCGCCGGCTGTTGACTCGGGAAGGGCGCCGCGAGCTGCGGGCTCTGCGGCGGCTCGATCGTGCGCTGCGGTCGGACGATCCGGTGCCGTCGCTGGTGGCGGCGGACGTGCCGGCGATCGAGCAGATCGCGTACGACCTGCGCCGTCTCGATCTGCAACGGCGGAGCGGCCTTACCCAGCAGTCCGAGAAATGGCGGGCCGCGGTGCTCCGGGCGTACGACCAGAGGTTGTGTCTTGCCTGTCGCTGCCTCGGGCTGAGCGAGCACCTGGAACCGCTCGAGGGCATGGACCGCGACCTCGAGCGGCTGCGTGTCGAGAGCGAGCTGCAGGCCGCCGGTCTCGCGCTGCGCTAGGGAGTCGGGCCGAGCGCGGCGCCGTTGGGGGAGGCGTCGCCGCCCTTGAGCTCGATGAAGATCGAGACGGTCTCGGTGTCGCCGATGTTTTCGCCGGCGTGCTCCTGCGCGCCCAGCCAGCGCACCTCGCCCGCGCCCAGCTCGACCTCGACGCTGCGCTCGCCGGACGAGATGCGCCGCCGGAACGAGGACAGGGTGACCATCACCGAGTCGGGATGGGTGTGCGGGCGGGTCCGATCGCCGGGACGATCCCGGTACTCCAGGACGCGGACGCGATCGTTTTCCAGCACCACGCGGTAGAGCTCGGGGCTGACGGTAACGGGATCCATGACGTCTCCTCTTCTTCGTGGGACTACGGTACCATTATGGCGATGCCAGTACCATATGAAGCCACCGGACGGCGAGATCAAAAGGCGCGCACCCGCGAGGCCCTGGTCGCCGCGACTCGTCGTCTGCTGGCCGACGGCGTGAACCCGACGGTCGAGCAGGCGGCCGCGGAGGCCCGCATCTCCCGTACGACGGCCTACCGTTACTTCCCGAGCCAGCGGACCCTGCTGCTGGCCGCCCACCCGGAGATCTCCCAGCGGTCGCTGCTGCCCGACGATGCGCCGGCCAGCGACGTCGCGGCCCGGCTCGACCTGGTGCTGCGGGAGTTCGCCCGGGTCAACCTCGACTGGGAGCCGCAGCTGCGCACGTCGTTGCGGCTGTCGCTGGAGCCGGGCGCCGAGCAGCCGGTGCTGCGGCAGGGGCGGGCGATCGACTGGATCGAGGACGCCTTGGTCCCGCTGCGTGATTCACATCCCCATCTGGACGTACGCCGATTAGCAGTCGCGATCCGAGCAGCCACCGGGATCGAGTCGCTGATCTGGCTGACCGATATCGCCGGTTTGTCGAGAGTGGAAGCCGTCGAGCTGATGCGCACCTCGGCCCAGGCGATCCTGGCCGCCGCCCTCGCCGTCGCCTAGAACGTCTGAAGAGTCTCGTAAGCGCCGTGCTCGCTCTTCACCAGGGCAAACTCGCTGACCGTCCACTCTGGCCCGTTATATCCGTCCAGAGCGGACACAACCGACGCCGACGCCCGATATGTCACGGTCAAATGTGGCTGATAGGCCCGCGAATCCGACGAAAACCCGCCATCCTCCAGTGCGGCGCGAACCTTCCGCTGAAGAGCGGATAAATCGGAAATGTCGCCAGCGACCGCCGCCCAGACCGCGGTACCGAACCGACCGCCACCCGAAAGGCGCAGCGTGAACGGGTCAAAGGGCGGCACCCCGGAAAGGACGGCGGACACCTCGGAGACCCGGTCCACGTCACCGAGGAAGACGAGCGTGACGTGCCACTTGGCGGCCGCGGTCAGGCGAGCGTCAGCGGGCAGGACGGCGCGCAACGATTGCACGACCGGTGGAGGCGGAAAGACCGCCACGAACAACCGCGTCAGGACGACTCGCGCGCCGCGGGCCCGCCGCCGAAGAGGACGTCGTCCCAGCTCGGCAGCCGCTTGCGGGGCTTGGTCTCATCGGTCTCGGCCTGCTGCTGCCCGGCCTGGCCCACCGTGCGCCGCGGCCGCAGCACCGCCAGCGACGGCACGGCCGGGATCTCCTTAGGCAGGTCGGCGTCGTCGTCGAAGGCCGAACCGGAACCGCCGCCCAGCAGGGCCGCGGCGCCGCCGGCGACGGGACGGCGGGGCTGGTCGGCGGGCTCGATGCCGCGGCCGCCACTCAGCGGGCGGTCGAGCGAGGCGAGCAGCGCGTCGCGGCCGGCGCGGATCGGGTCGCGCGTCGGGCGCGCGGCCGGGGTCTCGGCGGCGGGCAGGCCGTGACCGCCGCGGGCCGGCTCGGCGGTGCGAGCGGGACCGGGCAGACCGTGGCCGCCGCGCTCGAGGAACGTGCGCTCGGGAACGGGCTCCTGGCCGAGGATCTGGGTGGGCCGCTCGGCGCACAGGTACTGAGCCATGTCGTCGTGCGGGGAGACGACCTGGCGTCCCTTGTCGAGATCCCAGATGGCCTGCGCGGTGGCCTTGCCGGACGGCCAGGTGGCGACGATGCGCCAGGTGCCGTCCTCGCGGCGGAACGCGTCCCACGAGATCTTCTCGGTGTCGATGCCGTGCTGGGCCAGGCGGCTGTCGACCACCTCGGCCAGCGGCGCGCCCGAGTCGGAAGTCTTGAGGCGGGTGCGGCGCGCGTGCTGGGCCAGCATGGCCCGCTCCTGCAGCACCGGTCCCGCGTAGCGCAGCACCCGGTCGACCGGCACACCGGCGACGCGAGCGACCTCTTCGGCGGACTCGCCGGATCGGATCCGCGCCTGGATGTCGCGAGGGGACAGGGTGGCCATCGCTTCGGGCACCAACACGGACAGCGCACTGCCGGGCAGGCCGACGTTGGGCTCGTGGGTGACCGCACCGCTGATGCGGTCGTCGATGGGGAGGGTCAGGAGTCGACCGACCTCGTCGGCGAGCACCAAAGCCTGACCATCCTCGGAAAGGGCGACGAAGCGAACCGGCCGCATGCGTTGCCTCCGTCCCGTCGCGTTGGCCTGTGCTCCCGAGAGTCCGTTACCCGGGCGCGTTCTGGAACACGGTACGCGCCCGACTCACCCAATGGGGGGAGACACGCGGTCGTGTCGGATCGGATCACGTCACTGACCTGCGAAGATGATCTTCAACGTCAGGCCGTGATCCACCATAGCGCTCAGCGCGGGGCGGACCCGCCGGAGGGATCGATCGAGATGGCCAGCGTCGCCCGGAAACCCGCCGCGACCGAGCCGGTCACGGTGGCCAGCTCGGTGACCGCCGAGTCGTCTCCGAACACGTTGTCGGACGCCAGCGAGACCTGCTTCAGGTTCGCCACGCTCTGCGCGTAGCCGTCGGTGGCGTAGACCGCGTGCGACACGTCCTCGGGCAGCGCGATCTGCGACGTCTTCACGATCGGGCCGACCCCGGCCGTGGCCTGCTCCGCCGACCCGTACACCTCGAAGTGGATGTGCGGCCAGCGCCCCGAGTAGCAGGCCGGGAAGATGCTCGTGAAGCCGGCGGTCCCGGTCGCGTCGGTGATCTGGATGCCGCGCAGGTAGTTCTGCTCGGTCACGCCGTCGGAGTACAGCGAGTAGTTCCCGTCCCGGTCGCAGTGCCACGCGTACACGGCCGCCCCGGAGATCGCCTTTCCGGCGCGGTCCCGAATCACCAGGGAGAACTCGAGCGGCACGCCCTCGGCCACGCCCGACGCGGTGCCGAACGAGGGCCGGATGTCCTTGCGCACGATGCCGTCGAGCGTGCGCACATCCGGCCCGTTCGACCCGTCGGCCGGGAAGGGCCCGGCCGTCTCCGAAGCCACCTCGGCCGAGGAAGGAGAAGCCGAGGAAGAGGAAGCGGTGGGAGAGGAAGCGGAGGAAGAGGAAGCGGTGGGAGACGTGCAGGCGCCGAGGGCGGCCACCCCGACCATGCCGAGCAGCCGCCGCCGATCGAAACGAAAACCCTCGTCATGCATACGAGCCAGTGAAGCCGGTCGAGCTGTGCGGACCCTATGAAAGGCGTTCGACCACGTAGTCGATGCACGCGGTCAGCGCGGTGACGTCGGTCGGATCCACCGTCGGGTAGAGCGAGACCCGCAGCTGGTTGCGGCCGAGCTTCCGGTACGGCTCGGTGTCGACGACGTCGTTGGCGCGCAGCACCTTCGCCACCGCCGCCGCGTCCACGGTCTCGTCGAAGTCGATGGTGGCCACCGCCGCCGACCGCAGCGCCGGGTCGGTGACGAACGGGGTCGCGTACGACGACTTGTCGGCCCAGCCGTAGATCGCGGCCGCGCTCTCGGCGCTGCGCTTCACCGCCCACGGCAGCCCGCCCAGCGAGTTCATCCAGTCCAGCTGCTCGGCCGCCAGGAACACGGTGGCCAGGGCCGGCGTGTTGTAGGTCTGCTCGAGCCGGGACTGCTCGATCGCGGTGACGAGATCGAGGAACTGCGGGATGTAGCGGCCGGTGGCCTTGATCTCGTACGCCCGCGCGATAGCGGCCGGCGACATGAGGGCGAGCCAGATGCCGCCGTCGGAGCCGAGCGCCTTCTGCGGGGCCAGGTAGTAGACGTCGGTCTCGCGCAGGTCGACGTCGAGGCTGCCGCCGCCCGAGGTCGCGTCCGTCAGCAGCAGCGCGCCCTCGTCGGCGCCCGCGACCCGGCGCACCGGCACGGCCACGCCGGTCGACGTCTCGTTGTGGACCGACGCGTACACGTCGACGCCCGCCTCGGCGGTGAGGAACGCCGCCTGCCCGCCCGGCGCCTTGTGCACGGTCGGGGTCGCGAGGAACGGCGCGTCGGCGACCGCCTTGACGAACTTGGCGCCGAACTCGCCGAACTCGGCGAACTGGGCCTTGTCGCGGACCAGGCCGAAGGCGGCGGTCTCCCAGAACGCGCTGGTGCCGCCGTTGGACAGGATCACCTCGTAGCCGTCGGGCAGCGCGAAGAACTCGGCCAGGCCCCGGCGCAGGCGGGCGACCTGGTCCTTCACCGTCTTCTGCCGGTGGGAGGTGCCCATGTAGGTGCGTGACACCGCGGACAACGCCTCGACACCCTCGGGGCGAACCTTGCTCGGGCCCGAGCCGAACCGTCCGTCGACCGGCTTGATCGTGTCAGGGATGCGAATGTCAGTCACGGTCACACATTATGCGCGAGCCGGTCCCAGCCCTCGACCTGCTGCGGCTTGCGGGCCGCCGGTCCCACATAGCGGGCGTTGGGCCGGAAGATGCGGCCGAGTTTCTTCTGCTCGAGGATGTGCGCGCTCCAGCCGGCCACCCGGGCGCAGGTGAACATCGACGTGAACATGTGCGCCGGCACCTCGGCGAAGTCGAGCACCACGGCCGACCAGAACTCGACGTTGGTGGCCAGCACCCGGTCGGGCTTGCGCTCCCGCAGCTCGGCCAGCGCGGCCCGCTCGAGCGCCTCGGCGACCTCGAAGCGCGGCGCGCCGAGGTCGTGGGCCATCTGGCGCAGCACCCGGGCGCGCGGGTCCTCGGCGCGGTAGACGCGGTGGCCGAAGCCCATCAGCCGCTCGCCGCGGTCGAGGACGCCCTTGACGTGCCCCTCGGCGTCGCCGCTGCGCTCGACCGCCTCGATCATGTGCAGCACCCGGGAGGGTGCGCCGCCGTGCAGCGGGCCGGAGAGCGCGCCGATGCCGGAGGAGATGCAGGCGGCCGCGTCGGCGCCGACCGAGGCCGCGATGCGGGTCGTGAAGGTGGACGCGTTCAGCCCGTGCTCGGCGGCCGAGATGAAGTACGCGTCGACGGCCTTGATGTGCCGCGGATCGGGCTCGCCCCGCCACCGCCGCATGAACCGCTCGACGATCGTCTCGGCCTTGTCGATGTCCTTCTGCGGCACGGCCGGCAGGCCGAGCCCGCGCGCGGCCTGGGCCACGAACGAGAGCGCGGTGACCGACACCCGGGCGAGGTCGCGCCGCACCTGCTCATCGTCGATGTCGAGCAGCTGGGAGAGACCCCAGTACGGCGCGAGCATGGCGACCGCGGACTGCACGTCGACGCGGATGTCGCCGGAGTGCACCGGGACCGGGAACGGCTCGGCGGGCGGCAGACCGGGCCCGAACTTGCCGTCGACCAGCAGTCCCCAGACGTCACCGAAGGAGACCGTGCCGATCAGGTCCTCGATGTCGACGCCGCGATAGCGCAGCGAGCCCCCCGCCTTGTCGGGCTCGGCGATCTCGGTCTCGAACGCGATCACGCCTTCGAGGCCCGGCTTGAAATCGGACAATTAAGACAGGGCTCCCTGCGAAATACTGCGAAGAAAGGCTTTGAGTCTTTCATATTGCCCGCTTGATAGGGCCGACGCGATGTGCTCTGGGCGACACCCATCCTCGCCGAGCTGACGTAAGGTCCGCGGCGACTTACGGTCGTTGTGGCCGAAAGTATCCAGGGAGCGCTCGTGACAGTGGAACCACCCTCGCCCGCGGACATGCGGCGCGACTACACCGAGCGCGGCGCCCTTCTCGAGACCGACCTCACACCGGCCTGGACCAGCCAGTTCGCGGTCTGGTTCGCGGACGCGGTGTCGTTCGGGCTGCCCGAGCCGAACGCGATGGTGGTGTCGACGGCGACCCCGGACGGCCGCCCGTCGGCCCGGACGGTGCTGCTCAAGGACTACGACGAGCGCGGCTTCACGTTCTTCACCAACTACGAGTCGCGCAAGGGCTCGGAGCTGGCCGCCAACCCGTACGCGAGCCTGGTCTTCCCGTGGTTCGCGATGCAGCGCCAGGTGCTGGTCGCCGGCGCCGTCGAGCGGGTGTCGCGGTCCGAGACCGAGGAGTACTTCGCGACCCGGCCGCGCGGCTCGCAGCTGGGCGCCTGGGCCAGCCCGCAGTCCCGGGTGCTGGCCGATCGGGACGCGGTCGAGGCCGGGCTGGCCGCCGCGGTCGAGCGCTTCGGTGACGGGCCGGTGCCGGCCCCGCCGCACTGGGGTGGCCTGCGCGTCATGCCCGAGACCGTGGAGTTCTGGCAGGGGCGGTCGAACCGTCTGCACGATCGACTGCGCTTCCGGCGTACCGGCGAAAGATCTTGGATTGTGGAGAGGCTGGCGCCGTGAGCCAGGACGCCGTCGAGGCGGCCGAGGAGATAGCCGAGGAGCGCGAGCGCAAGTCCTGGGTGATCGACACCCGGCCGTTGAAGGTCACCGCCTACCGGCGGATGTGGATCGGCAACGGGGTCTCGTTCTTCGGCTTCCAGTTCACCTCGGTGGCCGTGCCGGTCGAGATGTACGCGATCACGCACTCCTCGGCCTGGGTCGGCCTGCTCGGCATCGCCGGCCTGATCCCCCTGCTGATCTTCGGGCTCTGGGGTGGCGCCGCCGCCGACGTGATCGACCGGCGCAAGCTGCTGCTGATCAGCTCGACCCTGGCCTGGCTCTCCACCGTCGGGCTGCTGGTCCAGGCGCTGATCGGGGTGCACAGCGGCTGGCTGCTGCTGGCCCTGACCGCCCTGCAGTCGGCCGGTTTCGCGGTGAGCTCGCCGACCCGGCAGGCGATCATCCCGCGGATCGTGCCGACCGGACTGGTCCCGGCGGCGAACACGCTGAGCTACACGACCACGACGGCCGGCGGCGTGCTCGGCCCGCTGGCCGCCGGCCTGATCTTCGGCGTCGCCAGCACCGGCGCGGGCGTCACCGTCGCGTACCTGGTCGATGCCGTGCTCTTCACGATCTCGTTCTGGGCCACCTGGAAGCTGCCGCCGATCCCGCCGATCGTGCATGCCGAGGACGAGGAGAAGCCCTCGGCCGGCGTCCGCGGCATCGTCGACGGCCTGCGGTTCCTGGCCACCCAGCCGGTGCTGCTGCTCTCCTTCGCGGTCGACATCATCGCGATGGTGTTCGCCATGCCCCGGGCACTGTTCCCCGAGGTGGCGGCCGACCGGTTCGGCGGTGGCTCGGCGGTCGGCTGGCTGTACGCGGCGATCGCGATCGGCTCGGTGGTGGCCGGCCTGACCTCGGGCTGGATCGGCCGGATCAAGCGGCAGGGCGTCGCGCTGCTCGCCGCGGTGATGGCGTGGGGGATCGCGATCGGCTTCTCCGGCTTCGCGCACTCGCTGTGGCTGATGGTGCTGCTGCTCGCCGTCGGCGGCGCGGCCGACCTGGTCAGCGCCGTCTACCGGCAGTCGATGCTGCAGACCTTCGCGCCCGACCGGCTGCGCGGGCGGCTGCAGGGCGTCTTCATCGTGGTGGTGGCCGGCGGGCCGCGCCTCGGCGACCTGCGGGCCGGCGCCACCGCGGACCTGACCGGGACCACCGGCTCGTGGGCGGGCGGCGGCTTCGTGGCCGCGGGCCTGGCCCTGGCGCTCGGCGTGGCTTTCCCGGCCCTGGCCCGTTATCGGCCCTCGGCCGAACCGCCGTCCAACCGCCCCGCCCACCACCCAAAACCGGACTGAAACGCTAGCCTGCTAGCCATGACGAGTGTCGTGCCGGCGAAATCCGGAACCCAGTGGTCGATCGAGTCGGGCGGCACCCGGGCGGTCGTGGTCGAGGTCGGTGGCACGCTGCGCCACTTCGCGGTCGGCGACGTGCAGGTCCTGGACGGTTTCGAGGCCGACGAGCTGTCGCCCGCGTCGTCGGGGCAGATCCTGGCCCCGTGGCCGAACCGAATCCGGGACGGCAAGTACACGTTCGAGGGCGAGAGCCACCAGCTGCCGCTGACCGAGCCGGCCCGGCACAACGCCATCCACGGCCTGGCCAACTGGGCGCGCTGGACGCTGGTCGAGCAGGCCGACGACGCGGTCACCCTGGAGTACGAGCTGCCGGCCCAGATCGGCTACCCGTGGTGGCTCACGCTCCGGACCCGCTGGCAGGTGTCGGCCGACGGGCTGCGGTGCGACCAGGAAGTCGTGAACAACAGCACCACCAACGCGCCGTGGGGGTACTCGGTCCACCCGTACGTCCAGCTCGCCGGCGTCGCGGTCGACGACATCCTGCTGCACGTGCCGGGCAAGACCCGCATCCAGGCCGACAACCGGCTGCTGCCGATCGGCTACGTGCCGGTGGCCGGCACCGAGTACGACTTCGTCCAGCCGCGCAAGATCGGCGACCTGGTCATGGACGTCTCGTTCGGCGAGATCGAGCACGACGCGTCCGGCGTCACCGAGGTGACCATCGCCGACCCGGGCTCGGAGCGCAAGGTCGTGGTCTGGGCCGACGACAAGTGCAAGTACTGGCAGATCTTCACCGGCGACACCCTGCACGGCGAGCGGTTCCGCCGCTCGGTCGCGATCGAGCCGATGACCTGCCCGCCGGACTCGTTCCGCACCGGCCGCGACCTGACCGTGCTGGCGCCCGGCGAGAGCTGGACCGCCGCGTGGGGAATCCGCGGCTGATGGAGTTCTCCGAGGTTGTCCGCAAGCGGCGGATGGTGCGCAACTACGACCCCGACCGCCCGGTGGCGCCCGAGGTCGTCGACAAGATCGTCAAGCACGGCCTGCGGGCGCCGAGCGCCGGCTTCTCCCAGGGCTGGGGCTTCCTGGTGCTCACCGAGCCCGCGGACCGTGACCTCTATTGGGCGGTCACCACCGGCGGCGAGGCCGAGCCGGTGTGGCGCGGCGACTGGCTCACCCGGATGCGCAACGCCCCGGTGCTCGTCGTCTGCCTCGCCAACAAGTCGGCGTACCTCGACCGGTACGCGCAGCCGGACAAGGGCTGGACCGACAAGTCGGAGAGCCACTGGCCGGTGCCGTACTGGGACATCGACACCGGGTTCGCGGCGCTGCTCATGCACCTCAGCGCCGTCGACGACGGGCTCGGCTCGTGCTTCTTCGGCATCCCGGTGCAGACGACCGAGGCGTTCAAGGACGCGTTCGGGGTGCCGGCCGAGTTCAACCCGATCGGGACCCTCACCATCGGGTACCGCGCGGTCGACAAGAGGTCTCCGTCACTGAAGCGGGGGCACCGCCCGGTGGACGAGGTGGTGCATCATGGCCGATGGGCTGAGCCGCCGCCCCGGGCCGAGTGACCACGAGGCGGCTAGGCTTTGCGTTGACTTGGGTTCGTGGGCTGGATGGGGGTGCAACCCGACGTGATCTTCAAAGCGGTCCGGGACGGAGCCCCGTATCCCGATCATCACACCACCCTCAAGGCGTGGGCCGAGATCCCGCCGCGGCCGATCCGCCTGGCCGACCTGATCACCACCAAGCGTGAGCTGGCGCTCGACAAGCTGCTCGCCGAGGACTCGACCTTCTACGGCGACCTCTTCCCGCACGTCGTGGAATATCAGGGCGCGCTCTATCTGGAGGACGGGCTGCACCGCGCGCTGCGGGCGGCCCTCCAGCAGCGCAACCAGATCCACGCGCGAGTCCTGGTGGTCGAGGGCTAACACCGTTAGTTTTAGGGCATGGCCGTAGCCCCGCTTGACCTTCTCGACCTCGACACCCTGCTCAGCGACGAGGAGCGCGACATCCGCGCGCTCTGCCGGCGGGTGGCCGACGATCGCGTACGCCCATCCGTGGCCGACTGGTTCGAGAACGGCGCCACCCCCGTCCGCGACCTCGCCGTCGAGTTCGGCAAGCTCGGCCTGCTCGGCATGCACCTGACCGGGTACGGCTGCGCCGGCGCCTCGGCCGTCTCCTACGGCCTGGCCTGCATGGAGCTCGAGGCCGCCGACTCCGGCGTCCGCTCGCTGGTCAGCGTGCAGGGTTCGCTGGCGATGTACGCGATCTGGAAGTACGGGTCGGCGGAGCAGAAGCAGCGCTGGCTGCCGGGCATGGCGGCCGGCGAGTTGATCGGCTGCTTCGGCCTCACCGAGCCCGACCACGGCTCCGACCCGGGAAACATGGCGACCCGGGCCCGCCGCGACGGGCCGGACTGGGTGCTCACCGGCGGCAAGATGTGGATCACGAACGCGCCGCTCGCCGACGTGGCGGTGATCTGGGCGCGGGCCGAGGACGGCGTGCTCGGCTTCGCGGTCCCGACCGACACGCCGGGCTTCTCGGCCCGGGAGATCAAGCACAAGATGTCGCTGCGGGCGTCCTCGACCGGCGAGATAACCCTCGATGGCGTACGCCTTCCGGAAGCGGCCCGGCTGCCGTCGGCGGCCGGGCTCAAGGCGCCGCTCTCGTGCCTGACCGAGGCCCGATTCGGCATCATCTGGGGCGCCCTGGGGGCCGCCCGTGACTGCCTGGCCACGGCGATCGACTACGCCGGCAGCCGCGAGCAGTTCGGCCGGCCGATCGCGGGCTTCCAGCTCACCCAGGCCAAGCTCGCCGACATGGCCCTCGAGCTGCAGAAGGGCTTCCTGCTCGCGCTGCACCTGGGCCGGCTGCGCGACTCGACCGGGTCGCTGCGCCCGGAGCAGGTCAGCGTCGGCAAGCTCAACAATGTGCGCGAGGCCATCAAGATCGCTCGGGAGTGCCGCACGATCCTCGGCGGGAACGGCATCAGCGGGGAGTACCCGATCATGCGGCATGCCGCGAACCTCGAGAGCGTGCTCACGTACGAGGGAACGTCGGAGATCCATCAGCTGGTGATCGGCCAGAAATTGACCGGTTTGAACGCTTTCGCCGGCTGAGCGGATGCGACTGTCGTACCCGCCTCGTACCTTATGGGTATGGCCCAGTCACCGGATGTCGACGAACCGACCAAGGAGTACCCGTCGGTTCCCGACGAGCCTGTCTCCACCCCCGAGCCCGCCACCCCCGAGTCCGAGCCCGAGCGCCGGAGCATCGTCGCTCGCGTCCTGATCTTCTTCGGCGTGGTCTTCGCCGTGATGGTCGCGGCCTGTTTCGGACTGCGCTCGCTCAACGTGCTGCCCTCTTTCGACAACCCGTTCGACAAGCAGCAGACGGACCGCAGCCAGCCGGTGCTGCTCCAATCCATGCGCGACCTGAGCCGCTACGTGGCGGCCGACGGCACCTTCCAGGTGATCGTCGACATGCAGGAGGACCGGAAATACATCCCCGACTGGCTGATCAACCGGCGCGTCCTGTTCGTCGGCTCGGGCACCGTCGAGGAGTACGTCGACTTCGGCACCCTGTCCGACAAGGCGCTCGAGGTCGACAACGAGAAGAAGACCATCAAGATCACGCTCCCGCCGCCGCAGCAGGGGCAGGTCGCGCTCGACCTGCAGCGCAGCTACGTGGCCGACGAAGACCGCGGCCTGCTGACCAGCATCGGCGACGCGTTCAAGACCGACACCGACAAACAGCAGCGGGTCTATCAGTCGGCCCAGCAGCGGATCACCGAGGCGGCCACCGCGAGCGGGCTCGACCAGCGCGCCCGGGACAACACCCAGCACATGCTGGAGAGCCTGTTCACCCGCCTCGGCTACACGTCGGTGACGATCACCTTCACCAGTCCGTGAGGCGTGGCCCGGCCCGCACCCTCGAACGGGTGTGAGCCGGGCCTCCGGCCCTACTCGTTGGGCATCAGGGCCCACAGAATGAGGTAGATGAGGAACTGCGGCCCGGGCAGCAGGCAGGAGACCACGAAGATCAGGCGGACCATGCCGGACGAGAGTCCGAACCGGCGTCCGAGGCCGGAGCAGACGCCGGCGATCCAACGGTCGTTGCGAGGGCGGGAGAGGCGGCTGGACACGGTCATCGTCTCCTTAACGGTCAGTCACGGGGAGTTCTCGCGACCAAGCTCGACGGTAAGTGCGCCGGGAACGGCTTCCCTCGGTCGCGAGGGGGAGATCGGCGGTCCGGTTCCCGTAAGGGTGACCCGTACCCGAAGGACACTCACTGTTAACCTGAACGCCGACTCCGGGACCCTTGTCAAGGCGGTGAAAGCTCCGTGACGCTTGCCGTCCTTTCCGGCAGCGGCAATGCCCTCGAACCGGCCGACGCCACCCACCTCGCGGACGATCTGGTCACGGCCCTGCACGAGGCCGGCGCGGCCGACGTCGAGCGCCTCGGCGACGACCCCGGCCGGCTGCGTGAGATCTCCCGGCGCGCGCACGACGCGGGCGAACGCCTGCTGATCTGCGCCGACGACCTGGTCGCCCACGCCGGACTGCTGCGCATCCTGGCCACCGAGCCCGGCGGCCGCAGCACCGCGCTGGTCATCGCCGACCCGGCCGGCGACCTGCGCGACGACCGCGGCAAGCTGGTGCCGGCCGAGCCCGGCGCGGGCACGGTCCGTTACCTCGGCGCCCTCTGTCTCGCCCCGGCCGACCTGGCCACGCTCGACAAGGTCGCCGACCGTCCGGACCTTTTCGCCGCTCTGCTCGACGCCGGCCTGGTGCCGGTCGCCACCCCGGTGCGGCTGCTGGCGGCCGAGCAGGTGCACACCCACGCCGAGTTGGCCCGCGCCCGCGCCGAGCTGGCCGCCGTCGACGAGGACAAGGCGCTCCTGCGGCTGGCGGTCAAGGAGAAGGACGACTTCTTCACCACGTACGCGGTGAGCTCGTGGTCGCCGATCGTGACCCGTGCCGCCGCCCGGCTCGGCCTCTCGCCCAGCGCCGTCACCTGGATCTCGGTGCTGTTCGCCGTGCTGTCCGCGCTCGCCTTCTGGCAGGCGTCCCGGCCCGCGATGATCGCCGGCGGCGTCCTGCTCTACCTCGGCTTCGTGCTCGACTGCGTGGACGGGCAGCTGGCCCGCTACACCCGCACGTTCGGCGCGTTCGGCGGCTGGCTCGACACGATGGCCGACCGCGCCAAGGAGTACGCGGTCTACGCCGGTCTCGCGGCGGGCGCCGAGCGCATCGGGCTGCCGTACGCGTGGCCGCTCGCCGTGGCCGCGATCCTGATCCAGACCGTCCGCCACATGACCGACACCTGGTACGGCGCGCTGCACGACGAGGCCGCCTCGCGACCGCGCCCGCAGGCCTCCGGCGGGGTCGGCGCCCGGCTCAGCGCCGCGTCGACCCGCGTGCAGGGCGAGACCGGCTCGGCGGCGTACTGGCTGAAAAGGATCGTGGTCTTCCCGATCGGCGAGCGCTGGGCCCTGATCGCGGTTCTCGCCATGATCTTCAACGGCCGGGTGACGCTGGTCGCGGTCGTGGCGTGCGGGCTGCTGGCCTTCGCGTACACGGGTGCCCTCCGCTCGCTGCGCTCGCTCTCGATGCGCGTCGGCGTGCTGAACACCGTGGACACCGCCCGGCACCGCGACGACGGCCCGCTGGTGCGGCACGTGCTCGCCCGGGCCTCGCTGCCCGGCCCGCTGGCGTTCGCCGCGCTCGGTGCCGCCGCCGCGCTGGCCCTGGTCGTCTCCCTGCTGACCGGGTGGCTCGAGGCGCCGGCCAAGCCCGCGCTCGCGGTCGCCGCGCTGCTCGTGCTCGGGGCCGGGCTGCCGGCCCGCGCCCGGCACGACGGCCCGCTCGACTGGCTGGTCCCGGCCGCGCTGCGGGCGGGCGAATACCTGCTGGTCGTCGCCGCCGGCCTGAGCGGCTCGGTCCCGCCGCCGGTGGTCTATCTGCTGCTGTTCACGCTGGCCCTGCGCCACTACGACCTGACCGCCCGGATGGAGAAGGGCGCGCCGGCCGGAAAGGCGGTGGGCGCGCCGATCGGCTGGGACGGCCGGGTCGTGCTGCTCACCGCGTTCGCGCTGGCCGGGGTGGCCACCGCGGGCGAGGTGCTGCTGGCCGTGGTGACCGGCGGCTCGTTCCTGTACAACGCGATCGCCGACTGGCGGGCGGGCGGCCGGAGCTCGTGACCCTGCTGAGCATCGTCCTGCCCGTCTACCGGGTGCAGGGCTACCTGCGACAGTGCCTCGACTCGGTGCTGAGCCAGTCCTTCGGCGACTTCGAGATCGTGGCCGTCGACGACTGCTCGCCCGACTACAGCGGCGTGATCCTCGCCGAGTACGCGGCCCGCGACTCCCGCGTCCGGGTGGTCACCTCGCCGGAGAACGTCGGCCTCGGCCGGGCCCGCAACCTCGGCCTCGAGCACGCCACCGGCGAGTACGTCTGGTTCGTCGACAGCGACGACTGGCTGGCCACCGGCGCGCTCGCCGCGGTGGCCGCCCGGCTGCGGGAGAGCGACGCCGACGTGCTGGTGGTGGGCTGGGACCGGGTGCACTGGGACGGCCCGGTACAGCCCGGCTCGGCGCGCACCCTGCTCGGCGACGCGCCCCGGCTGTTCTCGGTCGAGGACTGGCCCCAGGTGATCGACGTCCTGCACGTGGCGTGGAACAAGGTGATCCGCCGCGAGCTGCTGGTGCGGCTCGGCCTGTCCTTCGAGACCGGCTGGTACGAGGACGTCTCGTTCACGTTCCCGCTGCTGGTGGCCACCAATCGGATCAGCGCCCTGCCGCGCACCTGCGTGCACTACCGCCAGCGGCGGACGGGCGCGATCACCCGTACCGTCGGCGACCGGCATTTCGAGGTCTTCGACCACTGGGAGCACGCGCTCGCGCTCTGCGCCAAGTACGCCCAATCCGGCGACCTGGTGCGCGGGCTGCTGTTCCGCCGGATGCTCTGGCACCTCATGCGGGTGCTGCGGAACGACACCCGGGTGCCGCGCCGGTCGCGCCGCCGCTTCTTCGCCCGGGCGACCGAGATGTATCACAAGCACCGGCCCCCGGCGGGCTTCCCGTCGCCGGGTGGTGGCGAGGGCCTGCGCTACCGCTTCGTGGCGCACGGGTCGTACGCGCTGTTCCGCCTGGCCGAGGTGGCGATGTCGGCGATCCGGTCGGCCCAGGAGGCGTCGAGCGGGCCGCGCCGCCGCCTGTCCGAGCGCTCCCGGATGGTCGTGGGCCACCTGTACTACCGGCTCCACCTCCTGTTGCCGGTCGACCGGTCGCTCGCGCTCTACGCCGCGTATTGGTTCCGGGGCGTCGCCTGCAACCCGGCCGCGATCGCCGACAAGGCCGCCGAGCTCGCGCCCGGGGTGCGGCCGCTGTGGGTGGTCGGGCCGGCCCGGGCGGCCGCGCTGCCGCCGGGCACGCCGCACGTGGTGGCCGGCACGTTCCGGTACTACCGCGCGCTGGCCCGGGCCGGCTATCTGGTCAACAACGTCAACTGGCCGGGCTGGACGGTCAAACGCCGCGGCGCCACGCACGTGATGACCCACCACGGCACCCCGCTCAAGATGATGGGGATGGACCAGCTCGACCATCCCGCCGCGGCGCGCGGGGCCGACCTCCCGGGCCAGATGCGCCGGGCCGACAAGTGGGACTTCAGCGTGACGGCCAACGCGCACAGCACGATCGCCTGGGAACGGGCCTACCCGTGCGCGTACGAGACGCTCGAGGTCGGCTATCCCCGCAACGACCGCCTGGCCACCGCGACCGCCGAGGACGCCGCCGCGGCCCGCGAGCGGCTCGGCATCCCGCCCGGCCACCGGGTCGTCCTCTACGCCCCCACCCATCGCGAGTGGCTGCCGGCCGGCACCTTCGTGCTGGACGTCGAGCGGCTCGCCGGCGCGCTCGGCCCCGGCACGGTCCTGCTGGTGCGGGCGCACTACTCGCACGTCGGCGCCGACCAGGCCGGCCGCGCGCCCGGCGGCCCGGGCCGGCTCGTCGACGTCTCCGGCTACCGCTCGGTCGAGGATCTCTACCTGGCCGCCGACGTGCTGCTCACCGACTACTCGTCGGCGATGTTCGACTTCGCCGTGCTGGACCGGCCCGTGGTGATCTTCGCGCCGGACTGGCCGGTCTACCGCGACCTGCGCGGGGTGTACTTCGATCTGCTCGCCGAGCCGCCCGGCCCGGTCGCCACGGAGTTCGACGAGGTCGTCCGGATCCTGCGGACGGACGAGCGGGACGATGCCGCCCGCGCGGCGTTCCGCGCCCGGTTCTGCTACCTCGACGACGGCCGGGCGGCGGAGCGGGTGGTTCGCCGGGTCTTTCTGGACGAGCCTAATCTGCCGTAATCGGTCCGCTACTGTGCGCAAATGGCACGTTCACCCGATGGCGGCATATAGATACTCCTCGTCAAAGTGAGCTAGATCGCCGACCATCGTGGGATCGGGGTCATTGCGCACATTCCCGGCAGGAGGTAGAGACGGTGTCCACCGTCTTGCTCAAGGACGTCACCAAGGTTTGGCCCGATGGCACGGTTGCCGTCAATCACGTGAGCCTGGACGTGAAGGACGGTGAGTTTCTCGTGCTCCTGGGCCCGTCCGGCTGCGGGAAATCCACCATTTTGCGCATGATCGCAGGCCTTGAAGATCCCTCCGAAGGGGACATTCTTCTCAACGGCGACCCGGTGCTGGAATTGGCGCCCCGGGACCGCAGTATCGCCATGGTATTCCAGGATTTCGCCCTTTATCCGCACATGACGGTAAAGGACAACATCGGCTTTCCGCTCCGTCTGTCCGGAATGGAACAGACCAATCGACTCGAGCGGGTCGGCGACGTCGCGAGCGCGCTCGGCATCGGCGACGTGCTCGCCCGCAAGCCGAGCCAGCTCTCCGGCGGCCAGCGCCAGCGCGTCGCCATGGGCCGCGCCATCGTGCGCCGCCCCGGCCTCTTCCTGATGGACGAACCACTGTCGAACCTGGACAGTGGTCTCCGCGCCGAGCTGCGGGCCGAGATCACCGGCCTCACCCGCGAGCTCGGCGTCACCACCATGTACGTGACGCACGACCAGGCCGAGGCGCTCACCATGGCCGACCGCGTGGCGATCATGCGGAAGGGCATCCTCCAGGACGTCGGCACCCCGACCGAGGTGTACGGGCGACCGGCCACCCTCTACGTGGCGGCCTTCCTGGGCTCGCCCCGGATGAACCTGCTCGAGGCGTCCGTTTATGTGCACCTCGACCAGTACGTCGCGCTGAACTTCGGCGAGCAGGCGCTGTACCTGCCGTGGAACGACATCCGGGCCCGGGCCGTGGCGCACTACCACGGCGAGCGCATCGTGGTCGGCCTGCGAGCCGAGGCGCTCACCCCGGTCGCGCCGGACGTGCAGGGCGACATCCTGCGCGGCCGCATCCGCTACCTCGAGCACCACGGGCACGAGTCGCTGGCGTACCTCGACATCGGCGCGACCGCGATCGTGGTCGACGAGATGGGCACCGGCAAGCCCGACCCCGAGCCGGGTGGCGCGTTCAGGCGCTTCGGCGGCGCGCTCCAGAAGCTCGCGGGCCGCGGGGGCACCGGCGCCACCGCCACGGCCGTGCAGCCCCGGCCGGAGCGCGACAGCGTGCTCGACCCGGGTCGCCACCACCGCCGGCCGGCCGAGCTCGCGGTTCGCCTGGCGCCGTACCCGGCCGTCTCGCCCGGGCATCCGCTCGCCGTCGCGGTACGGATGGATGCCCTGCACTTCTTCGACGAGCGTGGCGATCGCATCGACGTCGGTTGGCGGTGACCACCTCTTCCGAGGTTGATCGCTCATGGCTGCTGCAACCGGACGACCACGACGCGTAGGCTGCACGACGGTGGAGGAGAGATTGGGACAGAGCGTGCGTTCGGCTCCCGAGGTGGAGTCGTCCGGCGACGATGCGCCCCGCTCTCCGCAACTGCTCGACCGGCGCTTCGGCCGGGACGAGATCGCCGTGGTGCGGCACGAGGTGTCCGGCCGGCTCGCCGCCGCCGGCCTGGCCGGCGACCGGTTGCAGGGCTTCGTCCTGGCCATCAACGAAGTGATCACCAACGTCGTGCTGCACGCCGGCGGGCCGGGCCGGGCGGTGCTCTGGCTGGCCGGCGGGTCGGCGTGGTGCACGGTGACCGACTCCGGCCCCGGCATCCCGGCGCAGTACCTCCACCAGCCCGACGTGCCCGGCGCGTTCGAGGTCGGCGGGCGGGGCATCTGGCTGGCATATCAGCTGTGCGACGAGGTGACGGTCGCCACCGGCCCGATCGGTACCACGATCGGGCTGCGGATCGAGTTGCCGCGCCGCCTGTCACCGGCGTGAAACAGCAGCTTGAACAGCATGTAAAGCGCTCGGAAAATGTGAAGCTGCCCTTCGGGACTCACCGCGAGCCGCATGCGACTACATTGGGCGCGTGCTCGGACTACCTCCGCATGTGACCGCATGCCTTTTTGATCTTGACGGCGTGCTCACGCAGACCGCACTCGTGCACAATGCTGCGTGGAAACAAACGTTCGACACGTTCCTCGAGACGTGGTCGGCACAGCACGGGCAAGAGTTCGTGCCGTTCGACTCCGGCGCCGACTACCACCGATATGTCGACGGCCGGCCACGCGCCGATGGTGTCCGCACCTTCCTCGCCTCTCGTGGTATCACCCTGCCCGAGGGAAGCGCGGACGACGGTCCCGACCAGCAGACCGTCAACGGCATCGGCAACAAGAAGAACATCCTCGTCCTGCAGAAGATCAAAGAAGGCGCCGTACAGGTCTACGAGGGCTCCGTGGAGTACCTGAAGGCCGCCCGTGACGCGGGACTGCGCCGCGTGGTCGTCTCGGCCAGCGCCAACTGCAAGGACGTGCTGGAAGCCGCGGGTATTGCGGACCTCATAGAGGAGCGCGTGGACGGTGTGACCGCACGCGAGCAAGACTTGCCGGGCAAGCCGGCACCCGACACTTTCCTGTATGGCGCGAAACTCCTCGGGCTTCCCCCCGAGAGCTGTGCCGTCTACGAGGACGCTCAGGCCGGCGTTGCCGCTGGCAGAGCCGGTGCCTTCGGGATCGTGGTCGGTGTGGACCGCGTCGGACAACGTGACGCTTTGCTTGAGCATGGGGCGGACATTGTGGTCACGGACCTGTCCGAACTCCTGAAGCGCTGAACACGTAACAGCGCTTATATCTTCACGACTTTCTTTACTCATTCACGAGAGGCACCACCGTGATCCGTGAACGGGCATATCCCGTGGACCCCTGGCACATCCGGGAGACCCGGCTCGACCTGGACCTGCTGGCCCAGTCCGAGTCGGTGTTCGCGCTTGCCAACGGGCACATCGGGATACGCGGAAACCTGGACGAGGGCGAGCCGCACGGCCTGCCGGGTACGTACCTGAACTCGTTCTACGAGCTGCGCCCGCTGCCGTACGCCGAGGCCGGCTATGGATTCCCCGAGTCCGGCCAGACGATGATCAACGTGACCAACAGCAAGCTCATGCGGCTGCTGGTCGACGACGAGCCGTTCGACGTACGGTATGGCGAGCTCCGCTCCCACGAGCGCGTGCTCGACCTGCGAGCCGGCACGCTCGAGCGCAGCGTCGAGTGGGTCTCCCCGTCCGGGCAGGCGATCCGGGTTCGCACCGTGCGGCTGGTCTCGTTCACCCAGCGCGCCGTGGTGGCGTTCCTCTACGAGGTCGAGCCGCTGGACGCCTCGGCCCGGCTGATCCTCCAGTCCGAGCTGGTCGCCAACGAGCAGCTCCCGCCGATGAGCAAGGACCCGCGCGTCGCGGCCGTGCTCGACCACCCGCTGCAGGCCGAGGAGATGCTCGAGCAGCGCACCGGCGGCCTGCTCGTGCACCGCACCAAGGCGAGCGACCTGCGGATGGCCGCGGCCATGGAGCACCTCATCGAGGCGCCCGGCAAGCACGCGATCACCACCGAGGGCCACCCCGACTGGCTGCGCACGACCGTGGCGAGCAAGCTCGAGCCGGGACAGAAGCTGCGTGTGGTCAAGCTCGCCGCGTACGGCTGGTCCGGGAGCCGTTCCGTGCCCGCCATCCGCGACCAGGTGGGCGCCGCGCTCGCGAGCGCCCGGCTGGACGGCTGGGAGGGCCTCGTGGAGGCCCAGCGCGAGTACCTGGACGCGTTCTGGGACCACTCCGACGTCAAGGTCGAGGGCGACCCCGAGGTGCAGCAGGCCGTACGCTTCGGTCTCTTCCACACCCTGCAGGCGGGCGCCCGGGCCGAGCAGCGCCCGATCGGCTCCAAGGGCCTCTCCGGCCCCGGCTACGACGGCCACACGTTCTGGGACGCCGAGACGTTCGTGCTGCCCGCGCTGACCTACACGCAGCCCTCGGCCGCCGCCGACGTGCTGCGCTGGCGGCACTCCACGCTCGATCTGGCCCGGGAGCGGGCGCAGACGCTCGGCCTCCAGGGCGCCGCGTTCCCGTGGCGGACGATCCGTGGCCAGGAGTGCTCGGCGTACTGGCCGGCCGGCACCGCGGGCTTCCACATCGGCGCCGACATCGCCGACGCGGTCCGCCGCTACGTGCAGGCCACCGGCGACTACGACTTCGAGCGCGAGGTCGGCCTCGAGCTGCTGGTGGAGACCGCGCGGCTGTGGCGCTCGCTGGGCCACCACGACCGGCACGGCCGCTTCCACATCGACGGGGTCACCGGCCCCGACGAGTACACGGCCGTGGTCGACGACAACATCTACACCAACCTGATGGCCCAGCAGAACATGTTCAGCGCGGTGGAGGCCTGCAAGCGGCACCCCGACCTCGCCCGCAAGCTCGGCGTGGACGACGAGGAAATGGCGTCGTGGCGGGATGCGGCGGCCGCGGTGCACATCCCGTACGACCGCGAATTGCAGGTCCATCAGCAGTCCGAGGGCTTCACCCGGCTCCAGGAGTGGGACTTCGAGAACACCCCGCCCGAGGCGTACCCGCTGCTGCTCAACTACCCGTACTTCGACCTGTACCGCAAGCAGGTGGTCAAGCAGGCCGACCTGGTCATGGCGATGTACATCCGGGGTGACGCGTTCACGCCGGAGGAGAAGCAGCGCAACTTCCTCTACTACGACGCCCGTACGGTCCGGGACTCGTCGTTGTCGGCGTGCATCCAGGCGGTGCTGGCGGCCGAGGTCGGGCACCTCGAGCTGGCCCACGACTACCTGGGCGAGGCCGCCCTGATGGACCTGCACGACCTGCACCAGAACTCGCGGGACGGCGTGCACGTAGCATCGCTGGCCGGCACCTGGATCTCGCTGGTCGCCGGCCTCGGCGGCATGCGCGACTTCAACGGCCAGCTGTCGTTCGCGCCCCGCCTGCCCAGCCGGATCAGCAACCTGGAGTTCTCGCTGCTGTGGCGCGGGCTCCGGCTGCGGGTGAACGTGTCGGCCGACGAGGTGACCTACTCGCTGCGCAACGGCGGCGGCTCGGCCCGGCTCGTGCTGATGCACCACGGCAAGGAGGTCGAGGTGACCCAGGTGAAGCCGGTGAGCGTGCCGATTCCGCCGGCCGGACCGGTGGGGCCGCCGCCGACCCAGCCGGCGGGCCGGGCCCCGGTGCGCCGGGCTCCGCAGGACTGACCGAAAACGACGAGGCCCTCCGCGATAAGTCGCGGAGGGCCTCGTCGTTTCGGCGCTTTTCGGCTCTTACAGCAGGGATACGTGCACGTGGTCCTTGTGGGCGCTCACACCGTGATAGGCGTGCCACTTGCCGGTCGCCGGGAACCAGATCTGCTGATACCAGATGACGTAGTAGATGCCCAACCGGTCGGCGTTGCGCACGAGGAACGCCATCAGGTTGTTGCCGTAATTCTTCATGTCGGCGTTGTGCGCGTTCGAGAAACCGCTCTTCTGCAGGGACCAGTCGCAGGCCCGGCCCTTCGGATGCTCGAACGGCCCGCCGTTGCGGTGACAGCCGACGAAGCGATTGAAGCCCGCCTTCTTCACCTCTTGGTAGAGGTGCAATGTACGCGCGGTGATGCAACCGTCGGTGGTGGGATCGTTGACGGTGCATTTCTCCGGGGAGAAACCGCCATCGGCGTTACGCGGGGCGGGCGCCGCGGTCTTCGACACCGCGTCGACGAAGCCGCCGGTGAGGCTCGTCCCGCCGACCAGCGTCAGCGCCTTCTCGGCCGAGTCCTTCTGCTTCTGCATCACGAGCAGGCTCGTCTTCTGCGCCTTCACCTCGGCGTCGAGCGCGGCCTTCTTGCTGTTGACCTCGTCGATCGCCGCGTTGAGCTCGTGCAGCTTCCGGTCGTGCAGCGTATTGATCTCCTCGAGGGAGACCGCCTTCTTCAGGAAGTCGCTCGACCCCTGGCTGCCGAGCAGGAAGCTCGCGGCGCCGAGGTGGCCGGTCTGGTACTGCTGCGAGGCGATCGCGTTGACCTCGGGGATCAGCGTGTTGCGCTTGGCCTCGGCCAGGTTGATCTGGACGGCCAGCAGCTTCTGGGCCGCTGTCGACTTCGTCACCGCGGCCTTCGCCTGCACGTACTTGCGGTTCGAGGACTCGAGCACGTCGTTGAGCGTCGCGTTCGCCTCGATGTCGTCATCGCCCTCGTCGGGAGTCGCCGACGTCCCTGAGGAGGTGTCGGGGTCGGCGCTCGCGGGGGCGGCCGGAGCCGCCGCCAGGAACGAGACAGCCACGAGCGGCGCCAGGGCAAGCGTGAGCCACCGGCGGGTTCGTACGGTCATCCAGCCAGGTTCCTTCCGGTTAACCGCCGACCGGGTTAGCTGACGGGTTCGGGACGGAAGCGATCCCTACCGCTCTCGCGGATTCACCCCATTGAGGAACGTTTGGTTCCCCGGCTCGCCTCGCGGCGATTAGGCGGTGGTCTGCCGGCGCCTCGGGGGCGGCGCCTTCGGCGGCAGAGCCGTCGGTGAGTTTACCCGAGAGTCGGGAACGCATCAGGGTCCAATAATCGATGAATGCAGTGAGCGGGCAAACACTTTCCGTCATGACGTGACCCATGGTCATCAATCAATCGCATACGGTACGAGAACTGTCGATCAATCGATCTTCTGGGTATCGTCGTTCCCGATCCCCGGCCGGGGATCGCCGCCTAATCGCCGCGAGGCGAGCCGGGGAACCAAACGTTTCCTCCTGGGGTGAATCCGCGCGAGCGGTAGGGAACTTCCGTCCCGAACCCGTCAGCTAACTCGGTCGGCGGCCGACGGAAGGAAAGAGTGTGCGGCACAAAACTGTCCGCCGCCGATTAGCGGCAACGCTCGCCCTGCTGATGGCCGTCGCCGGGCTCGCGTTCGCGGCCCCGGCCGCCGCGGCGCCGGGCGACAGCGGAGACGACGGCGAGGGCGGCTCCAAGACGCTGATCCAGCAGCTCGAGGCGGCCTCCAAGGGCTACCTCGTGGCCCGGGACGCGCTCGCCGCCTCGAAAACCCAGCAGGCCCAGCTCACCGCCCGGATCAAGCAGCTGGACGTCGAGGTCGCTCCCCTTCAGGCGACGGTCGACCAGATCGTCACGGAGGCCTACAAGTCCGGTCGCCTCGGGCCGATGAGCGCGCTGCTCACCGCCAGCTCGGGCGCCGGCTTCCTGGACCGGGCCGAGACGCTCGAGACGGTGGCGGTCAAGCAGCAAGCGGCGCTCTCCGACCTGCGGGCCAACCGTGACGAGCAGGCCAAGGCCAAGCTGGCGATCGACGCCACCATTCGTGACCAGCAGAAGCAGGTCAACGTGATGGCCAAGCGCAAGGTTCAGGCCGAGAGCGCGCTGAAGGCGGCCAACGCCGGGCAGGACGACCCGCAGCCCAGCGACGGCGGCAGCAGCAAGTCGGCGTCCTCGTTCTCGGGCGGCAGCGGCATGGTGGACGACCCGACCAGCGGTGGCCGCATCACCCAGCGCCTGCTCTTCGCGATGCGGCAGGCCCAGGCCGATGGGTTCACGCACTACGTGCACTGCTGGCGCGAGCAGAACAGCGGCGAGCATCCCAAGGGCCGGGCCTGCGACTTCGCGGCCGACAAGGGCGGGTTCGGCGGAGTGGCGACCGGCGCCAGCAAGACGTACGGGAACAACCTGGCCAACTACTTCATCAACAATTCCAGCAAGCTGGGTGTGCTCTACGTCATCTGGTTCCGGCGGATCTGGCTACCGTCGAGCGGCTGGAAGGCGTACAGCGGTGGCAACGGCGATCCGTCCAGCGATCACACGAACCACGTACACCTGTCGGTGATTTAGGGATTTATGGGAGTACGGGGCCTTACTTCTTCACGAAGGCCTCGTACTCCTTCATCACGTCGTCGGTCGGGCCGTCGGCCTTGATCACGCCGCTCTCGAGCCAGATGCTGCGCTCGCAGGTGTCCCGGATCGACTGCTCGCTGTGGCTGACCAGGAAGACCGTGCCGGCCTCGGCCCGCAGATCGCGAACCCGCTGCTCGCTGCGCTTGCGGAACTTCGCGTCGCCGGTGGCCAGCGCCTCGTCGATGAGCAGTACGTCGTGCTTCTTGGCCGCGGCGATCGCGAAGCGCAGCCGGGCGCCCATGCCGGACGAGTAGGTGCGCATCGGCAGCGAGCTGAAGTCGCCCCGCTCGTTGATGCCGGAGAACTCGATGATGTCGTTGACCTGGGCCTTGACCTCGGCCGGGGTCATGCCCATGGCCAGGCAGCCGAGCGTCACGTTGCGCTCGCCGGACAGGTCGTTCATCAGCGCCGCGTTCACGCCGAGCAGCGAGGGCTGGCCGGCCGCGTAGATCGCGCCGCCGGTCTCGACCGGGAGCAGGCCGGCGATCGCCCGCAGCAGCGTCGACTTGCCCGAGCCGTTCGTGCCGATCAGGCCGATGGCCTCGCCCTTGTACGCGACGAAGCTGGCGCCCTTGACCGCGTGCACCTCGCGGACCGCCGCGCTCTTGGTGCGGGTGACCAGCCGCTTGAAGCTGCTCAGCGGCGAGTTCTGCGCGGCCGAGACCGAGCCGTGGATGCGGTAGATGATGTGCGCGTTCTCGGCGATGACGGTGGGGATGCGATCTTCGTCAGCCACGGCCGTAACCCTTCTCTCCACGCCAGAAGTACGCGTACCCGCCGATGCCGACCACGAGCGCCCAGATGAACGCCTGGGTCCAGAGCCGCTGCGGCGACCCGGCGAGCGCCACGTTCTCCATCAGCGCGTGCCGCATGAGCTCGATGAACACGAGCAGCGGGTTCGCCTGGACCAGGGCCAGCTTCCAGCCGTGCAGGTGCTCGGTGAACTGGGTCACCGGGTAGAGCACGGCCGACCCGTACATCCAGACCCGCATGATGAACGGGATCAGCTGGCGCAGGTCGTGCAGCTTGGAGCCGAGCCGGCCGACGAACATCGCGAAGCCGGTGTTGAAGATCGTCTGAAGGATCAGGGCCGGCAGGATCAGCAGCCACTCGATCGTGATCGGCTCGCCCGTGAACAGCACGATCGCGATGAGCACGGCCATCGAGGCGATCATGTTGCGCGCCTCGACCAGGGCGATCGAGATCGGCAGGCTCGCCCGCGGGAAATGCAGGGCCCGGATCAGCCCGAGGTTGCCGCTCACCGCCTGAACGCCGGCCTGCACCACGGACTGGGTGTAGCCAAAGATGAAAACACCGGTGCACAGGTACGGGATGAAGTTCGTCACGCCGTGCTTGGTGTTCAGGAGCACGCCGAAGATCACGTAGTAAACGCCGGCGTTGAACAGCGGGGTCAGAACCTGCCAGATCATGCCCAGCCGGGTGTTGCCCAGCGCGGCCGAGACCTTGGCGCTCGCGAACTCCCAGATGAAGTGCCGGTAGGCCCAGAGCTGCCGGGTGTATTCCGACAGGCTGGGAAGCCGTCCGGCGGCGCCTAGTCCGTGTTTGCGGGCCAGCTCCTTGGCGGAGGGCCCGGCGTAGGACTCGACGACGGTCGTCTGAGCCATGGGGTGGTGCTCCGATCTCGTCGGCCCGACGGGGGAATCGGGTCCTGGTGCTTTCCGCGAGAACACAACTGACAAGCATGCCAAGCCGTTTGTCGACGGAACGGGTTCGTATCGACGTGCCAGGAATCTAACCGACCAAACGGCGGAACGCAACCGTTACGTCCTGGCGTATAGTGAACACGTGGCGACAGCTAAGCGAGCACCAGCCGGGGCCGCCGTGCTCCGTGGCGACATCACCGTGGCTATCCGTAACGCGGTCATGCAGGAGCTGGCCGATGTTGGATATGGCCGCCTCTCCATCGAGGCCGTGGCCCGCCGCGCCGGCGTCGGTAAGACCGCGGTCTACCGGCGATGGAGCAACAAGCTCGAGATGGTCCTCGAGATTGTCTCCGACGTTGCGGGGCGAAGCGTACCCCTTCCGGACACCGGCAGCTTCGAAGGTGATCTTCAGCTGCTCATGATGATCGTAAGCCGGGCACTCCAGCACCGGATCGCCTCGCAGATCATCCCGGACCTGATGGCCGAGGCCTCGCGGAACCCGCAGATCGCCGAGACCCTCCAGAAGGCGCTGCGCACGCACCAGCAGGCGGTCGGCGACAAGCTGATCGGCCAGGCCGTGGCGCGCGGCGAGCTGCCCTCGGGCACCGACCCCGATGTGGCGATCGACCTGATTCTCGGGCCGCTGTACTGGCGGCTCGCGGTCGCGCGTACCCCGCTCGGGGACGACTACCTCGAGAAGATGATCGCCGCGGTCACCGCCGGCCTGCGCGCGTCGAGCTGAACGCACCCCATCCGCACCCCGGTTGCACTCCGGGCCCGTTCCTTGCTGCCGATCTTCATCGCTGGTTGCCTTTGACGCGCCTTTGATTCGCTTCCGATTCGCTTCTGACTCGCTTTTGACTCGCTTCTGATTCGCTTTTGAGGAGCTGCCATGCGTTCCCCCCACGTCGATGCCGCTCTGTTCAAGCGCCTCATGGGCGGCCGTCCCGCCGAGTCCCTGCGGATCGCGCGCCCGCGGGTGCGGACCACGGCGCCGGTGGGTGCCTGGCTGAGCCAGGACGGCGCGGTCCGGCTCGACATCTTCGACGACGGTACGTACGACGGGCAGGTCGCCGGCCGCAGGCGCCACGCTCACGGCACCTACACCATCGACGGCGCCACGATGACCTTGAGCGACGAGTCAGGGCTGTACACCGCGGTGGCCCTGGGCGAGGGCCAGCTCGAGATGGCCGGGTACCGCCTCGGGCCCGCTCTTCCGGTCCAGGCGAAAGCTCAGCAGGGCCAGTAGCAGGCCGGTCGCGCCCAGCGCCACGCCGATCCAGGCCGACGACAGGTAACCCCACCCGGCCGCGATGACCGCGCCGCCCAGGCCCGCGCCCACGCTGTTCGCGACGTTGCTGGCCGACTGGTTGACCGCCGCGCCCATCAGCTGGGCGCCGGGCGCCACCGAGATGAGCCGGGCCTGCAGCGCCGGGCCGGCGAAGAGGCTGGCCGCGCCGACCAGGAACGCGCCGGCGAAGAGCCCGGCCGGGTGCCCGGCGGCGAGGCCGAAGAACGCCACCGCCGCGATGATCCCGCCGAAGCCCAGCAGCACGCTGCGCCGCAGGTTGCGGTCGGCCGCGACGCCGCCGACCGCGTTGCCGACCGTCATGCCGACGCCCATCACCGCCAGCACCCAGGGCACGGCCGAGGCGGACAGCCCGGTGACGTGCGTGGTGATCGGCGCGATGTAGCTGTTGACGGCGAAGAAGCCACCGAAGCCGATCGCCGCGACCAGGGCCGCGAGCCAGACCTGGGGCAGCCGGAAGGCCGCCAGCTCGTCCCGGGGCGAGCCGCCCGGTGCGGCCGCCACCTCGGGCACGACGAGCAGGACGGCGAACAGGGTGAGCGCGAAGACGCCGGCCACCGCCAGGTAGGCGGCCCGCCAGCCGGCCGCCTGCCCGAGGCCGGTGATCAGCGGGACGCCGAAGACGTTGGCCGCGGTCAGGCCGCCGAGCACGATCGAGAAGCCCCGCCCTTCGGTGCTCGGCCGCTCGCTGTGCGGCTGCTCGCTGTGCGGTCGCTCGCTGTGCGGTCGCTCGCTGTGCGGTCGCTCGCTGTGCGGCTGCTGGCGGGCCGGCTTCTCGCTTGCCGGCTTCTCGCGGGCCGGCCGCTCGCTGGCCGGCTTCTCGCTGGCCGGGCGCAACATGGCCGCGGCGAGCAGCCCGGCCGCCCCGAAGTAGGCGCCGTGCGCGAGCGCCGCCACGAACCGGCCGGCCAGGACGAGCTCGAACGTGGGCGCCAGCGCCGAGGCGACCGTGCCGGCCACGAACAGGCCGAGCAGCCCGACCACCAGCCGCCGGCGGGGCACCCGGGCGGTGAGGGCCGCGATCGTCGGCGCGCCGGCCACCACGCCGAGGGCGTAGACGGTGATCATCCAGCCGGCCTTCGCGACCGCGTCGGCGCTCGAATGGGCGTACTCCGCCGGCAGTAGATCGCGGGCCATGTCGGGCAGCAGTCCCATCGCCACGAACTCGGTCAGGCCCAGGCCGAAGCCGCCCAGCGCGAGGGCGGCCAGGGCCGCCCGGCGGCGGCCGGCGGTAAGTTTCTCCACGTGATGAAGGCTAGAACGTTCTAGAGCGTGGCGTCATAGAACGTTCTAGTGATCACAGGTTAAAGTTCGGTTTCATGCGAACAGGGGAGCGGCGGCCCACGCTGGCCGACGTCGCCGCCGAGGCCGGCGTCTCGGTCGCGCTGGTCTCGATCGTGATGCGGGAGGCGCCCGGCGCCGGCGCGGCCACCCGCGCGCGGGTGCTCGAGGTCGCCCGGCGGCTCGGCTACCAGCCCGACAGCCGGGCCCGGTTGCTCCGCAGCGGCGAGAGCCGGCTGCTCGGCGTGGTCTTCGGCGTCCAGCATCCGTTCCACGACGACGTGCTCACCGGCCTCTA
This sequence comes from Actinoplanes sp. NPDC051537, assembly GCF_055586105.1. Taxonomy (NCBI): domain Bacteria; kingdom Bacillati; phylum Actinomycetota; class Actinomycetes; order Micromonosporales; family Micromonosporaceae; genus Actinoplanes; species Actinoplanes sp. NPDC051537. The sequence continues at coordinate 222,965 of NZ_JBVJIU010000016.1, forward strand.
CGACGCGGCGGGAAAGGTCGGCCACGAGCTGACCCTGAGCGCCGTCACCCCGCGCCGCGACGAGCGCACCGCGATCGACGGCCTGCTCCGCGACCGCTGCGCCGCCCTGATCCTGCTCGGCCCGCTGATCTCCACCGCCGAGCTGGCCGAGCTGACGGTCCGCATGCCGGTGGTGGCGATGTTCCGCGCGATCCGGCACAAGGCCGTCGACGTGGTGCGCACCGACGACTCGCGGGGCCTGCACCTGGCCGTCGACCACCTGGTCGAGCTGGGCCACCGCCGCATCGCCCACGTCGACGGCGCCCGCTGGGTGGCCTCGGCCGAGCGGCGGCAGGGTTACCGCGACGCGATGACCCGGCACGGCCTGGCCGAGCACATCCGGGTGATCGCCGGCGGCTCGGGCGAGGAGGACGGCGCCCGGGCGGCCCGGGAGCTGCTGGACGATCCGCCCACGGCGGTCACGATGTTCAACGACCTGAGCGCGACCGGCCTGCTCGACGGCCTGCGCCGCGGCGGCCTCGACGTGCCCCGGGACATCAGCGTGGTCGGCTACGACGACAGCAGCTTCAGCCGGCTCGCCCACATCGACCTGACGACCGTCGCCCAGGACATCGACACCATGACGACGCTCGCCGTCTCGCGGGCGGTCGAGCGGGTGGCCGGCGCGAACATCGCCCACCGCGAGGTGGTCACGTCCCCGCGCCTGGTCGTCCGCGGCACCACGGGCCCGGCGGATGGTCCCGGATGATCGCCGCCACGACCGCCGTCTTGCTGTCGGTGTACGCCTTCCGATCCACCGGTCGCTGCTCGGCCAGCCTCAGCTTCACCGCCTCGTAGCGTTCCCGGGCCTCCGGGTTGCGGCCGAGGACCTCACGAAAGCGCAGGTAGGCGCGCCACTGATCGCCGTCGTGGTCGACCACGTGCAGATGGGCGACCCGATGCCAGGGCCGGCTCTCGAGCACGAAGACGTGGCCGCCGTGCTCGCCCGCATCCCCCCGGTAGATCCACCCCTCGGTCTCAAGCCGCGCCGTCACGGCCGCGAGGGCCTCCATGGTGCCGAGCCCGACGGCCAGGTCGATGATCGGCTTGGCGAGGAGCCCGAGAACCGACGAAGAGCCGACCGGCCGCACCTCCACCGCGAGGTCACCGAGGACTTCGCCCACTCGCGTCGTCAGCGCGACGCCGGCATCCAGCCAAGCCGCGGTCGTGCGGCCCAACCGAAGAGCGCCGTAGTCAAGCCCCAGACCCGCGGCGGTGAGGTTGTCCACGACCGGATCGTCCCACCTGGGGATAGCCGCCGAAAAATGTCATAGGTGCGCCGTAATCTCACCCCACCCAGTTACGGGGTGGGTTAGGTGGCGGGAGCCGGCGCCGGGGCGGGGTGGGTTAGGTGGCGGGAGCCGGCGCGGGCGTGGAGCGGGCCGGTCGGGTTGCCGGGCGGTCGCGGGGCCGGCGGTCGCGAGCGGGGCGATCGCGAGCGGGGCGATCGCGGGCGGGGCGGTCGCGGGGGCCCGCTCGACAACGGGCATGCTCGGCTGATGATCGATTGGCTGACCAGCGCCGCGTTCAGTGCGTTCGGGGCCTCGACCACCTGGGCCGAGCTGCTCGGCTTCGCGACCGGGCTGGTCAACGTGGGCCTGCTCGTGCGGCAGCACGTTCTCAACTGGCCGCTCGGCATTCTCAACGTTCTGCTGCTCATGGTCGTGTTCTGGTCGGCCGGCCTCTACGCCGACGCGAGCCTGCAGATCGTCTACGTGGTGCTCGGGCTGTACGGGTGGTGGGCCTGGCTCTACGGCGGCGAGCGGCGCGGCCGTCTCGTGGTCCGGGCGACCACCGGGCCCGAGTGGCGGGCGCTGGCCGTGGCGGGACTGCTGCTCACCGCGGGGCTCTGGCTGTTCCTCGATCGGCTCACCGGCTCGACCGTGCCGCTGGCCGATGCCGTCACCACCGCGCTGTCGCTGCTCGCCACCTATGGGCAGACGCGCAAGCTGGTGGAGAACTGGTGGCTCTGGATCGCGGCCGACCTGATCTACATTCCGCTCTACGGCTACAAGGACCTCTGGCTCACGGCGATCCTGTACGTCGCCTTCCTCGTCCTCTGCGTCGCCGGTCTGCGTTCGTGGCAAGCCGCCAAGGAGGAACGGTGACGTACGGGCACGGGCTGATCGTCGGGAAGTTCTATCCGCCGCACGCGGGGCACCACGCCCTGATCGACGCCGCCGCGAGCAGGTGCGATCGGCTGACGGTCGTGGTCGCGCCGTCCTCGGGCGAGACCGTGCCGCTCGACCTGCGGCTCGACTGGCTGCGGGCGGCGCACGGGCCGGACGTGCGGTTCGTGGGCGTGCACGACGACCACCCGATCGACTACGACGACCCGGCGGTCTGGGAGCTGCACATGACGGTCTTCCGGGCGGCGGTGGGCGCCGAGCGGGTCGATGCGGTGTTCTCCTCCGAGGCGTACGGGGTGGAGCTCGCCGCCCGCTTCCACGCCGAGCCGGTGATCGTCGACCTCGGGCGGGAACGGGTGCCGGTCTCGGGGACGGCCGTGCGGGCGGACCCGATCGGGAACTGGCGCCATCTCGGGGCCGGCGTGCGCGGCTGGCTGGCGAAGCGGGTCGTCGTGGTCGGCGCCGAGTCGACCGGGACCACGACGATGGCGCGGGCGCTGGCCCGGCACTACCGGCTGCGCGGCGGGGTCTGGTCGGCGACGCGATGGGTGCCCGAGTTCGGCCGGGAGCTGACCGAGCGCAAGCTGGCCGCGCTCGGTCCGGGGGCGACGATCTTCGACGTGAACTGGGACCGGGCGGACTTCGCGGCGGTCGCGGCGGCGCAGAACGCCGCGGAGGACGCGGCGGCCCGGTCGGGCTCACCGGTGCTCTTCGGCGACACGGACGCGTTCGCGACCACGATCTGGGAGGAACGCTATCTGGGAACAACTTCGGCGGCCGTACGCGATCAAGTCCGCCGCCCTGATCTTTATCTGCTCACGGACGACGACGGCGTGCCGTTCGAGGACGACGGTCTGCGGGACGGCGAGCACCTCCGGCGGTGGATGACCGGTCGCTTTCGTGAGGAATTGGCTGCTCACGGCGTACGACACCGGGAATTGAGCGGAAGGTTCGGCGAGCGCCTGCGGGCGGCAGTGCGGGCGACCGACGAGTTGCTCGCGGAGGGTTGGGCGTTCGCGCCGCCGCTAAGCGCTCGCGCGCCGAGGCCGATCGGAAGGTAGGGACGCGGAAAGGGGTCGCATGCGGTTCGTGCTCGCGGTGGCGGCGCTCGCCCTCCCGCTCGCGCTGACCGGCTGCGGCAGCAAGACCTCGCCGACCGCCACGCCGTCCGTGACCGCGACGCAGGCGCCCTGGGTGCTGTACGACTCGGGCAACCCCACGCCGAGCAAGGGCGCCGCGCGATTCACCGGCACGCCGCCGCCCGCCCTGCCCTCGGTGTCCTACCTGCCGACGAGCTCGGCCTGCGCGATCGGCTTTCCGGACACCGGCCTCGTGCTGATCCCGATGGTCGTCACCCCGGTAGCGGGCGGCTTCAAGGTCGAGTGGCCCTCGGCCTACGGCTCGTACTACCGCATCACCGCGGTGCCGCAGGGCCTGGTGAAGGGCCCGCAGCCGGAACCGAGCTGGACAACCGTCCCGGCCGGCGCCGGTTGCACCGTCTCCACCACCCTCACGGGCCTGACCCCGGGCGCGCCCTACATCATCTGGCTGGACGCCCCGGACACGCCGCGGGCCCCCGACAACAGCCGAAGCCTCTACAGCGGCAAGTCCGGCGTGGTGAAGCCCTTGTAGCCGAGCGGTCAGGAGGCGATGGTGTTTCGGCCGCTGAACTTGGCTGCGTAGAGGCGATCGTCGGCGGCTCGGAACAACGTCTCGCCGGTCATTTCGGGAGTCAGGGTGGCCAGGCCGACGCTCACCGTGAGGCGCACGCCCGGGATGATGTCGGATCGCTCGACCGCGGCGCGGATGCGTTCCGCCACCTCGCGGCCGATCGGGAGGTCGCCGCGCAGGAAGACGGTGAACTCGTCGCCGGCGTAGCGGACCGGCACGTCGTCGGCGCGGCACTGGGCGCGCAGGATGCGGGCCACCTCGCGCAGCGCGTGGTCGCCCACCGTGTGCGAGTACGCGTCGTTGACCGCCTTGAAATGGTCGACGTCGACCAGCAGCAGGACCAGCGGGGCCGCGAGCCGGCCCGAGTCGATGCGGTCCAGCAGCAGGTCGAAGCGGCGGCGATTGCCGAGCTTGGTGAGCGGGTCGCGCAGCACCTCGCGCTCGGCCCGGGCCCGCGCCGACTCCGCCTCCTCCTGCTGGCGAGCCTGCCGCAGCATGGCGAGCCGCTGCAGGCGCACCCGCCACAGCTCGCGGGCCTGGCCCTCGACCGCGTCGAACATGTCCCGGCTCGCCTGGCCGTCGTCCTGCTCGAGCGCGGTCAGCGCCAGCTCGAAGCGGATGAGCGTCTTTTCGTCGGGGCGGGCGCCGTACGCGCAGAGCTCGCGCGCCGCCACCAGCTCGCGCCTCGCCTCGGGCAGTGCGCCCTGGGACCGCAACGCGATGCCGAGAGCGAGATGTGCCATCCGGGCGTACTGGAAGCTCTCGGCCGCGCGCAACGGCATGATCACCTCGCGGGCCAGCTTCTCGGCCGGCACCACGTCGCCGAGCTTGGCCAGCGCGAGCGCCAACATCGCCGTCGCGCCGCTGTCGTCGGGGCGCTGGTCGACGTACCGGCGGGTGATCGTGGCACTGCGGCGCAGCCGGGTGGCGCTCTCGTCGTGCCGGCCGATGTGGTCGAGCCGGACGCCCCAGTTCAGCAGCGTGGTGGCGTGCACCAGGTCGAACGCCGAGGTGACCTCGCTCAGCTCCTCGTAGCTGTCCGACGCGATCTCGTACATCTCGGCCGCCGTCGCGGCCTCGGCGAAACTGCAGAGCGCGGACATCCGCCGGTCGCGGCCGGGGTGCGGCCCGTCCAGCAGCACGGCGGCGCGGGCCAGGTTGCGCATGGCGTCGATGTAGCGGGCGCGCAGCACGTCGAAGTGCGCGAGATCGCACAGGGTCTTGGCCTCGCCGAGCGCCGATCCGGACGCGCGGTGCATCCGCAGCAGTTCGTGGGCGAGCTCGGCGCCCTCGTGGAAACGGCCCATGTGCAGGTTGGCGTACATCTTTCCCTGCAACAGGAACGGGACCGTACGGCGATCGCCGCAGAGCCGGGCCAGGGCCAGGTACGCGTCGGCGGCCGCGAGCGCCTCGTGCCCGTGACCGGTGTTGGCGAGCCGGTGCACCCGGAGCGCGTACAGATGAAGTGGTCCGAACGCGGTAGCCGGGACCGGCAGGCCTTCCATCGAACCAGTATCAACAAAACCGTGCAGATCAACTATGGGTGACGACCAGGCATTGTCGATGTTGAAGACGTCGTTGATCGCTCATTTCGTGACATATTTGTCGAGGCCGTCGACGAGCAGCGCCAGCCCGAGCTCGAAGCGCTGCTCGTTTCCGCCGCCGACCATGTCCCGCGCGTACCTCTTGAGGTTCGGATATTGCTCCGCGGGGAGCTGCTCGAAGTACGCCGTGAGGTCGTCGCTGAGCGCCTCGACGAACGAGTCCTTGTCCGAGCCGATCTCCTGGACCGTGCCGCGCCAGATCGACATCTCGTACGCGTCGGCGGTGATGTAAAGGAAGATGCGGTCCATCGCCCAGGCCGCGATCTTGGGCGGGACGCCGCCGCCGATCATCAGCCCGAGCATGAAGTCGGAGACGCGCATCGCGTTGGGCCCGGTGGGGATCGTGGCGAGCGCGGCCCGGGCCAGGTCGTAGTGGTCGAGCAGCACCTCGTGGCCGGAGCGGGCGATCTGGCGGATCTGCTCCTTCCACCGCGCGGGGTCGGCCTCGGGCAGCTCCATGAGGCCGCACATCTCGTCGAACATGAGCTGGAGCAGCTCGTCCTTGCTCGTCACGTGGGCGTAGAGGCTGGACGGGCCGGTCTCGAACTCGGCGGCGAGGCGCCGCATGCTGACCCCGTCGATGCCCTCGGTCTTCACGATGCGCAGGGCAGCCTGCACGATCTCGGCACGGCCGAGCGGGGACTTGGCGGGGCGCTGGGGTTTTATCGCCCGCCGCAGGAACGGCGACTCTTTCATCGTCGCCCAATTTACCTTGACGCGAACACCGTTCGCCAGTAGAACAGTGTTCGTAGATAACGAACACTGTTCAAACCGGGGGTACCCATGGAAGCCGTACTGGAGAAGACGGCAACCGCTGCGACCGCGTACCGATATCGCTGGGTCGCGCTCTTCGTGATCCTGGCCGTCGAGGTGATGGACCTGCTCGACGCGCTGGTCACCAACATCGCCGGGCCGTCGATCCGCACCGAGCTCGGCGGGTCGTACAGCCTGATCCAGTGGCTCGGCGCGGCGTACACGCTGGCCATGGCCATCGGCCTGCTCACCGGCGGCCGCCTGGGCGACATCTACGGCCGGCGCCGGATGTTCCTGATCGGCGCGGCCGGCTTCACGCTCGCCTCGCTGGCCTGCGGCATCGCCCAGACGCCGGTCGAGCTGATCGCCGGGCGGGCGGTGCAGGGCTTGTTCGGCGCCGTGATGCTGCCCCAGGGCCTCGGCATGATCAAGCAGATGTTCTCGCCGGCCGAGCAGGCCAAGGCGTTCGGCGCGTTCGGCCCGGTGATGGGCCTGTCCTCGGTGGGCGGCCCGATCCTGGCCGGCTGGCTGGTCGACGCCAACTACTTCGACGCCGGCTGGCGGATGATCTTCTTCATCAACCTGCCGCTGGGGCTGTTCGCGGTCTTCGGGGCGGTCAAGTTCCTGCCCGAGTTCAAGAGCGAGCGCGCGCCCCGGCTCGACCTGCTCGGCGTCCTGCTGGCCGCGGTCGGTGCGTTCCTACTGCTCTACCCGCTGGTGCAGGGCCGCGAGCTGGGCTGGCCGGTGTGGTGCTTCGTGCTGCTGGCCGCCGGCGTCATCATCTTCGGCCTGTTCGCGATGTACGAGAACCGGCGCGAGCGCAACCACCTCGACCCGCTGGTCACGCCGAGCCTGTTCCGCAAGCGGGCGTTCTCCGGCGGCCTCGCGGTCGGCCTGGTGTTCTTCGGCGCGCTGATCGGCACCGGCCTGGTCTTCACCTTCTACCTCCAGATCGGTCTCGGCTACTCGCCGCTCAAGGCCGGCCTCACCACGCTGCCGCAGGCGCTCGGCACGGTCGCCGGCTTCGTCGCGGCCGGGGCCGGGCTCGCCGAGAAGCTCGGTCGCAAGCTGCTGCTGTTCGGCACGGTCGTGATGATCGTGGGGACGGCCGGCTTCGCGCTGACCGTTCGGCTCGCGGGGGCGGACATCACGCCGTACCAGCTGATTCCGGCGCTGCTGTTGAACGGCGCCGGCATGGGCCTCGCGATGGCGCCGTTCTTCAACATCGTGCTGGCCGGCGTCGAGGACGAGGAGACCGGCTCGGCGTCGGGCGCGCTCACCTCGGTGCAGCAGCTCGGCGGGGCGTTCGGCATCGCGGTGCTCGGCACGATCTTCTTCGCGATCCTGCCCGGCCAGGTGACGTCCCATGTGGACGGCACGGCGAGCGAGCTGCGCACGGTGCTCACCACGGCCGGGGTGCCGGCCGACGCGCAGCCCGCGGTGGCGGCCGGCCTGCGGGACTGCCTGCGCGACCGCACCGCGGAGAACGACCCCGACAAGGTGCCGTCGAGCTGTCAGGGCGCCGGGGCGCCGGCGCCGCAGGTGCAGGCCTACGCCCAGGAGCAGGTGCGCGGCGGCTTCCAGGACGCGACGGTCCGGACCACGGGCGTGACGATGGTGCTGCTGGCGCTCGCCTTCGGCCTCGCCTTCCTGCTGCCGAAGAAGGCGCGGCCGGAGAACGAGGAACAGCCGAGCTAGATGGTGGGGAGACCGGCCTCGCGCCAGGCTTTGAAGCCGCCCGCGAGGTCGGTCGCCCGGCTCAGGCCGATGTCCTGCAGCGCGGCGGCGGCCAGGCTGCTGGTGTAGCCCTCCTGGCAGGTCACGATCACGTGCAGGTCGAAGCGGTCGGCGAACGGCAGCCGGGCGCCGCTGCGCGGGTCGAGCCGCCACTCCAGGACGTTCCGCTCGATGATCACGGCGCCCGGGATCTCGCCGAACTCGGCGCGCTGGGCGGCCGGGCGGATGTCGACCAGCACGGCGCCCTCGCCGATCGCGGCGGCGGTCTCGAGCGGGCCGAGGCGGCGCAGGCGGGCGCGGGCGCCGGCCAGGATCTCGTCGATGCCGGTCGAGCCGGGCGGGGGCGTCAGGACGGCGGTCACCACTGCACCCCGGCCTGCTCGACGGTCAGCACCTCGAGGCCGCCGGCGCCGAAGCGGTACCGGGTCATCGTGGACAGCGCCGGGCCGTACACGTGCACGCTCACCGCGGGCCGGGACGAGCGGTTGGTGATCCGGTGGATGTGCCGGGTGCCGAACCGGCGGCCGGCGCCCTCGCCGAGCTCGCGGCCGGTGATCCGGGCCGGGCCGCCGGCCGGGATCGCGACGGTGTCCTCGGTGAGCGTGCCCGCGAAGACGTGGAACGCGCCGGCCGAGCCGCCGTGGTCGTGCAGGTCGGTGCCCTGCCCGGGCAGCCAGGTGAGCAGCCAGACCTCGTGGTCGTCGGCGATCGCGAGACGGTGGTACCAGCGGTCGACCGGGTTGAAGCGCGGGGCGACCGGCCAGTCCTCGGGGGTCGCGGCGTAGCGGGCGGCGATGGCGAGGTGGTCGAGGCGAAGGTCGACGGCGGTCACGGAAGCTCCTCGATTTGCATACATTGCCCATCAGTCCTATAGGTTTACCGCCACAACGCGGCCAAGGGTAGCGCCTGGCTCGGCGGGTCGGGCGGAAAGTCGGCGTAACAGTGCTGTAAAACTCGAAAGCGCTGGTCAGCCAGGACAGCAAGCGCTGGCGCAGTGCGCCAGATCGGTCGCCAGGTCGGCGACGAGAGGGATACCCGTCCGCTGCATGACGCCCATGGTGACCGGAATGGTGATCAGTGGTCAAACTCGTTCCGAGATATGGGAGCCCGGCCACGCCAGAGGCGGCCGCAGGTACGCGGAGCCGGCAGCCGGGGAACCGCCGGGTGGGCGACGCCGATGGCCCGGGCCCGCGGCGAGGGCCATGGATGCTCCACGACGATCCAGCTGCGGTCGTGCCACCGGACGGCGTTGAAGACCTTCGCTGGCGAGCACCGCAGCCGGGCCGCGACCGCCTTCACCGGGTCGCCCGACTCGACGATCGCGACCGGGCGCCAGAGCAGCTCGTCCTCGGCCAGCCAGACCTTGCCGGCGTCGTGCTCGTCGATCACTTCGATCAGCCGGTAGCGCCCGTCAACAGCAGTCATGCCCGCTGTTCGGTGCGGTGGGCGGCACGGATGGGTCCTACCACCAACCCCGGCGTTTGGCCCAGGTGAGCAGCAGCGCCGACATGACGGCCATGACGATCAGGACGGCCAGCAGCTCGGGGACCTTGGTGTGGCCGTTGACGATGATGTTCATGCCGTAGATCGAGGACAGCGCCGTGATCGGCAACGTCACCACGGCGATCACGGCGAGGCGCTCGGCCGCCACCGTCATCTTGGTCTCGGCCCGCGCGCGGTAGAACTCGATCACGCCCTGGAGGTACTCCCGCTCGCCGTCGGCCAGCCCGCGGATCCGGTTGAGCTGGTCGACCACGTCGTTGACCAGCGGCAGGTCGTCGGCCGGGACGCGGGCCTCGAGGGCGGCGATCCGGCCGTACACCTCGGCGCCGAGCGCCCCCATCGTCCGTACGGCAAGAAGGCCGTGCCGCGCCTGGAACAGCTCCTCCAGGAACTCCTCGGGGTTGCCCATGTGTCCACCGGTGACCCGCTGCTCGAGAAGCCACACGTCACTGGTGATCTCCTCGATGAACCCCTCGAGTCGGTGGATCAACGCGGAAGTGATCGCATAGGACAGTTCATAAGGTGAATCCGGACGTAACCGGCCCGTTTCCAGGCGGCGCCGAACACCGTCCGTCTCGCGCAGAGCGACTTCGAGGGAAAGCGCCGGATTGATCGGCCCGTGGACGGTCACCAGATACTTTTCCCCGATTATCTGATCGAGTTCGAGGTAGTGGATATGACCGGATGGTCCCCGCTCCGGACCGTGAAGGATCAAGAGCTGCTGATGCGGATAAATCCGGACACGGGGCACGCGATTCCGTTGCATACAGTCGCGGACCGCCAAGGGGTGGCAGTCCAGCACGTCGGTGAGCAAGGAGATCGCCTCGTCACTGCACTCCGGAACGTCCACCCACACCAGTGCGTCCGGCCGATCCAGCAGGCCCGCGACCTCGGCTACCGTGTGCGTCTCGACTGTGCCGCCGCTGAGCGACAGGACCCGGATCCCGCCCATGGCCTCACGCTAGACCTGAAAGAAGCTCGTAGCGCTTTGCCTCTTTCCGAACAACGCGTGAAAATCGGCCCTGAGCGATCGCACGGACACGCTCTGTGGCGGAAATTGAGCTTTCAATCACCGGATCGGCTTCGGGCCTCAGCCGTTAAGGCGGAAATCAGGTCGGCAGGGTCACCTCTAATCGAGAAAGCTATATGGTGACGTGCGCCGCCGAGAACCGGTGCCGGAGGCTACCTCGCCCATACCTCCGACCCCACGATCAACGAGGACGGACACGTGTTGAAGTCACGCCGCGGTCTTCTTGCCGCCGGCCTAGCTGTCGCCGTGGTGGGCGCCCTGGGCGTCGCCTCGACCCTGAACGCGGGTGCGGAACAGATCACGGGTGGCGCGGGGCAGCCCGTGGCCGAGGCCGCGCCGGCCGACCCCAACGCGATCGCCGGCACGGCGACGCCGCCGACCGCTCTGCCGTGGGGGCAGCGGCCCGAGCGCATCCGCAAGGGCCGGGCCGGGGCGACCAGCCGGACGCTGCACGCCGAGGGCGTCGACGCCGCGGCCAACGACACGAGCGGGTCGACGCAGCCGCGGGGGCGGTACGCGCCGAAGGGCCGCTGGGCGAAGAACTCGTACCTGAAGACCGAGGTCACCGACATCGCGCCGCCGGAGCCGCCGGCCGGCGCCAGCCCGTCGGCGGAGGCGGACCCGACCGAGGACCCGACCACCGAGGCGACGACCGAGGCGACGACCGACCCGACCACCGAGGCGACCGACGAGCCGACGGCCGAGACGACCACCGACCCCGCCGCGGACCCGGAGGCCACCGAGTCGACCGAGGGCGGGCCGGGCGAGGAGCCGGAGCCGACCGCGAGCTCGTCGGGGCACGTGGCGCCCGAGCCGAGCGGCGCGTCGACCACGACCGAGAAGGCCTACTTCCACTACAACACCGGCATGCAGTTCGCCGAGACCGACGGCTTCTACACGACGGTCTCGATCGCCAAGCCGACCCTCGACCGGGGCGACTACCACACGCTCGGCGAGCTGGCGCTGCAGTCGGCCGACGGCCGGCAGATCGTCGAGGTCGGCTGGAACGTCGACCGCCTCGTCAACGGCGACGACGACCCGCACCTGTTCGTCTACCACTGGGTCAACCGCGTTCCGAGCTGCTACAACGGCTGCGGCTTCGTGCAGTACAGCAAGAACGTCAAGCCCGGTGACACCCTCGCCACGGACTCCATGAAGAAGTTCGGCATCCAGTACTTCAACGGCGCCTGGTGGATCGCGTTCGACTCGGAGTGGATCGGCTACTTCCCCGAGCAGCTCTGGAACGACTCGGGCGTCAAGTTCAGCCGCTCCGGCCTGATCCAGGTCTTCGGCGAGGTGGCGGCCTCCAGCCTCGAGCCGTGCAGCCAGATGGGCAACGGCGTGTCGATCAACCCGGACAAGCCGGCCGACGCGAGCAACGCGGCCTACATGGCGAGCGTGGCCTACCTGAACGGCCCGCCGGTGAACCTGACCTTCCAGACCACGAACGCGAGCCGGTACCCGATCGTCGGGCGAAGTTCTCGAACGTTCCAGTACGGCGGTCCGGTCAAGGCCTGCTGAAGTATTGCGTGACGCGATGCCCGGTCCCGGCGAGGGGGACCGGGCATCGCCCTTTTCCGTGAGCTGGTCGAACCGACTTCACCTCGGCGGTGTACAAGTGGTGGAGACCGGAAGCAGGCGGAGGCGCGGATGAGGGGACACAGCCCCGACGAGGAGCTGATGACCGCGCTCTACACCGAGCACTACGCGGTCCTGCTCAGCTTCGTCCTGCGATACGTGCACGACCGGCACCGCGCCGAGGACATCGTCCAGGAGACGTTGCTGCGGGCCTGGAAGCACATCGACCACCTCGACACCAACCAGGGCCGCACCCGGTCGTACCTGCTGACCATCGCGCGCAACGTGGTCACCAATGCGTGGCGGGCCGAGCAGCGCCGCCCGCACCTGGTCGCCGACGAGATCGCGGTCAACACGATGCCGGTCGAGGACAACGTCGATCAGATGGTCGAGGGCTGGCTGGTGGCCGAGGCGCTCGAGCGCCTCTCGGTGGATCACCAGGCCGTCGTCCGGGCCATGTACTACGAGGGGCAGAGCGTGGCGGAGGCGGCGCGACGGTTGTCCGTGCCGGAGGGAACGGTCAAATCCCGGGCCTATTACGCCGTCCGGGCACTGCGCACCGCCTTCGAGGAGATGGGGGTGCTGCGGTGAGCGCCGATCACGACGAGCTGCGCCGGCTTCTCGGCGGCTATCTTCTCGGCGGCCTCGACGAGGGGGACACCGATCGGCTCGACGCGCACCTGCGCGACTGCGACGACTGCCGCGACGAGCTGGATCGCCTGGCGCCGGTTCCCGAGCTGCTGCAACGCCTTCCCGACGGGCGGCGGGCCGGCAGCGAGGGCGCGCAACCGCTGATCAGCATGTCCGCGCGGCCCAGCCCGGAGAACATCGAGGGCCTGCTGCGCCGCATGCGCGCCGAGCGAAACCGGGAGAACCGCAAGGCACGCGTACGGTGGCTGGCCGCCGCCGCGGTCGTGCTGGTGGCCGCCGTCATCGGCGTCGGCGTGATCCGCAGCAACCGGGAGACCGAGCCGCCGCAGGCGTTACCGAGCCCGCAGCTCGTCACCGCTCAGTTCGAGCCGGCCGAGGGCAGCGGGCTCTCCGGCGAGGCGGTCCTGACCCCGAAGACGTGGGGGGTGTCGGTCGCCCTCGACGTGACCAAGCTGCGCGGCCAAGGCCCGTTCCTCTGCCAGGTGCACAGCACGGAGGGGGCGACCGAGCAGGCGGCCACGTGGGGACCGACGCCGAGCGGAAACGCGAAGGTGATCGGGGCGAGCTCGATCCAGCTGCGTGACGTCCGCTCGGTGAGCGTCGCCGACCACGACGGCCACCTGCTCGGCACGGCCAGCCTCGACTGAGGCGTTCTTGTCGTACCCCTCTGCCAGCCTCTCCCCCATGACCGGACAGCGGGTAGCGGTGGTGACCGGCGCGAGCCGGGGCGTGGGCAAGGGGATCGCGCTGGCGCTCGGCGCGGCGGGTTGGGTGGTCTACGTGACCGGCCGGTCGACCGGCGACCGGGTGACCTTTCCGTCGGTGGGCGGCACGGTCGACGACACGGCCCGGGCGGTGACCGCGGCCGGCGGCACCGGGGTGCGGGTGGTCTGCGACCACGCCGACGACGAGCAGACGGCCGCGCTGTTCGAGCGCGTGCGGGCCGAGCGGGGCGGGCTGGACCTGCTGGTCAACAACGTGTGGGGCGGCTACGCCGCGTACCACGAGGACCGCCCCGCCGACATGCAGGGACCGTTCTGGGAGCAGCCGCTGCGGGTGTGGGACGACATGTTCACGTCGGGTGTGCGCGCACACTACGCGGCCACGGTGCTCGCCGTGCCGGTGCTTCGGCCGGGCGCGCTGGTCGTGACGGTGTCGTTCTTTCCCGGCAGTTATCTCAGCGGGACGGACCAGGTGGCGTACAGCGTGGCCAAGGCGGCCGACGACCGGATGGTCGCGGTGACGGCCGCTCAGCTGGCCGAGCGTGACGTCACCGCGGTCGCGTTGTACCCCGGGCTGGTGCGTACCGAGAGCGTGCTGCGGGCGGCGGAGTTCTTCGACCTGTCCAACTCGGAGTCGCCCGAGTTCGTGGGCCGGGCGGTCGCGGCGCTTGCGTCCGATCCCGGCGTGCGGCGGCACACCGAGCGCTGCCTGGTCGCGGCCGAGCTGGCCGATGAGTACGGCTTCACCGACGTGGACGGCGCCCGTCCCTCGTCGATCCGGTCGTCCTTCGCCGGGCGCGGCAGCCGCGGCCCGGACGGCCGCGGCGGCGAAACGAACGACGGCGGCTAGTTGACGCGTCTGAGCTTGACCAGGTAGGTCTGGGCCACGACGACCAGGGCCAGGAACGCGCCGCTGATCACCTGCTGCCAGTTGCTGTTGACGTTGCCGACCTGGTTGATCAGGTTTTGGATCACGCCGAGCAGCAGGACGCCGGCCACGGTGCCGGCGATCGTGCCGGCGCCGCCGGTCAGCAGGGTTCCGCCGATCACGACGGCGGCGATGGCGTCGAGCTCCATGCCGGTGCCCAGCACGGTCACGCCGGAGCCGAGCTTGGCCGCGTTGATCGCCCCGGCCAGGCCGGCGAGCAGGCCCGACATCACGTAGACCAGGACCTTGATCCGGCGTACCGGCACGCCCATCAGGCCGGCCGCGTCCTCGCTGCCGCCGACGGCGTAGACCGAGTGGCCGAACCGGGTGCGGGCGAGCAGCACCATGCCCAGCAGCACCAGCGCCACGACCAGCCAGACCTGATAGCCGATGCCGAGGAACGACCCGTTGCCGAGCTTGCGGAACGCGTCGCTCTTCACCAGGTAGGTCTCCGAGCCCTCGTCGCTGATCGCGCGCATCAGGCCCCGGGCGCCGAGCAGAGCCGCGAGGGTGACGATGAAGGGCGCCATTCTCGTGTACGCGATGAGCAGGCCGTTCGCGAGCCCGATGGCGCCACAGACGAGGAGCGGGGCCGCGAACGCCGCCACGAAGCCGTACTGCGAGGCCCAGGCCGCGAGCACGCCGCCGAGCACGTAGAGCGAGCCGACCGAGAGGTCGATCCCGCCCGTGATGATCACGAAGGTCATGCCGAGCGCGATCAGCATCGGTGGCGCGGCCGCGACCAGGATCGTGGCCGTGTTGTCGAAGCTGCGGAAGTTCGGGAAGGCGAGGAACGAGATCAGCACCACGACGATCAGGACGGCGAGCGCGCCCTGACGCTGCACGGCCCCGACGATCCGATCGGTGCGCTCGGCCCGGCGGACGTCCTCGACCACGGCCGCGGGCGTCTCGGGATCGGCGGCGATTCCCATGGTCACCGGGTCTTCCTCTCTCGCGCCACGTACACGGCGATCAGGATGATGACGGCCTGCGCCATCTCGGTCGTGGACGGTGGCAGGTTGTGCTTGATCATGGTGGCGATCACGAGCTGCATGAGCAGGGCGCCGGCGACCGTGCCGAGCACGCGCACCCGGCCGCCGGTGAGCGGCGTGCCGCCGACCACGACCGCGGTGATCGCGGAGAGCTCGATCAGCAGGCCGACCGCCGAGGCGTCGCTGGACTGGATGCGGGACACCGAGAGCAGGCCGGCGATCGAGGCGAGCACCGAGCAGAGCACGTACACGGTGATCAGCACCCGCTTGACCGGGAGGCCGGCCAGCTCGGTGGCCGGGCGATTGCCCCCGATCGCCAGCAGCCGCCGGCCGAAGACGGTGCGGCGCACCAGGAACGTCACGACGAGCACCAGCACGGCCGCGATCCACACCAGCACCGGAATGCCGAGCAGCTCACCGGACCCGAGGTAGAGGAAGCTGGGATCCCGTACGTCCTTGAGCTTGCCCTCGGAGATGACCACCGCGAGCCCGCGCCCACCCACGAAGAGCGCGAGGGTGGCGACGATCGGCTGCAACCCGACCTTGGCCACGAGCGTGCCGTTGATCAGGCCGACCACGACGCCGGCCCCGATCGACGCCAGGATCGCGGCCACCACCCCGTACCCCAGATAGAGCGGGATGAGCGCCGCCGCGAGCGCCATGACCGAGCCCACCGAGAGGTCGATGCCCTCGGTGCCGATCACCAGCGCCATGCCCATCGCGACGATCACGATCGGCGCCACCTGGATCAGCTGGATGCGCAGGTTGCTCCAGGTCAGGAAGTACGGCGTGAAGAAGATGTTGTAGAGGACGAGCAGGACGATCGCCAGGTAGACGCCGTACTTGGGCAGCCACGCCTTGAACCGGCTCAGGTCGATGCTCGGCCGGGCGGCCGCGGTGTCAGTGGTCATCTTCGGTCTCCGATGGTGCGGCCGCGGCGATCGTGGCCATGAGGTCCTCGGTGGTCACTTGGTCGCCGGTGAGCGTGCCGACGACGACGCCGTCGCGCAGCACCACCACCCGGTCGGCGCCCTCGATCAGCTCCTCGGCGTCCGAGGAGACCAGCACGACGCCGAGCCCCTCGGCCGCGAGCTCGTCGATCAGCGACTGCACCTCGGCCTTGGCGCCGACGTCGATGCCGCGGGTCGGCTCGTCCAGCAGCAGCACCTTGGGGCCGGTGGCGAGCAGGCGGGCCAGCAGCACCTTCTGCTGGTTGCCGCCGGAGAGGTCGCCGACCAGCTGGTCGGGGCTGGATGCCTTGATCCGCAGCCGGGTCATGTACCGCTCGACGATCTCGTCGATCTTCGAGTCCGAGACCAGGCCGAGGCGGGACACCCGGGGCAGCACGGCGAGCGCGATGTTCTCCCGTACCGACAGGCCGGCCACGATGCCCTCGGCCTTGCGGTCCTCGGGCTGCACCGCGATGCCGGCCTTGACCGCCCGCACCGTGGTCGGCTTCTTCAGGTCGACGCCGTCCACCTCGACGTCGCCGCCGTCCAGCGGGTATGCGCCGCCGATCGCCTTGATCGTCTCGCTGCGGCCGGCGCCGAGCAGGCCACCGAGCCCGACGACCTCGCCGGGCTTGACGTCGAAGCTGATGTCGTGGAGTTTCCG
Organism: Actinoplanes sp. NPDC051537; assembly: GCF_055586105.1. Lineage (NCBI taxonomy): Bacteria > Bacillati > Actinomycetota > Actinomycetes > Micromonosporales > Micromonosporaceae > Actinoplanes > Actinoplanes sp. NPDC051537. Next base: position 239,916 of record NZ_JBVJIU010000016.1, read on the forward strand.
GCGGCTGGTCAGGCCCTCCACCCGGAGGACCGGCGCGGCGCCGGTGTCGCCGGTCGCCGCGCCGCTGAAGGCCGTGGAACCCTCCCGTCGCACCTCGGACATGTCCCGGCCGAGCATCAGCGAGACCAGGCGGATGCGCTCGAGGTCGGCGAGCTTTCCGGTGTGCACCACCTTGCCGTCGCGCAGGATCGTGACGGCGTCGCAGATGCGGTACAGCTCGTCGAGCCGGTGGCTGACATAGATGATGCCGATGCCGCGGGCGTGCAGCTCGCGGATGACCCCGAAGAGCGTCTCCACCTCGCGCGGTTCCAGCGAGGAGGTGGGCTCGTCCATGATCACGACCTTCGCGTCGATCATGACGGCCCGGGCCAGGGCGACCATCTGCTGGGCGCCCAACGCCAGGGTGCCGAGCGGGCGGCGGACGTCGGTCGTCACCCCGTACGCGGAAAGGATCTCCCGCGCCTCGCGGTGCATGCGCCCCTCGTCGAGAAGGCCCAGCCCGTTGCGCGGCTCGCGGCCGAGGAACAGGTTGTGGGACACGCTCATCAGCGGGATGAGGTTGACCTCTTGGTAGATGGTCGAGATGCCGGCGTGCTGAGCGTCCATCGGCGTCCCGAACTGCGCCGGCTGGTCGGAGTACCGCAGCTCACCGGCGTCCGGCTGGTAGACGCCGGTGAGCACCTTGATCAAAGTGGACTTGCCGGCGCCGTTCTCGCCGACCAGGGCGTGCACCTCGCCCGCTTCCAGGCGGAAGGAGACTTGGTCGAGGGCACGCACCCCCGGAAATATCTTGGAGACGTCGACGACTTCGAGTAGCGCCATGTTTCTCTCTTTATGCGAGGGGAGTGGAGTTCGCCCAGGTCGCGTCCGCGTTGTAGCTGCCGGACGCGTCCCAGGTGTTGCCGCCGCCGTTGGTGGCGATGTAAACGGCCTCGGCGTAGTGCCGCCAGTAGTAGCCGGGGTAGTTGAAGGACTCGAGGGAGACGGTGCCGCCACCGTTGAGCCCGGGCTGCGCGCAGAAGGTCGCGTCCTGCTGGAACGTCGTCGTCCCGTCGTTGCTCGCCTTCTGCAGCCGGTAGTTCGCGTGCCGCAGGTACTGCCCCGGGAAGTTGACCGACTCGAACGTGTAGCAGCCGTTGTCGGCCAGCCCGGCCCGGACCGTGAAGGTCGCGTCCTGCCGGTCGGCGAGCGCGCTGCCGGTGGTGATCACGTCGGTGCGGGCCACGCCGTCCCGGTGCCGCAGGTAACGCGTGTCGTAGCCGGGGGTGGTGACCCGGAACGACCGGTTCTGCCCGACGGTCAGGTCGGCGCCGCTGCGCCACAGCGGCGCGACCACGGCCCAGGTCGCGTCGTCGTTGAACGACCCACCCGTGTTCTGGTCCATCCAGATCTCTTCGCTGCGATGCCGCAGGAAGTAACCGGCCATGTTGGACGCCTCGAGCGACGTGCCGCCGCCGGAGAGGCCGGGCCGGGCGCAGAAGGTGGCGTCGGCGTTGTACGTCGAGCCGCCGTCGTTGCCCTCCCGGTAGACCCGGTAGCCGCGATGCCGGAGGTACTGACCGGGGAAGTTGCGCGACTCGAACGAGTAGCAGGACGCGTTGGCGAGACCGGGCCGTACCCAGAACGTTGCGTCCTGACGGTCGCCCTGGGCCGCACCGATCACGTCGGTGCGAGCCGCACCATCACGATGCCGGAGATAGCGCGTCGTATAGCCGGGCGTGGTCACCCGCAGCGAGACCAGCTTGCCGGTCGTCAGCGTGGCGCCGGTCGCGGCGCCGAGCACCCGGAGGTTGACCTCGCGCACGCGGGACAGGTCCATCTTGGCCACCTGCCGGTCGTACGTGTAGAAGCCGTTGAGCTCTTCCTCCACGTCCGTGGGCTCGGTGTAGACCGAGCCCGAAAGGCCGTTCGACCCAATAAGGTCGACCAGCCTGCTGGTTATCTGGACATAGCGGTTGGTGAGGGCCGTGCTGTCCGGTAGCCACTCATAGGCGAACTTTCCGGCGGTGGGCCATTCGTGACTGGTCCGGAGACCGAGGCCGCCGTACTCGCCGTTGACCGCGAACCGGGTCGCCGTGGGCGGCCGGGTGATGCCCGGGCCGACGTAGACGTGGTCGTCGATGACGTCGCCGTTGCCCGGGTCGGGGTCGGAGTCGCAGCAGTTCGAGCCGGAGTCGTGGTTGACCATCCGGGTCGGGTCCCAGCTCTTGACCAGGTCCGTGATCCGGCCGGCGTCGTACTCGCCCCAGCCCTCGTTGAACGGGACCCACTGCACGATCGAGGTGATCCCCTTGTGCTGGTCGACCATCGCCCGCAGCTCCTTCTCGAAGCGCGTGCGCCCGGCCGCCGACGGCTCCTTGCCGCTGGCCAGCGCCGGCATGTCCTGCCAGACCATCAGCCCGAGCTTGTCGGCCCAGTAGAACCAGCGGTCGCTCTCGACCTTGATGTGCTTGCGGACCATGGTGAAGCCCATGGCCTTCTGCTGCTCGAGGTCGAATCGCAGCGCGGTGTCGGTCGGCGCGGTGTAGATGCCGTCCGGCCAGAAGCCCTGGTCGAGCGTGCCGAGCTGGTAGACGAACTTGCCGTTCAGCGTGGGCCGCAGCACCCCGCCGAGGGTCGCCTTCCCGAGCGAGCGCATCCCGAAGTAGCCGCCGACGGTGTCGGTCCCCAGGCTCACCCGCAGGTCGTAGAGAAAGGGATCGTCCGGCGACCACAAATGAGCATTAGGCACGGGAATTCGGATATTCCCGCCCACGGTCCCGGTGGCCGAGGCAATGACCGCGCCGCCGCTCAGCACCTGTGCCGTGACCGGCTGACCATTCCCGTTGGCCGCCTGCACCACCAGGTCGAGGGCGCCGGCCGCGACGTTCGGCGTGGTGTCGAGGCGGGTGATGTGCGCGGCGTTGGTCGGCTCGAGCCAGACGGTCTGCCAGATCCCGGAGGACGGGGTGTAGAAGATGCCGCCCCGGCTGATCCGCTGCTTGCCGACCGGGATGTCCTGGGTCTCCACCGGGTTCCAGGCGCCGACGATGATCTCGTTGCTGCCGGATCTGAGGGCATTTGTTATGTCGTACGAGAACTTGTCGTACCCGCCCTCGTGGGTGCCCAGCAGCGTGCCGTTGACCCACACCTTCGACTGCCACATCACGGCGCCGAAGTTGAGCTGCACGTTCCGGCCCGACCAGCCGGCCGGCACGGTGAACGTGCGCCGGTAGAACGAGTAGTCCTGCCGCCGCATGATCCCGGAGAGCGCGCTCTCGATCGGGTACGGCACGCGGATCTCCTCGCCGAGGTTCTGGCCCGTCGGCGGGGTGTTGATGTTCGAGGCGCCGGCGAACTGCCAGATGCCGTTGAGGCTCTGCCAGTCGGCGCGGGTCAGCTGCGGCCGGGGATATTCCGGCAACGGGCTGGTGGTCGAGACCTGACTCGTCCAGGGCGTCGTCAGCGGCGGCGTTTTCGGGGCGAAGGCCGCGGCCGGGGCGGTGGTGGCGACGAGGATGCCGGCCGTGGCCGTCAGGGTCGCCGTTCCCGCCGCGAGGAATGAAAGAAACCGTCGATGATGTGCGGTCACGTTCCGCTCCTTCGAGGGGTGGAACCGAGGATGGCAACACAGACAGACGGGAACGAACATTTCCCGGCGACGCCGCGCGCCGCCGGGAAATGCCCATGGGGATCAGTACGCGCTGTTGAGGTCCGCCTTGGCGTTGTCCGTGCCGTACTGCCGGTCCTGGATGATGATGTCCTGCTCGACCGGGTCGCCGGCAAAGAACTTCTGCGCCGTGGCGAAGGAGAGTGGCCCGAAGCGCGGGTTCGACTCGATGACGGCGTTCGCCCAACCGTCCACAATGGCCTGGACCGCGCCCTTCGTGCCGTCGATCGACACGACCTTCACGTCGCCGGCCTTCTTGCCGGCGCCTTTCAGCGCGGTGATGGCGCCCAGGGCCATCTCGTCGTTCTCCCCGTAGATGCCGTTGATGTCGGGGTTCGACTGCAGCAGCTGCTCGGTGACTTTCTGCCCGTCCTCGCGGGCGAAGTTGCCCGTCTGTTCAAAGACGATCTTGATGTTGGGCGCGGTCTTGGCGATCTCGTCCTTGAATCCGCTGGTACGGAGCGTGGTCACGTTGTTGCCGGGCGCGCCCAGCAGGATCGCGACCTTGCCCTTGTTGCCCATCGCCTTGGCCATCTCGTCGGCCGCCCGCTTGCCCTGCTCGGCGAAATCCGACCCGATGAAGGTCAGGTAGTCCTTGCACGGGGTCGCGTTGATCTTGCGGTCGATCGTGATGATCGGGACCTTCTTGGACGAGGCCTTGGCGAAGACCGAGTCCCAGCCGTCCGAGTTCAGCGGCGCGATCACGAGCAGCTGAACGCCCGAGTCGAGCATCTGCTCGACGTCGCTGATCTGCTTGTTGAACTGGGAGTTCGCGTTCGTGGTGGTGAGGTTGGTGATACCGAGCTTGGCCGCTTCGTCCTTGATGGACTGCGTCTCGGCGATGCGGAACGGGTTGGCCTCCTTCTCCGACTGCGAGAAGCCGACCTTCGCCGTCTTGAGGTCGATCTTGGTGCCGCCGTACTGGCTGAGCGTGCAGGTCGCCGCTCCGGGAGCGGCCGACTGGGCCACCTGAGCGGCGGCCGACGCGGGCGCGGCCGGCGTGTTCGAACTGTCGTCCTCGGACTTGGCGCAAGCGCCCGCACTGAGAATAAGCAGTGCGGCACCGAGGGTAGCGGCCGCAGGCCGCAAACGACCCGGGTATGTGCTCATGATGTTGTGCTCCTTAGCGGTGATGAGTCATCGGGGAGTAACCGCCTGGAAACACATTCACGCACTATCAAACTTTTCCTGTCAAGGTCCTCCACCAGAATCAATCAGAAACGCACGCGGAGCACGTCTCGGAAGGGCGCCTGGAGAGGTATTAAACGACAGCAGTCGATGTGCGCGCCACGTCCCAGCGGGCCGACATCGATGCGTAGATGCGCAACGCCTCGTCCGGGCGCTCGCCGCTGATCAGCGCGGCATCCTCGAGGGCCGCGGCGAGCTCGAACGGGCGGCCCACCCGTCGGTAGTGCTCGGCCGCCTCGCGGGCCGGGGCCGGATCGCCGCTCTGGAGCGCCTGACAGCGCAGGTGGGCGGCGTGGGCGCGGGCCGGCCGCACCTCCTTGGCCGCCTCGTCGGCGCAGATCGCGGCGGCCCGGTCGGCGATGTCCATCCGGGACTGGCCGCGGGCCAGCCGCAGCACGTCGGGCAGCCACTGGTGGCGGAGCATCATCGGCGCGTACGAGGGCTGGAGCAGCGGCGCGAGCAGGTCGAGCGCCTCGGCCGGCCGGCCGCGCTGCTCGGCCCAGAGGGCCCGGGCGACCAACAGGAAGTCGCAGTTCTCCCGTTCCGCCTCGCTGGCCGGCACCGCGTCGGCCGCGTCGAGGTGCGCTGCCGCGAGGTCGCGCGCGTCGCGGTGCAGGGCGATGAGCGCGGCCACCCCGTGCAGCAACATCGTCACGGCGCCGGGCTCGCGCATGCCGTGCAGCGTGATGCCCGGACCGTCCTCGGTCACCGCCGACACCTCGGCCAGCGCCTCGTCCCAGCCGCCGCGCCAGTAGTCCTGCACGGCGGTGGCGACCTGCATGCCGGCCGGCAGCCGGTGCTCGGCCGCGAACTCGGCGGCCACCCGCAGGGTGCTCTGCGCCTCGTCGAGACGGTCGAGATTTTGCAGCGAGAACAGGCGGTTGTCGAGCAGGTCGAAGTACGTGCCGGCGAGCTCGGCCCGGCCGGACACCACCTCGAGCGCCCGGTCGACGTGCCGCAGCGCGCGCTCGTGGTCGCGGCGGATCGAGCTGGTCAGCCAGATCGTCTGGAGGGCGAACGCGGTCTCGTACGGCTGGCCGGCCGCCTCGGCCTCGGCGTGCACGGCCCGCGCCCGGTCCTCGGCCCGGTCGAGGTCGTCGAGGTCGCCGCGCCGGAAGTTGGCCAGCAGCACCCGGTGCCGGGATCGCCAGATGGTCGGCACCCGCGAGTCGTCGATGGCGTCGCGCAGCATCGCCACCGCCACGGCCGCATCGCCCTTGCGGTAGCGCATCGTCGCCAGCAGCTGCCGCATCTCGGCCCGGTCGGCCGGATCGGTGGCGAGGCTCATCGCCTCCTCGGCCTCGGTCATCGGGTAGCGGTCGCGGCGGAACTCGAGCCGGGCCAGCGCCACCAGCAGCACGCCGCGCTGGGCGGCCGCCGGCAGGTCGGTGCGCAGCGTGCGGCGGATCAGGTCGCCGGCGATCTGCGGCGCCCGGCGCACGACCTCGGCGTGGTGGGCGAGCAGCCAGTTCAGCACCCAGGTGTCGACCGCCGGGGTCTCGGCCACCAGCTGCTCGGCGACCCGGGTGACCGGGCTGCCGCCGGCCGCGAGCACCTCGGCCGCGTGCCGGTGCAGGCCCGCCCGCAGCGCCTGCGGCACCGTCTCGACCAGCGCCTGGCGCAGGTAACCGTGCCGGAACGCGAGGTCGGTGCCGCTGTCCACGAGCACGGTCGCGGCCAGCGCCTCCTCCAGCGCGCCGACCAGCTCGAGGGCCGAGCGGCCGGTCACCGCGACCACCTCGCTGACCGAGAACTCCGAGCCGAGCAATGCGGCCAGCCGCAACACCTCACGGGTCGGGCCGGAGAGCAGGTCCAAAGTGGCGTGCACGGCGGCCATCAGCGTGCGCGGCGGCTCGACCGTCACCTCGGGGCCGATGTCGGCGCGGCCGCCGGCGACCTCGATGACGTCGCGCTGCCGCAGCGCGCCGACCAGCTCGCGGGCGAAGAGCGGGTTGCCGCCGGAGCCGGCCACCAGGGCGCGCAGGTTGTCGCCGGGCGGGGCACCGACCAGGGCCGTCACCAGGCGGTCGAGCTCGCCGGCGGGCAGCGGCCGCAGCCGCAGCGCCCGGGCCGGGGCGGCCCGGTCGCCGGGGCGGGAGGACGCGACCAGCAGCAGCGGCAGCCGGCCGAGCAGGCCGCGCAGCCGCTCCCAGACCCGCAGCGTGGCGCTGTCGGCCCACTGCATGTCGTCGACGATCAGGATCAGGGGCGCGGCCGCGCAGGCGGCGCGGACCGAGGCGACGATCTGGTCCTCGGCGACGTCGGGCTCGGCCAGCGGGCTGCGCGGGCGCCGGGACGCCGTCTCGAGGCCGAGGGCGCGGGACAGCACCTGCAGCGGCACCCGGGAGCCGAGCTGGTCGGCCGCGCCCCAGGCCACCCGGCAGCCGCAGCGGGCCGCGTCGGCGAACGCGTGGGTGAGCAGCTCGGTCTTGCCGATGCCGGGCTCGCCCTCGATCCAGACCTCGTCGCCGGCGCCGGCCGCGACCCGTCGCACCAGGTCACGCATCTGATCGATCTCGGACTCGCGCCCGAACCAGTCGCGCGCCGCGAGGCCGTCGCGCAGGGCCTTGGCGACCGGGGTCGGCACCACCGTGCGCAGCGGCTCGGGCACCGGCAGGGCGGCCGGCTGCTCGGCCGAGCCGGCCAGCACCTGGCGCTGGAGCTCGCGCAGCGCCGGGCCGGGCTCGATGCCCAGCTCGGCGACGAGCGTGCGGCGGGCGCCGCGGAAGACCTCGAGCGCCTCGGCGTGCCGGCCGGCCCGGTGCAGGGCCCGCATCAGCAGCTCGTGCAGGGGCTCGTGCAGCGGGTTGTCCTTGACCAGGCCGGTCAGCTCGGCGATCAGGCCGTCGTCGCCGCCGGAGTCGAGCAGGATGCGGGCGCGCTGCTCGGCGGTGGCCAGGCGCAGCTCGGCCAGGCGCTGGCGATCCAGCTCGAGGAAGGGGCCGGCCAGCGTCGCGTACGCGTCCCCGCGCCACAGCGCCAGCGCCTCGTCGAGCCGATCGGCCGCGGACCGGTTGTCGCCGGCGGCCAGCAGCTCGGACGCCGCCGATCGCAGCTGGCCGAACCGTTCGACGTCGAGCTGGGCGGCGGCGACGTGCAGCAGGTAACCGCCGGAAGCGGTGGTGAGCAGGCCCGGGTTCAGAGCGCGGCGCAGGCCCGAGACGTACGTGTAGACGCTCCCGGCCGCGGTGGCCGGCGGCGAGTCACCCCAGATCGCCGTGATCAGCTCGTCCCGCCCGACGAGCCGGCCGGCGTGCGCGGCGAGGACCGCGAACACCGCCCGCTGCCGGGCGGCGCCCAGATCGATCTCCCGCTCGCCGATCCAGGCACGGACCGGCCCGAGCACGCCTACGCGCAGTACTTCCGGCACGCTGCCTCCCGGGTCGGTGAACCCAACTTCGAGGGAGACGGGCCGGGTGTCAATGGATAACACAAACCGCACGGACGGGCACACCTCAGCCGTACCCCTTCCATGCCGAAACGCACCTCTGCTGAACTGGCCTATCGGTCCCTCTTCGGCGATGAAGGATCTCTGAAGAATTCCTGAAGAACCTTCTCCGACACTTGCTCCACGTCGCGTAGGAAGGGGCCGCCGTGGAACAGGTCAGGGTCGCGTTGCAGGCGATGGATCCGGTCAGCCACGCCGGGCTGGCCGCGTTGTTGCAGTTCCGCGGTGACGTCGCGGTGCTGCGCACCGCCCAGCGGGCGGATGCCGAGGTGCTGGTCGCCGCCGCCGAGAGATTGACGCCCGACACCGTGGCGGCGCTGCGCCGGGCCGGCGCCGAGACCGGCGCGCCGATCGTGCTGGTCTGCCAGGAGGTCGCCGAGGCCGAGCTGATGACCGCCGTCGAGTGCCGCGTCGTGGCGATCCTGCCGCGCTCCGCGGTCACCGCCGAACGACTCGCGCACAGCGTGCGCGCGGCCGCGGCGGGCGGCGGGGTGATGCCGCCCAACCTGGTCGGCGAGCTGCTCAAGCAGGTCGACCGGATGCAGCGGGACGTGCTCGCCCCGAACGGGCTGAACGCCTCCGGGCTCACCCCGCGGGAGATCGACGTGCTGCGGCTGATGGCGGACGGCTTCGACACCAACGAGATCGCCGGGAAGCTGTGCTACTCGGAGCGGACCGTGAAGAACGTGATCTACGGGGTCACGCACCGGCTCAAACTGCGCAATCGCTCGCACGCGGTCGCATATGCGTTGCGGGCGGGCATGATCTGAGGCTCAGATAGGGGCATGAAACTGAAGCCTGGCGACCGCGTCGCCGTCGTCTCGCCGGCGTTCGCGGCGCCCGCCCTCTATCCCGCCACGCACGAGCTCGGCCTGACGCGGATCCGGGAGCTTCTCGACCTCGAGCCGGTCGAGTTCCCGACCACGCGAAAGCCGGGCGCGTCGGCCGCCGAGCGGGCCGCCGACCTGATGGCGGCCTACGCCGACCCGTCGATCCGGGCCGTCTTCGCCACGATCGGCGGCAGCGACCAGATCACCGTGCTGCCGCACCTCGACCCGAAGCCGTTCGTCGCCGACCCGAAGCCGTTCTTCGGCTACTCCGACAACACGAACGTGCTGAACTGGCTCTGGCTGCACGGCGTGCCGGCCTATCACGGCGGGTCCACGATGGTGCACCTCGCGCGGGGCGGCGGCGTCGAGCCGGAGCACCTGGCCTCACTGCGGGCGGCGCTGTTCGAGTCCGGGGACCTGGAGATCACGCCGGTCAAGGAGTTCAGCGACGAGGAGCTGAGCTGGGCGGACCCGGCGTCGCTGACCACTTCCGGACCGAAGGTGGCCAGTCCCGGCTTCGCGTGGCACAACGCCGACCGGGTGGTGACCGGGCCGACGTGGGGCGGCAACCTCGAGATCCTGCACTGGAACCTGGCCGCGAACCGGTGGATCAAGCCGTCCGCCGACTACGCCGGGTCGATCCTGCTGCTGGAGACGTCGGAGGAGCTGCCACCGGGCGAGGAGGTGTTCCGGATGCTGCGCAACGCGGGGGAGCGCGGCCTCCTCGAGCAGTTCCCGGCGGTGCTGGCGGCCACCGCCAAGGCCAGCAACTTCGACAACCGGCCGGCGCCGGAGGACCGGGCGCGGTTCCGCGACGAGCAGCGTGAGGCGGTGCTGCGCGCGCTTGCCGACTACAACCCGTCGGCGCTCGCGGTCTTCGGTGTCGATTTCGGTCACACGGCGCCGCAGTGGATCCTCCCGTACGGCGGGCGGATGACCGTGGACGGCCCGGCGCGACGGATCGTCGCGCACTTCTAGGCCGTCGGGGTGCTCTCCGCCGGCTCGGGCCTGAACGCCGGCGGGGAGCACGGGTCGCAGAAGTTGCGTGGCGGCGTGGGCTTGGTCAGCTGGGTCGGGATCAGGAAGAACGCCAGCACCCCGCCGACGACCATCAGCCCCGCGCAGAGCAGCATCGCGTGGCGATAGACCGGATGCAGTTGAGCGGCCACGGTCAGGCTGCCGGCGCCGAGCCCGGCCGCCAGCGGCAGGATCGCGACCGAGAGCAGGCCCGCGGCTCGGGCCACCGCGTTGTTCACGCCCGAGGCGATGCCGGCGTGCATGTCGTCGAGCGAGCCCAGGGCGGTCGCCGTCAGGGGCGCCACCAGCGCGGACAGGCCCAGTCCGAAGACGATCACGGCGGGCAGCACGTCGGTCAGATAGGACGAGTCCGCGCCGATCATCGCCATCATCAGCAGGGCGACCGCGCAGACCAGCGGGCCGACCGTCATCGGTATCCGCGGGCCGATCCGGGCGCCGAGCGCGCCGGAGCGGGCCGACAGCAACAACATCAGGATGGTGGCCGGCAGCATGGCGGTGCCCGCCGCCAGCGGGCTGAACCCGGCGACCACCTGAAGGTTGATGACGAACAGGAAGAAGACGCCGCCGTTCGCCGCGTAGACCAGCAGCGTGACCAGGTTGGCGCCGGTGAACGCCTTGTGCCGGAAGATCTCCAGCGGGACCATCGGCTGCGGCGAGCGGCGCTCGGCCAGCACGAACGCGACCAGGCCGGCCACGCCGACGGCCAGCGAGATCAGCACGACCGGGTCGCCCGGGCCGCGCATCGGCCACGCCGTGAAGCCGTAGGTGAGGCCGCCCAGGCCGATCGCGCCGGTCACCGTGCCGGCCACGTCGAAGTGGCGGGCCGCCCCCGGGTTGCGCGACTCCGGCACGTGCCGGGCCGCCACCAGCAGCACGACGATCGCCACCGGCACGTTGATCAGGAAGATGTAGCGCCAGCTGCCGGCCTCGACCAGCCAGCCGCCGAGGAACGGGCCGAGCGCGCCGCCGACGCCGCCGAGGCCGGACCAGGCGCCGATGGCGCGGGCGCGGTCGCCCTTGGTGAACGACGCCTCGAGGATGGCCAGCGAGCCGGGGGTGAGCAGCGCGCCGCCGACGCCCTGGAGGACCCGGGCGGCGATCAGCAGCCCGATGCTCGGGGCGAGGCCGCAGAGCAGGGAGGCGACCGCGAACCAGCCGACGCCGATCATGAAGATCCGCTTGCGGCCGAACCGGTCGCCGAGCGAGCCGCCGAGCAGGATCAGCGCGGCCAGGCTCAGCGCGTAGCCGTTGACCGTCCACTGGAGGCCGGCCGCGTCGGCGTCGAGGCTGCGGCCGATCGACGGCAGCGCGATGTTGACGACGGTCGCGTCGATGAAGGCCAGGCTGGAGCCGAGCACGGTGGCGAGCAGCACCCATCGGCCCCGCGCGGTGTGATAGCGGACCTGGGTGTCCTCGGCGGCGGTCATGGGCCGACCCTACGCCCAGCTGATCACCACCGGGGATCCGTCACATGACGGTCAGGCGGTGCGCCGGCTACGCGGTTCCGGTGTGTGGACGGCGGCGTCCAGCAGGACGCGGGTGGCGGCCCGGGTCGCGGCCGCGGCGGCGGTGGTGGCGGCGACCGACTGCCTGGCCGCCGACGGCTTGCGCAGCATCAGGTTGTCCAGCCGGGCGCAGAGCTCGGCCCGGTGGAACGGCTTGGTCATGTAGTCGTCGGCGCCCGCGTGCAGGGCCGCGACGATCTTCTGGTCGTTGACGTCGGCGCTGATCAGCATCACCGGCAGCAGCGCGGTGGCGGGCTCGGCGCGCAGCCGGCGGCACAGCTCGATGCCCGACTCGCCGGGCATCCGCACGTCCAGCAGCGCGGCGTCGAACGAGCCGGTGAGCAGCGCCCTCATCGCGCCGTCCGCGTTCTCGGCGGCGACCACGTCGTGCCCAGCGCGGTGAAGGGCGAGCGTGAGCAGCTCGCGATGGTCGGCGTCGTCATCGGCGATGAGCACGGTTGACACGGAAGCCTCCAGAGGCTGAGGGCGGACACAGACCTGTTCGGCAACCCGTTGGAGCCCGCTGAGCACTTTTTCGGGTTGCGTACGTACGTGCACATTCGCGTCATCGTGCGCGTACGTGCGCAGTGGCTAGAGTGTGCACGTACGCGCACCGTGGAGGATGTCGTTGGAACTGCGGAACGCTCGTGAGCTGGGTGAGTACGTTCGCGAACAGCGTCGTGCCGCGAGCCTCAGCCAGCAGGAGCTGGCCGTGCGCGCCACGGTCAGCCGGCGGTGGCTCTCGGACCTCGAAGCGGGAAAGCCCACGGCCGAGATCGGTCTGGTCTTCAAGGTGATCTCCGCGCTCGGGCTCACCATGGACGCCCGGCCGTCTCCGAAGCCGGCGGTCGACCTCGACGCGTTCCTCGACGGGATGGGCGGTGACCGGTGAAGGCGCTTGCCGGTGCGTGCCTTCGCCCAGGGCTGCGCTCGGCCCCGCCGGAACGGCTCGCCGGCGCGATCGCCGCGCACGTCGCCACCGGTCGGAAGGCGTGGGAGGACGGATGATCCGGGCGGCCGGGGAGGCGGACATCCCGCTGATGATCGCGATCGAGGCCGCGGCCGGGCGGCTGTTCGCCGACGTGGGCATGGAGTTCGTGGCGGACGACGATCCGGGGACGGTCGAGGAGCTGCTGCCGTACGTGCGGGACGGCCGGGCCTGGGTGGCGGGTGATCCACCGGTGGGCTACCTGATCGCCGAGTGGGTCGACGGCGTGGTCCATGTCGAGCAGGTGTCGATCGACCCGGCGTACGGCCGAAAGGGAATCGGGAAAGCGCTCGTGGAGCACCTGGCCGGATGGGCCCGCGAGCGTGGATCGCCGGCGCTCACCCTCACCACCTACGCCGAGGTCGCCTGGAACGGGCCCTACTACGAGCGGCTCGGCTTCCGGCGTCTCTCCGACGCCGAGCTCACCCCGGGCCTGCGCCGCATCCGGGCCGCCGAGGCCGCGTACGGGCTGGATCGGTGGCCGCGGGTGGCGATGCGCCGCGAGCTGACTAGCGTGTGATCCATGCGAGCTGCCGTTTTCGAAGAGCCCGGACCCGCCGCCGTCCTGCAGATCGTCGAGCGGGAGACCCCGCCGCCGGGAGCCGGCGAGGTCCGCGTCCGGATCGTCCTGTCCGCGGTCAACCCCACCGACACCGGCACCCGGTCCGGGCGCGGCGTGCCGGACGGGGTGAACCCGCCGCGCGTGCCCAACCAGGACGGCGCCGGCGTCGTCGACGCGGTGGGCGAGGGCGTGACCGGGCTCGAGCCGGGTGACCGGGTCTGGGTCTGGGACGCGAGCTACGGCCGGGCCGACGGCACCGCGCAGGAGTACGTGGTGATTCCCCGTCGCCAGGTCGTGCGGATGAACGAGGAGGTGCCGTTCGAGGTCGGCGCCGCGCTCGGCATCCCGGCCCTGACCGCGCACCGCTGCCTCACGCTGGCCAGCGACGGCCCGGCCCGGCTCGCGCCCGGCGCGCTCGAAGGCCGCACGGTGCTGGTCGCCGGCGGCGCGGGGGCGGTCGGCAACGCCGCGATCCAGCTCGCCAAGTGGGCCGGCGCGACCGTGCTGACCACGGTGAGCTCCAAGGACAAGGCCGACCTGGCCACGGCGGCCGGCGCCGACGCGGTGATCAATTACCGCGAGGAGGACGTGGTGGCCCGGGTCAAGGAGCTGGCCCCGGACGGCTGCCGGATCATCGTCGAGGTCAACACCGAGAACCTGCGCACCGACCTCAGCGTGGTCGGCGCCGGCGGCAACATCGCGATCTACGTCGGCGGCGAGGTGACGATCCCCAGCTTCAAGGCGATGCTCAAGAACGTCAGCCTCGACTTCGTGCTGACCTACACGACCACGACCGAGGAGAAGGACAACGCGGTCGCGGCCGTCGCCGAGGCGGTCAACACCGGCGCCTTCCGGGTGGGCGAGGAGGCCGGACTGCCGATCCTGCGCTACCCGTTCGAGCGGGTCGCCGACGCGCACGAGGCGGTCGAGCAGAACGCGGTCGGCAAGGTCGTCATCGAGGTCACCGAGCCGTAACCCGGTCGAGCAGCGCGTCCGCCACCCGTTCCACGCCGCGTCCGTCGACGGCCGCCCACGCCCGGGCGGCCAGGTCGGTGCGCCGGCCGGCGTCGGTGAGCAGGGCGCGCAGCGTCGCCACCGACTCGGCGCCGAGGTGGCCGAGCTGTCCCAGGCCGGCCGCGTAGCCACGGGCGATCGTCCGGTCGTACCCCAGGATCTGGTTGTCGACCACCCAGACCAGCGCCGAGGGCAGGCCGAGGCAGAGGAGCTCCCAGGTCGAGGTGCCGCTGGCGCTGACCGCGAGGTCGGCGCCGGCGAGCAGCTTCGGCAGGTCGTCGGTGGGCGCGATGATGTCGAAGCGCTGACCCGGTCCGGCCGGGATCCCGCCGAGTTGCTCCCGCAGTTCCTCGTCGGCCCCGATGATCGTCGCGTCGAAGGGCACGCCGGTCTCGGCGAGGAGCGCGGCCACCTGCGGCGCGGCGCGGTAGGCGTCGGTCCCTCCGAAAAAGGCGACGACCCTGGGCGTACGCCCGGAGCTCGCGACCGGCGGCGAGAGCGGTCGCAGCTGCCGCACCGACCCCCGCAGCAGGGCGTAGTCGAGCCCGGCCAGCCCGACCGCGTCCGGGGCGTCGATCACCGCGTCGAGGTTCTGGTCGACGTAGATGTCGGCGGTCTGGCCCCGGAAGTCCCCGTCCACGATCGCCAGCACCGGCCGGCCCGTCCGGCGGACCGCCGCGCTGTGCGGTGCCGGCAGCGTGTACGAGTCGATCACCACGGCGTCGATCTCCAGCCGCTCGACCGCCGCCACGAACCCGACCGGGTCGAACGGCGGCGGATGCCAGGGCAGGCCGCGCTGGGTGAGCTGAGCGGTGGCCCACTCGACGCCGCCCAGGTCGGCGAGGAACCGGACGCCGATGCCGCGGGCCACCAGCTCCTCGGCCAGCGCGACACAGCGGACCAGATGCCCGACGCCGGTGCGGGCACCGGCGTCGCAGCGAATACCGACGATCGTCACGCCTCTACGAGCGCCTTCTGCAGCACGTGCGCGTTCAGCTCCACCAGCTCGGGCCGGGCCGCCAGCCAGGAGGTGAGCTTGCGGTAGCCGACCGACTCGTCGCCGAACTCGTCGACGATCGCCTCGATCAGCTTGAGGTCGTCCTCGGTGTCCAGCGTGAGCCGGAGGTGCGAGAGGTCGGGCTGGAGCGTCAGGCCGATCACGTCGAAGTCGTCGGCGTGGGTGTAGATGTACGACGTCACGTGCACCCGGTGGTGGTCGGTCGCGAGCGCGTCGACCGCGCGCAGCACCGGCGTCCGGACCATCTCGACGTCGAGGCCGCGCGGCAGGGTGTGCGCGATCGACGTGGTCAGGTAGTCGGCGCCGCTGGCCACGAAGACCCGGTGCGCCCGGGCGATCACCTCGGGGTCGATCAGCGGGTTGTCGGCGGTGAACCGCAGCACGATGTCGCTGTCGTGGTCGTCGAGCACGCCGAGGAACCGGGCGAGCACGTCGTCGACCGGACCGCGGTGACAGGGCACGCCGATCCGCTCGCACTCGGCGACGATCGCGTCGTCGCCGGCCTCGACGGTGGTGGCCACCACCAGGTCGTCGACGACCCCGCTCTGCTGGGCCGCACGCACGACGCGCTCGAGCACGGTGCGGCTGCCGAGCTTGCGGAGCACCTTATTGGGGAGGCGCGAGGAGTCCATTCGCGCCTGAATTATGCCGAGGGATGTCATTTAGTTCCTTTTGTGAAGGCGCTTTCTTGCCTTACGAGCTACTCCATACCCAAGCCTCGCGAGGCGGTAGCCGAAATTACCGCTGAAGGCCGAGATCTGGACCCGGGCCTTGCGCAGCTCCTCCTCCCGCTTGGCGAGCTCCTGCTCGTACCACTGAGCGCGGGAAGCGGCGTCGGCCAGCCGGCGGTCGAGGGCCCGCAGCTGTTCCTCATGTTCTCTACGGGAATCCGGCAGCGGCGGATCAGCGCCGGCCGGGGTCGCCGCGACGTCTCCGGGCAGGCCGGCGGCGCCGTGCAGGATCGCGGTCAGCGCCTGCAGGTCGGTGGCGGCGGGCCACGGGTGCGCGTACCCGCCGGTGAGCAGCGTCCGGGCGAACTCGCGGAGCACGTCCGCGGTCGCCGGGGCGCTCGGGTCGAGCTCGGTGAACGTGTCGCCGGCGACGACCACGTTGCCGGCGGTCGCCTCGGGCCGGGCCGCGATCCAGCCGGTCAGCAGGCGCCGCACGGCCGGGAGGTCGTGGCGCAGGCAGGCGGCGAGCAGCAGCTCCTCGAGGAGGCGGCCCGGGGGGAGGGGCCCGTCGAGCGCGGACAGGTCGCGGCCGGGGACGCTGCGGAGCACGCGGCGGGACCAGATGCCGTCCGAGCCCGGCGCCAGTTCGAGCACGGCGCCCTCGCCGGCGGCCGACGTGAGCAGCACCGGGGGCAGGCTCAGCGCGGCGGCGGCGTGGGGTGCTTGATGGGCGACGACCAGCCAGGATGCGGCGAGCTCCGGTCCGAGACCACCACGAACGGCGGCGGCGGCGAGCCGGCGAGGGTCGCTGAGGACACTGCGATTCGCGTACGCCACGCCGGCCGCGCCCGCGGCGAGGGCGGCCAGAGCGTCGGCGGGGCCGTCCTGAAGTGCGTCCGGCGTCGCGATCAAAGTCGGGCAGCCGGGCTCGGGCCACGCCGCGCCGAGCCAGTCGACGGCCAGGCCCTCGGACGCCAGGCGCGCGGTCAGCCGGGCCGGGGTGCCGGGCCTGGTGTCGTCGAACTCGCCGAGCGGCCGCCACGCGTCATCGGTCTGCGCCGCGGTCGCGGTCGCCGGGTCGACCAGGCGGTGCACGCCCAGCTCGTTCTCGACGGCGAGCAGCAGGGTGCCGCCGGGGCGCAGCGCGCGCTTCAGCGCCACCAGGCTCTCGGCCCAGTCGAGCTGCGGGCCCTCGGCCGAGCACAGCCGGTCGAGGCCGTCGAGCGCGACGATCACGTCCCAGCGGTCGGCCTCGGTGAGTTTCGCGAGCGTGCCGCACAGCACGTCGAGGCCGCGCGCGTCGAGCTCGATCGCCTCGGGCTGGGAGCGAACGAGGCAGGTGACCGAGGTGTGCGCCGCGAGGGCGTCGATCAGGGCGTCCTCGTGCGGGCCGGCGACCAGCACGCTCGCGCCGGCCGGCAGCTGGGCGGCCAGGTAGCCGAACAGCGCGCCACCGGCCGCGGGCCGGTTCTCCGTGAAGCCGGGCATCTCGCCCCCGATCAGCCGGATCACGCCGGCACCGCCACGCGGTCGCCGGACCAGCCCAGCAGGGCGCGCAGCTCGGCCGGTGAGGCCAGGTAACCGGCGCCGAGCTCGGCCATCGCGACCGGCACCGCGGTGGCCGGGTCGGGATGCTTCCCGTGCAGCTCGGGCCACTGCCGGCGGATGCGCTCGGCGGTCGGCCGGTCCTCGTTCTCCAGACGCATCGGGTCACCGTAGACGGCCGGCCGGCAACCCGCGGCAACCCCGTAGAAGATGGCACTGCTCAGCCGGTTGGAGGCCACCCGGCGGTGCCGGCGCAGCTCGCCGAGCTGGTTGTGGAGGAACCGGATGTCGGTGTCCTGCCACTTGAAGCCGCGATAGCCGTGGCACACGACCCGGCCGGCCTTCTCGTACTCGGCGCGGGTGCGGTCGTTGCGGTACTCGTTCCAGTAGAGGCAGAACGTGACCGGGCCGTCCTCGGTCGACATGATCTCGTCGATGAGCCGGCCGTGGCTGCCCCGGACCTGCTGACTTTCCCAGCCGTGGAACGGGTACCAGATCGTGCCCTCGCGCTCGGCCGGCGGATCGGGCTCGGGCTCGATCTCCAGCAGGTAGAGGAAGGGCGCGCCGATCACCGTGGCCTGCCGGCGGCCCATCGACCAGGCGCGGCGGCGGGTCTGCTCGGACCAGACGAAGATGGGCCGGCCCGGCATGTACGGCGTGCCGGCGCCGAGCCCGTCCACCACGTTCCACCCGTGCTGCACGTAGCCCTCGATCCGGGGCGGGTGCTCCGGGTCGAGGCCGCAGTACTGCGCGAGCACGTGCGCGTGGCCGTAGAAGTGGTTGGCGTGGTGCACCGGGCTAGCTCCCGAGAATTGTCCGCAACGCTTCCACGACGCGATCCTGATCGGCGTCGCTGAGGTCGACGAAGAGCGGTAGTGACAGCTCTTCAGCGTAGAAGGCCTCCGCCACGGGGCACATCCCCCGCCGGTAGCCCAGGTCCTCGAACACCGGATGCCAGTAGACCGGGATGTAGTTGACCTGCACGCCGATCCCGGCCTCGCGCAGCCGGTCGTACACCTCACGGCGGCGACCATCGAGAACGCGTACGGGATAGAGGTGGCGCATCGGGTCGACGCCCTCGCGCTGGATCGGCAGCCGCAGCCCGGGCACGTCGGCGAGCAGCTCGTCGTAGCGGGCCGTCAGGTATTGCCGGCGAGCCTTGAACTCGGCGAGCCGGCTCAGCTGCGAGCTGCCCAGCGCGCAGAGCAGGTCGGGCAGGCGGTAGTTGTTGCCGAACGACTGGACCTCGTACCACCAGCCGCCCTCGTCCGGGTGGCGCAGCTGGTCCCGGTCGCGAACCATGCCGATGCCCTTGAAGGTGCGGGCGCGCTCGAGCAGGTCGGCCCGGGTCGAGGCGACCGCGCCGCCCTCGGCGGTGGTCAGGTTCTTGGTCGGGAAGAAGGAGAACGTGGTGAGGTCGGCGAGGGTGCCGACCGGCCGGCCGTGATAGGTCGAGCCGATCGCGTGCGCGGCGTCGCCGATCACGACGGCGTCGTTCGGCTCGGCCAGCTTGCGCAGCGCGTCGTACTCGGCCGGGTGCCCGGCGTAGTCGACCGCCGCGATGGCTCGCGTGCGGGGCGTCACCAGGGCCTCGACCGCGGCCGGGTCGAGGTTGGCGGTCTCGTCCTCGACGTCGGCGAAGATCACCGTGGCGCCGAACAGGGTGGCGCCCGACGCGGTGGCCACGAACGTCATCGGCGTGGTGATGACCTCGTCGCCGGGGCCGACGCCGGCCGCCGCGTACGCCGTGTGCAGCGCCGTCGTGCCGTTGGTCACGGTGACGGCGGGCGCGCCGGCGACGGCCTCGATGTCCTTCTCGAACTGCGCGACCCGGGGGCCGGTGGTGAGCCAGTCGCTGCCGAGCGCGGCGACGACCGCCTCGACATCGGAATCGTCGATGGACTGCCGCCCGTACGGCAGCATCAGCTCTCCTTTGCGAGCAGCTCGCGCATCTCCTCGATGCCCAGCCAGAGGTCGTTGTTGTCGGAGCGGTAGTTGAAGCCGTCCTCGACCTCCTCGCCGCCCTTCGGGGTCTGGTAACCCCAGCTCGCGGCAACCGGCTGCACGACGTAACGGTCGGGGAAGCGCAGGGTGCGGCGGCTGTCGTCGGAGGCGATCATTTCCTCGTGCAGCTTCTCGCCGGGGCGGATGCCGGTCTCGTGCGTCGGCGAGCCGGGCGCGACGGCCTCGACCAGGTCCATGATGCGCATGCTCGGGATGCGCGGGACGAAGAGCTCGCCGCCCTCCATCTTGTCGAACGAGTCGACCACGAACTTGACGGCCTGGGGGAGCGTGATCCAGAAGCGGGTCATCCGCTTGTCGGTGATCGGCAGGCTCTTGCCGTCGGCGGCCAGCTTGCGGAACAGCGGGACGACCGAACCGCGGCTGCCCATCACGTTGCCGTAGCGGACCACGGCGAACCGGGTCGGGTGCGTGGCGGCGTAGTGGTTGCCGGCGATGAACAGCTTGTCGGCGACCAGCTTGGTGGCGCCGTACAGGTTGATCGGGCTGGACGCCTTGTCGGTGGAGAGCGCCACGACCCGCTTCACGCCGGCGTCGATCGCGGTGTCGATCACGTTCTGCGAGCCGTTGATGTTGGTGGCGACGAACTCGGAGGGGTTGTACTCCGCGGTGTCGACCTGCTTGAGCGCGGCGGCGTGGACCAGGTAGTCGACGCCGTGCATCGCGCGCGCGAGGCGGTTGCGGTCGCGGATGTCGCCGAGGAAGAAGCGCAGGCGCTTGTCGTCGCCGAACATCTGGCGCAGCTCGTACTGCTTCAGCTCGTCCCGGGAGAAGACGACGATCCGCTGCGGGTCCAGGTGGGTGAGGGCGTACTTGAGGAACGCCTTCCCGAACGATCCGGTGGCACCGGTGACGAGGATCGAGGATCCGCTGATTTCAGACACGATTGAACTCCCGAGGGGTGGGCAGAACGCAGTACGAGGGCGAAGCATAACCACCATCGGGTGCGATTCCACGGCCGACGGAAAAGGACAACGCTCGTTCAACCCTAGTTAAACCGGGATTGGTCGAATCGTCCACAACACTGCTGAAAATAGGACTCCTCTGTCCTACGGTCATCCCGTGATCGAGGCGGTTCTGGGGGCCGGGCCCGAGATCGGGCCGATATCGGCGCCGCGCCGCCGGCTCGCCCCGGCGCTGCCCTGGCTCGTCCCGGCCGTGGTGTTACTCACGTTTTTGCTCGCGACCGGCACCCCGCCCGGGGCCGTGCTCCGCTACGCCGTCTACTTCCCGGTCGCCGTGCTGCTGCCCGGCACGCTCGTGCATCGGCTGGTGCGCGGCAGCTCCGGCAACCTCCCCGAGGACCTCGGTCTCGGTGGCGCCACCGGCCTGCTCCTGCTGATCGCCGGCTGGGCGCTGGCCGCCGCCACCGGTCTGCAGGCCCTGCTCCCGGCCTGGCCCCTGCTGATCGTCGCGCCGTTTCTGGCCGTGCCCGCGCTCCGCCGGCACTGGCGGATCGCCGACCCGCGGCCGTTGCCGGCGGCCTGGTCCTGGGCGCTCGCCGGGGCGGTGACGCTGGCCGTGCTGGCGCTCGCGCCGACCTGGCACGGCACGCCGCTGCCGCCGGCCGGGGCGTCCTGGTACCAGGATCTCGACTACCACCTGGCGCTGGTCCGCGAGCTGATGCGCTCGATGCCGTTCCAGGTGCCGCAGGTGGCCGGCGACGGCCTGCGCTACCACTACCTCTCCGACGCCGACATGGCGACCGCCGCGATGGTCACCCGGATCGACCCGGCGACGGTGCTGCTGCGGCTGTGGCTCCCGCCGATCATCGCGCTGACCGCGCTGGTCACCGCCGCCCTGGGCCGCCAGGTCACCGGCACGTGGTGGGCCGGCGCGCTCGGCGGCGTCCTCGCGGTGGCCGGCCTGCCGCTGGTGCTCGGCTCGCCGATCACCGCCCCCGGCGGCGCCGCCATCAGCTACCTCAGCCCCTCGCAGAGCTACCAGCTGCCGCTGACCGGGCTGCTGCTGGTGATCGCCGTCGACGCCGTGCGCGGTGTGGCGCTCGGCCGGGCCTGGGTGCTGGTCTTCCCGCTCGCGCTGGCCTGCGCCGGGGCCAAGTCCAGCGGGCTGCCCCCGATCGTGGCCGGGCTGGCATTGGCGATCCGGCGGCGGCGCACACTCGTCCTGTTCGGCCTGGTTCTGGCCGCGATGGTGGTCGGCTACGGGCTGTTCGCGGGCGGCGGGGCGGGAACGCTGGCCGTCCGGCCGCTGGCGATCCTCTTCACGTTCCTGCCCTACCGGCAGACGCTCGGCGCGTACGACCTGAACGACGGCGCCGTGCCGCTGGGCATCGCGCACGCCTCGGCCGGCGGCCTGGCCTTCGTCGCGGCCCTGGTCGTCTGGTGGCTGGTCATGCAGGTGAGCCGGCTGGCCGGCCTGGCCCTGCTCGGCGACCGCCGGGCCCGGCGCGACCCGGCGGTCTGGCTGCTGGCCGGCGTCACCGCGGCCGGCGCCGGCGGCATGTGGCTGTTCTGGCACCCCTCGGCCAGCCAGTCCTACTTCTGGCTCGGCGTCCTGCCGTTCGCCGGCGTGCTCACCGTCCGGCTGCTCGCCGACCGGGCGCCCGGCCGCCGCACGGCGCTGGGTGGGCTGCTCGCCGGGGCGGTCGGGGCGGCGCTCCTGCCGCGCCTCGGTGGGGCGCCCGCGCGTACGGTCATCTCCTGGTCGCTGGCGCTGATCGGGCCCGTGCTGCTGAGCGCGGCGCTCGCCGCCGCCGTGGTGGCGGTGATGGTGCTGGCCCGGCGTGGGCCCGCCGTCCCGGCCGCCTTGCTCGCCGCCGTGCTCGGCGCGAGCGTCGGCGGCTACGCCCACAACGTCGCCGCGCACCTGCGCTTCCGGGCGCCGGCCGGGCCCTTCGCCGTCGGCCGGGACGAGATGGCCGCCGCGAGGTGGCTCGACCGGCACGCCGGCGCCGACGACGTCGTGGCCACCAACGTGCACTGCCAGCCGCCCGGCCCGCGCGGCGGGTGCGATGCCCGCGCCTTCTGGGTGGCGGCGCTGACCGGGCGCCGGACGCTCGTGGGCGGCTGGGGATACTCCGACCAGGCGATGGCCGCCGACGGCGCGGGCGGTAAGCGGTACTACCTCCAGCCGGCGCCCTACCCCGCCCGGTTCGCCCTCAACGAGCGGGTCTTCCGCCGGGGCGACCCGGCGGACGTGGCCGCGCTGCGCGACCGGTGCCACGTGCGCTGGCTCTTCGCCGACGGCCGCGCGGGCCCGGTTTCGCCCCGGCTCGGCGAGATCGCCGCCGAGCGGCACACGGCCGGTCCGGTGCGGATCTACGACCTCGGCCCCCCACGACCGTAGGGTTAGCCCTACTCTCGATCCGGCAGGCAGCGGGATCGGATGGGAGGGCGCCGATGCCTAGCGTCGATGACATGACGACGACCTCCGCCCCGGCCCGAGCTACCGGCCCGTTCCGTAAGCTGGGCATCGACACTCTTTACGTGCTGGTCGGCTTCCCGCTCGGGATCCTGACGGTCGTGCTCTGCATGACCCTGTTCTGGGTCGGCGTCGGCACCAGCATCATCTGGGTCGGCCTGCCCATCCTGATGGCCGCCATGTACGTGTCCCGCGGCTTCGCCGCCCTCGAGCGCATGCGCATCGGCCCGGTGCTCGGCCGCGAGGTCCGCCGCCCCTATTACAAGGCGACCCGGCCCGGCGCCGGTCCGTTCCGCAAGATGCTGAACCCGCTCAGCGACGGGCAGAGCTGGCTCGACCTGCTGCACGGGATGTTCCGCTTCATCCCCAGCACGATCTCGTTCGCCCTCGTGGTGACCTGGTGGTCGGGCGCCCTCGGCGGGCTCAGCTGGGGCCTGTGGGGCTGGTCGCTGCCCGACGGCCCGGACAACCAGGACCTGCCCGACCTGCTCGGCTTCGACAGCAGCTACGGCACCAAGGTCGCCTTCTACCTCGCCGTCGGCGTCTTCTTCGCCGGCACCCTGTTCTGGGTCGTCCGCGGCGCCGCGCTGCTCGAGGCGTACTTCGCCCGCGGTCTGCTCTGCGGCGTCAACGAGCTGCGTGAGCAGATCGCCCAGGCGGAGGCGGCCCGCGAGGTCGCGCAGCAGCAGAAGGCCGCCGCCGTCTCGGCCGAGGCGACCGCGCTGCGCCGGCTCGAACGCGACATCCACGACGGCCCGCAGCAGCGCCTGGTCCGCCTCGCGATGGACCTCGGCCGGGCCGAGCAGCAGTTCGCCACCGACCCCGAGGCGGCCCGCGCCACCGTCGCCGAGGCGCTCACCCAGACCCGGGAGACCCTCGACGAGCTGCGCGCGCTGTCCCGCGGCATCGCCCCGCCGATCCTGGTCGACCGCGGTCTCCAGGCCGCGCTGACCGCGCTCGCCGGCCGCTGCACGGTCCCGGTCGACCTCGACGCGCCGCAGTTCGAGCGGCTCGACCCGGCGGTCGAGTCGACGGCGTACTTCGTGGTCGCCGAGGCGCTCACCAACGTGGCCAAGCACAGCTACGCCAGCGAGGTGCACGTCAGCGTGCAGCGCAACGCGACCGGCCTGATGGTCACCGTGGCCGACGACGGGAAGGGCGGCGCCAGCCTGGCCAAGGGGCACGGCCTCGCCGGGCTCGACGACCGGGTCCGTGCGGCCGGCGGCGTCCTCTCGGTGGAGAGCCCGGTCGGTCAGGGGACGGTGCTCACGGCGGCCCTGCCCCTCTAGCGAGCGCCGGATCTGACAGCATGGCGGCATGCGGGTGGTGATTGCCGACGACGCGGTGCTGTTGCGCGAGGGTCTGATTCGGCTCGTCGAGGAGAACGGCCACACGGTGGTGGCGGCCGTCGGCGACGGGCCGTCTCTCGTCGCCGCGATCGCCGAGCACAAGCCGGACGTGTCCATCGTGGACGTCCGGATGCCGCCCACCCACACCGACGAGGGGCTGCGCGCCGCCGTGGAGGCGCGCTCCCTGGTGCCCGGCAGCCCGATCCTGGTGCTCTCCCAGTACGTCGAGGTCTCGTACGCCGACGATCTGCTCGCCGACCGCCTGGGCGCGGTCGGTTATCTGTTGAAGGACCGGGTCTCCCAGGTCGCCGAGTTCCTCGACGGGCTGCGCCGGGTGGCCGGCGGCGGCACGGTGCTCGACCCCGAGGTGGTCAGCCAGCTGCTCGTGCGTCGCCGGCGGGACGACCCGCTGCGCAACCTCACCCCGCGCGAGCGTGAGGTGCTGAGCCTGATGGCCGAGGGCCTGTCGAACACGGCGGTCGCCCGCAAGATGGTGGTCACCGACGGCGCGGTCGAGAAGCACGTCCGCAACATCTTCACCAAGCTCAACCTCCACCAGGACGAGGAGCAGCACCGCCGGGTCCTCGCCGTGCTGGCCTACCTCCAGGGCTGAGCCCGCCCGCCGCCTTCCAAGGCTGAGCGCTCCGGCCGCCTTCCAAGGCTGAGCGCGCCCGCCGCCTTCCAGAGCTGAGCGCGCCCGCCGCCGCACCGGCGGCGGGCGGTCGAATGTCAGCCGCGGATCTTGCGGGCGATCTGCTTGGCTCGCCGCAGGCGCCTCTTGACGGCGCGGCCGATCCGCTTGGCGCCGGGGGGTGCGGCCTGCTTGAGCCGGTTGGTCAGCCGGGCGTTGTCGGCCCTCGCCACCTCCCGGTACGCCCGGCGGGCCTTGTCGACCTCGGCCCACGCCGTCGCGAGCTGCGTCTCCGTCGTCTTGAGCTTGGCCTCGAACCAGCGCGCCCGGGAGGCGTTGGACTCCTCGAACCGCTCGGTGGCCGCCGCGACGGCGACCGGTACGCCGGACACCGCCGCGACCGGCCGGTCCAGCCCCGCCTCCGCGACGACCCGCCGCACCGTCTCGTCGGGCACGAGCGTGCCCCGCATTGCCGCGACCCAGGCGACCGCCTCGGCCGGCGTCAGGTGCGAGGGCCAGGTGCGGCGGTAGCCATGACGCTCGACCCGCAGCACCAGGTCGGCCACCGCGATCAGCAGTTGCTCGTCCGCCGTCTTGGCCACCGGCGCCGGCCCCAGGTCGCCGAGCGCCAGCAGCCGGTGCACGCCGCCGGCGTCGAGAACGACCCGCCCGGCCGCGGCCGGGGACACGTCGCTCAGCGTCGCGAGCCACTCGGCGTACCCCCGGATCGCCGACCGCAGGGCCGCCTGGTCGGGAGCGACGACGGCCTGCGCCAGCACCTCCGAGAGCAGCCGGCCCGCGGGCACGGCCGAACCGTCCGGCAGCACCGGGTGGCCGTCGGCCAGCCGGATCTGCTCCGCGCCCAGCCACGCCACCACGTCGTCCGATGCCGGTCCCCGGTCGTCGCCGGGGCCGGCGACGACCAGCCAGCCGGCGGCGAACTCGGGCAGCCGTCCGGACCGCCAGACGCGCCGCATCAGCGACGCCGCGTCGGCCGACGGGCGGGCACGCTCGAGCGACCGCGCGGCCGCATCGGACAGCGCCGCCAGCAAGCCGGCGTGCTCGGTGCGGTCCACCGACCCGGCGGCCGCGCCCCACGCCACCACCGGCGCCGACGGCACGGGGTAGACCGGCCAGATCACGGCGCCGGGCCCGAACCGCTCGGCGAGGTCGGCGACGCCCCGCGGGCGGGTGTCGTCCGCGTCCGCCGGCCGGCTCCAGGCCGCCCCGGACTCGTCGGCCTCCGGCTGGACCTCGGCGGTCAGCCGGTGCACGCCCAGCTCGTTGCCCACCATCACGACCAGCACGCCGTCCGGGGTCAGCAGCCGGCGCAGGTCCGCCAGCGCGGTGCCGAAGGCCGGCTCCGGGCCCTCGGTCGAATAGAGCCGGACGACGTCGTCGAGGGCGACCACCGCGTCGTACCCGGTCTCCTCGAACCGGTCGAGGCTGCCGCAGAAGACCCGGACCCGGCTCTCGTCCTCGGCGTCGAAGGCCTCGCCGACCAGCCGCGCGTCCGGGATCGAGCGGACCAGGCAGGTCAGCTCGCCGTCGACGGCGCCGGCCAGGGCGGTGAGCAGCTCGGGCTCGTGCGGCCCGGCGACCAGCACGCGCGACCGGCCGGCCAGGGCGGCGAGCACGATC
Organism: Actinoplanes sp. NPDC051537; assembly: GCF_055586105.1. NCBI lineage: Bacteria > Bacillati > Actinomycetota > Actinomycetes > Micromonosporales > Micromonosporaceae > Actinoplanes > Actinoplanes sp. NPDC051537. The sequence continues at coordinate 266,399 of NZ_JBVJIU010000016.1, forward strand.
GGGAGCTGGGCGCCACCGCGGGCCGGTTCCCAGGCCGACGAGACGTCGGACCAGCTGGGCATCTCGCCGCCGAGCAGCCGTACGCGGGCGGGCAGGTCCTGATCGGTCATGCCATGCTCCATCCGAGCTCGTAGCTCAGTTCCTGCGGGCTCAGTAACTCATCCATCCCGAGCTCGGCCCGGGCCACCTCGTCGAGCACCTTCCGCTCGATGGACTCGCCGTGCAGTTCGGGATGCAACCGCACGACCAGGTCCTTGCCGTCGAACCCACCGCGGTCCTCGACGAAGTCCATCTGCGGGCCGTAGACGCCGGCCTCGCATCCCACCGACGCCCCGTAGAAGATCGCCGTGGTGAGCCGGTTCGACGCCACCCGCTTGTGCCGGCGCAGCTCGGCGAGCTGCTTGTAGAGGAACTTGGTGTCGGTGCCCTTCCAGTACGTGCCGCGCTGGCCGTGGCAGATCACCCGGAAGCCGGCCTTCTCGTACGCGCTCCGCACCTCGGGCATGTCGTACTCGATCCAGTACAGGCAGACCGTGACCGGCCCGGGCTCGGTCGCCTTGATCCGGGCGATCAGCTCGCCGTGGTCGCCCTCGATGCTGCCCTGTTCCCAGGTGTGGAACGGGTAGAAGATGGTGCCCTCGCGCTCGGCCGGCTCCTCCGGCTGCTGCGCCACCAGGTAGGCCCAGGGCGAGCCGATCACCGCGTAGTCCCGCCACCCGATCAGGTGGCCGCGGCGGCGCGAGACGTCGGACCAGACGTACTTGAGGAAGCCGGCGGGCGGTTCGTGGCCCGGGCCGAACCCGTGCAGGATGTTCCAACCGTGCTGCACGACGCCGTTGATCCGGGGCGGTTTGGCCGCGTTCTTGCCGCAGTAGGCGGCGAGGATGTGGGCGTGCCCGTACCAGTGATTGCTGGAGTCCATGAAGCTCGCATTCAGCGTCGGCCCGCGATGTCGCGCGCATTCTACTTCGACGCCGGTTTCCGCCGGACGGGCTCCGGTGGACCGGCTTCCGGTGCGTCGGGCCCTGTGACGGGGCGCACGCAGGGTCAGGGTACCCGTCACTTCGAAGGTCATTTGCCGTTGATAACGTCTCGGATTGTGAAACCCCGGCTCAGTGTGGTCGTGCCGTTCTACAACGTCGAGGACTACATCGGCGACTGCCTTGACTCGCTGGTCCGGCAGACGTTCGGCGACTTCGAGGTGATCCTCGTCGACGACGGGTCACGCGACGGCAGCGCCGTGGTGGCGAAGTCCTTCTGCGATCGGGATCCCCGGTTCCGGGTGGTGACGCAGGAAAACCAGGGGCTGGGCCCGGCCCGCAACACGGGAGTCCGGCACGCCGAGGGCGAGTACGTGACGTTCGTCGACAGCGACGACCTGGTCGCCCGCCACGCCTACGAGATCATGGTGCGGTCCCTGGACGAAACGGGGTCCTCGTTCGTGGCCGGCGGCGCCCGGCGGTTCAACAACACGAACGGCGTCCGCCCGTCCTGGTCGCACCGGATCGCGTTCCTGAAGGACCGGCCGGCCACGCACGTGTTCGAGTTCAAGGCCCTCGCGCTCGACCGGATGGTGTGGAACAAGGTCTACCGGCGGTCGTTCTGGGACCGGTTCGGCTACGCGTTCCCGGCCATCCGGTACGAGGACTACCCGGTCACCCTGAAGGCACACATCGACGCGGTCACCGTCGACGTCCTGTCCGCGCCCGTCTACTACTGGCGGGAGCGCGAGTCGGGCGAGTCGATCACCCAGTTGAAGTTCGAGTACGCGAACCTCTACGACCGGGTGGTCTCGGCCGAGATGGTGCTCGACCTGATCGACGAGCAGGCGCCGGAGCTGCGCGGCGAGGTGCACAGCGTGCTCGCGGAGATCGACCTCACGTCGCTGGTGCTGGCGTTCGGCTCGGTGCCCGAGCACGAGAAGGCCAAGCTGGTCCAGCTCGGCCAGCGCCTCGCCCGCCGCCTGGACGGGCACCTGCTGCGGAAGTCGACCCCGTACCAGCGGCTCGAGTACCGCGCCCTCCAGACCGGCGACGTCGACCTGCTGTGCCGCCTGGCGCAGTTCCGGTTCGACGGGGGTCTGCGCGGCGGCGCGCTCGCCCGCCGGCATCCCGTGCTGCCCTGGCGGTTCGAGAACCAGTACCCGGGCCTGGAGGACCATCCCCGGCCGCTGCCGCGCCGGGACTACCGGCTGCCGCGCCCGGCGATCGAGCTGCACAACTCGGTGACCTCGGTCGGCTGGGCGGACGGCGATCTGGTCGTGCGGGGCACGGCGGAGATCCTCCACCTGGCCAACGACCAGAAGTCGGCACTGCGGGTGTGGCTCGTCCGCGACGATCGGAAGGTCCCGCTGCCGATCCACCGGTTCGAGGATTTCGACCTGCAGGGAAAGCAGTCCGAGGTCGGCTTCGAGGCGCGCGTGCCGCGTTCGGTGCTCGCCGGCTTCCCGCAGGACGGGGCGCTGGCCCACTTCCAGCTCGAGATGCGCCAGGGCCTGCTGCGCCGGCGGTCGAAGCTGCGGAACATGCGCCCCGGCAACCCGCAGTTCCCGGCCGGCGCCTGGGTCACCGACGACGTCTGGATCCAGCCGACCCGCGCCAGCAGCGGCCAGTTGATGCTGATGCAGATGATCCGGCCGTACGAGTTGAGCTCGGGCCGGGTCGAGGAGGGCGCGTTCGTCCTGTCCGGCCGGCTGCCCGGGGCGACCGACGGCACCCAGTTCCGGCTGAGCCGGTCGTCGGGCGACGCCCCGGTGCCGATGCGGATCGACCGTGACGACCACGGCGCGACCTTCACGGTCCGGCTGCCCTTCGAGACGATCGTCGACGCCGCCAACCCCGACGACCCGTTCACGCAGCGCACGGTCCGGGTGCCCAGGGTCGGCAACGGCGACCAGGACTGGCTGCTGGCGACCGGCCTCACCCGATCGGTGAAGGCCGTGCACGAGGGCCGTCTGCTCATGCTGACCCGCTCACCGGCCAACTACGTCAACCTTCACGAGGGGCCGGTCCGCCCGATGGCCGAGACGCTCGAGGCCACGGCCGGCGCCGGCGGCCCCCGGCTGACGGTGGGCGGCCCGCAGCTGGAGACCGGTGGCACCCGCTACGTCTGGCGTCGCTTCTTCGCGAACTCCAACGACTACGTGGACGCCGAGTGCCAGGTCGATGACGACGGGGACGGGTACTGGTCGGCCGGCATCGACATCGCCGACCTGCTGCCGTCGCCCGACATGATCGTGAGTTCGTCGGTCGACCCGCTGACCGGCCTCGTCGACTGGACCCTGTTCGCGGAGCCCGCCGGCGGCCATTCGGCGTACGCGGTGCAGCACGACGTCTTCCTGGTCGACCGGCTGCCGATCGACATTCAGGCCGGTGACCGGCGGGTCAGGGTGCAGCCGCGGGCGGGCACGATCCACCTCGAGGTCTTCTGATCGGGGCGCAGGCCACGGAGACCGTCAGGTCGCCGATGGCCAGGGTCCGCCACGCCGCCGGCCGGTCCCGCGGGACCTCCAGGCCGTAGCGGCGCAGCCAGAGCAGGATCGGCACGTCGTACGCCTTGCACAGGCTCTCGGCCCGGGTCCACCGCGCCCAGAAGTCGGTGGCCCCGAATCGGCCGGCCAGCGCGGGCGGCACGGCGGCGTCACGCAGCTCGGCGTCGACGGCGAGGCGATGGCCGGCCGGCGCCGGGCCGTACCAGCCGACGGTGCGGGAGTCGGCGGTGTGCGAGCGGGTCAGCGCGCCGTCGCCGCCGTTCACCCGCAGATGGTCCTCGGCCCGGTCCAGGAGCTCCCGGACGCCGGCGGGGTCAGATCGAGGCACCGCCGTCGACCTCGAGCACCTGGCCGTTGATGTTGGTGTTCTCGCAGAGCAGCATGCGGATCACCGGCACGACGTCGTCGGGGTCGGTCAGGTGGCCGGTCGGCGTCCGCCGGGTGATCTGGTCGAGCTGGGTCTGGCCGAGCACGGCCGACATCTCCGAGGCGAAGAAGCCCGGCGCCACCGAGTTGGCCAGCACCCGGCCGTTGAGCTCGCGGGCGATCGTCCGGGTCGCCGAATCCATCCCGCCCTTGGTGGCCGAGTAGGCGACCAGGCCGGAGTAGCCGCGCTGGGCGCAGATCGACGTCACGTTGACCAGCCGGCCGCGCAGGCCCTTGGCGAGCATGCGACGCAGGAAGAGCCGGGTCAGCACGAGCGGCGCGGTCAGGTTCGTCTGGATGATCTTCTCGATCTGGTCGACCGAGGTGTGCACGTGCAGCGAGTCCTGCCCGATGGCCGCGTTGTTGACCAGGCCGTCGATCGGACCGAGGCGCTCCTCGGCCTCCTTGACGAACGCGGTGCAGGCCTTGAGGTCGGTGATGTCGACCGAGCCGATGTGCAGCTTGCCCTCGTACTTCACGGCCAGGTCGCGCAGCTCGGGCGTCACCGTGCGGGCGAACGCCGCGACCTTCAGACCCTCGGCCAGGAGGCCGGAGACGATGGCGAGCCCCAGCCCGCGCGAGCCGCCGGAGACGAGCACGACGGTGGAGGGCGGGATCACAGCAACATCAGACATCGCTTTTCAGGGTCTCCTTGACCGGGATTTCGTCCAGGAAGCGGATGCGGCGCGGCACGCCGTAGTCGGGCAACCGCTCGCCACTCCACTTTACGAGCGCGGCCTCGTCTACCTCCGCGCGGTCGGCGGTGGGCGCGAGGACCACCTCGGCCGCGACCATCCGGCCCACGATCGGGGCCTTGCGGGAGGTCACGCGGGCCCACGCCACCTGCGGATGGGCGGTGAGCACGTGCCGGACGAGCCCGGCCGAGATCTTCGAACCGCCCACGTTGATCTCGTCGCTGTTGAGCCGGCCCACGATGTGCACCCGGCCGTCAATGATCTCGACGCGGTCGCCGGTGCGCACCGCGCCGGTGAGGCCGACACCGTGGTACGGCGACTTGATCACCAGCTCGTCACCGTCGACGGAGATCGCCGGCCGGTCGGGCGCGGCCCGGTCGAGCCACTCCCGCGGGAAGCCGGCGCGGCCGTCGTGCACCACGATCGAGGCGCCGAGCTCGGAGGAGGCGTAGATCCACGAGATGCGCGCCGCCGGGAAGGTCTCCCGCAGCTGGTCGAGGATCGCCTGGTCGACCGGCTCGCCGCCGAGCGTGACCTGCCGCAGCGGCACCCGGGCCAGGGCCTCGCCGTCCCGGTAGATCGCCTGACGCCAGAACGTCGGCGTGCCCGAGGCGGCCGTGACGCCGTGCTCGCTCGCGATCCGCGCCCAGTTGTCGAGCTCGCTCGGCTCGATGACGACAAGGTCCTGCCCCGGCTGGGTCAGCGAGAGCGTCACCACCTGCCACCAGGCGTACGTGCCCGGCGAGTACGGGCACAGCCAGACCCGTGGTTCCTGGGCGCCGCGCACGGTGGTCAGCGAGTCGAGGGTGTGGCCGACGCGCTTGGGCCGGCCGGTCGAGCCCGAGGTGAGCAGCCACAGCCGACCGGGCTCGGGGGCGCGCTCGCGCCCCTGCTCGAGCACCGTGACCTCGCCGCCGTCGAGCCGGACGACGGTGAAGCCGGCCTCCACGAGCTCGTCACGCAGCTCGGCGTCGACCCGGGACGGGGTGCTGAGCACCAGCTCGGTCCCGTGCACGGCGTGCTGCCGGGCGGCGATCAAGGCGTCGAGGCCGGTGGCCGCGAGGACGGCGACGGGCGACGGCAGGTCGGCGGCCGGAAGCTCGTCCCAGGTCAGTTGCCGCCCGCTCGCGACGACGTGGTTGCCGCCGCCGTTCAGCTCGCTCATTCCGACTGGAGCTGCACGAGGAAGTCGAGAACGTCACCGACCGTGGCGATCTGCCGCAGGCCGGGGGCGTCGAAGTTCAGCTCGTCGCCGGTCTCGTCCTCGACCCGCAGGGCCAGCTCGGAGAAGTCGAGAGACCGGAAACCGATCTCGCGGAGATCGGCGCTGTCGTCGTCCGGGAGCACCTTGCCCTGGTTCTTCATGACCTGCGCCATCAGGTCGCGCACCTGGGAACGACTGAGCGAATTCATGGTGCGGAAGCATACCCGGCGCTCTGTAGCGTGCAGGCGAACAGCGATGAAAGGGTGAGCGATTACATGCTGCGACCGGCGACCGACGACGACCTGGACGCGATGCGGATGTGGCGCAACCAGCCGCCCAACCGCGAGGTCAGCATCAACAGCCACGAGATCACTCCCGACGAGCACGCGGCGTGGTGGTCCAAGACGCGTGCCGACCCGTCGCGGCAGGTGCTGATCTATGAGCGCGAGGGCGTGCCGTCCGGGGTGGTCAACTTCTTCGACCTGGCGCCGGACGGCACCGGTTCCTGGGGCTTCTTCCTCGACGCCGACGGCCTCGCGCGGCGCGGCGAGACGCTGCCGGCCTGGCTCGAGGTGATGCGTGAGGCCGCCGACCACGCCTTCGACACGCTCGGGCTCGAGGAGCTCAACGGCGAGGTGCTCGAGGACAACGTGGTCGTACGGCAGATGAACCGGCGGTTCCGGTTCGTCGAGGGCGAGCCCGAGCCGCGCGCGGCGGACGGGCGGACGATCTCGGTGATCCCGATCTCGCTGAAGCGGGAGAACCGGCGTCGCCGGGGGTAGGGCTAGCCCTACCCCAAAGACGGGCGCCAGCCACATCGATCGGAATCTCCGTTCTTCATAGCGTCTTTGCCATGAGAAGCGGGGAGAACGTCAAGGGGATCGCGGCCCGGGCCGCGATGTGGAGCGCCCGTCACCGGACGCTCGCGATTCTGGGCTGGGTCGTGTTCGTGGTCGGCGTGACCGTGCTCAGCATGCAGATCGGCACGCGGGACGCGGTCGACTCCGACTACGGCCACGGCGACTCGGGGCGGGCCGAGCGGATCGTCGAGCAGGCCGGGTTCCCGGTCGAGCCGTCGGGCGAGATGGTCATCGTGCAGAACCGGGCCGGCGCCGATCGGGCCAAGGCGGTCGCCGACCTGACCAAGCAGCTCAAGACCACGGCGAACGTGACCGGCGTGAAGCCGGCCATCGAGTCGCCGGACAAGCGGTCGTCGCTGGTCACCTTCTCCATCACCGGCGACCCCGAGACGGCCAAGGACCGGGTCGGGCCTGCGCTCGACACGGTGGCCCGCGTGCAGGCCGCGCACACCGACCTGTTCATCGCCGAGGGCGGTGACGCCAGCGGCGACAAGCTGATCGGGGACGACCTCGACAAGGGGCTGAGCCGGCTCGGGATGCTGTCCATCCCGGTGACCCTCGGCATCCTGCTCGTCACCTTCGGCGCGGTGGTGTCGGCGCTGCTGCCGGTGCTGCTGGCGGTCACCGCGGTGGTGGCGGCGATCGGGCTGCTCGCGGCGGCCAGCCGGTTCGCGCCGGCCGACGAGACGACGATGCACGTGATGCTGCTGGTCGGCCTGGCGGTGGGGGTCGACTACTGCCTCTTCTACATCCGTCGGGAGCGCGACGAGCGGCGGGCCGGCGCCGACCCGCACCGGGCCCTGGTGATCGCGGCGCAGACCTCGGGCCGGTCGATCTGGGTCTCCGGCCTCACCGTGATCGTGGCGATGGCCGGCATGTTCTTCACCTTCGACACGACCTTCGTGAGCTTCGCGGTCGGCACGATCCTGGTCGTCGCCACCGCCATCCTCGGCTCGCTGACCGTGCTGCCGGCCATGCTGTCGGCGCTCGGTGACCGGGTCGACGCGCTCAAGCTGCCCGGGCTGTACCGCCGGCGCAGCGACGGCCGGGTCTGGAACGCGGTCCTGCGGGTGGTGCTGGCCAAGCCGCTGATCTCGGCGGTCGTCGCGGTCGGGGCGCTGGCCGTGATCGCGTCGCCGGTGCTCGACCTGCGGACCAAGGGGACGGGCATCGAGGACTTCTCGCCCAAGGCGCCGATCGTTCAGGCGTACAAGGCGGTCGACGAGGCGTTCCCGAGCAAGACGTCGCCGGCCAACGTCGTGGTCAAGGCGTCCTCGGTGCGCGGCGGGGAGTTCGGCAAGCAGCTCGCGAGCTTCAAGACGGCGGTCACCGGCAGCGGCGGCAAGCTGACCGGCCCGGTCGACGTGCGGGTCAACCCGGCCGGCACGGTCGCGATCGTCTCGGTCGGCCTGGTCGGCGACGACGCCCTCGGCCTGCTGCGCCAGACCGTGGTGCCCGCCACGTTCGGTCACCTGGCCGGCGGGACCGCGCTGGTCACCGGGGACAAAGCGGAGAACGCCGACTTCAACGCCCGCCTCGACGCGAGCCTGCCGTGGGTGTTCGGCTTCGTGCTCGGCCTGGCCTTCGTGCTCCTGCTCGTCTCGTTCCGGTCGGTCGTGGTCGCCATCACGGGCGTGGTCCTCAACCTGTTCTCGGTCGGTGCCGCGTACGGGATGCTGGTCTGGGTCTTCCAATACGGCCACTTCGAGAAGCAGTTGCAGTTCCAGGCGGCCCCCGGGCTGACGAACTGGATGCCGCTGTTCCTGTTCATCATCCTGTTCGGCCTCTCGATGGACTACCACGTGTTCGTGCTCAGCCGGATCCGCGAGGGTTACGACCGGGGCCTGTCGACCCGGCAGGCGGTCCGCGAGGGCATCGGTCGCACGGCCGGCGTGATCACCAGTGCCGCGGTCGTGATGATGGCGGTGTTCGCCCTGTTCGCGACGTTGCCGCTGGCCTCGACCAAGCAGCTCGGCGTCGGCCTGGCCGCCGCGGTCCTGCTCGACGCGACGATCATCCGGGCGGTCCTGCTGCCGGCCGTGATGGCGCTGCTCGGCGACAAGAACTGGTGGCTGCCGCGCTGGCTGAACTGGCTGCCGCAGATCGCCCACGAGCCCGCCCCGGCGGCCCCGGCGGGCGAGGCGCCGCACGGCGAGCGGGAGCTGGCCCGGGTGTGATCCCGTGCGCTGGGGGGGGGGCGGGGGGGGCCAGGGGGGATGCTCGACGAGGGTTCGGGGGGGGCGGGACGCCCGAGGGGCTGGGGGGGGGGGCCAAAGGTGGTGCGGGGGGGGGAAC
>NZ_JBVJIU010000017.1:0-231348 GCF_055586105.1 Actinoplanes sp. NPDC051537
CCCCCCCCCCCCCCCCCCCCCCCCCCCCCCCTCCCCCCCCCCCCCCCCCCCCTCCTCCCCCCCCCTCCCCCCCCCCCCCCCCCCCCCCCCCTCCTCTCCCCCCCCCCCCCCCCCCCCCCCCCCCCCCCCCCCCCCGGCGCCGACGGACAGCACCGCCAGGGAGTGCCAGACGCCGTCGCGCACCGGGGAAGTCGCCGGCCGACGAAAAGCGGTTGGCATCGAACGGCCGGGTCGCTAGCTTGCCGGCATGGCCGTTCGGATCGAGGAGCTCGGCGACCACGCGGCGGTCGCCACCGTCAACCGGGTCGCGTTCGGCGGCGAGCACGGCGAGACGGTGGCCGAGCTGGTGGCCGCCCTGCGCCGGGACGACCCGGGCGCGCTGTCGCTGGTGGCCGAGGAGGCGGGCGAGGTCGTCGGGCACATCATGTTCAGCCGTACGCTGCTGGACGCCCCGCGCGAGCTGGTGCCCGTGCAGACGCTCAGCCCGCTCGGCATCCTCCCGCAGTGGCAGCGCCGCGGCCTCGGCACCGCGCTCATCCGGGCCGGCCTCGAAGAGCTGGCCGACCGCGGCGTCCCCCTGGTGTTCCTCGAGGGCGATCCGCGCTACTACTCCCGGGCCGGCTTCGCGCCCGCCGTCGAGCTCGGCTTCCGCAAACCGTCGCTGCGCATCCCCGACGCGGGCTTCCAGGTTTTCCGGCTGGCCGCCTACGAGCCGTGGATGACCGGCACGTTCATCTACTCGGACGCGTTCTGGCGCTACGACTGCGTGGGCCTCCGCTAGGCGCCGGCCTTCTCCAGGAGCGCCCGCAGGCGGCCGGCCTCGGCCCGCAGCGCGATCTCGGTCTCGGCCGCGGCCGCCAGGTCCTCGACGAGCAGCAGCTCCCGGGGCTCCCAGTCGCGCGGCTCGTCGTGCGTGACGCAGAAGGCGCCGAGCGGATAGCCGTCGGCACTGCGGAGCGGGAATCCGGCGTACGCGATGACGCCGTCGCCGATCGCCGGGTGCCCGGCCACCCGGTCGTCCGCGCGGGCGTCGCTGACCAGCAGCGGCGCGTCGGTGTCGACCACGATCCGGCAGAACGAGTGCGGCAGCGGAGGTCCCGCCTTCCCGGCGACCACGCGCCGATCGGCGGCGACCAGCGACACCTGGGCGCGGGCCGAGCGGACCTGATGCGCGGCCGTACGCGCGAGCCGGTCGAGGGACGCGCTGGGCACGCCGTCGAGCAGGCCGCAGTCGCGCAGCCGCCGCAGTCGCGCCGTGTCGCTCAGCCCCGTCCGCGACCCCACTCCCTCCAAGTTCGTCCGGCGCCGCCGGTCGCTGAGCCCGTTGACGGAAGTCGTCGCTTCAACCTCTTGTCAGCTACGGAATCAGTGGAAAGATGGGCCGGAAAGTGTCCGATCCTGCGTCTGGAGATCGAGTGACCGCCAAGACCGTGCTGCACAACTTCATCGGCGGCGCCGCGTCGGCGCCGGCCGAGGGCCGTTACGAGGACCTCATCGACCCGGCCACCGGCGAGGTCTTCGCGTCGGCGCCGGTGTCCGGCAAGCCGGATGTCGACAAGGCCATGGAGGCCGCGTCGTCCGCGTTCGAGAAGTGGCGGAACACGACGCCCAGCGAGCGGCAGCAGGCACTCCTCAAGTTCGCCGACGCGATCGAGGCGCGCACCGACGAGCTGGTCGCGGCCGAGTCGCAGAACACCGGCAAGCCGCTCGGCCTGACCAAGTCCGAGGAGCTGCCGCCGGCGATCGACCAGATCCGGTTCTTCGCGGGCGCGGCCCGGCTGCTCGAGGGGCGGTCGGCCGGCCAGTACATGAACGGCTTCGAGTCGTACGTCCGGCGCGAGCCGATCGGCGTCTGCGCGCAGGTCACACCCTGGAACTACCCGCTGATGATGGCGGTGTGGAAGCTGGCGCCGGCCCTCGCCGCGGGCAACACGGTCGTTCTCAAGCCGTCCGACACCACCCCGGTCAGCACGGTCATGCTGGCCGAGATCGCCGCCGAGTTCCTGCCGCCGGGCGTGCTCAACGTGGTCGTCGGCGACCGCGAGACCGGCCGTCAGCTGGTCAGCCACCCGACCCCGCAGATGGTGTCGATCACCGGCTCGGTGCGGGCCGGCATGGAGGTGGCCTCGGCCGCGTCCGCCGACCTCAAGCGCACCCACCTCGAGCTGGGCGGCAAGGCGCCGGTCGTGGTCTTCGACGACGCCGACATCGAGGCGGCGGCCGAGGCGATCGCCGTCGGCGGCTACTTCAACGCCGGCCAGGACTGCACGGCCGCCACCCGGGTGCTCGCGTCGCCCGGCGTCTACAACGACTTCGTGGCCGCCCTCGCCGCCCAGGCGCGGTCGACCAAGACCGGCGCGGCCGACGACGAGGACGTGCTGTTCGGGCCCCTGAACAACGCGCGCCAGCTCGACCGGGTGGCCGGGTTCATCGACCGGCTTCCCGACCACGCCCAGGTGGACGCCGGCGGCGCCCGGGTCGGCGACCGCGGCTACTTCTACTCGCCGACCGTCGTCTCCGGCCTGCGCCAGACCGACGAGGTCATCCAGGACGAGATCTTCGGCCCGGTCATCACCATCCAGCAGTTCACCGACGAGGACGAGGCGGTGCGCTGGGCGAACGGCGTCGAGTACGGCCTGGCCTCCAGCGTCTGGACGAAGGACCACGGCCGCGCGATGCGGATGACCCAGCGTCTCGACTTCGGCTGCGTCTGGGTGAACTGCCACATCCCGCTGGTGGCCGAGATGCCGCACGGCGGGTTCAAGCACTCCGGCCACGGCAAGGACCTGTCGGTCTACGGCCTGGAGGACTACACCCGCCTCAAGCACGTGATGCACTCGCTCGGCTGAGCCCTTCGACGAGGTAAGCCCGGGGCTGAGGGGGACCCGGGCTTACCGCTCCCCTTCGTCGCCGTCGGCCAGGTGTTCCGGGAGCCCGCACGGCGCGAACAGGGCCGGGTCGTGGAAGGAGACGATCCGGGCGACGCCCGCGCCGGTGAGGGTGAGCACCTGCAGGCTGTGCGGGTGGAAGAGGCCGTCCGCGCCGCGGGTGTAGGTGCCGAGGGCGGGCTGGCCGTTGGCCGTCGCGCGCGCCGTGCGGATCGCGCCGGCGCACGGGAAGACGGTGGTGGCCAGGAAGCGCAGGACCGCGTCGCGGCCGGCGAACCAGGTCAGGTGCGGCGGCATCTCCAGGGTGACGTCCTCGCGCAGCACCCGCAGCAGGGCGGCCGGATCGGCGTCCGCGAACGCCCGGGCGTACCGGTCGAGCAGCTGCCGGCCGGCCGGGTCCGCGGGCTCGGTGACCATGTCCTCGGTGAGGCCGGCGCGGGCGAGGTGGGCGCGGGCCCGGGCGAGCGCGCTGGTGACCGCGTCGACGGTGGTGCCGAGCAGGTCGGCGACCTCGGTGGCGGGCCAGGCGAGCACGTCGCGCAGGATCAGCACGGCCCGCTGCCGGGGCGGGAGGTGCTGCAGGGCGGCCACCAGGGCGAGCCGGACGCTGCTGCGGGTGGTGACGACCGCGGCCGGGTCGGGCAGCGGCTGCACCCATGCGACGCCCGGGCCGGCGACGGCGAGCGGCCGGTCGGGGTCGCCGGCGGGGCCGAGCCCGGCGGGCAGCACGCGCCGGCTGTGGTGCTCGAGCGCGGTGAGGCAGGCGCTGGTCGCGATGCGGTACAGCCAGACCCGCAACGACGACCGGCCCTCGAAGCGGCCGAAACCGCGCCAGGCCCGTACGTACGTCTCCTGGACGACGTCCTGGGCGTCGTGCACCGAGCCGAGCATCCGGTAGCAGTGCGCCAGCAGCTCCCGGCGGTACGGCTCGGTGAGCCGGGAGAACTCCTCGTCGACCATCTCGTCACTCCAGCCTCTCGGGATGCAGACCGGGCGGTGGCCGGGAAGTGGTCGTTCCCCGGCCCCGATGTGGCCAAGCCCACGTGCCGACCAGTCCGCGCCGCCCGCCGTGTCTTCATTCGCGCCGCCCGAACGGACGGCCGAGAAGAGCACGAGGAGAGCACGATGACTGATCTGTCCGGACGGATCGCCCTGGTGACCGGCGGCAGCCGCGGCATCGGCGCGGCCGTCGCCCGGCGGCTCGCACACGACGGCGCGACCGTGGCCCTCACCTACGCCGGTTCGGCGGAGAAGGCCCGCGCGGTCGCCGGCAAGATCGAGGCCGACGGCGGGCGGGCGCTGGCCTTCCGCGCCGACCACGGCGATCCCGGCGAGGCCGCCGCCGCCGTCGAGCGGACCGTCCGCGAGCTCGGCGGCATCGACATCCTGGTCAACAACGCCGGCATCTTCACCGGCGGCCCGCTCGACCGGATCACGCCGGCCGAGCTCGACCGGATCCTCGCCGTCGACGTCCGGGCGGTGTTCCTCGCCGCGCAGGCCGCCGCGCGGCACATGGCCGAGGGCGGCCGGATCATCACCATCGGCAGCGCCCTGACCGAGCGGCTCCCGGTCGACGGCATGACCGTCTACACGATGTGCAAGGCCGCGCTCACCGGCCTGACCAAGGGCCTGGCTCGCGACCTCGGCCCGCGCGGGATCACCGCCACCGTCATCAACGGCGGCCTGATCGACACCGACATGAACCCGGCCGGCGGGCCGGCGGCGGCCGCGCTCACCGGCCTCACCGCGCTCGGCCGCTACGGCGCGCCCGACGACATCGCCGCGATGGTCGCCCACTTGGCCGGCGACGGCGGCCGCTACATCACCGGCGCCGCGCTCACCGTCGACGGCGGTTTCAGCGCATGAAAAGCACGAAGAGCATGAACAAGACGCAGCGATGGGTGCTCGCGCTCAGCTCCCTCGCCTCGTTCATCGTGGTGCTGGACATGCTGGTGGTGGCGACCGCGCTGCCGGCCATCCAGCGGGACCTCGGCGCGTCGCTGGCGGATCTCGAATGGACCGTGAACGCCTACACGCTGAGCTTCGCGGTCCTGCTGATGACCGGGTCGGCGCTGGGCGACCGCTACGGCCGGCGCCGTGTGTTCGCCATCGGGCTCGGCCTGTTCGCCGCCGCCTCGGCCGCGTGCGCGCTCGCCACCGGGGCGGGCCCGCTGATCGCCGCCCGGGCGGTGCAGGGCGCCGGCGCCGCGCTGATCATGCCGGTCGCGCTCGGCCTGCTCAACGGGGCGTTCCCGCCCGAGCGCCGCGGCTGGGCGACGGGCGTCTACGGCAGCGTCACCGGGCTCGCCGCGATCGCCGGCCCGCTCCTCGGCGGCGTCGTCACCGAGGACCTCGCCTGGCCGGCGATCTTCTGGCTCAACGTGCCGGTCGCGCTGATCGCGATCCCGCTGGTGCTGACCCGGATCGCCGAGGCGCGCGGGCCCGGCGGCGCGCTCGACCCGCCGGGCCTGGTCCTGGCGGCCGGGTCGGCGCTGGGCGTCACCTGGGCGCTGGTGCGCGGCAACGCGGCCGGGTGGACGAGCGCCGAGACCCTGACGGCGCTGGCCGGCGGCATCGTGCTCGGCGGCCTGTTCGTCCTCCGGGAGCGGCGGGCCGCGTACCCGATGCTGCCTTTGCGGTTGTTCCGCTCGGCGGCCTTCTCGGCCGGCAACGCCGCCGTCTTCTTCGTCAACGCGTCGCTGACCGGCGCGATCTTCTTCACCGCCCAGTTCCAGCAGGTCGCGCTCGGCCACGGCGCGATCGAGGCGGGCCTGCGGCTGCTGCCGTGGGGCATCGCGCCGTTCCTCATCGCGCCCCGGGCCGGCGCGCTCACCGACCGGATCGGCGAACGGCCGCCGGTCGTCGCCGGCACGCTGCTGCTCGGCCTGGGCATGGGCGGGATCGCGCTGATCTCGGGGCCGGGCATCGGGTACGCCACGACGGCCGTCGCGATGACGGTCGGCGGCGTCGGCTTCTCGCTGGCCCTTCCGGCCGTCACCCGGTCGGTGGTCAGCCGGGTGGCGCCGCCGGACATCGGCCGCGCGTCGGGCACGTTCAGCACCCTGCGCCAGTTCGGCGGCGCGTTCGGCGTCGCCCTCACCGGCGCCGTCTTCGCCACGGCCGGCGGGTACGCGGACTCCGCCGTCTTCATCGACGGCTACGTCCCGGCGATGGCGGTCTCGGCGATGGCTGGCGTTCGCGGCCACCGCCTGCGGCCTGGTGCTGCCGAGGCGGGAGCGACGACGTCAGCCGCGGGCGCAGGGCCAGGATCGGGCCGAGCCGGTGGCGGCGAACGGACCCGGCTGAACGGCGCGGCGCCGGGGTCGTCAACCAGGACACCGGCCGGGTGGCAGGCCTGGGACACTGGCGCTCGTGCTCGCCGCGACTCGTCAGCTGCTGACCTCCCTCGACCCGCTCCCCTACCGGCAGCGCCTGCACCGGGTCGCCGGGTGGGCGCGCGCGGCGGCCGATCGCGCCGAGGTGTGTGCGGATCTGCGCGGCCTCGGCCCGTACGAGAGTCATCTCGCCCTGATCGCCTCGGCGGCGACCGGCGACGCGGCCGGCATCGAGGCCGCGCTCGCCGACCCGCAGCCGTCGGTGCGGGCGGCCGCGCTCGGCGCCGCCCTCCGCCACGGCCTGCTCACCGGCGCGGACCTGTCGGCGGTGGAACGCCGGCGCGTCTACCGCCTGCTGCGCCGGATGCGGGCGCCGGAGATCGCGGACGCGCTGATCGGGACGGTGCGCGCCGAGTTCGGCGACGAGGAGGCGGCCGCGATCCTGCCGGCCTGCGGGGAGGCGGTCGTCCGGTCGCTGCTGCCCGCTCTCGAGCACGCCGCCGCGCCGGGGCCGCTGATGCGCCGCCATCCCGCCGTGTTCCTGGACCGGGCCGCCGAGCGGCTGGCCGCCGCGACGCCCGGCGACCGGGACCGCCTGTGGAACGAGCTCGGTTGCGTGCTCGACGGCGATCCCGGGACGGTCCTCGCCCTGCTGGAACGATTCGCGCCGCCGGCCCGGCTGCCGGGCGGGCTCACCGCGTACGGGAAACTGGCTGCCCACCACCCCGCGCGGGTGATCGCCCTGCTCACCGCCCCCGGCCGCGCCGCCTGGACCGCCCGCGCCCAGCTCCCGCCCGCGCTGCTGCGCCGCCTCGCCGTGCTGCCCACCGACGTGCTCGTGCCGCTGGCCCGCCGCATCCGGGACAACAGCGGCTCGTTCGCGAACCTGCTCGACGAGGTGCCGCCGGCCCTGCGCGCCGAGCTCTACGACGGTGCCTTCGAGGGCGTGAACACCGCGGCCCGGGTGCCGGCCGAGGTCGTCATGGAGGTGCTGCCGGCCGCGATCCGGATCCGCGAGGCGACCCGCGTGCTCGCGCTGCCCAAGGTGCGCGACCACGAGACCGTCTGGAGCGCGTTCCTGGCCTGGCCGGAAGCGTCGGCGGCGCTGGACGGACCGCTGCGCTCGGGTGACGCCGGCGAGCGGGCCCAGACGTACCGGCTGCTGGTGCACGCCGCCCGGCGATCGCGCGATCCGGAGGTCGTCGCCGGGCTGGTGGAGCGGCTCGGCCGGCTGCGCAACGAGCAGGATCCGGTACGCGCGGCCGCCCTCACCGCGCTCGCCTCGGTGGCCCGGCTGCTCACCCCCGCCGCCGCGCCCGGCCTGACCCGGATCACCACCGACGCCGTCGAGGCGCGCGACGGCTCGGCCGCGACGATCGCCGCGCTGAGCTCGCTCGCCGCCGACACCCTCCAGCACCACGTCGACGACCCGGCGCTGCGGGAATGGGCGCTGCTCACGATCGACCTGGCCGGCTCGGCCGCGCGGACGCCGGTGCTGCGCCGCTTCGACACCGTGCTGCGCCGCGGCCAGGAGCAGATGGTCGCCGACCGCTTGTCCGGCTGGGTCACGTCGGCCCTCGAGCGCGGCCGGTTCGGGCCGCTGTTCGCGCTGACCGGCGCGCTCGGCAAGCGGGCCTGGCTGGTTCCCGAGCTGCAGGGCCTGCTGTTCCGGGCGACCGGGCGGCGCAGCCCCGAGTCGGTGGCGAGGTACGCGATCGCGCTCTGGCTGGAGAATCCGCGCGGGCGTTCCGACCGGGTCGAGCGGTTGCTGATGGCCGACCCGACGACGGTGACGGTCGAACCGGTGTGGCGGACGCTGTGCACCGCCCGCACCGACCTGCTCGACCGGGCGCTCGACCATGCGCCGCGCGGCCGGTTCGTCTCGCCGCACCTGCGCTGGGTGCCGGGGTGGCCGCTGCACCCGGAGCGCTGGCTGCCGCGTCAGCACGCGGCGTACCTGCGGCTGCTGGCAAGCGTGGTGGACGACGCGGGGGCGGGGGTGCGGTCGCAGGCCGGGGCGATCCGGGCGGCCGCGCCGATCCCGGTGCTCGGACGGGAACTGGTGCTGCGCCACGTCGGCTCGCCGGCCGTGGTGCTGTCGGAAGCGGCGCTGGGCGCTCTGGTGTGGACGGACCGGCCGGGCGAGGCGCTGCCGCTGCTGCTCGCGCGGGCGGCCGGCGACCGGGCGCGGGTGGCGCTGTACTCGGCGGGGCGGGCCGTGCGGTTCGTCGCGCCGTCGGCCCTGCCCGGGATGCTGCTGCCGGTGCTGGTCGACGGCGGGACCAAGGTGACCAGCCGGAAGGCGGTCGCGCGGCTGCTGGCCCGCTACGGGCCGCCGTCGATGATGGGCGCGCTGCTGGACGCGTACCGGATGCCGGACGCCCACCGCGACATCCGCGCGGCGACGGTGGCCGCCGCCCGGCTGCGGCTGGACACCGAGGACAGCTGGGCCATCCTCGGCGAGGCGGTGGGCGGCAGCCGGGAGGAATGCCGGGCCGTGCTGGCCGCCTCCGTCGGCGAGGTCGCCGAGCGGCATCGCGGGCGGTACGCGGCGCTGGTCGTCGCGGCCTGCCGGGTCGCCGACCGTGAGGTGCGCCGGGCCGCGTTCCGGGTGCTGCCGGGATGGGCGCGCTGGGCCGGCGACATCGGTGGGCTGGTCGTGGACCGGCTCACCGACCTCGGCGAGCCGACGACCGCCTTCGACGCCGCGCAGTTGTTGCGGGCGCTCGACGGGGACGGCCTTTCGGCGGCGTTCGCCGCGCTCGACGGGGGCGCGCTTTCACCGGCGCCCGCCGGCGCGCCTCAGCCGGCGGGCATCGGCGCGCCTCAACCGGAAGAGCCGGGCGACGACCTCCCCGCCCGGCGGCGGCTCGTCATCCTGGCGCAGGGCGCGGTGGCCTGGGCCCGCGCGATGCCGCCCGACGCCGGCCGGGCGCCGATGCTCGCGGCCGCCCGGTGGCTCGCGGACCGCCCGGACCACACCGGCACGGCGGCCGCGATGCTGGTCGGCGCCGGCGCGCTCGACAACCTCGGCGAGGTCGCCGACCTGTGCGCCGGACGGCCGGTGGTGGCGGTGCGGACGGCCGAGCGGGTGGGCGCCCGCCTCCGCGAGCTGCCGCAGCCGCCCGAACCCGCCGTCGCGCAAGGGCTGGCCGGCCGCCGCGATCTCGCGGGCGGGCTGTTCGCCGTCGCGCTCGCCCGGGCGGGCGCCGGCTTCGGCTGGACCGGGCCGTGGCGCGACCTCCTCGCCGGTCTGCGTCACCATCCGGACGCGGACGTGCGCGAGGAGGCCTGCGCCGTCGACATGACGTAGCCGGTTACTGCTCGCGCATCTCCCAGGGGGAGCCGTACTCGACGAGCTTGTCGAGGAACGGGACGGGATCGAACGCCTCGGGGCCGAGCACGCCGCTCCCCCGCCAGACGCCGGCGGCCAGCAGCTCGAGGGCCACGACCGGGTTCACCGCCGTCTGCCAGACGACGGCCTGGGCCCCGTACTCGCGCATCGACCATTCGTTGTCGACCAGGTGGTAGAGGTAGACCTCGCGCGGCGCGCCGTCCTTGCCCAGGCCGGTCACGACCGTACCGGCGCAGGTCTTGCCCGTCATCTTGTCGCCCAGCGTCGCCGGGTCGGGCAGCACCGCGGCGACCACGTCCCGCGGCGACACCTTCGCGGCGCCCACCTGCACCGGCTCGGTGCGGTCCAGACCCAGCTTGTGCAGCGTGCGCAGGACCTCGATGAACTCAGCCCCCAGCCCGTACTTGAAGGTGACCTTGCCGGCATCCACCCAGCGCGGGATGAGCAGCACCTCCTCGTGCTCGACGTGGACGCACTCGACCGGGCCGATCCCGCCGGGGAAGTCGAAGATCTCCGGCTCGCTCAGCGGCACCGTCGTGTACCAGCCCCGGTCCTTCTCGTAGATGACCGGCGGGTTGAGGCACTCCTCGATCGTGGTCCACACCGAGAAGGACGGCGCGAACTCGTAGCCCTCGACGACCAGGTTGCCGCCGTCGCGGATGCCGACCTCGTCGATCCGGGAGAACAGATGGTCGGCGGCGTAGCGGGCGAAGATGTCCGACAGTCCCGGCTCGACGCCGATCCCGGTGAGGGCCAGCCTTCCCGCGCGCTCCCACCGGCCGGCCATGGCGAACTGCTCATCGCCGAGTTTCACCCCGGTTTTCGTGTACGGGTCGTCCGGGTCGGCGTGCGAAAGAGACATCGCCATGTCGAGGTAGTCGGCCCCCGCCTCGAGGGCGCCCTCGAACACGGGCATGACGAACCTCGGGTCGACCGCGTTGAGGACGTGCGTGATGCCCTCCGCCTTGCACAATGCGGAGATGTCGCTTTTGTTGGACGCGTCGACGCGGGCGGCGGAGAAGCGATCGTCGCCGAGCGCCTCGACGGCACGCTGGGCGCGGGACAGGTCGTAGTCGGCGACCACGAACCGGGTGAAGAAATCGCGGCGTGCGGCTATGCCGGCCGCGGCGGATCCGACTCCGCCGGCGCCGACAACCAGGACGCGCATGAGGAACACACCTTTCGGCTATATCGATCTACTCGTCACGGAAACCGTGTCCCAGCAGCCTCCAGACCACTGAAAGACTTGTCAAGAGCGATCAACTCTGCGATAAACGCAGTTGTCAACGCCGTCCGGGAAGGACCGACATTCCATTGACCACCGCAAACCGGACGAGCGACACGATTGCCGTCCACCCGAGCCCGGGGAAGAATCGCGGCGTGACGGCGGACCTGGCTCTGGATCAGATCAACAAGCAGATCATCGAGCACCTGCAGCGGGACGGGCGGATGTCGTACGCGACGCTCGCCAAGGAGATCGGCCTTTCCGAGGCCGCGGTACGCCAGCGGGTGCAGCGCCTGCTCGACGGCGGCCTGATGCAGATCGTGGCGGTGACCGACCCGCTGACGCTCGGCTTCGCGCGGCAGGCGATGGTCGGGCTCAAGGTGAACGGCGACCTGCGCGCGATCGCCGACGAGATCGCCTCGATCCCCGAGGTCGACTACGTGGTGATCTGCGCCGGCGGCTACGACCTGCTGGTCGAGCTCGTCTGCACCGACGACGAGCACCTGCTCGACCTGCTCAACGAGAAGGTCCGCACGATCAAGGGCGTCACCAGCTGCGAGACCTTCATGTACCTGAAACTGGCGAAACAGACGTACGCGTGGGGAACTCGATGAGCGCACCGTCCTACTGGCTGCACACCCTCGGCCCGGTCACCCCGCGCCCGCCGCTCGACGGCGATCTCGACGTGGACGTGGCCATCGCCGGGGGTGGCTACACCGGCCTCTGGACGGCGTACTACCTCTCCCAGGTCGCGCCCCACCTGTCGATCGCGGTGCTCGAGTCGGAGTACTGCGGGTTCGGCGCGTCGGGGCGCAACGGTGGCTGGGCTTCGGGGCTCTTCCCGGTCTCCGAGGACAAACTCACGCGACGGTACGGCGCGGCCAGCGCCGCGGCGATGCATCAGGCATTGGCGGGCGCCGTCGACGAGGTGGGTCGCGCCGCCGCGGCCGAGGGCATCGACTGTGACTACGCCAAGGGCGGGACGATCACGCTGGCCCGCACGCCGGCGCAGCTTCGCCGGGCCCGCACCGCCCCCGGCTTCATCTCCGCCGCCGAGGCCTCGGCGATCTGCGGCGCGTCGGGCGTGCTGGGCGGCGTCTACAGTCCGGACTGCGCCGCGCTGCACCCGGCCAAGCTGGTGCGCGGCCTGGCGGCCGCGGTCGCCGCGCGGGGCGTGCGGATCTTCGAGCAGACCCGCGTGCTGCGCCTCGCGCCCGGCGTCGTCACCACCTCGCACGGCGTGGTCCGCGCGAAGACCGTGGTCCGGGCGCTCGAGGGCTACACGGCGCGGCTCGCCGGCCACAAACGGAACCTCGCTCCGGTTTACTCGCTGATGATCGCGACCGAGCCGCTGCCGGCGTCGGACTGGGAGCGGATCGGGCTGGCCCGGCGGGAGACGTTCAGCGACGAGCGGCACATGATCATTTATGGCCAGCGGACGGCCGACGACCGGCTCGCCTTCGGCGGTCGCGGGGCGCCCTACCACTTCGGGTCGCGGATCGAGCCGTCGTACGACCGGGTGCCGGCCGTCTTCGACACGCTGCGGGACACGCTGACCGAGATGTTCGGCATCGAACCGGCCGTGGCCTGTCGCTGGGGCGGGCCGCTCGGCATCCCCCGGGACTGGATGCCCTCGGTCGGGCTGTCGGAGGGGATCGCGTGGGCCGGGGGCTACGTGGGCGACGGTGTTGCGGCTGCGAACCTCGCCGGGCGTACGCTCGCCGATTTGATCTCCGGCACCAAGAGTGAGCTGACCGCCCTGCCCTGGGTCGGCCACCGCTCGCGCCGCTGGGAGCCCGAGCCGATCCGCTGGCTCGGCATCAACGCCGCGCTGCGCGCGACGAACCTGCGCGACGCCCTGGAGCGCCCGCGAGCGTCCTGACCCCTCTCGCGCGCCGCCCCCGGCGCTCCGCTCCCCCTCGTGCCCACCCCTCTCGCGTCCCGCCCCCTTCGCGCCCCACCACCGGCCTCCTGATTGGACTAGCATTCCCGCTCGTGGAGTACGACTTCGACACGAGCGTGGCCCACCCGGCGCGGGTCTACGACTACTGGCTCGGCGGCAAGGACAACTTCGAGGCCGACCGCAAGGCGGCCGAGGAGGTCATCGCGGTCCGCCCGAGCATCCTGTACGACATCCGCGCGAACCGCGAGTTCCTCGGGCGCGCGGTGCGCTGGCTCGCGTCGTCGGCCGGCATCCGCCAGTTCCTCGACATCGGCACCGGCATCCCCGCCGCCGGCAACACCCACCAGGTGGCGCAGGACGTCGACCCCGCCGCGCGCATCGTCTACGTCGACAACGACCCGATCGTCCTGGTCCACGCCCGGGCGCTGCTGACCGGCACGGCGGTGGGCGCCACCGCGTACATCGACGGCGACCTGCGCGACCCGGCGCCGATCCTCGCCACCGCGGCCGAGACGCTGGACTTCACCCAGCCGATCGCGGTGCTGCTGATCGGCGTGCTGCACCTGATCTCCGACGAGGAGAACCCGAAGCAGATCATCGACCAGTTGATGGCCGCCGTTCCCCCCGGCAGCTACCTGGCGATCACCCAGCCGGCGAGCGACGTGAACGCCTCCGAGGCCGCGGCCGGCGCCCAGCGCTACAACAGCAAGGTGGCCACCAAGCAGACCCGCCGCAGCCGGCCCGAGACGACGGCCTTCCTGGACGGCCTCTCCCTGGTCTCCCCCGGCGTCGTGCAGTGCCACCGCTGGAACCCCGAGCCCGACGCGGACCTGTCCCGCGAGGTGAGCGGCTGGGCCGCCGTGGCCCGCAAGGATCGCTAGCCGGTCACCGCGAAGGCCGCCGTGTCGGTCCGCAGCGAGCTCTTGTCGACGCCGCGGACCTCATAGCTCTGCGGCCCGAAGACATTGAGGTCGGGCGGCACCTGTGCGCCGAACTCGAAGCGGCCGTCGCTTCCGGCCCGCCCGTCCGCGATCATCGTGGCGTCGATCCGGACCTCCACCTTCCCGCCCGGGGTGTAGCCCTGCCCGGTCACCGTGATCTGGCTGCCCGCCTGCCCCTGGTTCGGCTCGACCGCCACCTCCGGATCGATGGTCGGGAGAGTGGGCATCGCTTCCTGCTCGCTCTTCTTCATCGTCGTCCCGCCGTTGGCCTGCCCGGTGTCGCCGCTCTGCTTGGTCGAGCTTCCCTGGGTGCCGCTGTTGCCGCCCGTGCCGCTGTTGCCGCCCGTGCCGCTGTCGCCGCCCGTGCCGCTGTCGCCGCCCGTGCCGTTGGGCGCTCCCGTTGCCTCGGCGGGTTTCGACGGTCCGAACGGGATCGTGATGTCGAACAGGTCCCGTCCCAGCGCGAGCACCGCCACCACCAGGCCGAGCCCCGCGACGAGGCCGACCTTCTGCGCGCCCGAGAGGCTGCCGTCGTCGTACCTGCTCATGCTCTCTCCATCCCCCACGAACCAGGTTTCCGGCCAGCTCAACGCGGGCCATCGCGACGGGATACGCGCAGGTCAGAGCGTCACACTCGCAGTGCGTCGAACGAAATGCCGATGCGAGCTCACCGCGGTTCGTGCCATGCTGGGCGGCATGACGTACGGCATCCTGTTCGGTCGGCCCCCCACGGTGGCCTGACCTTTTCGTGCGTTGTGTCGGCCGCCCACCGGGCGGCCGTTCTCGTTTCCGGCCTCTCTCCGCGTGGGTGGCGTCAGCCCTCAGCCCAAGGAGAGAGACCGATGTCCTGCCTCACCCCCGCCGCCCTCGCCGCCGACCTGGCCGTCCGCGACCTGACCGACCCCGCGTCCGGCCCGCACGCGATGCAACTGCTGCTCGACGCCATCCTCGCCGCCGTGCCCGCCCCCGTCCTGCTGCACCGCGGCGCCCGCGTGGTGGACGTAGCCGACAACTACGACAACCTCGGCTACAGCCCCGAATCCGCCGCGCGCGAGTCCCGGTACAGCCGCTACGTCTCCCCCCACCGCATGCTCCGCTCCCAGACCTCGGCCCTGATCCCCGGCGCCCTCCGCTCCCTGACGGCCGCCCCCGACCACGCCCACCCCGACCGCGCCCACCTTGAGCGCTCCCACCCCGACCGCTCCCACCCCGACCGCGCCCACCTTGAGCGCTCCCACCCCGACCGCGCCCACCCCGACCGCGGCCGCCCCGACATCGCCCACCCCGGTGTCGTCATCGCCTGCCCCGGCATCGTCTATCGCCGCGACGCCATCGACCGCCTCCACACCGGAACCCCGCACCAGCTCGACCTCTGGCGCATCACCACCGGCCGTTGCTCGCGGGGCGACCTCCTCGAGCTGGTCGGCGCCGTCCTCGAGGCCGCGCTCCCGGGCGTGCCGTGGCGCACCCGGCCGGCCACTCACGCCTACACCACGGACGGGCTCGAGATCGAAGCCCGCTCGCCGGCCGGCTGGGTGGAGGTGGGCGAATGCGGGCAGGCCGCCGGCCACGTGCTCCGGCTGTCCCCCGTGCACGCCGGTGGTGGTCTCGCGATCGGCCTCGGTCTCGATCGCCTGCTCATGCTGCGCAAGGGAATCGACGACATCCGGCTGCTGCGCTCGACCGACCCGCGGGTGGCCGCGCAGATGAGCGACCTCTCGCCCTACCGGCCGGTCTCGGCCCAGCCCGCCGCCCATCGCGACCTCTCGGTGGCCGCGCCGGCCGACGTGACCGCCGAGGACCTCGGCGACCGCGTGCGCGACCTGCTCGGCCCCGATGCCCACCTCGTCGAGGAGGTCACCATTCTGTCCGTGACACCCGCCGCCTCCCTTCCGCCCGCATCCCGCGCCCGGCTGCGCGTGCGCGACGACGAGGCCAACGTCTTGCTCCGCGTCGTGCTCCGCGACCTGCACGCCGCCCTTCCCAAACAACGCGCCAACGCGCTGCGCGACCGCCTGTGGTCGGGCCTGATGGCGGGTCGCGATCTGCACCCGATGAGCGCATAGAAAGTCTGGACTCTCCCCCAGGGGGAGAGTCCAGAGTGTTTCTCGACGGAACGAGGGCCCGCCGCGACGCCAGGCGGCGCCGCGGCGGGCAGGGGGAAGGGATCAGGCTGTGATGACGGATCTCAGGAGGGCGAGGGCGCGGGAGCTCGCGCCCGCGGTTTGGGCCCGGTCGGCCTCGGCGAGCTTGGCGGCCCAGTCGCGACCGCCACCGCCGGCGACCACGCGGGCCTGAGCGGCGTCACGCAGGGCGTCGAGCACGGCGTCCCGGGTGGCGGCCGGCGGGTGGCCGGCGGTCAAGGCCTGCTCGGCCGCGGCGAGCGCGCTCGCCGTCGGGCGGAGGGTGCCGTCGGCCTGCCAGTTGGGGCTCGCGAGCAGGGAGACCAACGCCGCGGACGAAGCCGAGCCGCCGGCTGCGGAGGTGGCGGTCTCGGCCGCGAGGTGGCCGCGGCCACCGGAGGTGCGCAGACCCCAGCCGAACGGATAGAGGGGGTGGTAATCGCGGTCGCCGACGTTGATCGGGACCTGCGCGACCGTGGCCGGCCACGAAAGCGGTAGCCGGCCGGTGAAGGGACGGTCGCCGAAGAGGACGTCGGCCACGCCCGCGCCCTCGCTGCCGGGCAGCCACGACGCCACCAACGCGTCGATCGACGGCAGCTGGTCGGTGATCACCTGGGGGCGGCCGGAGACGAGCAGGACCACGCACCTGGCCACGGCGGCGCAGACTCGGGAGACCACCGCCTGGTCGGCGGGCTGGAGGGTCAGGGACTTGGGCTCGTTCTGGGCCGGCGTGCACCAGCTGCACACCGGGCCGCCCACGTCGCCGAAGCCCTCGGCGTACGGGGTCTCGCCGACTACGGCCACGCCGACGGTGGCGTTGCCGATCGGCGCCGTCGCGTCGGGGCTGTAGGTGATCTGGGCCTTGGGGGCCACCTGGCGCAGGCCGCTCAGGATGGTCGTGCCGGGGATCGTGGCGGGGCCGGAGCGGCCCTGCCAGTCGATGGTCCAGCCGCCGGCCTGGTTGCCGATGTCGTCGGCATTGCGGCCGGCCACGTAGATCTTCGCGTCCTTGCGGAGGGGAAGGAGATTGCCGCTGTTCTTCAGCAGGACCTGGGACTCGGCCACGGCCTGGCGGGCCACGGCACGGTGGGCGGCGCTGCCCACGTCGGCGGTGTGCGCGGCGGAGGCGTACGGGTGCTCGAACAGGCCCATCGCGAACTTCGTGCGCAGGATGCGGCGGACGGCGTCGTCGATGCGGGACGGGCTCACGCGGCCGGCCTGCACCTCGGCCTTGAGCACCTGCTCGAAGCGGGGCGACGTGTTGGGCTCCATGAACATGTCGGTGCCCGCGTTGACGCCGGTGCGGACCTGCAACGGGCTGGGCGCGGGGTCGCCGGACGGGTCGGGGATCTGGTGGATGCCCTCCCAGTCGCTGATCACGAAGCCGTCGAAGCCGAGGCCGCCCTTGAGGACGCCGGCGATCAGCTCGCGGCTGGCGTGCATCTTGGTGGGGTTGCCGACGCCGTCCTCGGACCAGTCGACGCTGGAGAACGACGGCATGACGCTGGCCGCGTGGTGGTCGTGGATGGCGGTCACGTACGGCGCCAGGGCGAGCCGGGCGAAGTCGCGCCGGTTGGTCACCGTGATGCCCTGGTCGATGGTGAAGTCGCCGGAGCCGGTGCCGTAGAGGGTGTCGCCGTCGCCCGCGTAGTGCTTCACGGTCGCGAGCACGCCGCCCTTCTGCAGGCCGTCGATCGCGGTCTCCATGCGGATCACCAGGCCGGGGTCTTCGGAGAAGCTCTCGTACGACCGGCCCCACCGCTCGTCGCGGGAGACGCAGACGCACGGGGCGAAGTCCCACGGGATGCCGGTGGCGCGCACCTCGGAGGCGGTCGCCCGGTAGGCCCGCTCGACCAGGGCCGGGTCGCGGGTGGCGCCGAGCCCCACGTTGTGCGGGAAGACCGTGGCGCCGTAGACGTTGCCGTGCCCGTGGACGGCGTCGATGCCGTAGACCATCGGGATCTGGAGGGGGGTGCTCAGCGCGTACGACTGGAAGGTGTTGATCATGGAGACCCAGGTGGCCGGGTCGTTGGGCGTGGGCACCG
This sequence comes from Actinoplanes sp. NPDC051537, assembly GCF_055586105.1. Taxonomy (NCBI): domain Bacteria; kingdom Bacillati; phylum Actinomycetota; class Actinomycetes; order Micromonosporales; family Micromonosporaceae; genus Actinoplanes; species Actinoplanes sp. NPDC051537. The sequence goes on from NZ_JBVJIU010000017.1 coordinate 17,816, forward strand.
AGCCGCCGCCGGAGAGCACCGAGCCGAGCCGCAGGGTGGCGATCTGGCCGGGGTCGGTGATCATCGCGCCCCGCTCGGCCTGCGTCATCTGGCCGATCTTGTCGTCGAGCGTCATCCGGCGCATGAGGTCGGCGACGCGGCGATCGATCGGGAGGCGGCGGTCGAGGTACGGGAGTCCGTGCGCGTTGACGACGACGGCCGGCGTGGCGGCGAGGGTCGCGCCGCGGGTGGTGAGCGTCAGCGGCAGCGCCGTGGCGGTCGCGGGGGCGGTCGCGGCCGGAGCGGTGACGGTGAGGCCGCGGACCGTGCCCGAGGACGTGCCCGCCGGGAAGGTGAGCGTGCCGATGGTGGCGGGCGCCGCGAGGGGGCGGCCGTCCGAGGTGGTGGCGGTGAAGGCCACGGTGACCCGGGCGCCGGCGTCCACGGTGGACACGGCCGGCATGGGGGTCAGGGTCACGGTCTGAGCGGACGAGGCGAGGGCGGGAAGCGGCAACAGCATGGCGGAGAACGCGCCGGCCGCCAGCGATTTGAGCGTTTTCGAGGGTCGCACCCCGTTCTCCTGTCGAAAGGACGGATGGAAGGGCTGACCTCGCTCGATACTCACCCCGATCAATGCCGTTAGGTAACCGTCCCGTTTCCGTCCGTAGGCATCAAGCGACAAAACGGCCCCGGCGCATGACGCGCCGGGGCCGCTCGCTACGAATGACCTACAGGTGGTTGGACGCCTCGGTGAGGACCGAGCGCAGGATCTGCTCGATCTCGGCGAACTGCTCCTCGCCCGCGATCAGCGGCGGCGCGAGCTGGATCACCGGGTCGCCGCGGTCGTCGGCGCGGCAGTACAGGCCGGCCTCGAAGAGCGCGTGCGACAGGAAGCCGCGCAGCAGGCGCTCGGACTCGTCCTCGTTGAAGGTCTCCTTGGTGACCTTGTCCTTCACCAGCTCGATGCCGAAGAAGTAGCCGTCGCCGCGGACGTCGCCGACGATGGGCAGGTCGTAGAGGCGCTCGAGGTAGGAGCGGAACAGGTCGCTGTTCTGGCGCACGTGGCCGTTGAGGTCCTCGCGCTCCATGATGTCGAGGTTCGCCAGCGCCACCGCCGAGCCGACCGGGTGCCCGCCGTAGGTGATGCCGTGCGCGAACCAGTTGGTGCCGTGCAGGAACGGCTCGGCCAGCCGGTCGGAGGCGATCATCGCGCCGAGCGGGACGTACCCGGAGGTCAGGCCCTTGGCCACGGTGATGATGTCGGGCGTGTAGTTGTAGCGGTTGCCGCCGAAGTACTCGCCGAGCCGGCCGAAGCCGGAGATCACGTCGTCCGAGACCATCAGCACGTCGTACCGGTCGCAGATCTCGCGGACCCGCTGGAAGTACCCGGGCGGCGGCGGGAAGCAGCCGCCGGCGTTCTGCACCGGCTCGAGGAAGACCGCGGCGACCGTGTCGGGACCCTCGAACTCGATGGCCTCGGCGATGCGGTCGGCCGCCCACACGCCGAACTCCTCGACGCTCATCGACTCGTCGGGGCGGCGGTAGTAGTTCGTGTTCGGCACCCGGAACGTCGACGGCACGAGCGGCTCGAAGTCCTGCTTGAGGCCGGGGATGCCGGTGATCGAGAGGGCGCCCATCGAGGTGCCGTGGTAGGCGATCGACCGGGACAGCACCTTGGTCTTCATCGGCTTGCCGACCCGCTTGAAGTACGACCGGGCCAGCTTCCACGCCGACTCGACCGCCTCCGACCCGCCGGTGGTGAAGAAGACCCGGTTGAGGTCGCCCGGGGTGAGGTCGGCCAGCCGGTCGGCGAGCTCGACCGCCTTCGGGTGCGCGTAGGACCAGAGCGGGAAGTAGGCCAGCTCGCCCGCCTGCTTGGCGGCCGCCTCGGCCAGCTCCTGCCGGCCGTGGCCGGTCTGCACGACGAACAGCGCGGACAGGCCGTCGAGGTATTTGCGCCCGGCGCTGTCCCAGATGTAGCAACCGTCGCCGCGCACGATCAGCGGCACGTCGGCCTGCTGGTACGACGACATCCGGGTGAAGTGCAGCCAGAGATGGTCGCGGGCGGCGCCGGACAGCTTCTCGAAGTCGGGTGACTGAAGGTCGCTCAAGGGGGGCTCCAAGATCAGAGGGTGGCGAAAGCTTGTTCGAGAAGGGTCAGGCCGCGGTCGAGCTCATCGTCCGAGATGACCAGGGGCGGCAGAAGACGGATCACGTTCCCGTACGTTCCACACGTCAGCAGCAGCAGACCGGACTCGTGCGCGGCGCGCGCGACGTTGCCGGTGGCGATCGGATCCGGGGTCGGGCCGTTCGCCTCGGCGGAACCCGGGACGACCAGTTCGAGGGCGAGCATCGCGCCGCGGCCCCGGACCTCGCCGATCTGCGGGTGCTTGGCGGCCAGCGCCTCGAGCCGGGGCCGGGCCACGGTCTCGATGTGCCGGGCCGCCGCCGCGAGGTCGAGCTCGCGCATGGTCTCGATGCTGGCGAGCGCGGCCGCGCAGGCGATCGGGTTGCCGCCGTAGGTGCCGCCGAGGCCGCCCGGGTGCACCGCGTCCATGATCTCGGCGCGACCGGTGACGGCGGCCAGCGGCAGGCCGCCGGCGATGCCCTTGGCCGTGGTGATCAGGTCGGGCTCGACGCCCTCGTCCTCGCTGGCGAACCACGATCCGGTGCGGCAGAACCCGGTCTGGATCTCGTCGGCGATGAAGACGGCGCCGGCCTGCTTGCTCCAGGCGGCGAGCGCGGGCAGAAAGCCCGCGGCCGGTACGACGAAACCACCCTCGCCCTGAACCGGCTCGATGAGCACGGCGGCCACGTTGGTCGCGCCGACGTGCTTCTCGATCTGCCCGATGGCGTACGCGGCGGCGTCCGCCCCGCTGCGGCCGTCGCGGAACGGGTACGACATCGGGACCCGGTAGATCTCGCCGGCGAACGGCCCGAAGCCCTGCTTGTACGGCATGACCTTGGCGGTGAGCGCCATGGTGAGGTTGGTCCGGCCGTGGTAGGCGTGGTCGAACACGACGATGGCCTGCCGCCCGGTGGCGTGCCGGGCGATCTTGACGGCGTTCTCCACCGCCTCGGCGCCGGAGTTGAACAGCGCCGAGCGCTTCTCGAAGTCACCCGGAGTGAGCGCGGCCAGCTCTTCGCAGACCGCGACGTACTGCTCGTACGGCGCGATCATGAAGCAGGTGTGCGTGAACCGCTCGACCTGCTCGCGGACGGCGGCGACGACCCGCGGCGAGGCGTTGCCGACGTTGGTGACCGCGATGCCGGCCGCGAAGTCGATCCACTCGCGTCCGTCCACATCGGTCATCGTGCCGCCACCGGCGCTGCCGACATAGGACGGGATCATGCTGCTGACACCACGCGCGACGACGGCTTCCCGGCGCCGATGCAGGTCGGCGGAGGTTGGCATGTCTCAACTCCTTCGGGGCTTGAACCCCGATCATTTCACTGATTCCGTCGTTTGCAAGAGCCGGAACAACTATTTCCACGGCTCGAAACGACCGTACGCCTGGCTTTCGCGGGGTCCCCGACCTGCCGCCCCGGCCACCCGGCAACAATGCGCTCACCGTCCGTCACCGGCGCCGGGGACGCCCCGGGAACGCGAGGATTTTGTCACCCGGGTCGGCACGGACCGCCCGATTCTGGCACCATGCTGCGGTGCTGAAGATCATGGCTGCCGCGCGGGAGCGGCTGTCGTCGCCGCTCGGCGCGCGTGAGCTCGATCTCGACGTCGTGCGCGGCGTCGCGATCGTGCTCGCCGTCGGGTGGCATTTCGCGGGAAAACCCTCCGGAAACCCGGTTAGTGATTTCTTGCTGCAGCCGATCCGCCTTTTCGGCTGGGCCGGCGTCGACCTGTTCTTCGTGCTTTCCGGGTTCCTGGTCGGCCGGCTGATCTTCCGCGAGCACGCGCGCACCGGCGCCTTCGACGCGCGCCGCTTCCTGATCCGCCGGGCGTTCAAGCTGTGGCCGGTCTACTACCTGTTCATCGCGTACCTGTTGTTCGTGCACCGCGACCGCCCCGGGCAGTACGCACCGCTGCTGTTCCACGCGCAGAACTACACGCAGACCCCGCCCGCGCACCTGTGGTCGCTCGCCGTCGAGGAGCACTTCTACCTCGTGGTGGCGATCCTGCTGCCGTTCGCGTTCCGCCGGGCGATCAAACCCCGGACGCTGATCCGGGTGATCGTCGGCGTCATGGTGGTGGTGCTCGGCCTGCGGATGTACGGCTGGAACCACCACGTGACGCCGGTGATGCTCCAGCAGCTGAGCCACTTCCGGGTCGACGCGCTCCTCGGCGGCGTGCTGCTGGCCATCGCGTCGGTCTACTACACCGCGCTGTTCGACCGGGCGGTGCAGTGGAAGTGGCTGTGGCTCGGCGGCACCGTGGTCGGGCTCATCTGGCTGTGGAACTTCGGCAAGACCACGCCGGCCGGCTCGACCTTCGGCTACTCCGCCTCGTACGTCGCCTCGGCCTGTTTCCTGCTCCTGCTCTATCGGGCGTCGTGGGTGGTCAAGCTGCGGGTGCTGCTGCGGCCGATCGGCCTGCTCGGCGTTTACTCCTACGCGATCTACCTGACCCACGTGACCTCGGCGGAGTACGTCGAGCGGGTCGGCGACAAGTACGCGCCCTGGATCAACCACGGCCCGCAGCGGCTGATCCTGCTCTACGGCGCCGCGATCGCGGTCGCCGTGGTGCTGACCCGCCTGGTCGAGTGGCCGGCCCTGAAGATCCGCGACCGGGTGCTGCCACCGCGGGCCCGGGCCGTGCCGCCCGCGCCGCCGGAGGAGTCGACGATGCCGGTCCCGCCGCCCGCGCCGTCGGCCGAGCTGGACGAGACGGTCCGGCTGGAGCTCCCCGAGTCGGTCCGCCGCCGGGCCGCGACGCTGGCCGATCTGGAGCGCTAGCCTCGCAGGCCCTCGAGCATCAGCGTGAGCAACCGCTCGCGCCGGGCGTCGAGCGAGGGCGCCTGCTCCGCGATCCACCCCACGGCGGTGACCAGTGCGAACAGCTCCTCGGGCCGCAGGTCGGCGCGAATGGCCCCGGTCGCCTGGGCCGCCGCCAGCAGCTCGCCCACCGCGTCCCGCATCGCGTCGCACGAGGCGTACAGCGGCGTCGACTCGTCGCGCAGCGTCGCCATGATGGAATCCGGCAGGCCACTGTACGTCCCGGCGCCGTACGCGAACTCGGTCAGCCACGCGCTCAGCGCCGCCGCCGCGTCCGCCTCGCCCAGCAGCTCGGCCGCGCGGCTCGTCAGGTGGTCGAAGCGCCGCCGCATCAGGGTTTCGAGCAGGGCGTCCCGCGTCGGGAAATGCCGGTAGAGCGTGCCCAGCCCGACCTCGGCCCGGCGGGCGATGTCCCGCAGCGAGGCCTGGGTGCCGTGCTCCCGCACCACCACCCGGGCCACGCCGAGTATCCGCTCGCGATTACGCAACGCATCGGCCCGCACCGGCATGGACCCGATCGTAGGCGAGCGCGACCGGGTCAGGAGTCGAAACCGAGGCCCAGCGAGTCGAGCGTGCGCAGCCACAGGTTGCGCCGGCCCTGGTTGCGGTCGGCGCGGGCGATCGACCAGCGGGTCAGCTGGATGACGCCGCTGCGCACCGGCTCCGGCGGGAACGGCACCGGCTTGCTGCGCACCATCTTCAGCGACGTCAGCTCGGTCGGCGTCCCGCCCAGCAGGTCGAGCATGACCTGGGCGCCGAAGCGGGTCGCGCCCACGCCGAGGCCGGTGTAGCCGGCCGCGTACGCCAGCCGGCCGCCGTGCGCCGTGCCGAAGAACGCGCTGAACCGGCTGCAGCAGTCGATCACGCCGCCCCACTTGTGCGTGAAGCGCAGGCCCTCGAGCTGCGGGAACGTCGCGGCGAAGTGCGCGGCCAGCACCTCGAACGTCGCCTCGCGCTGCTCCTGGCCGGGCACGATGCGGCCGCCGTTGAAGTAGACCGCGTCGTAGCCGCCCCACAGGATCCGGTTGCCGGCGGTCAGCCGGTAGTAGTGGAACTGGTTGGCGGAGTCGCCGATGCCCTGCCGGTTGCGCCAGCCGATCGACGCCAGCTGCGCGTCGCTCAGCGGCTCGGTCATCAGCGCGTAGTCGTAGACCGGGACCACGAACTGCTGGAGCCGCTTGAGCAGCCGGCCGTGCGCGCCGGTGGCCAGCACGACCTTCCCCGCGGTGACCTGGCCGCGCCAGGTGTGCAGGGCCAGGCCGTTCTTCGCCGGCCGGATCCGCTCGACCTTGGTGTTCTCGTAGATCCGCACCCCGAGCGCGAGGCAGGCCGCCCGCAGACCCCAGGCCAGGCGGGCCGGGTCGACCATCGCGCAGCCCGTACGGTCCCAGACCGCGCCCCGGTAGGTCGGCGAGTCGACCTCCGCCCGTACGGCGTCCCGGTCCAGAAGCTCCACGTCGAGACCGTTGGCCGCCTCGGCCGCGTGCCCCGCGACCAGATCGCGCAGCTGCCACTCCTCGGTGGCCACGTGCAGCTCGCCGGTGCGCCGGAAGTCGCAGTCGATGCCGTAGCGGGCGACGGCCGACTCGATCGCGTCGAGGTTCTCCCGGCCCAGGCGCAGCAGCCGGGGCATCTCGTCCGGGAACCGGGCGAGCCCGTTGTCGAAGCCGTGGGTGAGGCTCGCGGCGCAGAACCCGCCGTTGCGCCCCGAGGCCGCCCACCCGGCGGTGCCCGCCTCGACGACCACGACGTCGAGGCCGGGATCGCGTTCCTTGGCGATCAACGCCGTCCAGAGTCCGCTGTACCCGGCGCCCACCACCGCGAGATCCGCGGTGGTGACGCCGGCGAGCGGGTCGGCGGGGGCCGGGGCCCCCGCCTGGGTGAGCCAGTACGGCTCAGCGATCGCGTCCTTCAGGTAGTGCGAAGTGAGCGACGAAACCACGAGTTATCAATCCCGCTTACCTTGCCTCGAGCGGATGTTGGTCGCGACCGCGATGATGACGCCGGCCGCGAAGATCAGGGTGCCCATCACGTTGACCTGCGGGGGCAGGCCGACGCGGGTGGAGCCCCAGATCCACAGCGGGAACGTGACGACGCTGCCCGCGGTGAAGTTGGTGACGACGAAGTCGTCGATGGAGAGGGCGAACGCCAGCAGGATGCCGGAGAACACGGCCGGCAGGATGATCGGGAACGTGATCTTCCAGAAGGACGTCCACGGCGTCGCGCCGAGGTCGGCCGCGGCCTCCTCGATCGACCGGTCGAGCGTGACGACCCGGGCCCGCACGATGGCGGCGACGAACGAGATCGAGAACATGATGTGCGCGATCGTGATCGACACGTAGCCGAGGCCGAGGTTGGCCGAGACGAACAGGCTGAGCAGCGAGGCACCCATGATCAGCTCGGGTGAGGAGATCGTGGAGAACATGATGACGTTCAGCGTCCCGGACCCGCGGAACCGGTAGCGGCCCAGCGCGTACCCGATGCCGGTGCCCAGCGCGGCCGAGACGATGCTGGCGATCACCGCGATGGCCAGCGACGTCCAGAGCGCCTTGGTCAGGTCCTCGATCTCGAAGACCTTCCCGTACCACTTGAGGGTGAAGCCCTCCCAGGACTGGTTGTACCGGCCCTTGGTGTCGTTGAAGCCGAAGGCGATCATCACGAAGATCGGGATGACCAGCCAGATGATCACCAGCCAGGTGTAGATGAACAGCAGCCGGTTGCCGGTGAGCCGGCGCCGCGGCTTGGCCGCGTGCGACGACGTCTCGTTCGTGGCCGGTCGGTCGAGGGTGCTCTGGCTCATCGGGCCGCCACCGTCATCACGTCCTCGGTGCCCAGCGCGCGGGCGTAGGAGAAGATGCCGATCAGCAGCACCGCCATCAGGATGAACGAGAGCGCCGCGGCCGTCGGATAGTCGGAGGTCACCAGGTACTTGCTCTGGATGACCTGGCCGATCATCGTGGTCGACGAGCTGCCGAGCACCTCCGAGTTGACGTAGTCCGAGGCCATCGGCACGAACGACATCAGCACGCCGGCGAAGACGCCGGGGAGGCTGAGCGGCAGGATCACCTTGCGGAAGGCGAGCGCGGGGTTCGCGTACAGGTCACGCGCCGCCTCGACGACCCGCGGGTCGATCCGCTCGAGCGCCACGTAGATCGGCAGCACCATGAACGGCAGGAAGTTGTAGACCAGCCCGCCGATCACCGCCTCGGGCGTGCCGAGCAGGTGGTACGAGTCCGGCAGCAGCCCGATCTGCTTGAGCGGGTGCAGCACCGGTCCGTCGTCGGTGAGGATCTGCCGCCACGAGATGGTGCGCAGCACGAACGACACGAAGAACGGCAAGAGCAGCAGGAAGAGGTACGTCGACTTGCGCTTCCCGCCGTTGAAGGCGATCCAGTACGCGACCGGGAAGGCCAGCGCGATCAGCACGATCGTGCCGACGGCCGCGTAGATCAGCGACCGCACCAGCTGCGTGTGGTAATCCGAGATCGCGTCCGTGTAGTTCTGCCAGTGCCCGGTGAACCGGAAGCCGTACACGACGTCGCCCTGCTGGAGCGACAGCGACAGCATGAAGATCATCGGGATCGCGAAGAACAGGAGCAGCCAGAGGCCGCCCGGCAGCACCAGGAAATAGGGCGCCAGTTGTCGTTTGACTCGGTTCATATCAGCTCAGCACGATCGGTTCGAAGATCTTCTGGAACGTCTGCTGCTCGTCGACGGCCGTGAACGACACGTAGTAGTGCAGCTTCGAGTAGAGCGCGTCGGTCGGGAACACCAGGTCCGACTTGGCCAGGTCGAGCAGGGCCTGCTTGTCGTCGCCGGTCTTCTTCGCCGCGTCCTTGACGATCTGCGCCTGGGCCGCGGGCACCGGGCAGACGTAGTTGATGTACTCGGCCAGCGAGGCGGACTGCTCGACGCTGTAGAACCAGTCGATCAGCTGGATCGCGTCGAGCGGCGCCTTCGCGGTGATCGGGATCGTCATGTTGTCGGTCCAGATCGTGCCGCCCTCGTCGGGGACGATGAACTTGAAGTTCGTGTTGTCCGAGATGTTCTTCTGGTAGATGTCGCCGGACCAGGCCTGGGTCAGCCAGACCTCGCCCTTGCCGAGCGCGTCGACGTAGCTCTGGTCGTAGTACTTGCGCACCAGCGGCTTCTGCTTCTTCAGGTCGTCGGCGGCCTTCTGCCAGTCGTCGGCGGTCGACTTGGCCGGGTCGATGCCGAGCTTGAGCAGGCCGAAGTTGGCCAGCTCCTGGGTGTCGGAGAACATGCCGATCTTGCCCTTGAACTCGGGGCGCCAGAGGTCGGCCAGCTTGGTGATCTTGCCGGTCTTGCTCTCGTCGTACGCGATGCCGGTCATGCCCGAGGCCCACGGCACCGAGTAGACGTTGCCCGGGTCGAACGCCTCCTTGGTGTACGACGCGGCCGCGTTCTTGGTGAAGTTCGGCAGCTTGGAGTGGTCGAGCGGGGCCAGGAAGCCGGAGTCGCGGAACTGCGCGAACTGGATGCTGTTGGTGATGACCATCATGTCGAAGCCGATCGACTGGCCCGCGGACAGCTGCGGCTGCACCTTGGCGAACCAGGGACCCATCTCCTGGATGACCTCCTGGTAGTTCACCGTGATGCCGGTCGCCTTGGTGAACGCCTTGAGCTCGGGCTTCTGGGGGTCCATGTACAGCGGCCAGTTGGCGAAGTCGACGTGGCCGACCTTCGTCTTGCCGGTCCAGTACTTCTCGACGGCGTCGGGCGCCGCACTCGCGTTGGGCTTGGCCTTGCCCTGGACGCCGCAGGCCGCGAGGGCCGCGCCGAGGGCACCGAGACCGGAGATCCGCAGAGCGTCCCGCCGGCCGAGCCGGCGCTGGGTCATGCCGCGAAGGAGAGACGCATCGGGGAGGTTCGGGGCAGACATCAGACTCCGATCATGTATGAGTGCTGGGGGTCCCAGGTCAGGAAGACGCGATCGCCGCGATCCGCAAGATCCTCGGCGTTCGAAGCATTTTGATCGAAGACAGTAAAGTCGGCGCCGGCCGCCGTGGCTACGGTGTAGTTGGTCGAGGTTCCGTGATAAACAACCTCGTTGACAATTCCGGAGAGCACGCTCCCACCGGTGGCCGTCACCGGCGGCACCCCGCGGTGCATGTCGATCTTCTCGGGCCGGACCGAAACCTCGATCTTGTCGCCGGCCCGCACCGAGCTGCCGACCGGCACGACGACCCGGTCCTGCGTGCTGTAGCCGAGCAGCGCCAGGCCGTTCTCGCAGCGCTCGACGTGGCCGTCGACGATGTTCGAGGTGCCGATGAAGCCGGCCACGAAGCGGGTCGCCGGCCGCTCGTAGATCTCCCGCGGCGTGCCCAGCTGCTCGATGACCCCGGAGTTCATGACCGCGATCCGGTCCGACATCGTCAGCGCCTCGCCCTGGTCGTGGGTGACGTAGACGAAGGTGATGCCGACCTCGCGCTGGATGCGCTTGAGCTCGACCTGCATCTGCTGGCGCAGCTTGAGGTCGAGCGCGCCCAGCGGCTCGTCGAGCAGCAGCGCCCGCGGCTTGTTGACCAGGGCCCGGGCCAGCGCCACCCGCTGCTGCTGGCCGCCGGACATCTCCCGGGGAACGCGCTTCTCCATGCCGGTCAGCGACACGATCTCCAGCATCTCGCCCACGCGACGCTTGATCTCGTCCTTCGCGATCTTCTTGCGCTCGAGGCCGAAGGCCACGTTCTGGAGCACGTTGAGGTGCGGGAACAACGCGTACGACTGGAAGACCATGTTCACGTCGCGCTTGTTGGGCGCGACCCCGGTGACGTCCTTCCCGTCGAGGAAGACCTTGCCGGCGGTCGGCTCCTCGAAGCCCGCGATCATCCGCATCGTCGTGGTCTTGCCGCAACCGGACGGCCCTAGCAGCGAGAAGAACTCACCCTGCGCGATGGCCAGGTCCGTCCGCTTGACGGCCGGAACCGACTCGCCGTGCGACAGGTAGTTCTTGTGAACGCCGGCGAATCTGATGGCCGGTTGCCCGTTCTGGGGGGTGGTCATGTTGTTCCTCTTCGCGCGGGGGGACGGGCGGGCCTCAGCCCAGATAACTCATCACGTGCTTGATCCGGGTGTACTCCTCGAACCCGTACATCGAAAGGTCCTTGCCGTAGCCGGAGTGGCCGTAACCGCCGTGCGGCATCTCCGAGACGAAGGGTAGGTGGGTGTTGATCCAGACGGCGCCGAAATCGAGCCGCCGGGACACCCGCATGGCCCGCCCGTGGTTCTGGGTCCAGACGCTGGCGCTCAGCCCGTAGCGCACGTCGTTGGCCCAGCGCACCGCGTTGTCCTCGTCGTCGAACCGCTGCACGGTGATGACCGGGCCGAACACCTCGTCCTGGATCATCTCGTCCTGCTGCCGGAGGCCGGACACCACGGTCGGCTCGAGGAAATAGCCGCGGTCGCCGATCCGGTTGCCGCCCGCGACGATCTCGGCGTGCCCGGGGGTGCGGTCGAGGAAGCCCTGCACCCGGGACAGCTGGCCGGCGTTGTTGACCGGGCCGAAGAACGCGCCCGGGTCGGCCGGCGGCCCGACCTTCGTGTTCTTGGCCGCCGCCGCCAGCGCCGCCGTGAAGTCGCCCGCGATCCGCTGGTGGACCAGCACCCGGGTGGCGGCCGTGCAGTCCTGCCCGGCGTTGAAGTAGCCCGCGCCGGCGATCGCCTCGGCGGCCGACTCGATGTCGACATCGTCGAAGACGATCACCGGCGCCTTGCCACCGAGCTCCAGATGAGCCCGTTTCAGGTCGGCCGCCGCCGCCACGGCGACCTCCATGCCGGCCCGCGTGGAGCCGGTGATCGAGACGAGCTGCGGCGTCCGGTGGGCGACCACCGCGCGGCCGGTGTCCCGGTCGCCGCAGACCGCGTTGAGCACGCCGGGCGGGAGGAACTCGGCGGCGATCTCGGCGAGCAGCAGCGTGCTCACCGGCGTCGTGTCGGAGGGTTTGAGCACCACCGCGTTGCCGGCCGCGATGGCCGGCGCGAACTTCCAGACGGCCATGACCATCGGGTAGTTCCAGGGCGTGATCTGCGCGCACACACCGATCGGCTCGCGCCGCACGTAGGAGGTGTGATCGCGCAGGTACTCCCCCGCGGACTTGCCCTCGAGGATGCGCGCCGCGCCCGCGAAGAAGCGCAGCTCGTCGAGCATCGGCCCGATCTCCTCGCGGCGGGTGGCCTCGACCGGCTTGCCGGTGTTGCGGCACTCCGCCTCGACCAGCTCGCCGGCCCGGGCCTCGACCGCGTCGGCGATGCGCAGCAGGGCGCGCTGCCGCTCGGCCGGTGTCGCGTCCCGCCAGACCTCGAAACCGGCCTCGGCCGCGGTCATCGCCCGGTCGACGTCGGCTGCGGCGGAGACGGGCGCCAGAGCGTACGCCTCCCCGGTGCTCGGATCGACGACCTCCGAGGTCGTCCCGCCCACCGTGCCGGTGTACTCGCCACCGACGAAGTTCCGCAGCTCGTTCACTGAATAAACCCTCCAGCTGAGGCCTGTGACAGTTCCCACACGACGACGCAAGGGACCATGTCACAAGCAGGTGTTCTAAACAAGGGAATCCGAGGAATTTTCCAAACTTGAAACGGAATCAGGCGTCAACGGGCCGTTGAAGCTACGCAATCCCGCGTCAGCCCACGTAATACCGGTCGGCCACCGAGAGCGCCGCGTCGAGGGCCGACAGTCCTTCGCGGACCTCCTCGGCGCTCGCCGTGCAGGGCGGCGCCACGTGCACCCGGTTGAAGTGGGTGAAGGGCCAGAGACCGCGCTCCTTGCAGGCGGCGGCCAGCTCGTTCATCGGCCCGGCGGCGGCCCCGGCGGCGTTGAACGGGACCAGCGGCTCGCGGGTCGCGCGGTCGCGGACCAGCTCGACCGCCCAGAACACGCCGAGGCCGCGCACCTCGCCCACGCTGGGATGCCGCTCGGCGATCTCGCGCAGCCCGGGGCCGATCACGTCGTCGCCCAGGGCGCGGGCGTGCTCGACTATCCCCTCCTCCTTGAAGATCTCGATGGAGGCGACGGCCGAGGCGCAGGCGAGCGGGTGCCCCGAATAGGTCAGGCCGCCGGGGAACGGCCGGGTCTCGTACGTCGAAGCGATCTCCGCCGAGATGATCACCCCGCCCAGCGGCAGGTAACCGGAGTTGACCCCCTTCGCGAACGTGATCAGGTCGGGGGTGACACCCCAGCGGTCGACCGCGAACCACTCGCCGCAGCGGCCGAAGCCGGCCATCACCTCGTCGGCGATGAAGACGATGCCGAACTCGTCGCAGATCGCCCGCACGCCGGCCAGGTAGCCGGGCGGCGGCACCAGGATGCCGTTGGTGCCGACCACGGTCTCGAGCAGAACCGCGGCGATCGTGCCGGCGCCCTCGAAGACGATCGTGTCGCGCAGATGCCGCAGGGCGCGCTCGGTCTCCTGCTCCTCGTTCTCCGAGTAGAAGGGCGACCGGTACGCGTACGGCCCCCAGAAATGCACGACGCCGACCGCCACCGGCTCGTTGGCCCAGCGCCGCGGGTCGCCGGTGGCGGTGATCGCGGTCGAGGTCGAGCCGTGGTAGCTGCGGTAGGTGGAGAGCACCTTGTGCCGGCCGGTGTGGCCGCGGGCGAGGCGGATCGCGTTCTCGTTGGCCTCGGCGCCGCCGTTGGTGAAGAACACCTTGTCGAGGTCGCCGGGCGCGAGGCCGGCGATCAGGCGGGCCGCCTCGCCGCGCTTGTCGTTGGCGAAGGCGGGCTGGATCGTGCAGAGCGTGGCCGCCTGCTCCTGGATCGCGGCGACCAGCCGCGGATGCTGGTGGCCGATGTTCATGTTGACGAGCTGGGAGGCGAAGTCGAGATATCTCGTGCCTTCGTAGTCCCAGAAGTAGCTTCCCGCCGCGCCCTTGATCGGCAGCGGGTTGATCAGGCCCTGGGCCGACCAGCTGTGGAAGACGTGCGCGCGGTCGTCGGCCCGGACTATCGACTCGGACATCTTTTCCTTATCGCGTCGTCGGGAAGCCGAGGTCCACCGACGACGTGCCCGGGTCGGGCCAGCGCGACGTGACGACCTTGGTGCGGGTGAAGAAGTGGATGCCGTCCGGGCCGTACATGTGGGTGTCGCCGAACAGCGACGCCTTCCAGCCGCCGAACGAGTAGTAGGCCACCGGCACCGGGATCGGCACGTTGACGCCGACCATGCCCGCGTTCACGTCGAACTGGAACTGCCGGGCCGCGCCGCCGTCGCGGGTGAAGATGGCGGTGCCGTTGCCGTACTCGTTCTCGTTGATCAGCTGGACCGCTTCCGCGTACGTCCGGGTCCGCACCACGCAGAGGACCGGCCCGAAGATCTCGTCGGTGTAGACCGCCATCTCCGGGGTGACGTTGTCGAGCAGCGTGACGCCCAGGTAGTAGCCGTCGGCCGGCAGCTCCGCCTCGCGCCCGTCGGTCACCACCGTCGCGCCCGCGGCCGCGCCGGCCTCGACGTAGCCGGCCACCTTGTCCCGGTGCACCGCGGTGATCAGCGGGCCCATCTGCGACTCCGGGTCGGTGCCCGCGCCGATCTTGAGCTTGGGCAGGCGGGCCGCGATCGCCTCGACCAGCGGGTCGGCGACGTCGCCCACGGCCACCACCACCGAGACGGCCATGCAGCGCTCGCCGGCCGAGCCGTAGGCGGCGCTCACCGCGGCGTCGGCAGCGGCGTCCAGCTCGGCGTCGGGGAGGACGATCATGTGGTTCTTGGCGCCGCCGAGGGCCTGCACCCGCTTGCCGTGGGCGGTCCCGGTCTCGTAGATGTACTTGGCGATCGGGGTCGAGCCGACGAAGCTCACCGCGGCGATGTCCGGGTGGGTGAGGATCGCGTCGACCGCCTCCTTGTCGCCGTTCAGCACGGTGAAGACGCCGTCGGGCAGGCCCGCCTCGCGCCACAGCCGGGCCAGGAAGAGGGCGGCCGACGGGTCCTTCTCGCTGGGCTTGAGCACGAACGCGTTGCCGGACGCGATCGCCGTCGCGCACATCCACAGCGGCACCATGGCCGGGAAGTTGAACGGGGTAATGCCGGCGACGACGCCGAGCGGCTGGCGGATCGAGTACACGTCCACGCCGGTGCTCGCCTGCTCCGAGTAGGAGCCCTTCATCAGGTGCGGGATGCCGGTGGCGAACTCCGCGTTCTCCAGGCCGCGGGCGATCTCGCCGGCCGCGTCGGAGAGCACCTTGCCGTGCTCGCTCGTGATCACGGCGGCCAGGTCGCCGGCGCGGTCGGCGAGCAGCTCGCGGAACTTGAACAGGACGGCCGAGCGGCGCGACAGCGAGGCCTCGCGCCAGGCCTTGGCGGCCTCCTTCGCGCTCGCGACGGCGGTGGCGACCTCGGCGGCCGAGGCCAGGTCGACCTCGCCGGTCTGCTCGCCGGTCGCGGGGTTGAAGACGGGGCCGACCCGGCCCGAGGTGCCGGCGTGCTCGGCGCCGCCGATCCAGTGCGCGATTCGATTCATGGGGCCGAGATTACGTAACAGGTCTGGACGGAACAATACTCGAAACGTACTGTCACAAAATGCTTCGTGCCGTCCGCGACCTGCTCACCGAGCCGTCCGCCCGCGGTCTCGCCGAGGCCGTGGGTCGCGCGGTGGGCTCCGGCGCCCTCGCGCCCGGCGTCAAGCTTCCGCCGGTCCGCGCGGTGGCCCGCGAGCTGCACATGTCGCCGACCACGGTCAGCGCAGCCTGGCAGCTCCTGCGCCGGGCCGGCACCATCCAGACCGACGGACGTCGCGGCACGGTCGTCGCCGCATCCCGGCTGGGCGGCCCCGGTCGCTACCGGGCCGCGCTGCGAGGCCGTTCCGGTTTCCCGCTCGACCTCTCGACCGGGGTGCCCGACCCGCGGCTGCTTCCGGCCCTGCCGGCGTTGGCCGGCCTCTCCCCCGCCCCCTCGAGTTATCTGGACGAGCCGGTGCTGCCCGCCCTCGCCGATCTGCTGCGGGAGAGCTGGCCGTTCCCGCCCGACCGCCTGGCCGTGTTCGACGGCGCGATGGACGCCGTCGACCAGATTGCCTCGGCTTTGTTACGCCTGGGTGACCGCGCGATCGTGGAGAACCCGTGCTTTCCCCCGCTGCTCGACCTGCTGGACGCCCTCGGCGTGGAGGCGGTGTTCGTCGAGACCGACGCCGAGGGCATGATCCCGTCGGGCCTGGCCGCCGCCCTCGCCACGCGTCCCGCCGCCGTCTTCCTCCAGCCGCGGGCGCTCAACCCCACCGGCGCGTCGTGGTCCTTCTCCCGGGCGGCGTCACTCGCCGCGGTGCTCGCTTCCCACCCGCAGGTGTACGCGGTGGAGGACGATTCCGCCGGCGACGTGGCTTCCGGTCCGATCCGGTCGCTGGGCGCTCACCTGCCGCGGCAGACGATCCACGTGCGGAGCTTCTCCAAGTCCCACGGCCCCGACCTGCGGCTGGCCGCGGTCGGCGGCCCGGCGACCGTGCTCGACCCGATCCTCGAGCGGCGGCTGCTCGGGCAGGGGTGGACGAGCCGGCTGCTCCAGCGGCTGCTGGTCGCCCTGCTGACCGAGCCGTCGTCGGTGGCCGCGGTGCGCGCCGCCCGGTCCGAGTACGCACGCCGCCGCCACCTGGTCATCGCGGCCCTGTCGGCGATGGGCATCGTGCTCCCGCCCGGCGACGGGCTGAACATCTGGCTGCCGGTCGAGGACGAGCAGGCCGCGCTGATCACCCTGGCCGGCGCCGGTATCGCCGCGGCCGCCGGCGCCTCGTTCACGCCCGCGGGTGGCCGGCCGCACCTGCGCGTCACCACCGGCCTGATCGCGACCGACCACGCGTCGGTGGCGGCGCACCTGGCCGCGGCGGCCCGCACGCCTGCGCTAGCGGCTCCCCGCTGAGATCTCTTTGAGGCCCCCGTACCAGCGCTCGGCCATCTGCTGATAGCCGAGCGCGTCCGGGTGCACGTGGTCGACCGTGTTCCCGACCGGGATGTCGGCCATGTTCACCAGCGTCACGTTGTCCGGGTAGAAGCCGGCCAGCAGCTCGACCGCCGTGTTGTAGTTCAGGAAGTCGGTCTCGTGGCCGTGGTCGACGACCAGCAGCTCGGCCAGCAGGATCCGCACCCGCGGGTTCGCGGCGACGATGTGGTCGATCAGCTCGATCAGCCGGTCCGGCGCCCCGGCCAGGTGGTCGCGGCGGAGCAGGTCGTTGGTGCCGATGTCGAGCAGCACGACGTCCGGCCGCGCGTCGGCCATCCAGCCGTCGACCTGCTCGGTGAGCTGGGCGATCCGCCAGCCCGGGTGCCCCTCGTGCGCGGTGGCCTCGCCGGTGCCGTTGTGCTGCGAGCCGACGAACTCGACGGGCGTGCCGTCCTGCGCCAGCCAGTCGTGCAGCGTCGCCCGGTAGCCGTTCTCGGCCGGGTCACCCTTGCCGAACGTGATGCTGTCGCCGAGCGGCATGATCCGCACGGCCGGCTCGTCGGCCGCGGCCGCGGTTGCCGGCCCCAGCGCCGCGACGACACTGAGAACTCCGGCCAGGACGGACCATCGGGACATCAGGCGCATGCCAGCGAGTTCGGTGCGCCGTCCCGCGCCACTGAGCGATGCACCCGTTCGGCACCGTGTCGACCACCGCTTCGCTCCTTGCTACGGTCGCGGCGTGACCGATGCCGTCATTCGCGCGGCCCGCCCCGGCGACGGCCCCGGCTGCGCCTCGATCTGGGTCGAGACCGGCCGCTACTACCACGACCTCGACCCCGGCTCGTTCCGCGTCCCGAGCCCGGCCGGCCTGGCCGAGTCGTTCGAGCAGGACGTGGCCGCGTCCGAGCTGTTCCTGGTCGCCGACGTGGCGGGCGCGATCGCGGGTCTGCTGATCGCGGCCGTCCACCACCCCGGCGACCATCCGGAGCACGAGCTCATCGACGACCTCACCCGCCCCCGCGTGCACGTCCAGATCCTCGCGGTCGCCGAGTCCCACCGCCGCCTCGGCGTCGGCACCGCGTTGATGAGGGCCGCCGAGCAGTGGGGCCGCGACCACCATGCCACCACGGTCTCGCTCAACACGTACCTGCACAGCCCGAGCTCGGTCCCGTTCTACGAGACGGGCATGGGCTACACCCGCCGGGCGATCGTCTTCCGCAAGGAGCTGGACCCACCCGCCTGATCCGGCTACTCCGCCACGGCGAAGCCGCCCGTCCAGGAGACCTTCTCGGCGGCGGCCAGGGTGATCTGCAGGAAGCCGATGGCCTCGAGCTCGCGGGCCCGCTTCAGGGCGCCGGCGTCGACGGCGCGCAGGCCGGCCGAGCGGACGACCTCGCCGAGCTTTGCCTTCGCCCCGGCGTCGTCGCCCGCGATCAGCACCGCCGTGGGGTGGCCGGCCACCGCGCCGGCGACCAGGGTGCCGGCGAAGTTGGTGTTGAAAGCCTTCACGACCTGTGAGTCGGGGAGCGCGGCGGCGATCCGGGCCGACGCCGACGCGTCGGCGGGGACGGTGAGGCCGTCGAAGGTCTCGAAGTCGAGCGGGTTGGTGATGTCGACCACGACCTTGCCGGCCAGCTGCGGGCCGCGCTCGGCCAGCACCTCGTCGACCGACGGGAACGGCACGGCGAGCACCACGATGTCGCCGGTGACCGGCGTGCCGGCGTCGGCCCTGGTCAGCAGCTCGACGGTGTGACCGCCCTTGGCCGCGAGGCCCGAGATGGCCTGACCCATGTTTCCGCTTCCGATGATGCTGATGTGCGCCACGGTGACCTCCGGGGAACCGAATTGGTTGTTGCTACAACCATGTCACGCATTCTTAGTTGTAGCAACAACTTTTCCGGTGACATAATGTGAGCGTGGACACGCGATGGCTCGACCGGAAGCAGATGGCGGCGTGGGTACGGCTGGCCGCCGTGCTGGAGTTGCTGCCGGCGACCCTGGACAGCCAGCTTCGCCGCGACGCGGGGCTGACCCACTTCGACTACTACGTGCTCGCGATGTTGTCCGAGGCGCCGGAGCACACGCTGCGCATGACGGCGCTGGCCGAGCGGACCACGGCCACCCTCGCCCGGCTCTCGCACGTGGTGCAGCGGCTCGAGGGCCGCGGGCTGCTCGAGCGCTTCCCCTGCCCGGAGGATCGCCGGGCCACCAACGCGCGGCTGACCGGGGCCGGCTGGCAGAAGGTGCGCGACAGCGCGCCGGGCCACGCGGCCACCGTGCTCGACAACGTCATCGACGCGCTCACGCCCGAGCAGGTCGAGCAGCTCGCCGCCATCGGCGACGCCATCCTGCACCGGCTCGACCCGGACGGCGCCCGCGCGGCGATCTACGAGCGATACGACCCGCCCCGGTAGAGGGAGGGATCAGGCCCGGATCGTCATGCGGGTCACGTGGTCGCCCTCGAGGCGGAACGTGAAATGCGACGGGCCGTTGAAGCCGTCCCCGCCCACCTGAGCCGTCACGACCACGTCGAGATCTTCGACCGACACCTGGGTGACACGGAGATTGACCTTGACGCCGATGAACTCGCGGTCGGACCATCCTTTGATCTCGTGATGGCCGGCGAACTCGCGACCCCAGTCGTCGACGACGCCGTCAGGCGGGAAGCAGGCCAAGAAGGCGTCGGTGTCGTTCGCGTTGGCGGCGTCGATCGCGGCGCGGACGGGGGCCGGAAGGTCGATCGTCATCGCTGGATCCTCCCTGAGAACGGGCGACGGGCACGGCCGGGACACATCATTGTCGTGAGCGCGACGACTGTCTAAGCCCGGGCGTGTCGCAGATGTGCAATACTTCCCGCACCGCGGTCGAAAGTTTCAACGATGAGCTCCGCGGGAGCGAGGAGACCACCATGGCCGTGACCGGACGGCGCGTGACGATCGCGACGATCGCGGAGGCGGCCGGGGTGTCCGTACCCACGGTGTCCCGGGTGCTCAACGGGCGTACGGACGTGTCGCCCGAGACTCGCGATCGCATCGAGCATCTTCTCCGAGAGCACGATTATCGTCCTCGTAACTCTCGGCAACCTCTTCGCGCCGGGCTGATCGATCTCGTCTTCCAGGACCTGGACAGCCCGTGGGCCGTCGAGCTGATCCGCGGCGTCGAGGAGGTGACCCACGCGGCCGGTGTCGGCACCGTGGTCTCCGCCGTCCACCGCCGTACCGCCTCGACCCGGCAGTGGCTGCAGAACCTGCGGGCCCGGCAGTCCGACGGCGTGATCCTGGTGATCTCGGACGGCGCCGGACCGATAAGCACGGAGTTGCACCGGCTCAACGTGCCGATGGTGATAATCGATCCGGCCGGCGGCGTGGCCGCGGACGTGCCGACGATCGGCGCGACGAACTGGTCGGGCGGGCGCAGCGCCACCGAGCACCTCATCTCGCTGGGCCACACCAAGATCGGTCTGGTCGAGGGTCCGAAGACGTTGCTGTGTTCACGTGCACGGCTGGACGGGTACCGGGCCGCCCTCGAGGAGGCCGGCATGCGGGTCGACCGCCGCCTGATCGAGCCGGGCGACTTCCGGCACGAGTCCGGCTTCGCGGCCGGCATGCGGCTGCTTGACCGGGACGACCCGCCGACGGCGATCTTCGCGTCCAGCGACCAGATGGCGCTCGGACTCTACGAGGCCGCCCGGTTGCGGGGAATAAGGATTCCGGACGACCTCAGCGTGGTCGGCTTCGACGACCTGCCGGAGGCCCGGTGGTCGGCGCCGCCGCTGACGACGGTGCGCCAGCCCCTCGCCGACATGGGCGGGCTCGCCGCACGGACGGTCTTGCGACTGTCGCGCGGCGAGCCCATCGAAACTCCCCGGGTGGAGCTGGCGACGGAACTCGTGATCCGGGAGAGCACGGCCCTACTTGCCGAAGCCGGCCGTAAGACCGCTCAGTAGCTGGCGGCGGCCGATCGCGTACAGCAGAACGATCGGGATCGTCGTCAGGGTGACCGAGGCGGCGATCGCCGGCACGTTCACGCCGAACTGACCCTGGAAGTTGACCAGCGCGTAGGGGATCGTGCGCTGGTCGGGGCTCTGGGTCAGCACCAGGGGCAGCAGGAACCCGTTCCAGATGCCCAGCGCGTTGTAGATGGTCACGGTGACCAGTGCCGGGCGGGTGAGCGGGAACGCCAGCCGCCACAGGGTGCCCCACTCGGTGGCGCCGTCCATGCGCATCGATTCGAACAGTTCCTTCGGCACGTCCCGGATGAAGTTGGTCAGCACCAGGACGGACAGCGGGATCGCGAACGCGATCGAGGGCAGGACGATGGCGAGCAGGGTGTCGTACAGCTGCAGCCGGATGATGATCAGGTAGACCGGAATGATCACCGCTTGCAGCGGGATCGCGAGACCGGCCAGGAACACCGTGTTGGACCAGCGCAGCCAGCGCCGGGCGGAGCCCCGGACGATCGCGTACGCGGCCATGAACGAGATCAGCACCGCCGGCACCACCGCGCCGAGTGTCACGATCACGCTGTTCAGGAAGTACCGGACGATCTCGTTGTCGATGACCGTCTTGTAGTTCTCGAACGTCGGGTCCTTCGGCGGGGCGAACGTGTTGGTGATGAAGTAGTTCGCCTGCGTCTTGAAGCTCGTGATGACGATCCAGTAGATCGGGATCATCACGATGAACAGCCACACCCAGCCCAGCGCGCCGCCGAACCAGTTCCACTTGGCCATCCGGCCGAGCGGACCCTTGCGACGCAGGGGGCGCCCCGGCGTGCCGGTCACATCCATCGCCGTCACGTCAGACACCTTCCTGCATGCTCTCGTCGCCGCGGCCGCCGAGGCGGCGCAGCAGCTGGGCGAGGATCAGACCGACCAGGACCAGGATCACGGCGATGGCGCTCGCCGGGCCCATGAGGTTCGCCATGAAGCCCTTCTGATACATCTCCAGCGCCAGCGCACGGGTGGAGTCGCCGGGACCGCCACCGGTGAGCACGTAGATCAGATCGAAGAAGGTCAGCGAGCCCACGACCATCAGCGTCGACGACGTGATGATCGTGTACTTGATCTGCGGCAGCGTGATGTAGAAGAACTGCCGCACCCGGCCCGCTCCGTCGATCATGGACGCCTCGTACATCGACGTCGGGATCTGCCGGACCGCGCCTTGGTAGATCAAGGAGTGGAAGGGGATGTACTGCCAGGACACGACGAAGATCAGCACGCCGATGGCGAGCTGCGGGTCGCCGAGCCAGTCCTGCTTCAGGAAGTCGAGCCCGAAGCCGGCGCCGAGGCCGAAGTTCGGGTCGAGCAGCGCCTTGAACGTGATCGAGATGGCCGCCGAGGACAGCAGCAGCGGGATGAAGTACAGCACCGCCAGGACGCCGCGGTACTTCTTGAACGCCGCCAGGAACACACCGATCAAAATCGACAGCGGCGTCTGCACGAGCCACGAGATGATCATGATCTCGAAGGTCACCCACAGCGAGTGCGGGAGACCGGGATCGGTCAGCTCGGCCTTCCAGCTGGTCAGACCGGTGAAGTGAATGTCACCGATGCCGTCCCACGTGGTGAAGCTGAGCACGAACACACCGAGCAGCGGGATGAGCCCGAACATCGTGAACATCAGCAGCGCGGGTATAGCCATCCATCCGACGGAGCCGCTCCGCCCGCCTTTGGCGGTCGTTGGCTCCTGGCCGCGACGTACGGCGGGCGGAGCGAGCGTCGTCATTTGCCGATGACCCCGTTCATGTTGTCGACCCACTGCTGCGGGGTGACCTGGAGCTGGAACAGCTTCGCGATGTTGTCGAGCAGGGTCTCGGCCGCCGTCGGGCTGAGCGCCTGGTCCCACGACTGGGCGAAGGTCTTGGCGTTCTGCGCGATCGACGACATGTCCTTGAGGAACTGCGCGTCGTCACCGGTGAACAGGCTGTCCGCGTCCTTGAGGACCGGGACGCCACCGGACTTGACCCAGCCGGCCTTCTCGTCGTCGTCGACCAGGGTGGTGGAGAAGAACTTCTTCGCCACGTCCTGCTCGGCGGCGCTCGCCTTGGCCGAGATCGAGAGGTACTGGCCGGGGTTGCCGACGGTGTTGGTCGGGTCGCCCTTGCCGCCCTCGATCGGCGGGAAGTTCATCCAGCCCAGGCCGCCCGACTTGACGAAGTCGCCGCCGTTGGCCTTCTGGATGCCGTACGACCAGGAGCCGTGCACCATCATGGCGGCCTTGCCGGTGTAGAGCAGGGCCTGGTCGGCGTTCGAGTCGGCGGTGATCGACGAGAAGCCGTTGATGAACGCCTTGCCCTTCACCAGGTCCTGGACCTTGGTCAACATGTCCAGCACGGCCGGGTCGGACCAGGAGCCCGCCTTGCCCGCGAAGACGTTGTTGAACACCTCCGAGCCGGCGTTGCGGTCGAGCATGAACTCGAGCCACATCATGTTCGTCCACCGGGACTGACCGGCGAGCGAGAACGGCGCGATGCCCTTGGCGTTGAACTTCGGGATCAGGTTGAGGATGTCGCCGTACGTCTTCGGCGGCTCGACACCGACCTTCTCGAAGACCTTCTTGTTGTAGAACAGCACGATCGGCTGCACGGTCTCGATCGGCAGCGCGTAGACCTTGCCGTTGACCGTGCCGGCGCCGAACGACGACGGCAGGATCTTGTCCTTGACCGCGGCGTTCTGGCCGAGCCAGTCGGTCAGGTCCACAACCTGGCTGGCGTCGACGTACGACTTGAGGCCGCCACCGCCCCAGCCCCAGATCATCGTCGGGGCCTGGCCGGCACCGATCGCGGTCTTGATCTTCTGCTTGTAGGCGTCGTTCTGGAAGAACGTCGGGGTGATCTTGGTGTCGGCGTTCGCCTTGTTGAACCGGTCGATCGCCGCCTGGCGAATCGGCTGGCCGGGCTCACCGGAGAGCGACCAGTAGCTGGCGCCGCCCTTCGAACCGCCACCGCTGCTGCCGCCCTTGTCGGACGGGCCCGAACTGCCACAAGCCGCGAGGGCCGCAGCACCCGCAGCCCCCGCGGCCAGACCCAGAAAGTTACGCCGGGAGAAATTACTATTGGTCACGCTGATCTCCGTACTCGAGCGCCGCGTCCTGCCGCGGCGAGTGGATCGTCGTGGGGATGGGGTTGCCGTCGTCACAAAGACTGCAACTTTCGCATGACGACCGCAAGTTAACGTGAGGTTTCGTTAACGTAGGGTTTCGGCTTGATCATGTCAAGGGTCTTGCTCTGGGCGCGCTCCCACGGCAAGAGTGGACCCGAGCGGGACCCCCACGGTCAAGCCCCCTTCGACCGATAATTCATGCTGTGAAAGTACTGAAAGTTTCGGAACTTGTTGGATAACTTTTTAGGAGCAACGCCGTGACCGCAGAGCAGTCGACCAAGCCATGGCAGGACCCGGCCCTACCCGTGGCGGAGCGTGTCGAGTTTCTGCTGGCCGCGATGACCGTCGAGGAGAAACTAGCCCAACTCGGCAGCCGATGGGTGGGCAACGACATGGACCCATCGGAATCGGACGAAGCGCCTGGCGACTCCGAAGACGCCCATAACGTCGCGCCGATGCAGGACGCTTTCGCGGCCTCCCGCACGGTCACGCTGGGCGAGGCGAGCCGGAACGGACTTGGTCATCTCACCCGCGTGTACGGCAGTGTGCCGCTCACCGTGTCCGAGGGCGCCGCCGAGGTGATCCGTCAGCACCACGTGGTGCTGGACGGCTCGCGCCTGGGCGTGCCCGCGCTCGTCCACGAGGAGTGCCTGACCGGCTTCACCTCCTTCGGCGCCACCGTCTACCCGGCCGCGATCGCCTGGGGCGCCACCTTCGACCCCGAGCTGGTCGAGCGGATGGCCGCCCACATCGGGCGCGACATGGCGGCCCTCGGCGTGCACCAGGGCCTCTCCCCCGTGCTCGACGTCGTGCGCGACTACCGGTGGGGACGGGTCGAGGAGACGATGGGCGAGGACCCGTACCTGGTCGCCCTGCTCGGCGCCGGGTATGTCCGCGGCCTGCAGGGCGCCGGGGTGATCGCCACGCTGAAGCACTTCGCGGGGTACTCGGCCTCGCGCGGCGCCCGCAACCACGGGCCGGTGCCGATGGGCCGGCGGGAGCTGATGGACGTCATCCTGCCGACCTTCGAGACCTCGGTGCGTACGGCCGGGGTCGGCTCGGTGATGAACTCGTACTCGGACGTCGACGGCGTGCCGGCCGCCGCCGACCCGTGGCTGCTCACCGAGGTGCTGCGCGAGCAGTGGGGCTTCACCGGCACCGTGGTCAGCGACTACTGGGCGGTGCCGTTCCTGGCGATCATGCACCGCACCGCCGAGGACCTCGACGACGCCGGCGCCCAGGCCCTGGCCGCCGGCATCGACGTGGAACTGCCCGACACCCTCGGCTTCGGCACCGGCCTGATCGGCAAGGTCCCCGAGGAGCTGATCGACCGGGCCGCCCGGCGGCTGCTGACCCAGAAGGCCGAGCTCGGCCTGCTGGACGCGGACTGGACGCCGGAGAAGTCGGTGGCCGGCGCCGCCGCGGTCGACCTCGACTCCCCCGCCAACCGGGCGCTGGCCCGGGAGATGGCGGAGAAGTCGGTGATCCTGCTCGACCCGGGCACGGCGCTGCCGCTGGACCCGGCCCTGCGCAAGGTCGCCGTGGTCGGGCCGTGCGCGGCCGACCCGCGTACGTTCATGGGCTGTTACGCCTTCCCCAACCACGTCCTGCCCCGCTATCCCGAGATCGGCCTCGGCCTCGAGGTGCCGACCGCGGTCGACGCCCTGCGGGCCGAGCTCGCCGGCGCCGACCTGGTCTACGAGCAGGGATGCGCGGTCATCGGCGACGACCGGTCGGGCTTCGCGGCCGCGGTGGCGGCGGCCAAGGACGCGGATGTCTGCGTCGCGATGGTCGGCGACCTGGCCGGGCTGTTCGGCCGCGGCACCTCGGGCGAGGGCTGCGACGCCGACGAGCTGCGCCTGCCCGGCCTGCAGGGGGACCTGCTGAAGGAGCTGCTGGCGACCGGCACCCCGGTGGTGGTCGTGGTGGTCTCCGGCCGGCCGTACGCGCTGGGCGACGTGGCCGGCGAGGCGGCGGCCCTGGTGCAGGCGTTCATGCCGGGCGAGGAGGGCGGCGCCGCGATCGCGGGCGTGCTCTCCGGCCGGGTGCAGCCGGGCGCCAAGCTGCCGGTGCAGATCCCCAAGACCCCCGGCGGCCAGCCCGGCACCTATCTCCAGCCGCCGCTGGGCGCCGAGAAGAGCGAGATCAGCAACCTCGACCCGACCCCGCTGTTCCCGTTCGGGCACGGCCGGTCGTACACCACGTTCGCCATCGACGACCTGCGGATCAGCGACGAGACGGTGCCGACCGACGGCGAGTTCACGGTGACCGTGCGGGTGCGCAACACCGGCGAGCGGGCCGGCGACGAGGTCGTCCAGCTCTACCTGCACGACGTGGTCGCCCAGGTGACCCGCCCGGTCAAGCAGCTCACCGGCTTCGCCCGGGTGCCGCTCGAGCCGGGCGAGGCCAAGGACGTGCGCTTCCTGGTGCACACCGACCGCACCGCCTTCACCGGCCGCGACCTGCGCCGGATCGTCGAGCCCGGCCGGCTCGAGATCATGGTCGGCGCCTCGGCCGGGGACCTGCCCTGCCGCGGCGCGGTCACGCTGACCGGCGCCATCCGTGAGACGGGCCCCGACCGGGTGCTGATCACCGAGGTCGAGGTGGAGAAGGCCTGAGACCCGGGCTTCCCGGCACCGTCCGCCGGGAAGCCCGAACTCTGCCCGTTCGGTCGTCGGGGCTGCCCGAACGGGCCTGTCAGCGGCGCAGATCGTGGCGGCGGTGGGTGAGCTTCTCGACGAGCGCCGTGGGGACGACGCGCCGCAGGGTGAAGACGACGGGGGCGTTGCTGCCCACCGCGTACCGCTGCCTCGGTCTGGGGGTCTCGATCGCCTTGACGATGACCTCGGCCACCCGGCCGGGCCCGATGCCGGCGCGCTCGTTGCGGTCGAGCGCCGCCAGCATCCGCTCGAAGTCGCGCCGATGCGGGGAGTCGGCCGCCACGTACTTCGTCCGCCGCTCGCTGATCCCGGTGTTGATCGAGCCGGGCTCGACGGTGGTGATCCAGACGCCGAAGGGCGAGAACTCGTGGCGGGCGCCGTTCGCGAACCCCTTCAGGGCGGCCTTGGTCGCGACATAGGACGAGCGGTACGCCAGCGGGAAGCTCGCCAGCATCGACCCGACCATCACGACCCGGCCGTGACCCCGCGCGCGCATGCCCGGCAGCAGCAGCTGGCTGAGGCGGACCGGGCCGAGCACGTTGACCTGGAACAGCCGGGTCAGCGCGGCGGCCGGCAACTCCTCGAACGGCCCGGACTGGCTCTCGCCCGCGTTGTTGACCAGCACGTCCACGTCGCCCACCGACGCCGCCAGCTCCTCGATCGACGCCGGCGACTCGAGATCGAGCGGCACGAACTCGACCCCGTCGAGCCGCTGCCCGTCCGGCTTGCGGCTGGTGCCCAGCACCCGGTAGCCGCGCGCGGCCAGGGCCGTCGCGGTCGCCCGGCCGATGCCCGAGGAGGCGCCGGTGACCAGCGCGGTCCGCTTCATTTCCGAACCATAGCGGGGCGGTCCCCGATTGCCCGGGCGGTCCTCCCGGGTGGGCCGGGACGACCGGCTCATCCGTCCCGGCCCGGCGCGGGCCGACCATCGATCCGACAGTGCCATCGCCGGACGAAGGAGCGCAGGTCGGAGCCGGGCGTGGTGCCTCTGCGGTCGTATTTCAATCCCGGCCGCGGCGACAACTTCACCACCGCCACTCCGGAGGGCGACCGCGACGCCGCGGCCGCCGGCTACCTCTATTCGCGGGACGAGGCCTACGTGCTCGAGGCGGAGCTGCCGGGCACCGTTCCGCTCAAGTTGTTCCGGAGCCCCGGTCGTGCCGACAACTTCACGACCGCTACGGCGGAAGGTGAGCGGAGCGCGCTCGAGGCGGGATACCGGTTCGTTCGCGTCGAGGGCTACGTGTCGCCGCTGCCCACGGAGATCGCGATCGACCTGGACAGCGATCTCGGCTACACGCATCGCATGATCACGCACGGAGTCATGCTGCGCGGCGGCCATGTCGACGCCACCACCCGGACGCTCACGCGCACGTCGTTCGGTGGGTACAACGGCGCGGTCCAGATGTTCTTCGAGGACGCCGGCGGCATCACGATCGGCGCCACCACGGCGCGCCGGTTCGGGGTCGACGGCACCGCGATCGGGCGCAGCGACCGCACGGACTTCTGGACCGAAGACGTGGGCGAGGAGATCGCCCGCCGCACCGCCGCCATTCACGTGGTGCATTTCTGGGATCCGCTGTGGGTGGCGATCCCGACCATCATCCGCCACGCGGTCGAGGCGGCGCGCCCTCTCGTCGACCTGATCCACGAACTCAACGCCAGCGGCGGCCGCACCGGCTAGGGAGAAGCCATGCCTGACAAGGAGAGTGGCCCCGCGAAGAACCAGGACTTCGCCGTGATCTGGAGCAGCGGCTCGGCTCTGCTGGGCGTCACGGTGGCGACGATTCCGACCTACTTCTTCGCCCGGCAGAACCGCACCGAGCGGGCGCGGTCGGCCCTCCTCGGCGACCGGGTCACGGAGCTGGCCGGCAATGCGACGCCCAAGGCCGTCAAGAAGGCCCTCAAACCCTGACGCCGGACGCCATCCGGCGCCTCGGGCACTTCACCGCCGGCGGCGTGGTGCGGCCGGCGGTGAAGCCGAGGCGCCGGTCAACGCCGAGTGCCCGTCGGCGGGGCGGCCAAGGCGCTGTAGACGACGGCCGCCGTGAGGGCCAGCGCCGGCGCGATCAGCCAGGGGCCGAGGGCGAGGAAGCGGGCCGCGTCGATCTGGCCGAACGCGCGGGCGATCCAGGCCGCGACGACGACCACCACGTCGAGCGCCGGGAGGAGGGCGAGCAGCCAGGCCAGGTACAGCCGGCGCGGGGCCGGGGAGGGTACCTGGTCGGTCATGAACATGGTGGCGATCAGGGCCAGGCCGACGGCCAGCACCGGGACCGCGGCGGCGGTGCTGAGCGCGACCCAGCCGAGGCTGCGGGCGGGCCCGAGCCGAGGTCGGCGAGGGTGGGCACGGCGGCGCCGAACCATCGGAGCAGGAGCCAGACCACGCCGATCGGCACGACGGCCACCAACAGGACGGCCGCGCCGCAGCCCGCGCCGCGCACCGGGCCGGTCTGACTCTCCATAGTGGCCATGTAAGCAGACGTCCGATGACCGCCAGACGCCGTCCGCCGCGGCGGCCAGGCTTTCCCCTCATGAGCGACAAGGGACTCGAGGGCAAGGTCGCGCTGGTCACCGGCGGCGGGCGCGGGATCGGGGCGGCGGTCGCGGTGCGGCTCGCCGAGGGCGGCGCCGACGTGATGCTGACGTACCAGCAGGACGAGGAGAAGGCCGCGGCGGTGGCCGGGCGGATCCGGGCGACCGGGCGCCGGGCGGTGGTCGCGCGGGCCGACAGCGGGGACCCGGCGGCGGTGGTCGCGGCCGTCGAGCGGGCGGCGGCCGAGCTCGGACGGCTGGACATCGTGGTCAACAACGCGGGGGCGTACCTGATCGGGCCGCTCGAGGAGCTGGATCTGGGCGACTTCGAGCGGACGGTGGCGGTCAACGTGCGGGCGCCGTTCGTGGCCTCGCAGGCGGCCGTACGCCACATGGCCGCGGGCGGGCGGATCATCAACATCGGCAGCAACGTCGCCGAGCGGGCGGTCTTCCCGGGCTTCGCGATCTACTCGATGAGCAAGACCGCGCTGATCGGGCTCACGAAGGCGCTGGGGCGGGAGCTCGGGCCGCGGGCGATCACGGTGAACCTGGTCAACCCGGGGCCGACCGACACCGACCTGAACCCGGCCGACGGCCCGTTCGCGGAGACGATCGGCGGGCTGACGGCGCTGGGGCACTACGCGACGCCGGCGGACGTGGCGGCGGCGGTGGCGTTCCTGGCCGGCGAGGGCGGGCGGTACGTCACGGGCGCGACCGTCAACGTCGACGGCGGGTTCACCATCTAACGCAGGAGATCGGCGATCGCCGCGATGCCCGCGGTGATCGCCGGCGCCGGCGTGTTCCCGAAGCCGATCACCAGCCGGGGCGGGCCAGGGGCCACGCGGTACTCGGTCATGCCGTAGACGCCGACCTGACGGGCCCGGGCCTCGTCGACGACATCCCGCTCGGCGACCGCGGACGGCAGGTGGGCGACCGCGTGGAAGCCGGCCGCCAGGCCGGTCAGCGGGACGTCGCCGAGCGCCGCGATCAGCGCCTCCCGCCGGGACGAGTAGACCGATCGCATCCGGCGCAGGTGGCGGTCGTACCGGCCGGACTCGATCAGCGTCGCCAGCGCCAGCTGATCGATACCGGACGAGCCCCGGTCGGCGACCAGCTTGGCCTCCACCACGTCGTCGATCAGGTCCACGGGCGCCACCACCCAGCCGAGACGCAGCGCGGGCGCCAGGGACTTGCTGACCGTGCCGATCGCGACGACCCGGTCCGGCGCGAGGCCCTGGAGGGCGCCGACCGGGTCGCGGTCGTACCGGAACTCGGCGTCGTAGTCGTCCTCGATGATCACGGCGTCCCGCTCCCGCGCCCACGCCAGCAGGGCATGCCGCCGCGACGGATCCATCACGACCCCGGTCGGCCACTGGTGCGCGGGCGTCACGATCACGACGCGCGCCCCGGTCCGGTCGAGAAGGTCAACATCAAGACCACGGTCATCCACGCGTACGGGCACAGCGGTCATTCCCGCGCCGACGGCGGCCGCCTTCGCGGTCCGCACCGCGCCCGGATCCTCGAAGGCCACGGTGGTGTGGCCGCGGCCGGCGAGCACCCGCAGGACGAGCCCCAGCCCCTGGGCGAATCCCGTGCAGACCACGACCTGATCCGCGTACGCGTCGATCGACCGCACCCGCCGCAGGTAGGACGCCAGGATCTCGCGCAGCCGGGGTTGACCCTCGGGCGGGCCGTAGTCGAACGCGCTGTTCGCCGCCGACCGGCAGACCTGGCCGACCGCCCACGCCCAGTCCTGCCGGGGCGCCTCCCGCAGGTCGGGCACGCCGGACTGGAAATCGGCGATCAGCGGCGGCGCCGGGGGCCGCGGGCGGCGTACGGGCGCCGGGGTCTTGAATGCCGCCGAGAGCGCCACCCGCGTGGCCGAGCCGACGTGCGAGGTCAGGTAGCCCTCGGCCTGAAGTTGCGCGTAGCTGTCCTGGACGAGGCCGCGGGAGAGGCCGAGATGGGCCGCGAGCGCGCGCGAGGACGGCAGCCGCTCCCCCGCCGCCAGCCGGCCCTCCCGGATCGCCGCCCGCAGATGGTGCTCGACCTGCGCGCGCAACGGGGTCGCCGAGGCGCGGTCGAGCTCGAGAAGCAGGTGCGGACCCCAACCGGACCACTCGATCGCCATGGAATCGGACCATAGCAGTGAGCCACTTCGCGCCTAGCGTCGACGGCATGAAGGTTGCCGCTCTCGCCCCGATCGCCGGCTCGTCGCTCGGCTTCTACCTGCCGCTCGCCGTCGTCCCGCTGTTCGCCCAGGCGTCCTCGGCCGGGCTCGCCACCGGCGCGTTCCTGGTCGCGACCGTGCTGTTCGAGCTGGTCACGCCCCGCATCGTGGCCCGGCTCGGCTACCGGCTGACGCTCGCGACCGGGCTGATCCTGCTCGGCGCGCCGGCCCTGCTGTTCCTGCGGTTCGACGCGCCGGCCCTGGTCGTCGCCGTCAACGCGGTGCGCGGCGTCGGCTTCGCGATCGCCACCGTCGCCGGCGGCGCGCTGACCGCCTCGATGGTCTCGGCGAGCCGCCGCGGCCAGGGCGTCGCGGTGGTCGGCCTGGTCAGCGGGGTGTGCTCGCTGCTGGCCATGCCGCTGGGCATGTGGCTGGCCGGCCGGTACGGCTTCGGGCTGGTCTTCGCGCTGACCGCCGCCGCCCCGCTGGCCGCCCTGCCCGCGCTGCCCGCCCTGCCGCGCTCGGCGCCGCCGCCGTCCGGGGAACGGCACGCGCTGCGCCCGGTGGTCCGGCCCGCGATCGTCTTCGCCGCCTGCACCTCCGCGGCCGGCGTCATGGTCACCTTCCTGCCGCTGGCCGTCTCCGGCGCCCAGGCGTCGATCGCGCTGCTGGTGCAGCCGGCCGTCGCGACCGCGTTCCGCTGGCTGGCGGGCCGGATCGGCGACCGTGTCGGCCAGGCCCGCCTGCTGGTCCCCGGCATGCTCCTGTCGATCGGCGGGATGGGCGCGCTCGCCCTGGTCGGCTCCCCCGCCGCGATCCTGATCGGCGCGGCCGTCTTCGGCGCCGGCTTCGGCATCCTGCAGAACGCCACCCTCACCATGATGTACGCGAGCGTGCCGCTCTCGTCCTACAGCGGGGTCAGCGCGATCTGGAACGCCGCCTACGACCTGGGCATGGCCGTCGGCGCGATCGGCGTCGGCCTGATCGTCTCCTCGGCCGGCTTCCCGCTCGCGTTCCTGCTCACCGCCGCCGTCATGGTCCCGGCCCTGGCCCTCTGCCGCCGGCCGCGCGCGGCGGTCGCCACCCCGGAACCCGAGCTGGTCCCGGCCTAGTAGGCCCGCAGAGTCACCTGGCGCGACAGCTCCCGCCACCGCAACGGCCGAGCAGTGCCGATGAGCTCGAAGTTTGTTTCCCACGGGTCCGCCCGGCCGGGCCGGCCATCCGGTCGGCCAACCTGGGCCAGGATCTGCCCGAGGCGTGGCTGATCGCCGAATGGCCGACCGGTGAGCCTGAGCCGGTCAAGTACCGGTTGTCGAACCTGCCCGCCACCACCGCGAAACGCACTCTGATCCGGCTGGCGAAGCTGCGCTGGCACATCGAACACGACTACCGCGAAGTCAAAACCGGTCTCGGGCTGGACCACTACGAGGGCCGCACCTGGCCAGGCTGGCACCACCACACCACCCTCGGCTCCGCCGCCCACGCGTTCCTCACCCTGCAGCGAATGGACCCCAAAACCCGTGCGCCGGAATGACTCTCTACGCCGTACTTCGACGCCTGCAACACCTGCTCGCCCGCCTCATCGGCACCTGCCCCACCTGCCAAACCCGCTTCCCGCAACGCAATCACCGCACGGGAAGAGGACCATGACAAAGCACTACTAGTCGACGATCGCGCCGTTGCGGGCCAGGTACCGGGCGACCTCGGGCGCGAGGCCGGCGGTCTCTCGGAAGATCGCGCCGCGGACCTTGGTGCTGAGGTTCGCGGAGGCGATCTCCTTGCCCGATCCGAGGTCGTAGGCGGCGAGGCCGCCGTACGCGTCGCTGACGATCAGGGCGTCGTGGCGGTCGAACACAAAGGAGGTGACGTTGCGGCCGTCGTCGATCCGGAGGAGGGGGCGGCCCGGCTCGCGGGGCTTCGCCACCACGACGCCGCCGTCGACGGACACCGCGGCGAGGCCGCCGTCGTGGCTCAATTTGTAGAGGCGTGAATACTTGGCCGGGTACCCGAGGGTCAGCGACTCGTAGGGCGCCACCTCGGGCGGGAAGTCGACCGTTCGCGCCGTGCCCGCGTCCAGGTCGAACAGCTGGAGCCGCACACCGCCGTCATCGGTGAAACCGATCACCGCCGCGCCGGCCTCGCCGTACAACTCCAGATTCATGCTGTCGCCGTCGGGCAGCCGGACCGTCCGATGCGGGCGGTAGCTCAACCCCGCGGCCGAGTAGGTCACCTCGAAGACCTCCACGTCGGCCACGCCGTCCCGCGACTCGAGCGTGGTCAGGCCGAAGACCCGGCCGGCCGCGTTGACCTCGAAGTAGACGTCGGTGCCCGGCACCGCGACGGTCGACGCCACGACGCCGGCCGCGAGCTCCCGGATCGTGATCAGCCACCCGTCGTCCCCCTGGTGGAGCTCGAGCAGGTAGTTGACGCCGTCGACGTGGAGGCCGTCGCCGGACTGGCCGAGGACGGGAACCGGCGAGACCGTCCCGGCCGGGTCGAGCAGCACCCCGGCGTAGCCCGAGGACGACTTCTCGTGCTCCTGGTAGACGACCAGGAGGAGGCCGTCCGGGAAGACCGTCAGGTCGTCCAGGCGGTCGCCGGCGTCGAAGACGACGACCGGCGGCGCGGACCGGTCCCACCGGTAGATCTTGTTGTCCCGGGTGAGGCAGTAGACCGGCAGATCGCCGCGGCACCCGACGGCGTGGGCCGCGCCCCGCTCGAAGCCGAGGTACTGCATCCCGCCGAACCGCGCCCCGGTGAAGTCGGCGCCGCTGAGGTCGGCGTCCTCGAAGTCCGTGGCCTCGAGCAGGGCGCCGCGCAGCGAGGCGCCGGTGAGATCCATGCTCCGATCGCCCCGGTCGAACTGGGCCAGGAACAGGTTCGCGTCGTCGAGCATCCGGCCGCGCAGCACCCCGGTGTCGATCCGCGCGAGGATCTCGATGATGTTCGATCCCAGGTATCCCCCGGGAGCCGAGCCGATCCCGGAGGCGGCCCGGAGCAGCGCGATCAGCGGCTCGGCGACGCCGGCCACGAGCATCGGCATCATCAGGTCGAAGACCGCCGGCGTGCCCGCCCACTCGCCCAGCGTCTCGACGAGCCGCCCGGGCTCCTCGGCTCGCCAGCCGCTCGCCGACGCGCGGTCGGCGGCCGACGTCGACGGCAGCTCGGACCAGGTGAACGACGGGTCGCCGGCCGGGGTGGCCGAGCCGGCCAGGGCCATGAAGTCCTCGTTCATCACGCCCAGCTCGGCGGCGATCTTGTAGGCGGCGAAGAACTCCAGCAGCGAGCGGTGGGCCGGGGAGTAGTCGCCGTCGGCGTTCCGGACCAGCATCGTCTGGCCGAGCATGTCGTAGTGCCAGTGGTCGAGGTCGCGCTGTTCCTGGACGGCGGGGCCGAAGCAGGCGCGGATGTGGTCGGGGATGGCGCGGTAGTTGATGCTCAAAATCGATTCCTTGAGCATGTACGCCGACAGCTCGCACAGGAAGTAGACCTTGTCGGCCAGCGACGTGAACGTGCGCTCGGCCCGGATGTCGGCGTCGATCTTCTGTTGCACCGCGTACAGGTAGACCCGGGAGATGTCGATCCGGGCGCCGCGCTCGATGGCGGGCAGCGCCGAGAGCACGAGGTCGGCCATGACCGGGCGCCGCATCAGGTCGACCAGGTCCTGGTTCTGCAGGACCGCCTCCTTGGTGGCGCCGGTCGTCAGCCGGTCGAGCAGCTCACCCACCTGCTCGTCGTCGAACGGCTGGAGCTCGACCACCTCGAACTGCGGCGGCTCGCCGGTCAGCGCCTGGGTCGAGGCGACCAGCCGGGCGCTGAGCACGTCGCGGCCCTCGCGCGCCTCCGGGAAGTGCTCGGTGCGGCAGGTGAGCAGCACCTTCGAGCCGGGGACGACGGCCCGGGCCAGCTCCCAGAAGTTGTTGATCATCGCTTGGCGGTCGACCCGGGCCGCCATCTCGTCGAAGCCGTCGAAGATCAGCAGCAGCCGGCCCATCCGGTTGAGCGCCTCGAAGACGCCGTACCCGCCGGGCAGGATCTCGTGCTTGCGGAAGAAGAACTCGCTGAACAGCGACTCGAGGCTGACCGCCTTGGCGTAGTCGCGCAGCGGGATCACCAGCGGCAGGCGCGGGCGCTTGCGGCCGGAGGCCTTGGCCGCCCGCCATTCCTGAGCGACCGTCCAGGCGAAGTGGAGGCTGAACCAGCTCTTGCCCATGCCGAACTCGCCGAGGATCGACAGGTGCTCCTTGGCGTCGTCGTCCATCCAGGAGCGCACGTACTCGCCGAGCCCGCCCTCCCGCCACGGGTAGACGCTCCGCGCCGCGATCCGGCCGGTGCGCCGGTCGGGCTCGTCCTTGACGCAGGACAGCGGCACGAACCGCTGCTCGATCCGGCGGTCGCGGACCTCGCGCTCGAGCCACTCCAGGTAGGGCTCGAAGTCGGCGCTCTCGTCGATCAGCTCGTCGAGCGTGTAGCAGAAGACCTGGTCGAGCTGCTCGTCGGCGGCGCGGGCGGCGTTGCTGATCCGCTGCGGCACGATCACCCAGCCCTCGGACGCGTCATGGGCCGCCACCAGCTCGGCGGCCCGGGTGACGTCGGGGGCGCTGAGCTCGCCGCTCTTGCCGAGGACGACCGCGGTGTCGTAGCCGCGGCGGGCCGGCACCCGGACCAGCCAGACGAACTCGGCCGGCGTGGACTCGACCTCGCGGAGGATGCGGTACTCCACGGCGGCGAACCACTCGCGTACCTCGTTGGCCAGGTGCCGGATCGGGGTGACCTCCCCGCCCTCCTGCCGCAGGATCTCCTCGCGGGTGTTCATCCGGTCGATCCGCTTGATCAGCCCGGCGAGCGACTCCTGGATGTCGTTGACGCCGCGCTCCATCCGGGTCTCGGCGGCGGTGCGGGTGCGGTCGACCAGCCGGTTGAAGACGATCGAGAAGCCGGTGACCTCGCGGGCCAGGTTGTAGTCGAGGCGGCCGAGCGCGCCGGTCTCCTCGTTCCACTGGAGGATCTCGGTGACCTCGCGGTCGAGGTGGGCCGGGTCGCCGGTGACGAAGGACCGCTCGAAAGCCGCGCGCACGTACTGGTTCTGGAACAGCCGCAGCACCGGCTCGGGCTTGCCGTAGCAGTACTCGACCACCGTGTACGTGTAGACGCCGGCGAAGTCGGGCGGTGGCGCGTCCGGTGCCATGCCCAGCTTGTGCAGGACGGCGACCACGCCCTCCTTGCGCTTCAGCCGGTCGGTCGCGGGCTTGGCGATGGCGCCGAGGACCTTGAACGCCGTGGACAGTTCCGCTCCGGACATGACTGCCTTGTATCACGCATCCCGGCCCGGTGTAACCGAGGCGCGCTCCGCCGAGCGAACGGATTAGTGCGGCTGATCGGGGCTTTCGGGCCCGTGTCCAGCCGATACGCTGCGGCGATGGTGACTCATGTGGTGGTGCTGGGCGCCGGGTTCGGTGGCCTCGAACTGGCGACGACGGTGGCCGGGCGATGCGGCGCGGGCGCCGAGGTGACGCTGATCGATCAGGCCGAGGGGTTCGTCTTCGGCTTCTCCAAGCTCGACGTCATGTTCGGCCGGGCGCCGGCCGAGCACGTGCTGCACCGTTACGCGGCCATGGCCCAGCCCGGCGTCCGGTTCGTCCCGGCCACCGTCACGGCGATCGACCCCGCGCGACGGCACGTCACCACCAGCGCCGGCGACTTCGAGGCCGACATCCTGGTGGTGGCGCTCGGCGCCGACCTGGACCCGGCCGGGACGCCCGGCCTGGTCGAGGGCGGGACCGAGTTCTACACCGTGGCCGGGGCGTTCGCCGCCCGCGACGCGCTGGACCGGTTCGAGGGCGGCCGGGTGGTCGTCGGCGTGACGTCGACGCCGTTCAAGTGCCCGCCGGCGCCGAGCGAGACCGCGCTGCTGGTGCACGAGTTCCTCACCGCGCGCGGCCTGCGCGACCGGTCGGAGATCGCGCTCGTCATGCCCCTGGGCACGCCGATCCCGCCGTCGCCCGACGCCTCGAAGGCGGTGCTGGCCGCGTTCGAGG
The DNA here is from genome assembly GCF_055586105.1 of Actinoplanes sp. NPDC051537. Lineage (NCBI taxonomy): Bacteria > Bacillati > Actinomycetota > Actinomycetes > Micromonosporales > Micromonosporaceae > Actinoplanes > Actinoplanes sp. NPDC051537. Next base: position 55,129 of record NZ_JBVJIU010000017.1, read on the forward strand.
AGCGGGGCATCGCCTGGCACGGGTCGAAGCTGATCACGTCCCTCGACCCCGGCCGGAAGGTGGCGGTCCTCAGCGACGGCGGCGAGATCCCGTACGACCTGTTCCTGGGTGTTCCCGTCCATCGGGCGCCCCGGGTGGTGACCGAATCGGGTCTGGCCGTCGACGGGTGGATCCCGGTCGACCCGCTCACCCTCGAAACCCGATTCCCGCAGGTGTACGCGGTGGGCGACGTCACCAGCGTGGGAACGCCCAAGGCCGGGGTGTTCGCCGAGGGCCAGGCCGCCGTCGCCGCGTCCCGGATCGTCGACCTGGTGCAGGGCCGCACGCCCGACCGGCAGTACGACGGGGTCGGGGTCTGCTTCCTCGAGTTCGGACAGGACGAGGTGGCCAAGGTCGAGGTGCGGTTCCGGTCGGGGCAGCCGCCGGTCGGCACGCTCGAGGGGCCGTCGGCGGCGCTGGCTTCCGACAAGACCGAGTTCGGGGCGTCGCGGATCCGGCGCTGGTTCGGCCACGAGTGGGAGCCGGTCTCGGGCGGCTGATTCTCAACCGGCCAGGAAGCGGGCCAGCTCGGTGCGGGAGCGCACGCCCAGGCGGGCGAAGACGTTGCGCAGGTGGTGGTCGACGGTGCGCGGGCTCAGGTGCAGTTGCTGGGCCACCTCGCGGTTGGTGGCGCCCTCGGCCACCAGGCCGGCGATCCGCTCCTGCTGAGCGGTCAGCGGCGGGCCCGCGGGCGGGGCCACGGGGGCCCGTTCGCCGGCCGCGCGCAGTTCGAGGGCGGCCTGCTCGGCCCAGGGGGACGCGTCCAGCCGGTGGAAGGTGTCGACGGCCTCGCGCAGGTGCTCGCGGGCCTCCCGATGGTGCCGGAGGCGGCGCAGGTGCCGGCCGTAGAGCAGGGCGGTGTGCGCGCGGGCGAAACCGGGCTCGTGGCGGCGCAGGGCCTCGCGGAAATGGTCGTCGGCGGCGCCGGCCTCGGTGGTGAGCAGGGCCCGGCAGCGGGCGCGCATCGCCAGCCACGGCTCCTCGGCGGTGTGCCCGGCCCAGCGGTCGAAGCCGGCGGCCATCCGGGCGTGCGATGCGGCCGCGGCGGCCGCCGTCGGGGCGTGCGATGTGGCCGCGGCGGCCTCCATCGGGGCGTGCGATGCGGTCGCGGAGGCGGCCATCGGGGCGTGCGGTGCGGTCGCGGCGGCCGCCTCCAGCAGGTGCGGGATCACGGCCACCCGCAGGATCGCCGAGCCGCGCCCGGGCGGGGCCGCGACCAGGGCGGCCAGCCGGGTGGTGGCCTGGGCGGGACGGCCCTCGACCAGGTCGAGCAGGGCGTAGGCCCAGGCGGCCAGGTCGCGGCTCTCGTCGGTGCGGGTGGTCGCGGCGCGGCAGCGCTGTTCGCCGGTGGGGCGGTCGCCGACGAGCGCGGCCAGCACGGCCAACAGGGCGACGTGGGTGTCGGCCAGGTCGAGGCGGCCGGCGCCGCGAGCGGCGGCGGCGCCGTCGAGGGCGGCCTGGGTGGCGGCCTCGTAGCGGCCGGCGGCCAGCTCGGCGTAGGCGGCGGCCTCCAGGGCGGCCGGCACCACGGCGTGCGCGCCGGTCTGGCGGGCCCGGTCGGCGGCGCGCCGGGCCAGGCCGGCCCCGCGGCGGTCGCGGCCGACCAGGATGCCGGCCATGGCGGCGGCGGTCAGCAGGGCGGGGTCGTCGACGCGGTCGGCCAGGGTCAGCACGGCCCGGAAGTGGGCGAAGGCGCCGGCGTCGTCGCCGCTCATCAGGTCGGCCAGGCCGCGCACCTGCCGGAACGCCAGGTCGGCGGGCTGGATCGGCAGGGTGTTCACCAGGGCCACGTAGCGGCCGGGGTCGCCGGCCCGGCAGCAGGCCTCGCCGGCCAGGAGCAGGGCCTCCAGGGCGCCGGGGACGTCGGTGGGCAGCAGCTCGGCGGCCACGTCGAGGAGGGTGTCGCGGGAGTTCAGCGGGTCGCCGCGCAGGCGCAGCTCGGCGGTCAGGCCACGGGCCCGGGCGCGGACCTGCGCGGTGGCGGGGCCGGAGCCGATGCGGCGCAGCAGCGGGGTGGCCTCGTGCGAGAGGCCGGCGGTCGTGAAGTGGCGGGCGGCCGCCAGAAGGTGGGGTGCGGGCGCGGGGGCGAGCTCCGACGCGTACCGGAAAGCAAGCGCGGAAAGCTCGGGCGCGGCACCCGCAGAGGCCGCGATCAGCTCGCGGGCCAGGGCGGCGCCGGGGCCGATGGTGGCGGCCGCACGGTGCAGGAGGCCGGGCAGGCCGGGCATGATCGCGGCCAGGGCTCGGTGGGCGCGGTGGCGCTCGGTGACGGGCGCGTCGTGGTAGACCACCGCGCGGAGGGCCTTGGGTACGAAATGGACTTTGTCACCAAATACCGATATGAGGCAGCCTCGCTCGGCCGGCGCCAGCGCCCGAAGCGCGGCCTCGGACCGCCCGCCCGCGCGCACCAGATCGGATAAATCCGGAAAAGGTGGGGTGGCGGCGAGCAGCAGGGCCGACCGGGTCGCCGACGGCAGGGCGGCGACCTCGGCGCGGAGGCGGTCACCGAGCGCGTTGCCGGGTGGAAGGCACGGCGGCAACGGCTCGAACCCGCGCCGCTGGGCCGGCGTGAGCCCGTTCCCGATGGCGAGCAGCGCGGCCGGGTTGCCCGCCGCGAGCGCCACCACCGCGGCCGCCACGTCGTCGGCGACGTCCGGGGGCAGCAGCGCGTGGGCCTCCCGGTCGGTGAGCGGACCGCGCCGCAGCTCGGGCAGGCCGTCGGCGAGGCCGGGCGGGCCGGACGCGACGATCGCCACCGGGATGTCGCCGATCCGGCGCGCGGCCAGGCGGAACAGGCTCCACGACGGCCGGTCCAGCCGGTCGGCGTCGTCGAGCAGGCAGAGCAACGGCCGCTGGGCGCTCGCTCGCCGGAACGCCTCGACGAGCGCCATCCCGGCCCGCAGCGGGCAGGCGGCGGGATCGATCAAAATCGGAAGACGGGCGATTCCGCCGTACGGGATGAAGCTCTCGTCCTGGAATCCCGGCGCGCGCCAGATGGCCCATCCGCCGGCCCGCGCCTCGGCCGACCGCAGCACCGTGGTGCGCCCGGAGCCGGGCTCGCCGGTCACCACCAGCGCGCCGCCCCGCCCGCCGGCCGCCGCGCGCAGCAGATCGGCCAGCACAGGTTCTTGCACTGCCGGTGCATCAACCATGCTCGGAGTCTTACGTCGATCAATGCCTCGGCGGAAGGCGATTTCGGTTGATGCCATTTCGCGCTTGTTACGGAGGCCGGTGATTTCGCCGATGCGCGTTCCGTCCGGCCGCTCGAACACTGGCGGGCATCCATCCCCCATTTCCCGGGAGCGTCCTGGTGAGAACGATGACCCGCAGGTTCCTGGCCACCGCGGCGGCCGTCGCGCTGCTGTCCGTGGCGCCGGCGACGACCGCGCACGCCGCCGACAACCCGTACCAGCGCGGCCCCGCCCCGACATTGGCCGCACTCGATGCGTCGCGCGGGCCGTACGCGGTCTCGCAGACGTCGGTCCCCTCGACGGTGAGCGGCTTCGGCGGCGGCCAGATCTACTACCCGGCGACGACCGCCGACGGCACGTTCGGGGCGGTCGCGATCTCGCCCGGCTTCACCGCCACCTGGTCGAGCATCGCGTGGCTGGGCCCGCGGATCGCCTCGCACGGCTTCGTGGTGATCGGCATCGAGACCAACACCCTCTACGACCAGCCGGCCCAGCGCGGCGACGAGCTGCTGGCCGCGCTCGACTACCTGACCGCGCAGAGCTCGGTTCGCACCCGGGTCGACGCCGCCCGCCTCGCGGTGGCCGGCCACTCGATGGGCGGCGGCGGCACCCTCGAGGCGGCGAAGGACCGGCCGTCGCTGCAGGCGGCCGTCCCGCTGGCGCCCTGGGACACCGACAAGTCGTGGACCGACATCCGCGTGCCGACCCTGATCGTCGGCGGCGAGTCCGACACGATCGCCCCGGTGGCGTCCCACGCGATCCCGTTCTACAACACGATTCCGGCGGCGTCGGAAAAGGCGTATCTGGAGCTGAACAACGCGAGCCACTTCTTCCCGCAGACCGTCAACACCCTGACCGGCCGGCTGGCGGTGGCGTGGCTGAAGCGCTTCGTCGACGACGACACGAGATATGACCAGTTCATCTGCCCGGGCCCGACCGGAAGCAGCGTGAGCGATTACCGCAACACCTGCCCGCTCGCCTGAGCACCGCCGGTGATGCCCGGCCCCGGGTTGCGCCGGGGCCGGGCAATCGTCGGAGATCCGGCAGTGGTGGGCGAACAGCAGCCTCACACCGGCCCTCGCCTGGCGTGCCGCCAGCTTCCACGTCGAGATGGGCCGGCGCGCCTGCGCACAGCGCACCGGGGCCGCGTGCGGGCCGCGTCCCTTGCCGCGGTGCCGGTCGGCGCCCTCGTCGACGTGCGGGGTGCGGCTGCCGCGGGTGGGGGGCGCGGGCAGGTGGCGCTCGAACCGAGCGGCAAGCTGGTGCTCGCGCGGGCGAGCGGCGGCGTGGAGGTCATGAACCTTTGAGCGGGACGTGGTCTTCCGGGCGTAGCTGGGTGGCGTCGTAGCGGTAGATGGACTCGAGCATCGGGGCCGACAGGTTGGTGCCGCCGTTGGCCAGGGCCTCGTCGCGCGCCTTCTGGGCGTCGCCGTCGGGGAGGTGGAAGCGGGTCTTGTTGCCGGCCGACATGGCCTGGATGCGGGACGTTCGCGGGAGGCGCAGGGACTCGTAGCGGCGCAGCGCGTCGGCCGGGTCAGCCGCGGCGGCCAGGCAGCCGGCCAGCACCGCGCCGTCCTCGATGGCCTGGGCGGCGCCCTGGGCCATGAACGGGAGCATCGGGTGGCAGGCGTCGCCGAGCAGCGTGACGCGGCCCGCGGACCAGTGCGGGAGCGGCGGGCGGTCGAAGAGGGCCCAGACGTACGTCTCGTCGACCGTGTCCAGGATCTGGTGGATCAGCGGGTGCCAGCCCGCGTAACAGTCCCGCGCGGCGGTCACGTCGCCCCGGTCGGTCCAGGACTCGCGGGTCCAGGTGTCCTGCTCGACGATCGCCACGAAGTTCAGGAAACGGCCCGCGCCGACGAAGTAGTGGATGAAATGGCGGCCGGGGCCCAGCCAGAGCTGGGTCACGACCTCGAGCGACAGGTGGCGCACGCGCTCGGCGGGAATCAGGCCGCGGTACGCCACGCAGCCGGTGAACCGGGGGCGGCCGGGGCCGAGCAGCCCGTCGTGGACGGCCGAGTGGATGCCGTCGGCGCCGACCAGCACGTCGGCGCCGACGCTCGCGCCGTCGGCGAAGCGGACCCGGACGGTGTCGCCGGCATCGTCGAAACCGGTCACCCGGCGGCCCAGGTGGATGCGCTCCGGCGGGATGGCGGCGGCCAGCACGGCGAGCAGGTCGGACCGGCGGACCTGGTAGTACGGGAAGCCGAAGTCGGCCTGCGGCGCGTCGAGCAGCACGCGGCCGTCGTCCCAGCGGCGCTGGCGCAGGGAGCCCGGGCGCACGCCGACCCGGTCCAGCGGGCCGGCCAGCCCGAGACCGTGCAGGAGGCGGGTCGCGTTCGGGCTGATCTGCACGCCGGCGCCGATCTCGGCCAGGGCGCTCGCCCGTTCGTACACGTGCACGTCGAAACCGGCCGCGAGCAGCGACAACGCCGCGCTGAGCCCGCCGATGCCCCCGCCGGCGACACCGACCGAAAGAGCCATGGGCCGAGCCTAGGGCGGGCGATGCCCGTCCGGTGGCCCGTCGAAGCGATTCGACAACGATACCTACCGATTGATCCCCCTCCTGAGATCGTTCACAATGATGATCATCGGGACCGGCGGACGATCACGTGATCGGAAACTCGCTGGATACACCGTGGACACCATCCTCCACCTCCGGAAACGCTGTCAAGGCGGGGTTTCTCCTCGTCAGCCCGACCGCGGGTCAATGTCACGAACCCGTAACGTCGCCGTAGTGAGGCCTTGACAGCGCGTGTGCGGCGCAAGCATGTTTGCGTTCACAATTTCGCCCGCCAAGCGCACCACGAGGCGGTCGCCTCCGCTCCCCCGGTTCTTCTCTCACCCAGCGCAAAGGACGATTTCGCATGAAGGCACGTCGCAGGATTGCCGTCGCGGCCTCGGCCGCCACGGCGGCGGCTCTACTCGCCGCCTGCAGCACCGGCACCGACAACTCCGGCTCGTCGAGCGGCGGCGACGCCTCGGCGGCCCCGGTCTCCACCACCCTCGGCCAGGCCACCAACGGCGTCCCGGCCGCGATCACCGCGGCCGGCGGCACCGAGCTGCTCACCACGCCGAAGGCGGAGGGCGTGTCGGCCGCGTACGGCCCCGTCTGCAAGGGCGCGGACCTGGGCATCGCCAAGATCGACTTCGCCAAGGACACGATCGGCTGGGCGCAGTCCGAGAAGGAGGCCAACCCGTTCCGCATCGCCTCCACCAAGTCGCAGGTGGAGACGGCCAAGGCCAAGGGCTGGAAGCTGCTGACCACGAACGCGCAGTCGAACGTGCAGCAGGAGAACAGCGACATCAAGGGCATGATCGACAAGGGCGCGAAGGCGATCATCTTCTCGCCGATCAACTCGACCGGCCTGGGCGACGCCATCGCGTACGCCAAGTCCAAGAAGGTCGCGATGATCCCGGTCGACCGCAACATCACCGGGGTCCAGGGCTGCAAGGACGTCGGCCCGCAGCTCGGGTCGGACTTCGTGGAGCAGGGCCGCCGCGCGGCCGACGCGATGATCAAGGCGACCGGCGGCAAGGCCAACCTGGCCATCCTGCTCGGCGCCTCCGGCGTCAACGTCACCGACGACCGCACCGCCGGCTTCCTCGACCAGCTCAAGGCCAAGGGCGCCGACGGCATCAAGGTCATCTTCCAGCAGACCGCCGACTTCACCCGGGAGAAGGGCAAGAGCGTCACCGAGACGCTGCTGCGCGCCCACCCGGACGTCAACGCGATCTACGCCGAGAACGACGAGATGGGCCTGGGCGCGCTGGCCGCGCTCGACGACGCCGGCAAGTCCGGCATCAAGAACGTGCACATCGTCTCGATCGACGGCACCAAGGGCGCCGTGCAGGCGATCGTCGACGGCAACTTCGACGCCGTGATCGAGTCGAACCCGGCGTTCGGCCCGGCCGCGCAGGCCGCGCTCGAGGCGTACGTGAACGGCGACGGCGCCCCGGCGGTCACCATCACCACCGACAACCAGTACGACTCCTCCAACGCCGCTGAGGCCCTCAGCTCGGGCAAGGCCTACTGATGACCACGCCGGTGTTGGCGGTCACGTCGGCCAGCAAACGGTTCGCCGGAGTACGTGCCCTCGAGGATGTCTCGATCGAGCTGCACCCGGGCTCGGTGCACGCGCTCGTCGGTGAGAACGGGGCCGGGAAGTCGACGCTGATCAAGCTGATCACCGGCGTGTATCAGCTGGACAGCGGATCCGTACGGCTGCGGGGCGAAGACGTGGCCTTCGCTTCGCCCCGCAGCGCACAGCAGGCCGGGATCGCCACCATCTACCAGGAGGTGCATCTCGCGCCGCAGCTCAGCGTCGCGCGCAACTTCTTCCTCGGCCGGGAGCCGACCCGCCTCGGCTCGCTCGACCTCAAGCGGATGAACCGCGAGGCGGGCGAGGCGCTCAAGCGGTACGGGATCGTGGCCGACGTGAAGCGGCCGCTCGGCGAGCTCGGCCTCGGCATCCAGCAGATGGTCGCGATCGCCCGCGCGGTCGAGACCGACGCCAGCGTCGTGATCATGGACGAGCCGACGTCGTCGCTCGAGCCGCGCGAGGTTGACCTGCTGCTCGACCTGGTCGGGCAGCTCAAGGCCAAGGGCGTGGCGATCGTGTACGTGTCGCACAAGCTCGACGAGGTCTTCCGGGCGTGCGACATGATCACGGTGCTGCGCGACGGCAAGCTGGTCTCGACCGGCCCCACCTCCGAGCTCACCCGGCGGCAGCTGATCGCCCGGATGCTCGGGCGGGACGCGGCCGAGCTGGACGTGGACGGCCGGACGAAGATGGGCCGCCGGGAGATAACGGACCAGGAGCCCGTCCTCCGGGCCGAGAACATGAACCGGCGGCTGATCCTCGAGGACGTCTCGGTCGTGGTGCGCCCGGGCGAGGTGGTCGGCCTGGCCGGCCTGCTCGGCTCGGGGCGCAGCGAGACCGCCAAGGCGATCTTCGGGGCGCTGCCGCTGGACTCGGGCCACATCTCGGTGGACGGCAAGGCGCTGACCCACCAGACGCCCGCCTCCCGCATCCGGGAGCGGGTGGCGCTGCTCCCCGAGGACCGCAAGGCCGAGGGGCTCATCCCGGACATGTCGATCCGCGACAACATCGGCCTCGCCGCGCTGCCCCAGCTCACGAAGTCGGGCCTGGTCTCGCGCAAGCGGGTGGACGACATCGTCAAGACCTTCATGACCCGGCTGCGGATCAAGGCGGCCGGCCCGAACCAGAAGGTGTCCGAGCTGTCCGGCGGCAATCAGCAGAAGGTGCTGCTGGCCCGCCTGCTCTGCCTCAACCCGCGGGTGCTGCTGCTGGACGAGCCGACCCGGGGCATCGACGTCGGGGCCAAGGCCGAGGTGCAGGCCCTGATCGCGGAGCTGGCCGAGAAGGGGATGGCCGTGGTGCTCATCTCCAGCGAGCTCGAGGAGGTGGTCGAGGGGTCGGACGCGGTCGTGGTGCTGCGCGACGGCACTCAGCTCGGCCGGCTCGTCGGGGAAGACATCAGTGAGGACAAGATCATGGACATGATCGCCGACGCCGCGTCGGAGCAGATCGAGGCCGAGTTGCAGACCGAAACCGAGGCGGCCGAGAAGTGACCACGCTCGCCGTCACCCTGCGGGACCGTTCCGCGCTCACCGCCTGGGCGCGCGAGCACGGCGTGTACCTGGCCCTGCTCGTGCTGATCGTCTACAACGCGATCGCCACCACCAACTTCCTCACGGTGGACACCGCGCAGCTGCTGTTCTCGCAGGTGCCGCCCGTGATCATCGTGTCGCTCGGGATGGCCCTGGTGATCGGCACCGGGGGCGTCGACCTGTCGGTCGGCGCCACCATGGCGATCGCCAGCGCCGTGCTGGCCAAGTTCGTGGTCACCGTGGGCGCGCCGATCGGCGTCGCGATGGCCGCCGCGGTGGTGGCCGGCCTGCTGGTCGGCCTCTTCAACGGCCTGGTCGTGGCGTTCGCCCGGGTCCAGCCGATCGTCGCCACGCTGGGCGTGCTGGTGGCCGGCCGGGGCATCGCGCTGGTCATCACCGGCGGGGCGCTGGTCGAGCTGTTCGTGCCCTTCTTCAAGGACGTGCGGCTCGGCAAGTTCCTCGGCATCCCGTACGTAATGATCGTGGCCGGCCTGCTCGCGGTGGCCGTGGCGTTCGTGGTCCGCCGCACCGCCTTCGGCTACCGCCTGCTCGCCATCGGCGGCAACCGCCGGGCCAGCGTGCTCGCCGGCCTGCCGGTGCGCCGCACCCTGATCGTCGTCTACGCGGTCTCCGGCACCCTGGCCGCGGTGGCCGGCGTCATCGCCACCGCCCGGCTGCGGGCCAGCGACCCGTCCTACATCGGCCTGCTGATGGAGCTGTCGGCGATCACCGCGGTGGTGGTCGGCGGCACGTCCCTCAACGGCGGCCGGGTCCGCATCCTCGGCACGGTCGCCGGCGCGATCCTGCTGCAGATGCTCGAGACCACGCTCGTCTCGCACAACGCGCCCGACTCGGTGGCCCGCATGGTCGAAGCCGTGATCATCATCGCCGCCGTCTACATCCAGCGCCCGGCAAGGAGCTCCAGGTGACACCCGCCGTGACGACCGAACAACCGGTGGCCGTCGCCGCCGACCACGGCGGCCGCGAGGCCGCCCGCGCCCGGGCCCGGGCCCTGACCTCGCTGATCTCGCGCAACGGCGCGGTCGCCGTGCTGATCATCGTGGTCGTGCTCGGCGCGCTGCTGGTGCCCTCCTTCGGCAAGCCCGACAACCTGCGCAACGTGGCCCTCGCCGCCTCGTTCATCGGGATCATCGCGGCCGGCATGACCTTCGTGATCATCAGCGGCGGGATCGACCTGTCGGTCGGTTCGACCTACGCCCTCGCCACCATCATCAGTGCCATGTACGCCCCGCGCGGCTCGTTCATCGCGGTCCTCTACGCCCTGGTCGCGGCCGGCCTGGTCGGCCTGATCCAGGGTCTGATCATCGCCCGCTGGCGGATGCCCGCCTTCATCGTCACCCTGGCGGGCCTCACCGGCGTCCGCGGCCTGGTCTTCTACATCACCCACGAGGGCAACGACCACCCACGGATCGAGGGACGCCTGGCCTTCGAAGCCCTCGGCACCGGCTCGCTGGCGACGATCGGCACGCCGGTCTGGATCATGCTGCTGGTCTTCGTGGCCGGCTGGTGGGCGCTCAACCGCACCCCGTTCGGGCAGTCCGTTCAGGCAGTTGGTGGCAACGAGAACGCTGCCGAGCTGATGGGCTTGCCCGTCAAGCGCACGCAGACCATCGTGTATGTCGTGAGTGGCCTGTGTGCCGGCCTCTCCGGCGTTCTCACCACGGCGCTCTCCGGAGGAGGTCAGGAGGCGCGGATCGGTGACGCTTACGAGCTGTCGGCGATCGCGGCCGTGGTGATCGGCGGGACGCTGCTCTCGGGCGGCGTCGGGTCGATGGTGGGCACGCTCGCCGGCGTCCTGCTGCTGTTCGTCATCCAGAACCTGATCGTGCAGGGCGCGAACCTCAACTCGTACGTGCAGCAGGTCGTCTCCGGCGGATTCCTGCTGGTGGTCGTGATTCTCCAGGCGGTGCTGAGCCGCAGGACAAACTCGGCCGACACATGAGCCCTGGCAACCCGCCCCTGCGCGGGCCGGTGATGTCCGACGTCGCGGCCCGCGCCGGCGTCTCGCACCAGACCGTCTCCCGGGTGCTCAACGGGCACCCGCACGTGTCGGCCACCACCCGCAACCGGGTGATGGCCGCGATCGCCGAGCTCGGCTACCGGCGCAACCTGTCGGCCCGGGTGCTGGCGACCGGGCGGTCCAACGTGATCGGCGTGGTGGCCCAGAACACCACGCTGTACGGACCGTCCAGCATGGTGCAGGCCATCGGCGAGGCGGCGCTCGGCGCCGACCTGTCCCTCACCGTCGGGCACGTGGCGGGGTACGACGCCACCGCCGCGTCCCGCCGGATCGTGGAACGGCTCGTTCAGCAGGGCGCGGCCGGCCTGGTCTTCATCGCCCCGGTCGACGCGGCCGAGGAGGCGATGCGGCTGGTGCCGGACGGGGTGCCGATCGTGACCGTGGACGGGCTGCCCGAGTGGCAGTCCGCCAACGTCTCGGTCGACCAGTACACCGGCGGCATGCTCGCCACCCGGCACCTGCTGGACGCCGGGCACAAGACGGTGTGGCACGTGGCCGGGCCGGAGAAGTGGCACGGCAGCCGGGCCCGCGAGGAGGGCTGGCGGGCGGCGCTGGCCGAGGTCGGCGCCGTCGCGCCGCCGATGCCGCGGGCCGGCTGGTCGGCGGCGTCCGGGTACCAGTGCGGGCGGATGCTCGCCCGGATCCCGGACTGCACGGCGATCTTCGCGGCGAACGACCACGTCGCCCTGGGAATCATGCGGGCGGTGGCCGAGCAGGGCCGCCGCATCCCCGAGGACGTGAGCATCATCGGCTTCGACGACGTGCCCGAGGCCGGCTACTTCCATCCGGCGCTGTCGACGATCCGGCAGGAGTTCGCCGAGGTCGGCCGGCAGGCGCTGCGGCTGCTGCTCGACCAGCTCGCGACCGGCGTCAGCTCGTCGGAGTCGGCGCTGGTCGAGCCCGTGCTCATCCCCCGCGACACGGTGGCGCCCGCCCCGGCGAGTCAGGAGAAGTCATGAGCGAGTTGGTCATCGGTGTCGACTTCGGCACGCTGTCGGGACGGGCCGTCGTGGTCCGGGTCTCGGACGGGGCCGAGCTCGGGTCGGCCGTCCACGCGTACGCCCACGGGGTTGTCGACCGCAAGCTGGGCGACACGATGTTGCCGCCGGACTGGGCGCTGCAGGTGCCCTCGGACTATGTGGACGTGCTGCGGAACGCGGTTCCGGAGGCGCTGCGCAACGCGGGCGCCGACCCGGCCGACGTGATCGGCCTGGCCACCGACTTCACCGCGTGCACGGTGCTGCCGACGCTCGAGGACGGCACCCCGCTGTGCGACCTCGAGGAGTTCAAGGACGATCCGCACGCGTACGTGAAACTGTGGAAGCACCATGCGGCCCAGCCCCAGGCCGATCGCATCACCGAGCTCGCCGCCAAGCGCGGAGAGGCATGGTTGCGCCGCTACGGCGGCCTGATCAGCTCGGAGTGGGAGTTCGCGAAGGCGCTGCAGGTGCTGGAGGAGGCGCCGGCGGTCTGGTCGGCGATGCGGTACTGGGTCGAGGCCGCGGACTGGATCGTGTGGCGGATGACCGGGGTCTACCTCCGCAACGCCTGCACGGCCGGGTACAAGGGTCAGTTCGTCGACGGGCAGTATCCGTCGGCCACCTACCTGAGCGAGCTTAATCCCGATTTTTCGCACTTCCCCGAGAAAAAGCTCGATGTTCCGATCGGCCAGCTCGGTCAGGCCGCCGGGCGGCTGACCGAGGAGGCCGCGTCGATGATGGGCCTGCACCCCGGCGTCGTGGTCGCGGTCGGCAACGTCGACGCCCACGTCTCCGCCCCCGCGGCGAAGGCCGTCGAGCCCGGCCGCCTCGTCCTGATCATGGGCACCTCGACCTGTCACGTGATGAGCTCGGACGTGCTGCGCGAGGTGCCGGGCATGTGCGGCGTGGTCGAGGGCGGCATCGTCCCCGGCCTGTGGGGCTACGAGGCCGGGCAGTCGGGCGTCGGCGACATCTTCGGCTGGTTCGTCGACAACTGCGTGCCGGCGGTGTACGAAGCCGAAGCGACGAAGCGCGAGATTTCGGTACATGACCTGCTGAGCGAGAAGGCGGCCGACCAGCCCGTCGGCGCCCACGGGCTCATCGCCCTGGACTGGCACTCCGGCAACCGGTCGCCGCTGGTCGACCACGAGCTGTCCGGCGTCTTCGTGGGGCAGACGCTGGCGACCCGGCCCGAGGACGGCTACCGCGCGCTGGTCGAGGCCACCGCGTACGGCACCCGGCTGATCATCGAGACGTTCCGGGAGGCCGGCGTCGCCGTCGAGGAGCTGGTCGTCACCGGCGGCCTTCAGAAGAACCCGATGATCATGCGGATCTACGCCGACGTCACCCGGATGCCGATCAACGTGCTCGACTCCGACCAGGGCCCCGCGCTCGGCTCGGCCCTGCACGCGGCGGTCGCCGCCGGGGCGTACCCGGACATCCGGGCCGCCGCCGCGGCGATGGGCCGGGTGTCGCACGGCTCCTGGACGCCGGACGAGGCGAACGCCGATCGGTACGACGCGCTCTACGCCGAGTACCGCACGCTCGTCGACTACTTCGGCCGGCACGGCAACGACGTGATGCGCCGGCTGCGCAAGATCCGCCGGGAGGCCCTGCGATGAACGACCTGCTGCGCGAGGTCCTGGAGGCCAACAAGCGCATCGCCACCGCCGGCCTGGCCACGCTGACCTGGGGCAACGTCTCCGGCGTCGATCGTGGCGCGGGCGTCTACGTGATCAAGCCGTCCGGCGTGCCGTACGACCGGCTCACCGTGGACTCGCTGGTCACCGTCGACATCGAGACCGGCGAGGTGGTCGGCGGCACGCTCAAGCCGTCCGTCGACAGCGAGACCCACCGCCTGCTCTACCAGGCGTTCGGCTCGATCGGCGGGATCACCCACACGCACTCCACCCACGCGGTCGCGTTCGCCCAGGCCGGGCGGGACATCCCGGTGCTCGGCACCACGCACGCCGACAACTTCGACGGGCCGATCCGGTGCACCCGCGACCTCACCCCGGACGAGTGCGCGCACGACTACGAGCGCAACACCGGCCTGGCCATCCTCGACCTGCTCGACGGCGACGCCGAGTCGGTGCCGGCCGCGCTCACCGCCGGGCACGGGCCGTTCACCTGGGGCGCCACCGCCATGAAGTCCCTCGAGACCGCCATCGTCTGCGAGGCGGTCGCCGAGATCGCCATCCACACGCTCGCGCTCAACCCGCACGCGGCTCCCCCCGAGCACCTGATCCGCCGGCACTTCAGCCGCAAGCACGGCCCCGGCGCCTACTACGGCAACGCTGTTTAACGAGGGAAGCAGGCAAGAGAATCATGAACCCTTTCGACGGTCGCGAGATCTGGTTCCTCACCGGTAGCCAGGGCCTCTACGGCGAGGACACGCTCGCCCAGGTGGCGGCCCAGTCGCAGCAGGTGGTCGCCCAGCTCGACGGCGCACCGGACATCCCGGTGCCGATCGTGTGGCGGCCCGTGCTGACCGACGCGTCCGGCATCCGCGCCGTGATGATCGCCGCGAACGCCGACGACCGCTGCGTCGGGGTGATCGCCTGGATGCACACGTTCTCCCCCGCCAAGATGTGGATCAGCGGGCTGGAGGCGCTGCGCAAGCCGTTGCTGCACCTGCACACGCAGGCGCACCGGGAGCTGCCGTGGGCGACCATCGACATGGACTTCATGAACCTCAACCAGGCCGCGCACGGCGACCGGGAGTTCGGTTACGTGCAGACCCGGCTCGGCGTGGCCCGCACGACCGTGGTGGGGCACGCGTCCGAGCCGCGCACCGCCGCCCGGGTCGGCGAGTGGGCCCGGGCCTCGCTCGCCGTAGCGACGATGCGGTCGCTGCGGCTGGCGCGGTTCGGCGACAACATGCGGGACGTCGCGGTCACCGAGGGCGACAAGGTCGAGGCCGAGCGGCACTTCGGGGTGTCGGTCAACACGTACGGGGTGAACGATCTGGTCGCCGTCGTCGACGACGTCGCCGACGCGGACGTGGACGCGCTGGTGGCCGAGTACGAGGATCTCTACGAGGTCGTCCCGGAGCTGCGCAAGGACGGCGACCGGCACGAGTCGCTGCGCTACGGCGCCCGGATCGAGGCCGGGCTGCGGCAGTTCCTCACCGCCGGCGGGTTCGGCGCGTTCACGACCAACTTCGAGGACCTGGGCGGGCTGCGGCAGCTGCCGGGGCTCGCGGTGCAGCGGCTGATGGCCGACGGCTACGGCTTCGGCGGCGAGGGCGACTGGAAGACCTCGATGCTGCTGGCCACGCTCAAGGCGGCGGCGTCGGGCCGGCCCGGGGGCACCTCGTTCATGGAGGACTACACCTACCACCTCGGGCCCGGCCCGCAGCGCATCCTCGGCGCGCACATGCTCGAGGTCTGCCCGTCCATCGCCGCGCGCACGCCCCGCCTCGAGATCCACCCGCTGGGCATCGGCAACCGCGAAGATCCCGTACGGCTGAAGTTCTCGGCCGCGCCGGGCCCGGGCGTCGTGGTCGGGATGTGTGACATGGGCGACCGTTTCCGCCTGGTCGGCAACGTCGTGAACGTGGTGCCGCCGGACCACGAGCTCACCTCCCTGCCGGTCGCCAGCGCGGTCTGGGAACCGGCCCCTGACCTGGCCACCTCGGCCGAATGCTGGCTGATGGCGGGCGGTCCGCACCACACCGTGCTGAGCACGGCGCTGGGCGTCGCCGTGGTCGAGCAGTTCGCCGAGCTGACCCGCACCGAATTGGTGATGATCGATGGAGCGAGCACTCCGTCGGGCGTCCGTAAGGAACTCCGCTGGAACGCGGCCTATCAGCTGCTGGCGGGCGGCCTGCGGTGAGGGGATATCCTGCCCGCAACAGGCGGATGCGGGGTGTCGGTGAGCGTGAAACGCGGACGGCCGCCGGGCATGATGGATGTCGCCCGGCTGGCGGGGGTGTCGCATCAGACCGTCTCGCGTGTGCTCAACGAGCACAAGAACGTGAGCGAGCAGACCCGGCTCAAGGTGCGGGCGGCGATAGCGGAGCTGGGTTACCGGCCCGACCGGGCGGCTCGCGCCCTGGTCACGGGCACATCCCAGGTGATCGGGGTGGTCGCGCAGAACTCGTCGCTGTTCGGTCCGGCGTCGATGCTGACCGCGTTCGAGGAGGCGGCCCAGGCGACCGGCTTCGCGGTGAACGTGAGCAGCGTGCGCAGCCTCGACGAGCGCTCGATCGCCGACGCCGTCGAGCGCCACCTCGACCAGCGGGTCGCCGGCCTCGTCGTGATCGCGCCGGTGGCCAGCGCCGGGCCGGCCCTCGAGCAGCTGCCGGCCGACGTGCCGGTGGTCACCATCGACGGTGACCCGGAGCGCACGAGCACGCTGGTGACGGTCGACCAGGTGGCCGGCGCGCGGGCGGCGACCCAGCGCCTGCTGGACGCCGGGCACCGCACGGTGTGGCACATCTCCGGGCCGTCCGACTGGTTCGACGCGGCCGGGCGCGTGCGCGGCTGGGAGGAGACGCTCCAGGCGGCCGGGGTCGAGATCCCGCCGCTGCTGACCGGCGACTGGAGCGCGGCCTCGGGCTACCGCAACGGCCAGCTGCTGGCCCGCCTGCCCGACGTGACGGCGGTCTTCACGGCCAATGACCACATCGCGCTGGGCCTGCTGCGGGCGCTCAACGAGCACGGCCGCAAGGTGCCCGGCGACGTGAGCATCATCGGCTTCGACGACGTGCCCGAGGCGGCCTACTTCACGCCGCCGCTGACCACCGTGCGGCCCGACTTCGCGGCGGTGGCGGCGGCGACGCTGGAGCTGCTGATGACGCAGGTGCGGGAGGGCCCGGCCGACGCCGGGGCGCGGCGCACGATCGCGCCGATGCTGATCGAGCGGGAGAGCGTCGCACCGCCCGCGTCCTGACCGCAAGCGGCGCGCGTATCGGTGAGCAGAGCGGTTCAGCTCTGCTTACCCATGCGCGCCTTGGATCGGCCTGCCTCGATGCCATACCCGCCCGATTTGTCCGTTGAAACGCGGCCGGTCCAGCGTCTTGACATGTCGTGTGTGATCGTTAACATTCGTGGAAACGACGTCGAAACCGATCGGCAACCTTCTTGGTTGTGAACGTGAACATCGACGCCGGACGTGAGGACCCCCGTCGGGGCCATCAGGGGAGTGATGGTCCCGGCGGGTCACGCGTACGCTTCTACGGTGCCGCTGCTCCTGGTCCTCGACGGAAACAGCCTGCTGCACCGTGCCTACCACGCGGCGGCGTTCGAGGGCATGCTCGCGCCGGACGGCTCCCCCATCTGGGCTCTGCGCGGCCTGATCGGCTACCTGGCCCGGGCCGCGGCCCATCTGAACCCCGACGCGGTGATGGTCGGCTTCGACTGCCCGGTCTCGTCGGCCCGCCGCTCGTCCTACCCGCTCTACAAGGCCCACCGGCCCGACAAGCCCGGCGATCTGCTGGCCCAGCTGGCGGTGGCGCCCGAGCTTCTCGCGGCGGCCGGCGTCTGCACGGTGGTCCCGCCCGCCTACGAGGCCGACGACGTGCTCGCCTCGGCCTCCTCGGCCGCCCGCGCCGCCGGCTGGCAGTCGGTGCTGATGACCAGCGACCGCGACGCCTTCGCGCTGATCGACGCCTCCACCTCGGTGCTGCGGGTGCGCAACGGCGGCTTCGACGAGGCGGTGCTGGTCGACGAGCAGGCCCTCCCCGGCATGTACGGCGTCACCCCGGCGCAGTACCGGGATTTCGCGGCGCTGCGGGGCGATCCCTCCGATAACCTTCCGGGGGTACGCCGGTTCGGCGCCACCACGGCCAAGAAGCTGCTCGCCGCGTTCGGCACGGTCGAGGCCGCCTGGCAGGCCACGCTCGCCGACGTGGCCGCCGCCGTCGGCGACCACGCGGCCTCGTTCTTCACCGACCCGTCGGCGCGCGAGATCGTCGACCGCAACCGCACGCTCATGACGATGCGCCAGGACCTGGCGCTGCCCGCTCTCGGCGGCGCCCGCCTGCCGCTGAGCTACGTGACGATGCGGCAGGCGCTGCGGGCCCGCGGCATCAACCTCGGGCCGTCGCTGTGGGCGCTGGTCGGCGGCGCCGCCCCGACGCCGGCCGCGATGGCCGAGGACGAGACGGCGGCGTGGAAGCCGTGGGTGTTCCGCGGCGGCCTGTCGGCGCGGCGCGACCCGACGCCGGGCCAGCTCTCGCTCTTCTAGACGCCCTACAGAGCCGGCACCAGCAGCCGGTCGGGCAGCCAGGGCGCGAGCAGCGCGTGGATCTGCGCCGACGGCGCCAGGCCGAGCTCCCGCTCCAGCAGGCAGGCGAAGCGCTGGTACTGCGCCAGGGCCTCGGCGACGTTGCCCTCGACCAGGTGCGCGCGCACCACGACGCGATGGGCGCTCTCCCGCAACGGGTCCATCGCGATCCCGCGCAGCCCGAGCTGGATCGCCTCGCCGGCGCGGCCCTGGTCGATCAGGTCGCACGCGCACCGCTCGAACAGGTGCAGCCGGAGCTGCCGGATCCGCTCGCGCTCGGTCACCAGCCAGTCGTCGTACCAGTCGGGCAGCAGGTCCTCGTGCAGCACCGCGTTGACGCCGAGGCCGTCGACGATCTCGACCGCCCGGCCGGCCAGGGTCAGCTCGCGCAGGCCGTCCTGCACGTCGACCCAGACCGTGGACATCAGCGTCACGTGGCTCTTCGACGGGCGTACCAGCGCGCAGTGGATCCGCCGTACCCGCCAGATCGCCGACCGCAGGTTGGCCTTGGCCCGCTCCTCCGAGGCGTCCGGCCAGAGCTGGCCGGCCGCGAACGTGCGCTCGACCGGCGCGCCGGTGAGCGCGAGGAACGCGAGCAGGCGCTGGCCGGCCGGCTGGATCTCGACCGCGGTGTCGTTCACCAGCAGCACGAAGCCGTCGAGCAGTCGGAGCCGGATGTCGGGCGGCGGCGGTGACGGCGCCCGGATGGTCGTGGCGTTCATGGCTGCCCCCCTCGGCACCCGCCCCCACCGGCGGGCTTCCGTCACCATCGTCGCGCTTGGATCGTCACGGCACCGTCACCCGTCCTGGCACTTCCGGGCAACTGTCAGGGAGGTGACGCTGGCGTGACGCGACCGGCCGAAACTCCGGTGCCATGGCCGGCTTCGGAACCGTCGCCGCGGTGACGCTGAGCATCCGCGAGCAGTTGAACCGATGGTTCACGGCCCTGATGACCGCCGACGGCGACGCGTTCCGGGCTCTCCCGGTCGCGCGGATGGTCCAGACCAACGACTTCTCCCGGATCGGCGCCGACGCCGACAACCCGATCAAGTTCCCGACGATGTCCATCTTCGTGTGGCGGGTGGACATCAACCGGCTCACCCGGTCGCCGTGGGCCGCCGTCGCCGCCCAGGACCACACCATCCACCTGCCGCTCGACGTGCACCTGCTGCTCACCGCCTGGGACAGCGACATCGAGAACGAGCTGCGGATGATCGGCGCGACCATGCAGTGCCTCGAGGCGCGGCCGGTGCTCGCCGGGCCGCGGCTGCACCCGTCCGGCGGCTGGCGGCCGGGCGAGGCGGTGCAGGTCGTCAACGAGGAGATGGCCACCGAGGACGTGCTGCGCACGTTCGAGACGCTGCCGGTCGACTACCGGCTCAGCGTCGCCTACGTCGCCCGGGTGGCGCGCATCGACGCGCCGATCGAGCCGGACCACCCGGACGTGGTGACCGCGATCCGCGGGCTGACCCCGTCGGCGGAGCCGCTGCCGTGACCGCGAACCTGTTCGTCCCCGGCCGCTACGACGAGGCGATCACCCGGCTCGCGTACGGCGTCGAGCTGCTGGACACCGCCCGGACGCCCGGCGACCGGTTCCCCGGCCCGGCCGCGGTGCTCGACGAGCGCCGGCCCAAGCCGCTGACCGCGTGGCGCCGATGGCCGCCGGGCGTCACGCTGAACGACGCGCTGACCCCGCTCACGCGCCACCGCAGCGGCCGCTTCGCCCGGATCGGTCCGTCGCCCGGCCCGCTCGCGATCCGCGTCGTCGAGCCGCGGGCCGGCGCGGCCCGGCGGCTCGTGCCGCGGCGGCTGCGGCTCGCGGCCGAGGGGACCTACCGGATCGACCTGTTCCCGGGCGCCGGCGGCGCGCCGAGCGCGGGCTCGACGATCATCCGGGGGCGGGTCACCCGGCCCGACGCGGGCGGGATCGCACGGCCGGTGCGCTGGGTGCGGGTCGTCGCCCGGGACGACCACGACGACCTGGGCTGGGCGCACGGCGACGACCGCGGCGAGTTCCTGCTCGTCGTGGCCGGCCCGCCGGGCGGCACGATGCCGCCGGACCTGCTGACGCTGCACGTGACCGTCACCGCGCCGCCGGTCGCCGTCCCGCCCGCCGACGACCCGCTCGTTCCGGCCGTCGACCCGGTCTGGGACCTGCCGGTCGAGACCGCGGCCGGCGGCGCCGACCCGGCGCTGACCGGTCGCGCGATGTGGGCCGGAACCGAGCACGGGCCGTTCGACGTGGACGTGCCGCTCGGCCGGGAGACGCTCCTGCCGATCGCCCTGCCACCGCTGTAAGGAGACTGACCGATGCCCGAGTACCTCTCCCCCGGCGTGTACCTCGAGGAGACTTCGTTCCGGTCGAAGTCGATCGAAGGGGTCGCCACCAGCACGACCGGCTTCGCCGGCCTGTGCCGCTACGGCCCGGTGCAGTACGTGGACGGCGACCGGCTCGGCCCGCGCAGCACCGAGCCCCGGCTGATCACCAGCTTCACCGAGTTCGAGCGGGTCTACGGCGGGCTCGAGCCGATCGTGCCCGCCGACGGTTCCCTGGCCCGGGAGAGCTACCTCGCGCACGCCGCCCGCGCGTTCTTCCTCAACGGCGGCCGCCGGCTCTACGTCAGCCGGGTCTTCGCGCCCAGCGGCGCCGATCCCGCCCTCGACCTCGGGCTGGCCCGGCTCGCGCTGCCGTTCGGGGCGGCCGACAGCGCGACCTGGCGGGCCCGCTGGCCGGGCGGCTACGGCAACGCGCTGCTGATCGTGCGGGCGGTCCGCAAGCGCAACTGCGCCTACCAGAACGACACGTTCGGCACCCAGGCGACGGCGCTCAAGCACGGCGCGGTCGTCGAGATCACCGAGCCGCCCGCGGTGCCGGCGGCGGTCGACGCCGACCTCGTGCCGGCCTCGCTGGCGGTGGTGTCCGAGGACCTCGCCGACCGGGACGCCGCCGGCCGCCCGCGGCAGACGTTCCGCGCCGGCGCCGGGACCGTCGCCACCACCGCCGCGACGATCATCAAGGAGGTCGTGCTCCAGGTGCTGGTCCGGCCCGACGACGAGCGCATCGACGCGTACTCGGACCTCGCCACCCACCCGGCGCAGCGCCGCTGGATCGGCCACATCCTGCAGGCCGACGACCCCGAGGACGAGGACGCGGTGGTCTACCTGGACACCGACGCGCCCGACGACCCGGCCGACCCGGCCACCCTGACCCGGGCCGTCGACCTCATGATCGCGCTGCAGACGCCGGTCGCGGGCAGCCGGCTGACCGGCGGCAACGACGGCGCGATGCCGAGCCCGGCCGACCTCGCCGGCCAGGACGCGTCGCCGGACATCGCCACGCAGAAGGCGACCGGGCTGGCGGCGCTCGGCGAACTCGACGACGTGGCGATCGTGGCGCTGCCGGACGCCGGCACCTACGACGACGAGGAGCTCTGCCAGGCCGCGGCCGGGGCGCTGATCGCGCACGTGGAGACGGCCAAGTACCGGATCGCCGTGGTCGACGCGCCGCGGGCCAGCTCGCTCACCGAGGTGCGCTCGTTCCGCGGCAAGTTCGACACCACCCGGGCGGCCATGTACCACCCGTGGATCGAGATCTTCGACCCGCTCCAGCGGCCCGCGCAGGGCGCGCCGCCGCGGCGGATCCTGCTGCCGCCGTCCGGCTTCGTCACCGGCATCTACGCGCACACCGACGTCACCCGCGGTGTGTTCAAGGCGCCGGCCAACGAGGTGGTGCAGGGCCTGACCCGGTTCGAGGCGAACATCAACACCGCCCGCAACGACGTGCTCAACCCCGAGGGCATCAACGCGCTGCGGTTCTTCCCGGGCCGCGGCAACCGGGTCTGGGGCGCGCGCACGATGAGCAGCGACCCGGAGTGGATGTACGTCAACGTGCGCCGGCTGTTCAACTTCCTCGAGCACTCGATCGACCGGGCCATGCAGTACGCGGTCTTCGAGCCCAACAACGACCGCCTGTGGGCCGGGATCCGGCAGTCGGTCGAGGACTTCCTGTACGTCCAGTGGCTCGCCGGCGCGCTGCTCGGCACCAAGCCCGAGGAGGCGTTCTTCGTCCGCTGCGACCGCACCACGATGACCCAGAACGACCTCGACAACGGCCGGCTCATCTGCCTCATCGGGGTGGCGCCGACCAAGCCCGCCGAGTTCGTCATCTTCCGGATCGGCCAGTTCACGGCCGACGCCCGCGCCTGAGGAGGAGGCCTGCGATGGCCGTGCTGCGCGACAACCCGTACCCGGGCTTCAACTTCATCGTCTCGCTCGGCGGCGACAGCGGCAGCGGCGAGGAGGGGACGATCGTCGGCGGTTTCGCCGACGTCTCCGGCCTCAGCTACTCCGTCCAGTACGCCGACTACCGCAACGGCAACGAGAAGGTCAACACGGTCCGGAAGATCCAGAACGCGTTCACCGTCGAGGACGTGACGCTCAAGCGCGGCGTCATCGGCTCGCTCGACCTGTTCGCCTGGCTCGACGACGTCAGCCGCGGCGTCATCGACGCCCGGACGGTCACCATCAACCTGCTCGACGAGGCCCGCAACACGGTGATGACCTGGAAGCTGCTCGAGGCCCAGCCGAAGAAGTGGACCGGACCGGCGCTGGCCGGCAAGGGCGGCACCGAGGTGCCGACCGAGGAGATCGTGCTGACCTGCCGGCAGATCCAGGCGTCGTGACCGCGCCGTTCGTCCCCGGCGCGCCCGGCGTCTTCGCGCTCGCGCCGGCGACGGCCGACGTGCTCACCGGGGTGCGGCGGGACGTGGCCGCGTTCGCCGGGATCAGCCCGCGCGGGCCCGCGCGCCGCCCGCCGGGACGGCCGGACGACGACGCCGACGTCGCGACCTGGCTCGCGGTCACCCCGGTGACGCGGTCGATGCCGGTGGCGGTCGGGAGCTGGGACGAATATCGGGCCGCCTTCGGCGGATTCGAGGGACCCGGGCGGCTGCCGTACGCGGTGCGCACCTACTTCGCCCACGGCGGCGTCCGGGCGTACGTCATCCGCATCGTCCCCACCACCGCACCGGCACCGGGCCTGGCGTCCGGCGCCCTCGGCCTGGCCGGCGCCCGCGTCCTCGCCCGCGACGAGGGCAGCTGGGGCAATCGCCTGCGGACCGTGCTCTCGGCCGGGACCCGCCCGGTGCCGGTGCGGGAGGCGAGCACCACCGAGGTCATCGTGCCGCCGGACGCCGGGCTGCCCACCGGCACGCTGCTGCGGCTCGACTCCGCCCAGCTCCGCTTCGTCGAGCGGGCCGAGGCCCGGCCGAACCCGGACGGCCCCGGACGCCGCCTGCATCTGCTGCTGGACGCTCCCCTGGCGGCGGCGCCGAACCTGGTCGAGGTCGTGGACGTGACCCTCGCCGTGGTCGACGCCGATCCGGCCCTGCCCCGGGTCGAGACCCTCACCGGCATCGGGCTGCGCCCCGATCATCCGCGCTGGCTCGCCCGCGTGCTGATCGCCGAGTCGGCGCTGCTGTGGCCCGACCCGGCGTGGGCCGCGACGCCGCTGCCGCTGCCCGACCCGGCGCTGCCGCCGATCGCGTCCGGCCCGTTCACCGGCGGCGTCGATCTCTGGGAGCACGTCGTCCCCGAGGACTTCTGGGATCCGCTCTGGACGCCCGGCGACGAGCGGCCCGGCGACGGCGTGCACTGCCTCGCCGACCTCGACGACGTCGGCCTGCTGGTCGCGCCCGACCTCTACGACCCGGCGCCGCTCACCCCGCCCGAGGACGTGCGCGACCCGGTCTCGCTGGCCGGCGCCGACTTCCAGGTCTGCGCGCGCCCCGAGCCACCGCCGCCGGCGACGCCGCGCCCGCCCGGCCTCGACGGGCTGCGGCTCGACCCGCTGGTGGCGGCCGACCTCGACCGGATCGCGGCCGCCCAGCTCGCGCTGGTCACGTTCGCCGAGCGGCGCCGCGAGTTCACCGTGCTGCTCGACGTGCCGCTCGGCCTGCCGCCGGCCCGGATCCTGCGCTGGCGCACCGGGTTCGACTCGTCGTTCGCCGCCGCCTACCACCCCTGGCTCGACGTCGCCGCGCCCGACGACGACCGCGACGACCTGGTGCGGCTCAACCCGGCGGCGTTCGCGGCCGGCATCGTGGCCGCCCGCGAGCTGCGGCTCGGCGTCGCCCGCGGCCCGGCCAACGAGATCGCGGCCGGCGCCGTGCGGGCCGCCGTCCCGGTCGGCGCCGCCCTGCACGGCACGCTGCACCTGGCCGGCATCAACGTGTTCCGGGCCGAGCGCGACGGGATCCGGCTCACCGCCGCCCGCACGCTCAGCGTCGACGCCCAGCTCCGCCAGCTCTCGGTGGCCCGGCTGATGACCGTGCTGCGGCTGACCCTGGAACGGGAGCTCGCCTGGGCGGTCTTCGAGCCGAGCGGGCCGCCGCTGTGGGCGCGGATCCGGCGCGTTCTCACCGGCCTGCTGACCCGGCTCTACGACGCGGGCGCGCTGGCCGGGAACGGCACCCGCGAGGCGTTCTTCGTCCGCTGCGACACCACCACGATGACGCCGAACGACCTCGACAACGGGCGGTTGCTGTGCCTGGTCGGGGTGGCGCCGGCGGAGCCGATGGAGTACCTCGTCGTGCGGATCGTCGTCGAGCCGGACGCCTCGCTGCGGGTCGAGGATCGGTGACGGTCGTGTGACGGCCGCCGGGCACGCTGGCCGCCATGACCGACCTGCTGCTCACCACGTTCCGGTTCGAGCTGGAGTTCACGCGGGTCAGCGGCGACGGCCCGGAGACGCTGGGCGACGGCGGCTTCCAGGAGATCAACGGCCTCGAGGTCGAGATGGAGGTCAAGGACCTCAACGTCGGCGGGCGCAACGCCGGCGTGGTCCGCCGGATCGGCCGCGCCAAGTACGTGCCTCTGATCTGCAAGCGGGGCATGTTCGGCCCGGCCGCCGGGGACGCCGAACCCGAGCTGTGGCAATGGTTCCAGGACATCGTGAGCGGCGTGCGGCCGGTGCGGCGGTACGACGGCAGCGTCACCGTGCAGGACCAGCAGGGCCGCCCGATGGCCGTCTGGCTGTTCACCCGGGCCGTGCCGATCAAGCTGATCGGGCCGCAGCTCAACGCGAAGACCGGCGAGATCGCGATCGAGGAGATGCACCTCGGGCACGAGGGCCTGCTGCTGGAAGGCACCGCGCCGTGACCGCGCCGGCGGCCGAGGACCCCGGCGCGAAGGTCGCGGTGCTGGAGGCGCTCAATCCCAAGGGCAAGGTCATCGAGACCATCCCGGTGCAGTTCAACCCGGCCACGCTGCGGCTGACCATGTCGAACAACGTGGACGGCGGCGCCGCCCGGGCGCGGCAGGCGCAGCAGTACAACGGCAGCTCGAGCACCCAGCTGCACGTCGAGCTGGAGTTCGACACCGCCGACGAGGGCACGACCGCGGCGCCGGTCGACGTGCGCACCCTGGTCGCCAAGATCGAGCAGTTCGTGCTGCCGACCGGCGAGGGGTCGAAGAACGCGCCACCGCGGGTGCGGTTCCGGTGGGGCTCGATCAACGTGCCCGGCGTGATGACCAGCCTCGTCGAGGAGCTCGACTTCTTCTCGGCCGACGGGGTGCCGCTGCGGGCCAAGGCGACCGTCGACATCAAGCAGCAGGACCCCAAGTTCGCGGCGCTCAAGGACGGCGCCGGCGGCAACCCCGACTCGGGCGCGCCGCCCTCGGGTGAGGACCCGCAGGGCGGGACGAGCGGGCCGGGCAGCGCGCCGTCGCCCCCGCCGTCGGGGCCGGACGCCCGGACCGGGGAGGCGCTCGACGGCGAGAGTGCGGCCGATTTCCTGGCCCGCAACGACCAGCCGCCGGAGGCGTGGCGGGCGGTGGCCGGGCTCGTGGGCGACGCGCTCGCCCTGGCCGCGGGCGCGTCGATCGACTTCTCGGCGTCGCTGTCGGTGGGGGTCGGGATCGGCATCTCGGCCGGTTTCGAGGCGGGGCTCGACGTGTCGGTGGACGCGCAGCTCGGCCTCGACTCCGGCCCGGCCGCCGTCGGCGGCGGTAGCGCTGGTGGCGGCGGTGGTCGCGGCGGCGGCGGGTTCGCGTTGTCGGCGGCGGGCGGGCTGAGCGCGGCCGTCGAGCAGAGCGCGATCACGTCGGCGGCCGCGAGCGCCAACGCCGGGCGGGCCTCCTTCGGCCTGCCGGCCGCTCCCCCCTCATCCACACCGGCGTCGGTGCCGGGGAGGCCGGGGCCGGCCCCGGCCCCCGCGCCGCCACGGGCCGACCCGCGCGCCACCGGCTTCGGGCGCGGGGTTCCGCTGCGCGACCGGGTCACGCCGAGCTCGGGCCTGCCCGGCGGTGGCGGCTGGGTGCTGATCGCGCCGCTGCACG
Source organism: Actinoplanes sp. NPDC051537 (assembly GCF_055586105.1). Classification (NCBI taxonomy): domain Bacteria; kingdom Bacillati; phylum Actinomycetota; class Actinomycetes; order Micromonosporales; family Micromonosporaceae; genus Actinoplanes; species Actinoplanes sp. NPDC051537. Next base: position 81,583 of record NZ_JBVJIU010000017.1, read on the forward strand.
CCCCGGTCACCGCGACCGCGCCCGCCGCCACGTCCTCCTGCGCGAAGGGCTGCTGCCGATGACCGTCCACATCGGGGAGGTCACCTCCGAGGTCACCGCCACCACCGTCGATCCGGCGCCGGCCGCCGAGGCGCCGGAGGCGAGCGTCTGGGAGGAGCGGCTGCGCGTCGAGGCGACGCTCGAACGGCTGGCCCGCGACCGCGAACGGACGGCGACCGGCGATGAGTGACCCCGCGCACCCGTTCTCCTCGCACGCCCCGGTCTTCACCGTCGCCGGCCGCGTCGAGGGCGCCCTCGCCCGCGACCTGCTGCGGCTGGACGTCGCCGAGGGCGCGCTCGGCCTGCGCACGATGGTCGCCGGCTTCGCCGCCATCGCCCCCGACAGCGACGGCTCGGCCGGCCAGCTGTCCTATCTGGACGGCCGGACGCTCGACCTCGGCACCGAGATCGCGGTGACGATCGGCCCGCAGGACGGCGAACGGCGCATCTTCACCGGCACCGTCTCGGCGCTCGAGGTCACGTTCGAGGAGGGCGCGGTCCCGTACGTCTCGGTCTTCGCCGAGGACTCGCTGATGAAGCTGCGGATGACGACCCGCACCGCCACCTACACCGACCGCAGCGACGCCGATCTCGTCAGCGACGTCGCCGGCGAGCACGGTCTCGGCGCCCAGGCCGACGTCGACGGGCCCACCTACCCGGTGGTGCAGCAATGGGAGCAGTCCGATCTCGCGTTCCTGCGGGACCGGGCGCAGCGGCTGGACGCCGAGCTGTGGGTCGACGCCGACGATGTGGTGCACCTGGCCGGCCGGGAGCGCCGCCCCGGGCCGGAGCTCACCCTCGTGCAGGGCAACGAGCTGGTCGGGCTCACCGCCCGGGCCGACGTGGCGCACCAGCGGGCCACGGTGGAGCTGCGCGGCTGGGACCACCAGCAGGTGGAGGCGGTCTCGCACGTGGCCGACGACAGCGTGGTCTCGGCCGAGGCCGCGAGCGGACGCACCGGCGTCCAGGTGGTCGCGAAGCTCTTCCCCGGCAGCGGCTTCACCCGCTCCCGGCGGGACGTGCTCGACCGGCGGACGGCCGAGGCGTACGCGAACGCCGAGATGCTCCGCCGGGCCCGCGCCTTCGTCACCGTCGACGGCATCACCGCCGGCACGCCCGATCTGATCCCCGGGGCCAAGCTCGACCTCCAGCGGGTCGGCCGGCCGTTCGAGGGCGCCGGCTACCGGGTCGTGCACTGCCGGCACAGCTACGACCTGACCGTGGGCTACCGCACCCGCTTCCGCGCCGAACGGCCGACGGTGGCGGCATGAGAACGGCGGCACGAGAGGAGACGCGGCGATGACGCACACGGCGGTGCGGCCGGACGGCCCGCTGCTGGCCGGGCTCTACCCGGCCACGGTCGCGGCGCTCGAGGGGGACCCGCTCGGCCTCCAGCGGGTGCAGGTCACCCTCGACTGGCTGCCGGACACCGGCGCCGGCGGGGCGCCCACGGCGTGGGCGGTGCTGGTCAGCCCGTACGCGGACGCGGACCAGGGCGTGCAGATGCTGCCCGAGGTCGGGTCCACCGTCGTGGTCGGGTTCCTGGCCGGGCGCGCCGATCACCCGTACGTGCTCGGGGCAACCTGGAACGGCAAGGCGACCATGCCCGAGAAGCCGGCGGACGCGAACGACCTGCGCGTGGTGCAGAGCCGGTCCGGGAGCCGCCTGGAGTTCGACGACACCACCGGCGCGGTCGCCGTGCGGCTCTCCGCGGCGGGGACCTCCGACCAGTCGGTCCACTCCATCGTGCTGGACGACGCACAGCGTACGGTCACCGTGCATTCCTCCAGCGGCGCCACCGTGACCCTGACCGCGGCCGGGGGCGTCACCATCGAGGCCGCCGCCACCGTCGAGATCACCGCCGCGTCGCTCACCGTGAACGCCGCGATGAGCCAGTTCAACGGCATGATCACCTGCCAGACCCTGATCGCCACCGGCGGCGGGGTGGTCTCACCGGCGTACACGCCCGGCGCGGGGAACGTCTGGTGACCGGCTCGGCGTGCTGCGCGCGCTCCCGCAGCTGGCGGCTGGTCGCCCCCTGGTACCGCTGGCGGCGCGTGGGCGAGCCCGCGACCCCGCGCGGCGTCCAGCCGGCCCTGCACAAGTACGGGAGCACCGACTTCGTCGACCGGTTCCTGACCGATCCGCAGGTCTCGATGGTGTTCTCGGCCACCGCCGACCGGGTGCAGCAGACCGGCGTCATCACCCAGACCCCCCTGCCCGGCGACTCCCGCTCGCGGTTCCTGGCCACCCGCAAGCTCACGCCCGGTCCGACCACCAAGCTGTTCCAGCCCGCGCACCAGCGCTTCTACCTGGTCGCCGCCGGGCTGCACTGCGACCGGCCCGGCTTCCCGCGGGTCGACCCGGCGCACCTGGGCGAGACCGGCTTCGTGATCCGGCGGCACCGGGTCATCCTCCCGGCGGGCGAGCAGGCCACCGCGGCGCTGCTGCTGCGCGAGCTGGCCGAGGCGCGGGCCCTGGCCCAGTCCCGGCAGACCTACGACACCGCGCGCGAGCAGCGCCGCCGCATGCACGTCCTGCGCAACGGCGACGCCACGCTCGCCGCCTCCCGCCGGCTGGAGGTGCTGCAGCAGGTCGAGACGGCGCGGCGGCGGCTGCGGGTCTGGGCCGAGCAGGCCGGCGTGGTGCGCCGCACCGAGGGCTGGCTGCCCAGCGGCGAGGGCTCGATCGGCGCGTGGGTGCCGATCGAGGACACCCCGGAGGAACTGGTCGAGCGCGGCTACCCGATGCGGCTGCTCTCCCCGGCGCCCGGCGACCCGGACCACGCCGGGGCGCTCGGCACGATCCTGTGGGGACTGGTGCCGACCGCGAGCGACGAGGTGGCGGCGGACGGCTCACCGCGGTTCACCGCCGTGCACGAGTACGAGATCCGTGCCTGGGCCCGGTCGAGCTGCGGCGACGGCTGCCCGGGCGAGCTGGTCTGGTCGGAGCCGTCCGAAGCATTCGGCCTGGCCTCGTTCCACGACCCGGCCGGCTGCGCCCAGCGCCCGGTCGCGGTGACCCTCCCCGACCTGCAGGAGCTGGAGGGCTCCACCGCCACGCCCTCGGTGCGGGTGTCGTCGCCGCCCGGCTCGGCGCTCAACGTGCCGCACAGCGGCGACATCCCGGGCGAGGGCAGCGGCTCGGTCAACCCCAACGAGCAGATCTGCTTCTTCTCGATCCCGCTGTTCACGATCGTGGCGTTCTTCGTGTTCAACCTCTTCCTGCCGATCCTGCTGTTCGTCTTCGGCCTGTGGTGGATGCTCAAGCTGAAGTTCTGCCTGCCGCCGAGCATCGAGCTCGAGGGCGAGCTGACCACCGAGCTGTCGGTCTCCGGCGGCATCGGGGCGTCGGTGAGCGCCGACTTCGACATCGACATCCGGCTCGACCAGCAGAAGATCCGGAACTCGCTGCGGGACGGCCTCGACGGCAAGCTCGCGACGCCGCCGGCGCCGCCCGGCGGCCTGCCCGCCGGCATGAACCTGGGCACCACGCTGACCGGCCAGTTCACCAACGACCCGATCCTCGAGCTGCTCGCCGCCCAGGGCTACGCCAAGCCGTTCGGCTCGGGACCGGTCTTCGACCCGGGCGCGGTCCTCACCGTGCCGGTGCGCCGGGACCAGGTGATCCACCCATGACCGACCGCCTCGGCACCGGCTGGGACCTGCCGCTCGCGCCGGACCCGGTCCGCGGCGCGCTCGGCTACCGCTCGGGCCCGGAGAAGGTGCGGCAGTCGATCCTGGTGATCCTGCTGACCGAGCCGGGCGAGCGGGTCATGCGGCCCGACTTCGGCTGCGGGCTGCGCCGGTTCCTGATGGAGCCGAACTCGGTGGCGGTGCGCGCGTCGATCCAGCGGACGGTGGCCGAGGCGATCGGCGCCTGGGAGCCGCGGGTGAAGCTGCGCGAGGTCAGCGTGACGCCCGGCGACGACCCGGCGCTGGCCGTCATCACGGTCCGGTACCAGCATCGCCGCGACGGGGCGCCCGGCGTCGTCGTGCAAGCGCTGAGCCTGCGGGGGTGACCGGATGCCGCTGCGTGCCCCGATTCTCGACGATCGCTCGTTCGCCCAGCTCCGCGACGAGCTGATCGCGCGCATCCCGGTCTACACGCCGGAGTGGACCGACCACAACGCCAGCGACCCGGGCATCACGCTGATCGAGCTGTTCGCGTTCCTCGGCGAGAACCTGCTGTTCCGGTTCAACCAGATCCCGGACGCGACCCGGCTCGCGTTCCTCGACCTGCTCGGTGTCCCGCTGCGCCCGGCCGCGGCGGCGACGGCGCTGGTCGCGTACGGGACCGCCGAGCCCGCGGGCGTGCTCGCGCCGACCGGCAGCGCCCTCGCCGCCGGGGATGTCCCGTTCACCGCCCAGGACGAGGTCCGCGTCTGGCCGCTCACCGCCCGGGCGGCGATCCGGGCCCGCGAGAGCGGCGAGCTCGACGCCGACACCCTCGAATACCTGGCCCGCTCGAGCGCGGCGGTCGGCTCCTCGGTGGACGACGTGCTTCGCTACCGCACGGTCTTCGGCGCGACCGACCCGATGCGGCCCGGCGGCGACCGCCTCGACCCGGCCGCCTCGGTGGACGGGCGGGTCTACGTCGCGCTGCTCGCCGGGGACGCCCCGATCGACCTGGCCGCGTTCGCGGGCCGCGAGCTCGCCGTCGGCATCGTGCCGTCGACCGAAGCCCCGCCGATGGCCGAGGCCGAGCCGTGCCCGGGCGAGGGCCAGTCGCCGCCCGGCCCGCCGATGCGCTGGCAGGTGTGCACGATCGACCCGGAACCGGGCGCCGACAAACCGGACAGCGCCGACCCGGTCTGGCTCGACCTCGCGGTGGCCGGCGATACGACCTCGGGGCTGCTCGGGCCCGGCGTGGTGCGGCTGACGTTCCCGGCCGACCCGGCGCGAATGGCCCGCGTCGGCGACTACCAGCCCGGCGACCTCGACGCGCTCGGCGCCGGCGAGCAGCCGCCGCTGGTCGAGGACGACCAGGTCGCCGCCAAGCTGGTCACGTGGCTGCGGGTGTTCCGCCCGGACGGCAGCGCGATCGGCGCGCTCGACTGGATCGGGGTCAACGCCGCCCGCGCCGAGCAGAGCCGGGCCGCGCGCGCCGAATACCTGGGCACCGGAACGGCCGAGCCCGGCCAGGCGCTGCGGCTCGTGCACCCGCAGGTGGTCGGCGACGTCGGGCTCGACGTCGAGGAGCACGGCGCGGGCCGCTGGGTCACCTGGACGCAGGCCGGCGACTTCCGCGCGTCGGGCCCGGACGACCGGGTGTTCACCGTGGACCGCGAGGCCGGCCTGATCCGGTTCGGCGAGGTGCACCACGGGCGGGCGCCGCAGCTCGGCGAGCGGATCCGGGCCCGCGGCTACCGGTACGGCGGCGGCGCGGCCGGCAACGTCGCCGCGGGCGCCATCAACCGGGCCGCCGACGTGGCCAAGGTGACGGTGGCCAACCCGCTGCCGGCCACCGGGGGCGCGGCCGCGCAGACCCTCGCCGACGCGGTCGAGCAGATCCCGGCCGAGCTGGCCCGCCGCGATCGGGCGGTGACCGTGTCCGACTTCCGGGAGCTGGCCGAGGCGACGCCCGGCGCGGGCGTGTCCCGGGCCGAGACGCTGCGCCTGTTCGACCCGCACCGGCCGGCCCAGGAGTCGCCGGGCGTGGTGAGCGTCGTGGTCTGGCCCGGCGCCGACCGCCTGCACCCGGACGCGCCCCGCCCCACCCGCGACGTCATCGCCGCGGTCTGCCGCTACCTCGACGCCCGGCGGCTGATCACCACCGAGGTCTACGTCATCCCGCCCACCTACCGCCGCATCGCGGTCTCGGTCGGCATCGCGGTCCGGCCCGGCTACGGCACCGAGGCGGTTCGCACGTGGGTGGAGACGGTGCTCCGGCAGTACCTCTCCCCGATCCCGCCGTACGGGCCGGAGGGGCGGGGCTGGCCGCTCGGCCGGCCGGTCTTCGGTCCCGAGCTCGAGGCGGCCGCGCTCCAGGTCGAGGGCCTCGAGTTCCTGACCGGGCTGCGGCTGTCCGAGGACGCCGACGGCTCGTGGGTGGAACGCACCTCTCCGGTACGCGTCGACCTCGAGCCCTGGGAGGTGCCGGAGCTCGCGGCGATCACCGTCGTGGCCGCCGAGCCGCCCGTGCCCGGCAGCACCGAGACGCCCGCCCCGCCGTCCGGCCCGCCGGTGCCCATCCGCACCCCCCGCGAGGTGTGCTGATGCCCGCCCGCCCGGTCAGCGCCGTCCTCACCTGCGACCAGTGGGTGCGGGGACGGCACGAGTCGACCGCCGTCGGGGCGGCCGGCGGCCCGGCCGTGGCGCTCACCCTCACCTGGCAGGACGCCGACCCGCGGCCGTGGACCGGCGCCGCCGCCTGCGCCTCCCGCGGCTCGGCCGTGGACCGGCTGTGCCGCGTCTACCGGCTGGACGTGGAATCGGTGGCCCGGCTGGCGGTCGGCGACGCGCGGAACGGCCTCGACTACGCCCGCCTGCCGGCCGAGGTGACGGTGGTCGGCCCGCCGCCGCCCCCGGAACCGGCCGGCCCCGGCTTCACGCCCCGGCCCGAGCCGTGGCTGCTCGACGGCGCCGGGATCGCGATCGACGCCGACGACCGGCTGTTCCTGGCCGACCGCGCCCGCCGCGAGATCGCCGTGCTCGACCTGTGGAGCCGCCGGCTGCTGCGCCGCATCCCGCTCGGCGCCACCCCGACCGGCCTCGCCGCCCGCGGCCGCGACGTCGTGGCGGTGGTGGCCGACCCGCCCGGGCTGCTGTCGCTGAGTGCCCGCCGCGACCCGGCCGAGCTGCCGCTGCCCGCCCACCCGGCCGGGGCCGTGCCGCGCCGGGTCGCGATCACCGCCGCCGGCGAGATCATCACCCTGTGGTCCGGCCCGGGCGGCGCGGCCTGGCTGATCGGCGGGCGGCGGCCGCCACTCGCCGTCGACGGCGCCTGCGATCTGGTGACGAGCTCCGACGAGGAGCTCGTGGTGCTCGCCCCGGCCCGGGCCGGGGCGAGCGGCGAGGCGCCGCTGCACCGCGTGCTGCCGGCCGCGAACGACTGGGTACGGGCGCAGCCGCTCGACGCCCGCGGATACGACGGCCGCGGGCTGGTCGCTCTCGCCGGTGACCGGATCGGCTACTGGAGCCGCTCGGGCTTCCGGCTGGCGGTGGCCGGCCGGGTCCGCTACGCCCCCGCCGGGAGCTGGCTGAGCTACCGCTTCGACAGCGGCGCCGCCGGCAACCGCTGGGGCCGCCTGTTCGTCGACGCCTGCGTCCCGCCCGGCACCGAGGTCCGGGTCGCCACGTTCACCGCCGACGACGACTTCGACGCCGAGGTGCCCGCGCTGGCCCCGGAGCCGGCCGACTGCGTACCGGCCTCGCCGTCCCCGCCGCTGCCGCCGGCCGCGCTCGCCGCCGACGGCCCGCTGCACCGGCGGGGCGACGAGCCGTCGCCGTGGTGGCGGGTGCCGGCCGGCACCGGCGTGCTCGAGGCGCCGGTGGCCGCGCCGCCCGGCCGCTACCTGTGGGTGGGGCTGCGGCTGACCGGCGACTTCCGGCACACCCCGTCGGTGCGGGCGCTGCGGATCGAGCGGCAGGCGCACACGCTCGGCCGGCGGCTCCCGGCGGTGCTGACCGGCGACGGCGCGTTCCCCGACCGGTTCCTGGCGCTGTTCGACGGCTTCCTCCAGGACCTCCAGGCCCGCTCGGACCGGCGCGACCTGCTCGTTGATCCGGCCGCCGCGCCGGTGGAGGCGCTGCCGTGGCTGGCCTCGTTCGCCGGCCTGGTGCTCGACGACCGGTGGCCCGAGGCGGCCCGGCGGCGGCTGATCGGCGAGATCGTCGCGCTCTACCGGCGGCGCGGCACGCTCGGCGCCCTCCGCCGCTACCTGGAGATCTACCTGGCGGTCACGCCGGTGCTGGTCGAGCACTACCGCCTGCGCGGCCTCGGGCCCGACCTCGGGGCCGACCCGGTCGGCAGCGGCCGGTCGGTGCTCGGTGCGGGGCTACGGGTCGGCTCGCCCTACGACGACACGACGCCGCGGGGGCCGGACTCCAGCGCGCACCGGTTCACCGTGGTCATCCCCCGGCCGCTGGGCGACGAGCAACTGGCGGTGGTACGGCAGATCCTCGACACCGAGCGGCCGGCGCACACCGCCTACGAGCTGTGCACCGTGGACGCCGGCATGCGCGTGGGCCGCGGCCTGCACCTGGATCTGACCGCGGTGATCGGCCCGACCGGCGGCCTGCGCCCGGCCGTGCTCGGCGCCGGCGCCACCGACCGGGACCTGCTGCTCGGGGGCGCGACCAGCGGCATCGCCGTCGAGGGCACGCGGCTCGGCCCGGCCGCGCGGATCGGGTGACGGCGATGGCGGCGATCGCGGAGGTGGGTGCGTTGCGGTGGCGGGTCCATGCCGACCGGGCGTCGACGGCCGGCCTGGTGGCCCGCGCGCTCGACCAGGACACGGCGGCCGAGCTGCTGCGGGAGTGCGTCCCGGCGGCGGCGCACGTCTGCGTCCGGCACCTTCATCTACGCGTACGGCTGGAGGTCGCGCCCGGCGAGAGCGAGGCGCGGATCCGGCGGATGTGGCGCCTGGCCGCGCGCGAGGCGTTGCGGGACCGGCTCGCCGCCGGCGACGTGGTGGTCTACCGCCACCCGCCGGACGTCGTCGTGGACCTGGTCCGGTCGCTGGCCGCCGCCGACACCGGCCGGGCCTGGGCGTGGCGGCAGTGCGGGCTGCTCCGGGGCGGCACGCCGTCGACGCCGGCCGAGCGGGGCCGGGCCGTCGTGGCCGCGCTGGCCGCCGATCCCCCGCTGATCCCGGCCGTCCTGGCGGCGGCCGGCGACGCCGTCGGCGCGCTGCCGCTGGACGTCCCGGGCTGGCTCGCGGTGGCCCGCGCCTTCGCCGCCGTCCCGTCGCCCACCGCCGCCACCACCGCGATCGGGGTGGCGTCCGCCGACGAAGTCCCGGCGCCGGCGGCCGTGGCCGCGTTGCTTCGCTCGCCGGTCGGCCGCGCCCTGGCCGGGCAGCGCGAAGCCGCCGGAAGGCGGGACGCGGCGGACCGGGCGGCGCTGGCCCGGCTCGTCGTCGCGTGCGCGACGCCGCACCGGCCCGCCGACGAGCGCGCGGTTCCGGCGGTCGCCGCCGCGCTGGCGACCCGTTCGTCCGAGCCACCGCCCGCACCTGTGAGCGCGGCGCCCGCGGCCGCCGCGCGCGCGACCGCCGCGCCCGAGACCGAGCCCACGATCGAGCATCGGGCCGGGCCGGCGGCGAAGGCCGGACCGGCGGCGCCGAAGGCCGGGCCCGAGATCGGGGCGACGGATCGGCCGGCGCAGTCCGCGCGATCGGGGACGGCGGCCACATCGGACACATCGGCCGCAGCAGCCGCGACGGCCGCGACGGCCGACCGGCCCGGGGACGAGCCGGACCAGCGCCCGGTCACCCTCCTCGGCGGCCTGCTCTTCCTGGTCTGGCCCATCGGGCAGCTGATGGCGCCCGACCTGCCACCGGCCGGGCTCCCGGGCGCGGTCGCCCGCCTCTGCGCCGGCCTGGCCGGCGCCGACCGCGAGGACCCCGCCGTGCTCGCGCTGGCCGGCCCGCCCGAGGAGACCGGCGAGCCCGAGGCCGAGCCGGACGAGGAATGGGAGCCGCTCGTCCGGGCCTGGCTCGCCGACCGGCTCGAACCCGAGGACGCGGACGACCCGGCCTGGCTGTGGCGCCGGGCCGCCCGGATCGACCTGAGTCCCGGCTGGATCGAGGCCGAGCTCTCCCTCGACGACGTGGACCTGCGCGTCCGCCGCGCCCGGCTCGACCTCGACCCGGGCTGGCTGTGGTGGCGCGGCGCGGCGATGCGATTCCGCTATGTCTGACCCTTGGAGCGCGAGATGGCACAGGACCTGAAGGCCCGGGCGGAGCGGCAGCTCGCCCTCAACGAGGCGGCCGCCGCCGAGGTCACCGCCGCCCTCACCGGGGCACGCACCGAGCTGGACCAGCGGCTGGCCGACCCGGCGGTGCCGCCGGCCGAGTGGGCCACCAAGGTCGGCGCGCGGCAGCACGTCGAGCTGGCCCGGGCCGCCGTCGCCGCGGCGCTGGCCGACCAGGCCGCGATCCGGCTCAAGCTGGCCGCCGTGAGCAGCCCGGCCGACGCCGACACGTACCGCGAGCAGCTCCGCGCCTCGCTGGTCGAGCTGGCCCGGCTGCGCGTGCTGTTGCGGCACGGCCGCGAGCGCGAGCTGACCGCGACCGCTCGCGGCAAGGACCTCAACACCTTCGCCGACACCGCCGCCGCCCGGCTCGGCACCTCGCGCGGCGGCGTCGCGCAGGCCGCCGCCGACCAGATCGCCGCCCAGGCGGCCCGGGACGCGCTCGCCGAGCCGCCGTTGAAGACGCTCGTGGCCGACGCGACGGCGCTGCGGTCGAGCGGCACCTTCACCTCGGCCCGCGACCGCCTCGGCGAGCTGCTGCCGGCCGCGCTGCGCGAGCGGGCCCGCCAGCGCTACGCCGAGGCGGGGAAGCTCGCCGACGCGGCCGCCGACGCCTACGTCACCGCCCGCGGCAGCCAGGACCGGGTCCTCGCCGAGATGAGCCCGGCGACCGCGGCCGGCGCCGCCCAGCAGCGCTTCCGGTCGGCCCTGGCCGCGCTCGGCGGCTACGTCGCCGCGGCCGCCGCCGAGCTCGCCGCCACCCGGTCGGCGCTGGAGACGGTCGCCGCGTTCCCGGACCTCTCGGCCGAGCAGACCGCCGCGCTCGACCCCGCCCACCGGGCCGACGCGGTCGCCGCGGCCACCGCCGAGCAGAAGCTCGCCGACTCGCTGGCCGAGGTGGCGATCCTCCAGCAGGCGGTGGACGACGCGATCCTCACCGCCCGCCTCGACGACCCCGACTCCGACCCGGAGACCAACGACGACGTCATCGCCGCCCGCGCGGCGCTGGACGACCAGGCCACTCAGGACGCGCTCACCGCGGCCCGGGCCGGCTACGACGAGGACGCCCGGGACGCGCTCGACGCCTGGGAGGTGGAGGTGCCGCCCGAGCTGTGGAACGCGTTCTCGGTGTTCGAGGGCGCCTCGGCCACGCTCGACCGGCTGGCCTCGACGCCGGCCCGGGACGCGCTGGTGGCGAACCTGGACGCCGCCCAGGACGCGTACGCCGACGCGCTCGACGAGGTGGACGTGCAGCTTCGCCGGGTGCAGGCCGCCGGGCTCGAGGCCTCCGCCCGCGCCGCCCGCAGCCGCGCCCTCACCGATCTCTCCGCCGACCGCGCCGACCAGTACGCCCGCGGCGACGGCCCGGCCGGCCGGGCGACCGACCAGCTCTGACCACCCGACGAGCCCGAGGAGCAGCCGTGGCCAGTCCCGACCTGATCGTCACCGAGCCGGTCTGCGACGGCGTGACGCTGCAGGTGAACCCGTTCGTCTCCAACCGCTACCACTTCGGCATGCTGCTGGGGGTCGCCGACCTCGACACCGACCAGGCCTACCACCGCGGCAAGACCTGGCTGCACACCGCCTGGCTGCACGGTTACGGCACGGTCTGGGGCCTGCGGGCCGAGCTGCGGCCGGGCGGCAACGAGCTGGCGGTCGGCCCGGGGCTCGCGATCGACCGGCGGGGGCGCGAGCTGAGCGTGGCCGAGACGCTCTGCGTCGACCTCGGACTCTGGTACGCCGAGAACCGCCCCGACGATCTCGAGACCACCGACGACGGGGCCGGCGGCATCGCGTTCGACCTCGAGCTCGCCCTCTGCGCCCGGCAGTGCCTCGACCGCGCGGTGCCGGCCATCGCCGAGAGCTGCGAGGGGGCCGCGTCGGACACCGCCTACTCGCGGGCGATCGAGCAGGGGATGCCGGTGCTGCGGGCGCGCCCGCAGGCGGCCGAGCAGCCGGCGGCGTACGGGCGAGTCATGCAGTTGATGGGTTTGACCGAGCCGGCCGATCCGCTGGTCACCCGGGCGCTCGACGACATCGCGGCGGCCGACCCGGCCGATCGGATCACCCTCGCCCGGCAGCGGCTCGGCGTGATGCTGGCGGCCGACGCGATCGACCTGACCGCGGACGGCCTCTTCCCCGAGCCCGAGCCCGGCTGCGTCGCGCTGGCCGGCGTCCACGTGCACCTCACGCCGCTGGGCGAGGGCTGGCAGGTGGTCGCCGACGGCCCCGATCCGACCACGGTGGACAACCTGACCCGGCCCGCGCTCGCCCCGACCGGCCTGCTCCAGAGCCTGCTGGTGCCCCCGGCCGCGGGAATCGCGCCGCACGCCCTGCGCGAGGCGGCCCGGCCCGGGAACGCCCTCACCGCGGAGCTGGCCGGCGCCACGCTCACGCTCCGGTTCGGCGAGGCTCTGCACCCGGCGACCGTGCGGCCGGAGGCGTTCACCGTCACCGCCCTGCGCGCCGGCGGCTGGCAGACCCTGAAGGTCGCCGACGCCAAGCTCGCCAAGGACGGCACGACGGCCCGGCTCACGCTGGCGTCGGCCGTCCGCACCCGGCCGATACGCGTGATCGCGCACGGCGAAGGACCCCGGCCGCTGCTCGGCGCGGACGGCAGCCAGCTCGGCGACGGCCACGACGCCGCCGTGATGATTCGCGACGAGGGGTGACTCCGATGACCGTCGAGACAATGTCGGCGCACGACGGCTGGGCCGTCGTCGACCCGAGCGGGCCGCTCGCGCGCACCTGGTACTTCGACGGCCGGTTCCTGCGCGCCGACGGGTTCCGGGCCGACCAGGCGTACGAGCGGGCGCTGGCCGGCTTCGTGGCCCGCGGCGCCGGCACCGGCGTCGTGCACGGCCTCGAGGTGGGCCCCGGCGCCGGGGACACGCTCACCGTCAACGCCGGCCTCGCGCTCGCCCCCTCGGGCCGGGTCGTGCTGCTCAACCGGTCGGTCGATCTGCCCACCGCGGTGCTGGTCGACCGGGCGAACGGCGCGCTGAGCCCGCGAACCGCGCCCGGGGGCGGCCACGCGCTGTTCGGCCGCTGCGCGGATCTCGGGATGGCCGGCGACGGCCCGGTGCTGGCGGGCATCGCGCTGTGGGTGCTGACCGCGGCCGCGACCGAGACCCTGTGCGGCGAGGAGGAACGGTTCGGCCAGCTCTGCGCCGACGCCTGCGCCACCGAGACCGACCGCTCCCAGGTGGTCGAGGGCGTCGTCTTCCGGCTTCGCCCGGTGACGCTGACGCTGTCCACGCCGGCCGGCGTCACGATGACCGCGGCGCATCTGCGGTCGCGGGTGGCGGCCGCCTGGTTCGCGGCCGAGCGGCTGGCGATCGGGCCCGCGGTCACCGCCGCCGGCCTGCGGGGCCCGCTGTGGTGCCGGGGCGCGGACGCGGTCGGCGGCGAGGAGGTGCCGCTCGCGATCGTCCAGCGGGACGGGGCCGCGACCGCCTGGGTGGACGACTGGACCGCCCGGCGCGAGCTGCACGAGCCGTCGCAGAGCCGGTACTGGGATGCCCGTACGGCCCGCCGGCCGCGCAGCGTCGCCGAGGCCCAGCTCCTGCAGTTCCAGTGCCAGCTCGCCGACCTGGTCCGTCCGGCCACGCCGCAGGTCACCGGCAGCATCCTGCTCGACGCCGGGCTGGTCGAGCTGCCACCGGCCGGCTACCTCCCGGTCGACCCGGCCGGCGACGTGGCGGCGCAGCTGCGGGCGCAGTTCGGGCCGGGCGTCGACCTGCGGCTGTGCGTGGGCCGGGCCGACGTCGTGCCGCAGTTGCTCGACGAGTCCCGGCACCGCGACCGGATCAGCCTGACCCTCGGACTCACCGACCCCACCGCGATCGAGCGGGTCGACGTGCTCGTGCCCGACGGCCGCCTCGACACCGCCGCGACCGTGGCCGACGCGCTGGTCGGCGAGGCGCGGGCGGTGCCGGTGGTGCGCGACGGCGAGGGCGGCTCGGCGCTGACCGCGGCGTCGATGGCGCGGGACAGCGGGACGAACGGGTGGACGTGGGCGGCGGTCGGCGCCGGCGCCCAGCCGCCGGCGGGCCTGCTGCCCGAACCGGTGACGCGGCTGATGCGCGGCCAGAAGCTGCGCAAGCGACGCACGGCGGCCACCGACGCGGCGCTGCAGGACCAGATCGTGGCCGATGCCGCCGCCCGTGCGGCCGGCGGCGGCACGTTCGCGGTGTGGGCGCAGGTCAGCACGTCGTCCCGGGTGGAGAACATGGGCCGGTCCGACGTCACCGATGTGCGCGCCCGGGCCGCGTACGTGGCCGCCAGCGACGACATCGCGCTGTTCGACGCCCGGCTGACCGGCGAGATGCGGGTGCTCGACCGGCTGGTGGCCGGCACCGCCGACAACCCGGCCGTGCGGATCGACGCGGTGCTGGACGGGTTCATCGACGTCTTCACGCTCGACAGCGGACAGCAGCAGTCCCGGGTCGTGCCGCTGCGGGCGATGGCCGTGCAGTGGTCGTTCGGCACCGACGCCGACGGCACCGAGCGGATGGCGATGCTGCTGCCCAATGCCGAATCGGCACTCAACGGGCTGGCGCTGGTCGGCGCCCGCAAGGCCGGCCCCGAGACCATCGCGCTGGTGCTCGGCCGGATCGGGCTGCGGCGCGAGGGCCTCGATCTGGTCGCTCCGGCCGCCGCGAAGCCGGGCTGGGTGTCCGGGCTGACCGGTCGCTTCGCCCGGCTCGTGGCCGGGATCGGGCCGATCGGCAATCCGGGTCCGATCGGGCCGCTGCCCGGCTTCACCCCGATCGCGACCGCCGAACTGACCATGACCGCGGGCGCCGCCTCCCCCGGCTCGCCCACCCGCACCGGCGCCGACACCGCGATCGAGCTGCTCGCCGGGGCGCTCGCCGGGCAGGGCCGCGATCCCGCGTTCGCGGTCGGCGCCCGTGCCCTGCTCTACGGCAGCGCGGCGCCCGCCACCCCGTCGGTCACCGCCACCCGCGACTGGGTGCTTTTCCACCGCCGCTGGGATGTCGAGTGCCCCGGCGACGTGGTGGCGCCGCCGGAGAACCGGACGATCCGGCTGCTGCACCGCACGGTCGCCTCCGCCGACGAGCTGAAGAAGCTGACCGACCTGCTGCAGAGCGGTGGCGCGCTCGGCGACCAGGTGTTCACCCCGGTCGTCGACGTCGAGTTCCGGGAGAACACCGCCCAGATCGTCTCGTCGGTCGACGCGCTGCGGCAGGCCTGGCAGCTCACGCCCCGGCCGGCCGAGCTCGGCCTGCTCATCGCCGCCGGCGGCGACGAGGGCAGCAAGGTCGCGGTGGCCCGGATCGACTCGGTGCGGACCGCGCTGGCCGGCCTGGCCGGCACCGGCGGCGCCCAGACCGGGTTCCTTCGTGACGTCCCGGACGAGGTCGCGGCGTTCGGCATCGACGGCGTGCTGCTCAGCGCCGGCGTGATCGTCCCGCCGGTCGACACCTGCGTGCGGCTGCTGCGGATGAGCCGCGGCGACGCCGCCGAGCTGCTCACCGCCCTGCAGAGAATGCAGAAGGACCCGGGGGTGCCACTGGAGGACTTCATCGTCCGCAGCAAGCTGACCGCCGAGGGCTTCAGCGCGACGTTCACCGACGGCGCGCCGACCAACCAGGACGACGTGCGCGACTGGTGGGCGGACGCGTCGCCGCTGCAGGCCTTCGTGGTCACGCCCCGCGACCTCGGCGACGGGACCGACTCGGCCGACGCCCGGGTCCTGCGCGGCCGCTCGGCGGCGCAGGAGCTGAACCTCGACATCGACGGCCGGATCGACGCGCCGATCGCGATCCCGACGTGCGGCGTGGCGGTGGTGCTGTCGGTCAAGTGACCGGGCTCGGGCGGCCGGTGTCGTCGTCGACGTACCAGACCCGTACCCCCAGGGTCTGGAACGCCGCGGCGTGCGTCTCGGCCGCCGCCCGCGCGCTGAAGAGCACGTGCACCTTCGAGACCGGCGGGTCACCGTGCCCCCGCACGGCCGCGATGTCGGCGACGCGCGAGGCGGGGAGCCGCTTGCCCTCCCCCACATGCAGGTTCACCCACAGCGAGTGGTCGACCGGGTCCCGCACGCCCCGCACGCCGTCCACCGTCTCCACGGAGGGCTCCGGATCGGCCGGCGCCGGGGGCAGCGCCGCGGTGGCGTCGAGCAGCCGACGCCGGCCCTCCGCCGTCCGGTCGTCCAGCGGGCCCGCGCCGACCTGCACGAACAACGAACCTCCGAAGACCTTGCTGTCCGCGTACGGGTTGGCGCGCACCGCCTCCATGCCGCCCTGACGCTCGAGCTCGCCGGGCCCGAACCAGTTCAGCCAGAAGAGCCCGCTCGCGTCGAAGGTCCGCGGATGGCGGCGATAGTGCTCGTCGTAGAGGGAGACGCCCTCGGCGGCCAGGTGCGCCCGCCCGTAGCCGGCCCCCAGGAGGCGGCACAGGTCGATGAACAGCTCCCGGAGCCCGTCGGGCGGCACGTCCCGGCAGTAGAAGGCCCAGATGAGCTCGTCGCCGACCAGGCGGTCGGCGCGCAGACCCGGCCCGCTCATGATCGTGCCCCGGTAGTCGCGGGCGAGCTCCGCGGCCAGCGCCGGGTCGGACCACCCCCGCACGGCCCGTTCCGGACCGTCGGTCTCGACGGTCACCGGTCCCGGCATCGGCGAGCGTGCGAGCCGCTCCGGCACCGCCGCGTCGTCGCCGGGTGGCGCGACGATCCGGACCCACACGACGTCGTCGCTCACGGCTTGACCCCGGTGAAGAGCACCTTTTTGCCGACGTCGTCGAGGAAGTAGACGGCGCCCTTGTCGCCCAGCTCGGCGAGGATGGCCGGCCCGTTCTTCGCGGCGCCCGCCTCGGTCGCGAACAGGTACTCCACCCGCGTGAAAATATCACCGTTCTTGGCCCTGGCCCCGATCCGGATCAGCTCCTTGTAGTCGCCGACGGTGGCCAGCTCCTTGGCGGTGAACTTGTGCCCGCTGAGGGCGGCCTTGGCGTCGACGATCGTCGCCTCGCCCGCGGCATGGTGCAGCGTGTGATCGGTCTCGATCTCCTTGGTGAGGGCACTGAACTGGGGCTTCTGCTCGGCGAACTGCTTCTCGAGGGCGGCCTTCTCCTTGAGGAAGCGCTCCGGCGCCGGGTCCTTGTAGACGTTCTTGACCGACCAGCCCTCGAAGATGCTGCCGCTCTGCGCGCCGTGCAGATCGGCGCCGACGGTGCGGAACTGCTTGATTCCCGCCTCGCCGCCGGGCAGCCGCTCGGCGATCCGCTCGAGGGCGGCGTTGGGGAACCGCTTCGCGATCTCCTTGGCGGACTTGGACTTGCCGAGGCCCTTGGCGATGAACTTGATGTCCTCGGCGTCGAAGCCGACCTCGGCCATGGCCCGGAGGACGTTCGGCGCGCTCTCGTCGGCGGTCACCATGTACTTGCGGATGACCGCGAGGAACTGGTGCTGGGGCAGGCCCTCGTCCATCAGCTTGAGCAACTGGGCGACGTCCGGTGACTTGTCGATCAGGGCGCCGAGCCGGGCAACCTGCTCCGGCTCCTTGGCGAAGGCCGCCAGCAGCTTCGCGCGCACCGCCGGCTCGATACGCAGGATGCCGGACGCGGCCTCGTCGCTGCCGGCCAGCGCCTTCACCGCCGCGGTGCCGGCCGCGTCGGCCTTCTCGGCGGCCGCGAGGACCTGCTTGCGGTCGAGCTGCTTGGCCGCCGCCTGCTCGACCGTCTCGGCGATCTGCTCGGCGCTCTTGGCCAGCTCCGGCTCCGACTTGGCGAACGCGAGCGCCTCGGTCTTGAGCTGGGCGACCGACTTGGTGCCCAGCTCCACGGCCTTCGCGGTCTCCCGCAGGGCGATGAAGGCCTTGGCCGCCAGGCCGATGTCGAGAATGGCGGCCGCGATGTCCACGGCCAGCCAGAACAGGCCGGGCTCCGTCGACGACAACGCCTTGGCCCGGTCGAGGGCGGAGCCGGCCGCGGCCGTCTCGACGAGGTACTTCCGCACGTGCAGGTAGGCCGAGCCGGTGCTGAGCGCGGCGCCGCCGACCGCGGCCAGCACCGCGACCGTGCCACCGCCGAAGCTGAGCAGGCCGAGCCCGAGCGCGAGCGCCCCGACCAGCAGGTTGATGAAGAACTCCTCCCGCCCCCGCTGCGCGATCTTGTCCTTGATGATCAGGTCGTAGACCGAGCCGCCGACGATGTTCAGCGACTTGCGCGCCTGGGTGAGGGCGTTGTCGAACTCCCACACCCGGCTCGGCTTCGCGACCAGGGCGCCGCGGGTGCCGCGTACGTCCTCCAGCCGTTTGGCCAGCACCCTCTGCAGGGCCGCCTGCATCTCCGCGCCGGGCGCGATCAGGTCCGTGGCCTTGACGTCGGGGTCGGCCAGCACCGGGAACCGCGCGACCAGGGCCGTGCGCACGGTGTTCTCGGCCGCGGTGGCCGCGGCACGCTTCTGTTCGGCGTCCGGCGGCTCCAGACGCTGGGAGATCCGGACTCGGTCCACGAAGACCACGGTGGTGGTGCCTTCGGCGTACTTCCGGTCGGCCTGGGCCTGCTTGAGCGCGGCCTGGTGCGGGGCGAGGGCGGCGACCAGGTCGGCGGTGCCGCCGGTTCCCGGGTCGCCGGCGTAGCGGTCGATCTCGCCCTGGATCAGCTCCTCGTTGGACTGCAGGATCGAGTACGCGACGTTCACCGCGTGGTCCTCGAAGAGCTGGGTGAAGGCCGCCGCCTCGCGCATGAGGTCGTCGGCGGTCGTGCCCTCGCCCCGGGCCAGCGTGTCGGCGTTGTCGTAGAACGACTTCGCGATCATCGGGCCGGCCAGGTCGATCGGCGGCGGCGACATCGACATGCCCGATTCGGAGGACATCGACGGGGCGCTGATCTGCTGCAGCGCCTGCGTGGTCTCCTGTGCGTTGACCACCGTGCGCCATTCCTGGATCGCCTTGTACGGCTCTTCGAGGCCCTCGAGGTCGTCCATCAGCTCGCGCTGCGTGTCGTCGAGCTCCAGGTTCACCTTCACGTCGGTCATCAGCGCGGGGTCGGGCTTGCAGGAGCCGCAGGACTGCACCCGGCCGGGGCCGCCGGTCGGCGCCGGTCGCGCGCCCAGCGTGTCGGCGACCGCCTCGTGCCCCCGCGACCGCAGCAACAGCCCGGCCGCGGCCCGGTCGGCGCCGTGCTCCTCGGCGGCGGGCCCGGCGCCGAAGCCCGCCACCGGCGACGATCCCCGCTGCTGCACGACATGGGCGAGCTCGTGCGCGACCACGGCGTCGCCGCGCAGGGTTCCCGGCCGGTACTGACCGGGCGCGAAGGCGATCCGCGTGCCGACCGTGGCCGCGATGCCGCCGTGCTCGTCGGCGAAGGCGCCCGCCGCCGGGTCGGTGTGGACGGTGACATCGGCGAGCGGGGCGCCGTACTCCCGCTCGGCCCGCGCGCGCAGCACCGGGTCGACCGGCCGGGCCGGACCGAGATCCGGGCCGGCGTCCGGGCCCGGGTTCAGATCCCTCATGCGGACGCCCCTCGTGACTGGCGTCCATCCGACCGTGCCGCCGTCACCGCGCCGTCACGCGACGATGCGGTGACACCCCGGCGGGAGACTGCCGGCGTGCAGAGCCTTCTGGACCTGATCCCGCGCGCCGCCGCCGGGCGTCGCGGCCGATCGCCGTACGCGGTCGCCGCGACCACCGGGGCGGCCGCCGCCATCCTGATCGGCGTGGCCCTGGGCGCGGTCGCCGCCGTCCCGGCGCTCACCGTCCTGGCCGCGTCGGGCGCGGCGCTGACCGGCGCCGCCGTCGCGTCCGGCCTTCGCCGGCTGCTCACCGGCCGCCCCGACCAGGTCGCCCAGGAGCAGCTCGCGGCCGCCCTGGCGCTCGCCGCGGCGGCGCTCGCGCTGACCGGCGGGCCCGTCCTCGCCGGACTCGACGTGGTGGCGGCCGGCTGCGCGGTGGCCCAGTCGGCCGGGCGGCTCGGCTGCGCGGCGGCGGGCTGCTGCTTCGGCCGCCCGTCGCGGATCGGCCTGGTCTACCCGCCCGGCCATCCGGCGCACGGCGTGCCCACCGCGCCCGTGGCGCTCGCCGAGGCGGCCGGCCTCGCCCTGGTGGCCGTGGCGGCGTCGGTGGCCACCGTGGCCGGTCCGCCCGGCGCCGGCCTGATCGGCTACCTGCTGCTGGCCGGCGGGCTGCGGGCGCTGGCCGAGGGCTGGCGCGGCGACGCCCGGCCGGAGCTGCTCGGCGTCAGCCTGCCCCGACTCCTGGCCGCCGCCGAGGCGCTTCTCGGCGTCGTGCTCGCCGCGGCGCTGCTCGCCCACCCGGCCCGGCCCCTGGCGGCGGCCGCGGTCGCGCTCGCCGGCGGCGTGACGGCAACGATCGCCGCCCGGCTGGCGTTCGGCGGCGGCCGGCCGACCCGCCGCACGGTCCGCGAGGCCGCGGGCGCGATCCGGCGCCTGACCCCGGCCGCCGCCGGCGAGCCGCAGGTCGCCCGCCTGCCCGGTGGTCTCGCCCTGATCGTGAGCCGCGACGAGCCCGGCGGCGACGTGCAGGTCTCGTTCTCTCGCCCGGAGGCGCCGGCGGCCGAGCTGACCGAGCTCGCGGCCCGCTCGCTCGACCGCCTGCGCGTCACCGACGCCCGCATCTCCCCGGCCGGCGTCCTGCACGTGCTGGCCCGCCCGGCGCCCGACCGGCCCCGGGCGCTGGGGTGGCGGCGCCTGGAGCTGGACGTCGCGCTCGCCCGGCCCGTCCACGCCGGCGATCCCGACTACTTCACGGCGGGATGAGACCCGGGGGGACCGTGGGTGAGACGGTCCGGGAACGGCGCCGGGGCACGCCCGGGAACGAACGGCCGGCCTTGTCGTACTCGCGGCGCACGGCCAGCACCAGGTGGTCCTGGGTCACCCGGCCACCGTCGGCGGCGGCCAGGTAGGCGGCGGCGAGCGCGGCGTTGCGGATGACGCCGCCCGTGATCGGGTAGAGCCCGGCCAGGTCGTCCAGCGACACGTCGGGCGACAGCGGCAGCGTCTCCGGCAGGTGCGCGCGCCAGATCCGCAGCCGCTCGGCGGGCTCCGGGTCGCGGAACTCGACCACGAACTCGAGCCGGCGCACGAACGCGTCGTCCAGGTTGGCCCGCAGGTTCGTCGCCAGGATCGCCACGCCCTCGAAGCGTTCGAGCCGGTCGAGCAGGTAGGCGGTCTCCAGGTTCGCCCACCGGTCGTGGGCGTCGCCGACGTCGGTGCGCCGGGCGAAGAGCGCGTCGGCCTCGTCGAAGAACAGCACCGCCTGGGCCCGCTCGGCGGCGTCGAAGACCTGGCCGATGTTCTTCTCGGTCTCGCCCAGCCAGCGGCTGACCAGCGCGGCCAGGTCCACGACCAGCAGGTGCAGGCCCAGCTCGGCCGCCATCAGCTCGGCGGCCAGCGTCTTGCCGGTGCCGGGCGCCCCGGCGAACAGCAGCCGCACCCCGGCGACGCCGCCGCGCCCGGCGGCCAGCCCCCACTCGTGCAGGACCCGGCCCTGCCCGCGCGCCCGCTCGACGGCCGCCGACAACAGGCCGCGCTGCTCGGGCGGCAGCACCACGTCGTCCCCGGTCGCGCGGGGGCGGACCAGGCGGGCGGCGGCCGGCAGCGCCACGGCGGCCCGGCGGCGCAGGCTCTCCGAGATCTCGATGCGGGTGGGCGGGCGGCCCGGCCCGGCGGCGGCGACGGCGTCGGCGTGCGCCCGGGCGGCCAGCACCGGCCCGGTCCGGTGCAGCACCGCCAGCTCGAGCGCGCCGGCCGGGTCGCCGGGCAGCAGCGACCGCCAGGTGGCGTGCCGGTCGTCGAGCGCGGGCGGGCGCAGGTCGACGGCGTACAGCACCCTGGTTCCGGCGTCCACGGCGACGGTCGGCGGGGCGACCACGACGGCCGGGCCGCGCAGGTCGGCCAGCCAGGCCAGGTCGGCGTCGGCCGTGTCCACGGTGACCAGCGGGACGTCGCCGCGCAGGCCGCACAGCAGGGCGGGACCGGCGGCGCACGGCGTGCGGCCGGCCGAGCGGATCAGCCCGGCCGCGGCGGCCACCGCCTCGGTGCGGTCGGCGGAGACGACGAGGATGGTGGCGTCGTCCCGGTCGAGCAGCGGCCGGGCCGCGTCGAGGGGGCCGGGCGAAAAGCCGGGCGGGAAGGCGGGCGGCGGGCACGGGTCGAAGCCGCGCAGCGCCTCCCAGAGGCCGGGGGCGAGCGTGTAGCCGCGCAGCGCGTACGGCCCCTCGTCGGCCCGCAGGATGCCGTCCGCCGCCAGCGGGCCGGCCAGCAGCGCGGCGTCGAGGTGGGCCCGGTCGCCGGGCCCGTCGAGCAGGACGCGGGCGGCCAGCCCGGGCGACAGCGCGGGGACGCGGCGCGGGTGCAGGCTCGCGAACAGCGGCCCGAACACCTCGTGGGCGCCGGGCAGGGCGGCCAGCGCCAGCAGGTCCCGCTCGAAGGACGACAGCCGGTACAGCTCGCGCAGCCGCTCCCAGCGCCGGGCGGCCTCCCGGGCACGGTCGCCCGGCGCCGCCGGCGGGCGCAGGTCGGCCAGCGCCGCCGACGGGTCGTCGGCGGGGTCGATCGGGACGCCGGACAGGGCGGACGCGAGCCGGGCGGCCACCGCCAGGCACGCCTCGGCGATGTCGGGCGGGCTCACGCCGCCCAGCAAACCCGGGCGCCGTCACGGGTGCGTCACGCGGGCGTGCGGGCCGCCAGCTCGTGCAGGGCCTTCGAGGCGCCGACGGTTATCGGGCCGCCGTGCCCGGGCAGGATCGCCATGATGTCCATGGCCGCGAGCTTGCGTACGGTGTCATTGGCCTTGTTCTCGTCCGTGGTGTACTGCGGATCGGAGCTCTCCAGGCCGCCGGCGTTGCGCAGCGCGTCGCCCGCCACCAGGATGCGGGTGGCCGGCTCGTAGACGGAGATGTGCCCGAGCGTGTGGCCGGGAGTGTCGATGATCCGCATGCCGAACACCTCGTCCCCCTCGGCCACCGGCTTCAGCGGCTTCTCCGAGATGATCGAGGCCAGGTCGCCGATGCCGGCGTAGATCGTGGCCTTGACCTTGGGCCCGATCGCGGCCAGGCCGCCGATGTGATCGTCGTGCTGGTGGGTGAGCACGATGTGCTTCACCGACGCCCAGCTCGCGCCGGCCGCCTTCAGGCCCGCCTCGATCGCCGGGTCGGAGCCGGGCGTGCCGAGGTCGACGATCGCCGCCTCCTTGCCGCGGACCAGGATGTACGCCGAGACGTAGGACATGTCCACCTGGTGCCAGCTGCCCGCGACCGCGCCGGGCGACGCCGCCACCGACGGCTCGGGCGACTCCGGCGCCTTACTGGCGGGCGTGCCGGACGAGCCGGAGCCGGAGCCCGACGAGCAGGAGCCGAGGACGGTGATGCCGATCGCGCCCGCGCCGGCCGTGAACAGCAGCCGGCGGGAAAGTCTGTTATCCCCCATGACCGTCGATTAAAGCAGGCAACGGCGCGGCGCGAGACCGGCAATAGACCGGCAAATTCAGGCCGTGCTGCGCCGGGACAGGTCGTCGAGCACGCGGGCGAGGGTGGCCCGCGCCTCCTCGGCCCGGGGCGCGCCGGACCGGTCGGCGCGCATCTTGGTGAGCCGGTCGCGTCGCGCCTCGAGCAGGCGGGGCAGGCAGTCGGCCACGTAGAGCCGGACGGCGTGGACCCGGCGGCGCAGCTCCTGGTCGAGCGCGGCCCGGGCCTCGGCCACGGCGGCCTCCATCCAGGTGGAGATGTGCGTACGGCGCCCGGGGGCGGGGACGGTCCGCAGCCGCCACCAGCCGGCGCAGGCGGCGAGGGCGATGTCGGCGCCGACCACGCCCGACCCGGTCAGCACGGTCAGCACCAGCGCCGAGCCGGTGAGCAGCCCGGTCACCGTGTGCAGCACGTCCCGGGACCGGGCCGTCGTGTCGCCGGCTCGCAGCCGCAGCTCGACCTCGGCCGGCGGCGGGATCAGCACGTCGTCGCGCAGGCAGTCGCGCAGCGCGTCGAGGATCTCGGCCTCGGTCTCGTCGAAGGCGGCCGCGCAGATCGCGGCCAGGCTCACCGCCAGCCGCGGCGGCAGCGCCACGAGCGCCTCCTCCGGGCCTCGCTCGGCCTGCTCGCGGTGCGCCGACCCGAGCGCGTCGGCGCGGGCCGCGAACCGCTCGGCCGCGACGTGCCGGGCCTCCTCGAAGCGGGCGCCGACCAGGCCGCCGCAGTCGAGCAGGGCGGCGATGGTGGCGAGGTCGGCGTCGATCCGGTCGTCGGGGCCGGTCAGCCGGTCGACGTCGGCGAGCAGCTCGCGGGCCACGCCCGCGGTCAGCCGGGCGTGGTTGGTGACCCGCAGCCGGTGCGCGGCGGCCGTCGCGTCGTACAGCAGCTGGTCCATCAGCTGCCGGGTGCCGGCCAGCTCGGCCAGGCGGGCGGCCATCGTGTGCGTGATGCCGGGGCGGCCGGCCTGCTCGGCGAGCCGGGCCGAGATGGCGAAGACGGGCAGGCGGGCCAGGTCGGGGTGGGCGGCGAGCCGGCGGCGGGTCTCGGCGAGGACGGCGTCGTGGCCGGGCTGGTCGCTCTTGTTGACGGCCACGGCGATCGTCTCGAGGCGCTGCGCGGCCCGGGCCAGGAACGCGATCTCGGCGTCCGGGATCGGCTCGGTCGCGTCGCCGACGAACAGCAGAGCGTCGGCCTGGCTGAGCGCCGCCTGCGGCCCCGCGACGCCGGGGGTGTCGACCAGGATCGCCTCGCGGAGGATCGGGGCGTCCACCCGGGCCTCGACGCCGAGCACGGCGTCGGTGATCTCCTCGAAGCTCACGTACGCGTCGAGGTCGTCGAGGTGGATCGGCTGCCGCCGCGGCGTGCCCGGATCGGCCGGATCGGTGATCATGGCGGTGGCCGTGTCGTCGGGCCCGAAGCGGAACTCGATCCACCCGGCGGTCGTCGGCGCGTCGCCGGCCGGGCTCAGGCCGGGCCGGCCGAGCAGGCTGTTCAGCAGCCGGGACTTGCCCCGCCCGGGTCCACCGGCGATCACGATCCGCGGCCGGCGCAGCGCCTCCCGGGCGCCGGGCGGCGCGGGCAGCTGGGCGGCGAGATCATCGCGGCCGAGCGCGAGCGCCTCGGCGCGCACGACCTCGATCAGGTCGGCGAGTCCGGAGAGGGGATCGGTCACTCGGCGCCTCCGGCGACTGTTGAAGGTCGTACCAAGTAGCCTTTCCATCCTGGACCTTGGGCGCAACATCCGGACGGATGACGATCCGGAACGACCGGGGCGATACCCCTTTTGCCGTTCTCCAAACCCCCCGGATGACGGTACTAACCCGCTATGCGGTAACCGACTCCGGGCGTGGTGGTGATGACCGCCGGGTCGCCGAGCTTGCGGCGCAGCCGGCCGATCGTCACCGTCACCGTGTTGGTGAACGGGTCGGCGTTCTCGTCCCAGACCTGCTCGAGCAGATCCTCGCTGCTGAGGTAGGCCGGCGCCGCCCGCAGCAGGGCCTCCAGCACCGCGAACTCCTTGACCGACAGGTGCAGCGGCACGCCGGCGCGGGTGGCGACCCGGGTGATCGGGTCGAGCTCGAGGCCGGCGGCGCGCAGCGTGCGGGCGCGCGCGCCGGGCCGGCGGCGGGCCAGGGCGCGCACCCGCAGGACCAGCTCCGGGAAATGGAACGGTTTGGCCAGGTAGTCGTCGGCGCCCAGGGTGAGGCCCCGGACCCGGTCGTCGGCCGAGCCGGCCGCGGTGAGCATGAGGACCATCGCCCGCTCCTCGCGCGCGGTGATCATCTGGCAGAGCGTGTCGCCGTGCAGGCCGGGCAGGTCGCGGTCGAGCAGCACCACGTCGTACGCGTTGACGTCGAGCTTCTCGGCGGCGGTGAGCCCGTCGTACGCGAGATCGACCGCCATCCCCTGATCGCGCAGCCCCTCGGCGACGACGTCGGCGAGCGTGCGCGCGTCCTCGACGACGAGCACCCTCATGCCGGCACCGCCACCGCCGCCGGCAGGTCGACCTCGGCCCGCAACCCGCCCGTGGCCAGCGGCGTCAGCCGCACCGAGCCGCCGTGCGCCGACGCCACCGCCGCCACGATCGACAGCCCCAGCCCGGTGCCGCCGGTCGCCGTCCGGTCGGTCCCGATCCGCGCGAACGGCCGCCCGAGCCGCTCGACCTGGGCGGCGTCGAGCACCGGGCCGCTGGACTCGACGACCAGGCGCGCCGAGCCGGCCGTGTCGAGCACCGAGATCCGGACCCAGCCGCCCGGGACGTTGTGCCGGAACGCGTTGTCGACCAGGTTGCCGACCAGCCGGGCGAGCAGCACCGGGTTGCCGGTGGTGGCCGCGCCGGAGGCGACGTCGCAGTAGACCGTGACCTCCCCGGACGCCGGCAGGGCCTCGCTGACCAGGCCGGCGAGCGGGACCACCTCCCGGTCGTCGACGGCGCCGTGCTGCGCCCGCGCCAGCAGCAGGAATCCCTCCAGCAGGAGCTCGACCCGGTCGAGCTCGCCGCGGATCCGGTCGGCCAGCAGGGTGGTCTCGGGCGGCACCGGCCCGGGCTTGCCGACCGCCACGTCGAGCGAGGCCCGCATGGTGGCCAGCGGCGTGCGCAGCTCGTGCGAGGCGTCGGCGACGAACCGGCGCTGCGCCGCGAACGACTCCTCGAGCCGCCCGAGCAGCTCGTCGATCGTGTCGGCGAGCGCCTTCACCTCGTCGTTCGGGCCGCGCACGGCGAGTCGCGAGTGCAGGTTGTCGGCCGAGATCCGGCGGGTCGCGGCCGTGATCACGCGCAGCGGCCGCAGCACCCGGTGGGCCAGCGCGTTGCCGAGCAGCATCGAGATCAGCAGCATCACGAGCAGCCCGATGACGACCCCGACCAGCAACTGCCGGGTGCGGGCCTCGTCGTTCTCGCTGAGCTGCCGCTGGAGGGCGGCGATCTGCGCGGCGGCCGGCTGCTGCGCGCCGGTGCTGGGCGCCTGCCGGGTGCTCTGGCTGCCGACCCCGGCGACGATCGCGAGGAGCCCGGCGCCGGACAGCAGGAACATCGCGCCGTACAGGATCGTGTAACGCAGCCGGACGCCCATCCGCCCAGCATGCCCGCCGCGGGCTAACAGCGGAATGACAAGCGCTGTCGCGCCCGGGTTAGGCGCCGATGCGTAGAACTCACGGCCATGGAAGCCACCATCGAAGTCAATGAACTTCACAAGCGGTACGGCTCGGCGGTCGCCCTGGACGGCATGACGTTCACGGCGGGTCCGGGTCAGGTCACGGGTTTCGTCGGGCCGAACGGCGCCGGCAAGTCGACCACCATGCGAGTCCTCCTCGGGCTGGACCGGGCCGACTCGGGGACGGCGCGGGTCGGCGGCCGGGACTACCGGACGCTGGAGCGGCCGCTCACCCACGTCGGGGCGCTCATCGACCCCGGCGCGCTGCACCCGGGCCGGACCGGGCGCAACCACCTGCTCTGGCTCGCGGCGTCGCAGGGTCTCGGGGCCCGCCGGGTCGACGAGGTGCTCGACCTGACCGGCATGCGGCCGGTCGCGCGGCGGCGGGCCGGCGGCTACTCGCTCGGCATGCGGCAGCGTCTCGGGATCGCGGCGGCGATGCTCGGCGACCCGCCGATGCTGATGCTGGACGAGCCGTTCAACGGCCTCGACCCGTCCGGGATCGTGTGGATGCGCGGGATGCTGCGGTCGCTGGCGGCCGAGGGCCGGGCCGTGCTGGTCTCGAGCCACCTGATGAGCGAGCTCCAGGACATCGCGGGCCTGGTCGTGGTGGTCGGCGCGGGCCGGGCGGTGGAGACGGCGACGACCGGCGACCTCACCGGGCGGTTCGGGTCGCTCGAGGCGGCCTACCTGGAGCTGACCCGCGGGACGGAGGTCCTGCGATGATGCGGGCTCTGCTCCGGGCCGAGTGGATCAAGCTGCGCAGCGTGCGGGCCTGGCTGGCCGGGTTCGCGCTCGCGGTGGCGGCGATCGTCGGGCTCGGCGTGGCCGCGGCGAGCGGCATCCAGGTCGGCTGCCCGAACGGTCCCTGCCCGACGCCGCCGACCGGGCCGGGCGGGGAGGCGGTCGACGACCGGTTCTCGTTCGTGCACCAGCCGCTGGCCGGCGACGGCGAGCTGATCGCCCACGTCGCGTCGTTCACCGGCATCATCACCTATCCCCCGCCCAACCACGACCAGATCGTCAAGGGCCTGGTCCCGTGGGCCAAGGCCGGGCTCACGATCAAGGACGGAACCGGGGAGGGCGCGACCTACGCGGCGGTCATGCTGACAGCGCAGCACGGGGTGCGGATGCAGCACGACTTCACCGAGGACAAGGCCGGGCCGGCGACGGCGAGCTGGCTGCGCATCTCCCGCTCGGGCACGACGATCACCGGGTACGCCTCGGCCGACGGCCGCACGTGGAGCACGGTCGGGAGCACGACGATCTCCGCGCGTACCCCCGAGATCGGGTTCCTCGTCGCGTCCCCCAGCGACATCACCAGCAAGGCCAGCCCGCACGGCGGCAGCATCGTGCAGGCGCGCTTCACCCAGGCGACGGCGGCCTTCGACCAGGTCTCGATGAGCGGGAAGTGGACCTTCACCGACGTCGGCGACGACGGCATGCAGACCGACTGGGAGCGGAACTTCCAGCCGGCCGGCTTCACCGAGAAGGACGGCCGGCTCACCGTCACGGGCAGCGGCGACATGGCGCCGGCCGGGCAGGCGGCCGGCCCGACGCTGGAGTTCACGCTCACCGGGATCGTGGTCGGGCTGGTCGCCGTGATCGTGGTGGCGGTCCTGTTCGTCACCGGCGAGTACCGCACCGGCCTGATCCGCACGACGTTCGCCGCGATGCCGGCCCGGGGCCGGGTGCTCGCGGCCAAGGCCGTGGTGGTCGGCGCGGTCACCTTCGTCTGCGGCCTGGTCGCGCTGGCCGTCACCGTGCCGCTGGCGTCGCACCTGGTCGTCGCCAACGGCAACTTCCTGCTCCCGACCAGCCTGGGCACCCGGATCCGGGTGGTCGTCGGCACGGCCTTGCTGCTGTCGCTCGCGGCGGTTCTGGCGTACGCGCTGGGCGCCGTGATCCGCCGGGGAATCCTCGCCGCGACCGCCGCCATCGTGCTGGTCCTCCTGCCCTACCTGCTGTCCACCGCCTCGATCCTGCCGACCGGGGTCGCGCAGTGGCTGCTGCGGCTCACGCCGGCGGCCGCGTTCGCGGTCGAACAGACGCTGGTCGCCTATCACCACGTGCTGCTGCCCTACACGCCGTCGCAGGGGTACTTCCCGCTGGCGTGGTGGGGCGGGCTCGGGGTGCTCGCCGCGTGGGCGCTGGGGATGCTCGCGCTGGCGATCTACCGGACCGGGCGGGCCGACGCGTGAGGCCCGCCTTGGCCGCGGAATGGCGCAAGATGCGCACCGTCCCGGACGCGGCCGCCGCGCTCGCCCTCACCGTGGTGCTGACCGTCGCCGTCTCGGCGGCGACGGCCACCTCGGACAGCCCGGACCGGATCCACTCCGCCCTGCTCGGGGTGCAGGCCGGCCAGGCCGTGGTCGCGGTCTGGGCGGTGCAGATCCTGGCCGGGGAGTTCGGCACCGGCACGATCCGGCCCACGTTCATGGCCGTTCCCCGGCGGGTCGTGGTGCTCGGCACCAAGGCGTTGCTGCTGCTCGGCAGTGTCCTGGCGGCCGCCGTCGTGTCCGTCGCGATCACCCTTCTCGCCTTCGCCGACATCTCCGATTCATCGCTTGAAGCGGGGGCGGGCGCGGTTCTCTATCTCGGCCTGGTCGCGCTGCTCGGGCTGGGCGTGGCGGCCGTCGTGCGCAGCGCGGTGGCGTCGGCCGGCGTCGTGCTCGGCCTGCTCTACCTGGTGCCGGTGGTGATGGGCATGTTCGTCGACCCCGACATCCAGCGGGCGATCTACCGGATCGGGCCGTCCAC
Organism: Actinoplanes sp. NPDC051537; assembly: GCF_055586105.1. Taxonomy (NCBI): domain Bacteria; kingdom Bacillati; phylum Actinomycetota; class Actinomycetes; order Micromonosporales; family Micromonosporaceae; genus Actinoplanes; species Actinoplanes sp. NPDC051537. The sequence continues at coordinate 111,405 of NZ_JBVJIU010000017.1, forward strand.
GGCCGGCCTCACGATCCTGTCCACGGTGGACGTCGGCACCCTGCCGATCGGGCCGTGGGCCGGGCTCGGGGTGGCCGCGGCCTGGGCGTTCGCGGCGCTCGGCGCCGGGGCCCTCTTCCTTTGTGCACGGGATGTGTAGCCTGTCAGGCCCATGGAGGTCACACCGTCGTACCGGGAGTCGAACCGCGCGCGCCTGCGCGAGGCGCTGATCCGTGCCGCGCGTGACCTCACGATCGAGCGCGGCTGGGACGGCGTGCGGATGGTCGACGTGGCCTCGGCGGCCGGGGTCAGCCGCCAGACGGTCTACAACGAGTTCGACGGCCGGGCCGGGCTCGCCGAGGCGCTCGCGGTCAGCGAGGTGCAACGGTTCGCCCAGCGGGTGCGGACCGAGATGTTCGCCCACGGCGGGGACACGCGCGGCGCCGCGTACGCCGGAATCCTGCTGACGCTCGACGACGCCGCCCGCAACCCGCTGGTCAAGGCGATCCTGACCAGCGGGCGCGGCGGCGCCGACGAGCTGCTGCCCTACCTGACGACCCGCTCCGAGATCGTGCTCACCGAGGCCGGCCAGGTGATCACCGAGTGGGCCGGCGTGCACCTGACGACGCTGCCGGCCGAGCGGGTGGCGCTCGCGATCGACTCGGTGATCCGCCTGACGGTCAGTCACATCATGCTGCCGCGGGAGTCGCCGGCCGCGACCGCTGCCAAGCTGGCCGAGGTGTTCGTCCGGATCCTGGGCTCTTCCTAGAAGTCCTCTCTCAGGAGAAGTCCGGGACCGGCCCCCGGTCGGTGCCGGCTCGGCCCTTGGGCTCCTCCCACTCCTCCTGCCGGCCCAGCGCGGTGAGGTCGAGGACGCCGTAGGCGCCGCCCATCATCTCGGTGCCGCGGGCGAAGGTGGAGTACGTGTGGAAGACGTCGTCGCCGACCCGCAGGAAGAAGCTCATGCCCGGCTGTTCCATCGGCTGGTCCTCGGCCTTGAGAATCCAGTCGAAGCCGGCCGCCTTCAGCTCCTCCGGCCCGCGGTAGTTGAACATGACCGGCTCGACCGACTCGTCGATCGTGACGTGGTAGTCGTAGTTGAAGTCCGAGCCGTGCGACGAGTACATCGGGATCGTCCAGCCCCGCTTGGCCCGGTACTTCTCGAGCTTGGCGAGCGGCGCCCGGGCCACCACGGCGTAGACCGTGCCGCGGGCCCTGAGGTGCCGCAGCAGCCCGTCGGAGAGCTCGTCCACGGCGGCCGTGCAGCTGGGGCAGCCGTCCTCCCAGCCCGGGTCGAACATGAAGTGCTGCACGACGAGCTGCTGCTCGCCGTCGAAGAGGTCGATCAGGCGTACCTCGCCGTCCGGTCCCTCGAACCGGTAGTCCTTTTCGACCTTGACCATCGGCAGCATCCGCCGCCGGGTGTTGAGCGCGTCCTTGGCGCGCAGCGCCTCCTTCTCGCTGACCAGCAGTTCCTTGCGCGCGGCCAGCCACTCGTCGCGCGACACCACCTCGGGAAGATTCGTCTCACTCATGACCGTACGGACCTCCGGGATCCGGAAAAGTAATCGCTTCGCACGTGCCGACTTCGTATCGTCCTCCGGTGACCCGAGAGACGTTGCGTGAAACCTTCGGCGAGGACGCCGAGCTGTACGACAAGGCCCGCCCCGGCTATCCCGACCAGCTCTTCACCGACCTCGCCGCCCTGACCGGGCTCGGCCCCGGCGCCCGCGTGCTGGAGATCGGCTGCGGCACCGGCCAGGCGACCCTGCCCCTGGCCCGGCTCGGCTGCACGATCCGGGCCGTCGAGCTGAGCGCCTCGCTGGCCGCGGTCGCCCGCCGCAAGCTGGCCGGCTTTCCCCAGGTGTCGATCGACGTGGCCGATGTCGAGCGGTGGACGCCGCCGGCCGAGCCGTTCGACCTGGTCGTCTCGGCTACGTCGTTCCACTGGCTGGACCCGGCGACCCGGGCCGCGCGGGTGAAAGGCCTGCTCCGCCCCGGCGGCGCGCTCGCCGTGATCTTCTCCGAGCATGTGAAGGGCGGCACCGAGCGCTTCTTCGCCGACGCGCAGGGCTGCTACGAGCGCTACGACCCGGCCACCCCGCCCGGCCTGCGCCTGACCCCGGCCGACCAGATCCCCGATGACGCCACCGAGTTCGCGGCCCATTTCCCGCGCGCCGATTTCCGCCGCTACGAGTGGGAGCTGCCGTACACCACGGCCACCTACCTGGACCTGCTGATGACCTACTCGGGCCACCGCGCCCTGCCCGCGCCGGCCCGGGAGGGCCTGCTGGCCTGCCTGGCCTCCCTGATCGACAACGACCACGGGGGCCACATCCGCAAGCGCTACCTCACCCAGCTGACCCTGGTTCGGTAATGTCCGAATGTTCCCGGCCGATAGGGTGATTCGTGACCCGACCGCGCGCCGCACCGTGGAGCATCTGTCTTGCCCTCGGTGTCCTCGCCTCGGTCGTCACCGCGTTCGGCAGCCATCGGTGGTCGGCGTGGTGCGCCCTGGCGGTGCAGATGTCGGCCGGGCTGGTCGTCATCGCCGGTGTCCGCCGGCACCGCCCGAGGCGCCCGGCGTTCTGGATGCTGACCGCGGCGAGCCTGATCGCGTACGCGGTCGCGCAGCTCCCGTGGCGCACCGGCGACGACGCCTGGGCGACGCGCATCCCGTTCGGCGGCATCGACGACTGGCTGCTCTACCTGGCGTTCGGCCTCTTCACGGCGGCCCTCGCGACGTGCGCCCTCCGCGAGCAGCCGGCGGGCAACCGCCGTACGGACGCCATTGACGGGTTTGTCGTTGTTCTCGGCGCATCGGCCGCCAGCTGGCACTTCATCGCCGAGCCCTTCCTGGCGATGGGTGGGCTCGGCGCGTGGCAGACCGCCCTGTTCTGGTTCTACGAGGTCTTCGAGCTGGCCCGGATCGCGTTCATCGCGCTGATCCTCATGTCCCCCTCGGCCCGAAGCGCCTCGCAACGCCTGCTCCTGACCGGCATGTCGCTGCCGATCGCCGGCGACATCCTCTTCACCTACGCGGCCACCACCGGCGCCGCCGTGCCCGTGCCGGTGTTCGACCTGCTCTGGCTGCTGGGCACCACCATGATCGCGGCGGCGGCGCTGCATCCCCGGATGGGGGTCCCGGTCCGCCCGGCCCGGCCGGCCGACATCGTGTCGCGGTCCCGCCTCGTCGTCTTCGTGGTGCTGACCGCGCTGATCCCGGTCGTCACCGGGCTCGACGACATCACCGGGACGGAGGCCGGGCCGGAACGCCGGACCGAGGGCGCCTGGATCCAGATGATCCTGGGGGCGAGCGTCGCCGTCCTGCTCGTGCTGCGGCTGGGCATGCTGAGCGCGGTCGCGCACCGCCGCTCCACCGCGCTCGAGGAGGCGCTGCGCGAGCAGCGGGTGCTGCGCGAGGAGCTCGAGCACCGGGCCACCCACGACCCGCTCACCGGTCTCGGCAACCGCGCGGCCCTGCTCGACGCGCTGGAGGCCACGCTGGCCCGGCCGGCCGCCGACCGGGGCTGGCTCGTCCTCCTCGACCTCGACGGCTTCAAGAACGTCAACGACACGTACGGCCATCCGGTCGGCGACGCGCTGCTGGTCCTGCTCGCCCGCGACTTCGCCGCCGTCGTGCCCCCGGCCGGCGATGTGGCCCGGCTCGGCGGCGACGAGTTCGCGATCGTGCTGCCCGGGTACGACCGGACGGCCGCCACCCGGCTCGCCGAACGGATCCTCGTGCTCGCCGCCCGCCACCGGGCGATCGGCGACGCCACGATCAACGTGTCCGCCAGCCTCGGCTTGCTCTCCCTCGACCGCGCCGCGGACACGGCGGCCGCGCTGCGAGACGCCGACATCGCCCTGTACGCGGCCAAGGGCGCCGGCCGGAACCGCTACCGCATCGGCGCCGAGGCCGAGTCCCGGCTGGTCGACAGCACGCCCTAGCGCTCCGCGTGATTAGTTGTTTGACGCTTCGGTGTTTGGGACGATCGGGCATGGCGAATCGTCCTCCGCATCGAAGGAGTAAGAGATGAGCTCACCGGAGAACACCGCCAACACGCCGGCCCGCAGTTGGTCCGTTCGAGGCCGGCTCGTCGGTGCTGCGGCGATCGGGTTCGCGGTGTTGGTGGTGATCGAGAACGTGTTGTTCGCGGTAACCGGCTCGCTGTCCTACGGCGCTCCGATCGAGGACGTGCTGGCCTACTACGCGGCCAACCGCGACGCGGTCGCGATCGTGTCCGGTTTGGTAGCCCTGTACCTGCCGCTGCTGCTCGTGTTCGTGACGGGCCTGCACGGCCTCGTGGAGCGGCGTGGCGGAGCGGGCGCGGACTGGTCGCGCCTCGCCTTGGCCGCCGGCGCGACGCTGTCGGCCATCTTCGTGCTTGTCAACGTCCTGCAGATCGGGCTCGCGCTCTCCGCCGGCGGGCTCGCCGAGCCGACGCCCGCGTTCGGGCTCGTCTGGCAGATTCACGCGGCGGCGTTCGCGCTGGCGCTGCCGATGCTTGGCACCACCTGCATCGGCTCGGCCCTCGCCGCGCACGCGAGCGGGCTGACTCCGGCTTGGCAACGCCTGCTGGGCATGGTGGGCGGGAGCCTTCTGCTCGCTGCGGGGCTGGGGAACCTCGCGATCGCCGACGGCTCGCCGCTGATCTTCGTCGGGCTCCTGGGGTTCGTCGCCTGGCTCGTCTGGCTGCTCGCGACCGGCGTGCGCCTCGTCCGGTCGTGACCGAGATGACGGCGGCGGCGCCAAGGTCGCGCACGCGGGCGAGGACTTCCTGGAGGGCCGCAGGCCAAGCTCGCCGCCGCATGGACCAGCTTCAGTTCCTCTACCTCTACGTCGGCTACTTCCGCACTCCGCGTGGTTAGTTGTTTGACGCTTCGGTGTTGGGGACGATCGGGGCATGGCGAATCGTCCCGCGCCCGCGTTGTTGCTTCGTGACGGTGACCGTGCGGAACTGCTGCGTCTGACCCGCTCGTCCAGGGCGCCGGCGGGTCTGGCGCTGCGGGCGAGAATTGTCCTGCTGGCCGCGGATGGGGTCTCGAACACGACGATCGCCGACGGGGTCGGGGTGTCGCGCCCGACGGTGATCGCCTGGCGGGACCGGTATCAGGCCAAGGGCATCGCAGGCCTGCACGACGAGGAGCGGTCGGGGCGCCCTCGCCGGATCGACCGGGCGAAGGTGATCGCGGTGACGTTGGCGCCGCCGCCGAAGAAGTACGGCGTCACGCACTGGTCGAGCCGGCTGCTGGCCCGGCACCTGAAGATCTCGGATCACGCCGTGGCGAGCATCTGGCGCGAGCACGGCGTGCAGCCGTGGCGCTCCACGAGCTTCCGGTTCTCCACCGACCCCGAACTGGAAGCCAAGGTCGTCGACGTCGTCGGGCTCTACCTCGACCCGCCCGAGAACGCGATCGTGCTCTCGATCGACGAGAAGTCCCCGATCCAGGCCCTGGACCGGACCGCGCCGGTCCTGATCGAACTCCGATCCCACGACTACGTCCGCCACGGCACCACAACCCTGTTCGCCGCCCTGGAGGTCGCCACCGGCACAGTCACCGCCGCGCCGAAGCCCCGCCACCGCCACCGCGAGTTCCTCGCGTTCCTCAAGCAGGTCGAACGCGCCTACCCGCCCGGCCCCGACGCCGGGCAATTGCACCTGGTGATGGACAACTACGCAGCCCACAAGCACCCCAAGGTCAATGCCTGGCTGGCCGAGCACCCCCGCATCCACGTCCACTTCACCCCGACCCACGCCTCCTGGATGAACCTCGTCGAGGCATGGTTCTCGCTCGCCGAACGCCAAGCGATCCACCGCGGCACCTACACCCCAGTCAACGACCTCAACGCCAAAATCCGCGCCTACATCGACGGCTGGAACAACCGCGCCCACCCGTTCAACTGGACCAGGACCGCCGGCCAGATCCCCGCCAAGGCCAACCGTCCGAAGATCTCCAACGCGGAGCACTAGGTGCGCTGGTCAGACCGGATCGGTGAACGAGACCGGCTTGCCGGTGGCGTGGGCGTAGGCGATCTCGCTGCTCGTGGCGTCGCCGACATACCCGCCCGGGTTGACGACCAGCACCCGGTCGGCCAGGTCGATCTTGCGTAGGTGGAGGGCGGCCAGCGCGGTCCTCTGCTCGTCGGTGATCAACTCCGCCGGGCGCCGGGCGACGGCCGGCGCGACGACGATGACGCCGGCCAAGGTCAGATCGCGGTTCGCCGCGTTCATCTCGTCCGCGAAACGGGTCGAGCCGCAGATGCAGACAATCTCCGGTCGGTCGGGCACGGCTCATTGTGCGCGACGGTCTAGTTTTGGGTCTCCTATCCGTAGGAGATTCGTGCCCCTCTCGTTGGAACAGAAGCAGGACCGCCAGGCGCAACACCGCCTGGCGGTCCTCCGCCACGCTGAGGAAGTCACCGGCAACGTCGCCCGGACCTGCCGCTACTACGGGATCAGCCGGCAGACGTTCTACAAATGGCTACGGCGCAGAACTACCACTTCGGCCCGGTCAAGATCCACATGTATCTGCAGCGGTACCACGACATCACGATCACCAGCTCCGCGATCTACGACATCCTGGTCCGCCTCGGCCTCAACCGGCTACCAGCCTCCCAGCGCTACACCAGCCGCGAAAAACGCTGGAAACGCTACGAGAAGCCGCTTCCCGGCAACCGGCTGCAGATCGACGTCAAGTTCATCGAGCCGATCGGCGTGCCCGCCGATCGGGTGGCCGGCAAGGCTCCGGTCATGGGCCAGCTGCCCAACCAGCGCCGACGCGCGAAGTACTACCAGTTCACCGCCATCGACGACTGCACCCGGCTGCGCGTGCTGCGCATCTACCCACGCTGCGATCAGAAAACCGCCGGCGTCTTCAACGACAAGCTGCGCGAATGGGAGGACTACTACAACTACCACCGCCCCCACGGCGCCCTGAACGGCCAGACACCCTACGAACGCCTCAAGCAGAAAACCCAGACCCAGGTGTAAACGATCTCCGGCAGTTGCACATCTAGTCGGCGAACACCAGCCGGCCCTTGCCCCGCGACTTCGCCTCGTACATGGCCTCGTCGGCCCGGCGCAGGACCTCGTCGGCGTCGTCGCCGGGAGCGCCGGCCGCGACACCGACGCTCGCGCCCACGCGCAGCTCGAGGCCGTCGACCACGACCGGCTCGGCGACCGACCGCACGATCCGCTCGGCGCAGCTCCGCGCGTCTTCGACGTCGTCGAGGTGCTCGATCAGCACGGCGAACTCGTCGCCGCCGAGGCGGGCGACCGTGTCGCCGGCCCGGGTGCACGCGCGCAGCCGATCGGCCACCTCGCACAGCAGGCGATCGCCCATCGCGTGCCCGCGGGCGTCGTTGACCTGCTTGAACCCGTCGAGGTCGACGTAGAGGACGCCGAACGGGCCGTTGCCCGCGGCGGTCCCGATCCGGTCGTAGAACAGCAGGCGGTTGGCCAGCCCGGTGAGCGGGTCGTGGAAGGCGAGCTTCCGCAGCTCCCGCTCCCGCTGCCGGAGCAGGGTCTCGGCCCGCTCGCGGCGCACGATGTCCGTGCGCAACGCGGCCGTCGCCTCGTCGACGCGGGTGAGGGCGCGGTTGCGGGCGAACGCGAGGTTGCCGACCAGGGCGCCGATCAGCAGGGTCACCGCGATCCCGGCGACCAGGGTGACCTGGACGAGCCGCGGCCCGGCCGCCTCCAGCGCGGCCCGGGTCGGGCCGACGGTGACCTGCCACTGCCGCTGCCCGGCGGCGACCGGCAGGGTCCGGTTGAGCGGGCTCGACGGCAGCCGCGCGTTGTACGGGACGGCGGCGACCTGGGTGCCCGACCCGTCGTCGAGGCGGGCGCGGAGCCCGTAGCCGGAGGCGTTGCGCAGGGTCCGGTCGAGCAGGTCCCGGCCGCGGACGCCGACCACGATCCAGCCCTCGAACGGGCCTTTCCGGGCGCCCCGATACGAGTAGACGGGCACCGTGAACGTGAACGAGAGCTGCTGCTTCGCCGGGGCGTTCTGGTCGCGTACCAGCACATAGGGCTCGCTGACCACGAACCGGTCGGTGTCGCGCGCCTCGCGCAGGGCCTCGGCCGAGTAGGCCGCCTGGCTGACGTCGCGGCCACCGATCGGCGGGCCACCGTCCAGCGGCCGATCGAAGACGACGAACATGTGTTCGAGGTCCGTGCCGACGGGCTGCAGGCGGAGGCCGGCCGCCCCCTGCGAACGCCAGTACCGCTGCACCGACGCGATCTGCCCGTCGGTCGCCGGCACGACGAAGGTCACCCCTCCGGCGCCGGGCAGGCGACCGGTGTCGAGCCCGGCCGTCAGCATCTGGTAGTCGTCGGCGCTGAGGCTGGTCTGCGTGCCGACGGCCCGGCCGAGGTCGTCGAGGGTGGCCGAGAACTGGCGGATCTCGTCGGCGAACGTGCGGTTGACGTCCTCGGCCCGGCGGTCCATGGTCCGGCCGGCCGAGTCGCGCTCGGCCTGCCCGACCGCGGCGACCGCGGCCCAGGTCAACCCCGCCCCGAGCACGAGCGCACCGATCGTGGCGGCGACACCGGTCAGGCGCCGTCGCCGGGCTGGGACAGCACCACCCTGCACTCCCTATCTATTCGGCGGCGTCCGCGTCCGGATGAGCGCCAAGCCGATCATCGCACCACGCGGAAGCCGACGTCCTCGATGCGCAGCGTCGGGTGGCTCCGGCGGCGCACGCCCGCGCGGCAGCTCCACGGCTCGTCGAACCAGCCGCCACCCCGCAGCACGCGGTACGAGCCGTAGACGACCGGGTCGTACAGGTCCTGGCACCAGTCCCACGTGTTGCCGAGCATGTCGTGCAAGCCCCACGCGTTCGGCTTCTTCCCACCGACCTCGTGGGGACGCGCGTCCGAGTTGCCGCGGTGCCAGGCGATCTCGTCCAGGTCGCCGTAGCGGGGGCCGCTCGTGCCGGCCCGGCAGGCGTGCTCCCACTCGGCCTCGGTGGGCAGGCGGTAACCCGCGATCTCGCAGAACCGGGCCGCGTCCTCCCACGACACCGACTCCACCGGCAGCCGGTCACCGCGGGCCGCACTCGGCCACTCGCCCGTCACCGCCGCGTACTCCGCCTGGGTCACCGGGAACCGGCCCAACTCGAAAGGTGAGATCCGCACCGTCCACTGCCGCCGGGTGCGGCGGTCGGCCAGTGTCACCTCGCCGCCGGGAACGGGGACGAAATCCATGCCGGCGAGAACTACGCGAAGCGGAACGTGGCCAGCGCGGCCGCCACCAGCAGGCCGAGCCCGTTCGTCGCCCAGTGCAGCGCGGCCGCCGCCAGGAGGCTGCCGCTGCGGCGGCGCAGCTCGCACAGCAGCAGCCCGGCCACCGCCGTGAACGCGACCGCCCCGAGCACCGGCAGCCAGCGGCCGCCGCCGAGGACCGCGCCGACGGCCTCGTTGGCCTGGCCCAGCCGCAGCGAGGGCAGGATGTGCCACAGGCCGAACAGCACGGACGAGGTGATGCTCGCCCACGTCGCGCCCCGGTGGCGTTTGACCAGGCCGAGCAGCACGCCGCGGAAGGCGATCTCCTCCAGCAGCACCGTGCCGAGCGGCACCACGATGAAGGCGGTCAGCAGGGCGGCGCCGGGGTGCAGGTGGTAGCGGACGTCGTGGAACGCGGGCCGGGTCAGCGGGATGGCGGCGCCGAGCCCGTAGACGACCGCCACCGCGAGGATGGCGCCGAAGGCGTACTTCAGCCCGGGGACCAGGGTGCGCCGGGACAGACCGAGGTCGTGCCAGGTGAGGCCGGCGCGGCGGGCGATGACGACCAGCAGGACCGCCACGAGCGGGCCGGCGATCAGTCCGGTGTGGTCCGGGCCGTACTTGTCGGCGACGTTGACGGCGGCGAGGACGAGGAGGACGGCGCCGAGGACGAGGGCCAGTCGGCGGCGGTGATTGAGTACTGGCATGACCGCTGAAGAGTACCCAACCGCTAGGAACTAACCCGGTACTCCTCGACCAGTCCGGCCAGGATCTCCCGGGTGCGCTGAAGGCTGTCGATCTGCTTCTCGACCCGGTCCAGCTCGGAGCACAGACGACCGGCCAGCCACGGTGTGCGCAGCGTCTCGTCACTGATGCAGGGCAGGACGTCGTGGATCGTGGCGCTGGTGAGCCCGGCCGCGAGCAGCGACTGGATGAGGGCCACCCGGTCGACCGCCTGATCCGGATAGGTGCGCTGCCCGCCGGGCGTACGGCTGCTGGACAGCAACCCCTGCTCCTCGTAGTAGCGCAGCGACCGCGCGCTCGCGCCGGTCGCCGCCGACAAATCGCCGATCTTCATCGATGTCTCCCACGCCACAGAACCTTGAAGCTGACATCTGTGTGAGGTTTTAGCCTAGCGCCATGGACGAGCTGATCGCACCCACCACCCTCGCCGGACTGCCGCTGACCAACCACTTCGTGATGGCGCCGATGACCCGCAAGCGGTCGCCGGGTGGCGTGCCGACGGCCGAGGTCGCCGAGTACTACCGCCGCCGGGCCGAGGGCGGCGTCGGCCTGATCATCACCGAGGGAGCGCTGGTCGGCCACCCCAGCGCGAGCCACGAGAGCGATGTCCCGCGACTCACGCCGGGAGCGGCCGAGGCCGGCTGGCGGAGGGTGACCAGCGAGGTCCACGCGGCGGGCGGCAACATCGCCGCGCAGATCTGGCATCTCGGAGGCGAACGCGAGCCCGTCGATGGTCTACCCGCCTGGACCCCGGGCACCATGCACGGGAAAAACTTCGAAATCATCCGGCACGCGTACGCCGAGAGCGCGCGCGTGGCGGTCCGGGCGGGCTTCGACGCGGTGGAGATCCACGCCGCCCACGGATATCTCCTCGACGAGTTCCTCTGGCCGGTGACGAACCGCCGCACCGACGCCTACGGCCGGGACCGGGCCACGTTCCCGGCCGAGGTGATCCACGCGGTCAAGGCCGAGCTCCCGCCCACGATGCCGCTGATCGTCCGGTTCTCGCAGCACAAGGAGCGCGACTACGGCGCCCGGATCGCCGAGACGCCGGCCGAGCTGGGCCGCATCCTGACCGCGTTCGCCGAGGCCGGGGCGGACGTGCTGCACGCCTCGCAGCGCCGCTTCTGGGAGCCGGCGTTCGACGGCGACCACCTCAACCTGGCCGGCTGGGCCAAGCGGCTCACCGGGCTGCCCGTGATCACGGTCGGCTCGGTCGGGCTGACGAGCGACTTCCCGCACCGGGACGACCTGCTGAAGCGATTCGCCAACGACGAGTTCGACCTGGTCGCCCTCGGCCGCATCCTGCTCGCCAACCCCGCCTGGGTGCGACTGGCGGCCGCCGGGCGGCTCGATCAAACCAGCGATTACCGGAAGGCCGACGAGGACATCTTCCGCTGACGAGGCTTTTTCACGAAAAGCCCGCGGATACCGCTTTAATTGGCTTGAATCGGGCATATGACGCCCGACAACGTCCTCGCCGCGCTCCGATCCTGGCGGGACGGCCTCGTCAACCTCGACGCCGGCAACCGCCTGATCAACTTCCGGCGGTCCGAGACGGGGATGGTGGAGATCGCCGGGCCGCCACCGGCCGTCATCGTGGGCGCGCTGCGGTCCGGCGGCGAGCACGGGTTCACGGGCGAGGGCGAGTTCTTCCGTACGGGCATAGCCGCGCAACCCCTCGGGAACGTGCTCCGGCGGCTGATGCGCAAGGCCCGCCAGGATTTCCTCGATCGGGGCGTCGACGCGCTGCACCTGTCGATCGGCATGCTGCACTGGCGCGACGAGGAGGGCGCCAGCTACGCCAGTCCCCTGCTGCTGCTCCCGGTCGAGCTGACCGCCGGCGGCCCGGCCGACCTGCCCCGGCTGCGCGCCCGCGACGACGACCCGGTGGTCAACCCCGCGCTCGTGCTGCGCCTGCGGCTGCTCGGCGCCGAGCTGCCGCCGGTCGAGTCGCTGGCCGACCTCGACCTCGCCGAGTTCCTCACCCGGGTGCGCGCCGCGATCGCCGGGCGGGACGGCTGGCGCGCCGACGAGACCGTGCTGCTGTCCACGTTCAGCTTCCACAAGGAGGCGATGTACCGCGACCTGCGGGACAACGAGGAGCGGATCCTCGCCCACCCGATCGTCCGGGCGCTGGCCGCGATCGACGGTGAGCCCGGCTTCGAGCCGATCGCCCCGGCCGCCGTCGACATCGCGGCGCCGCCGGAGGACGTGCCGCTGATCCTCGACGCCGACGCCTCCCAGCGCGCGTGCATCGCCGCGGCCGCCGCCGGGCACAGCTTCGTGCTCGACGGGCCGCCCGGCACCGGCAAGTCGCAGACCATCGCCAACATGATCGGCTGCCTGCTCGCGGCCGGGAAGCGGGTGCTGTTCGTCTCGGAGAAGGCGGCGGCGCTCGAGGTCGTCCGCAACCGCCTGGCCGGGGCCGGGCTCGACGGCTACCTGCTCGAGCTGCACAGCCACAAGGCGACCCGCAAGGAGGTGGCCCGCACGCTGGCGTCGGCCGTGGACGCACCGCCCGCTCCTGTCTCTCATGAGAAAGCCACGGAGGCCCGCGCGTCGAGGGAGGGCCTCACGGCCTACGCCGAGGCGATGAACGAGGTCCGCGAGCCGCTGGGCGCGAGCCTGCACGACATCCTCGGCCGCTGCGCCCGGCTCGCCGACGTCCCCGCCGCGCCCGCGCCCGGCCCGGTCACGCTCACCCCGGAGGCGCTGCGGCAGATGCGCGACGCCGCCGACCGCCTGGCCCGCTCGTGGCGGCCGGCCGCGCTCGGCGAGGAGTTCGCCTGGCGGGACGTCACCGAGCACGAGCCGCTCGACGGCCGCCTCGAACGCGCCGAGCACGCGCTGCGCGAGCTGGCCGGCGCGGCCGGCCGCAACGCGGGCCCGGCCGCCGCGTTCGGCCTGACCCGCCCCTCGGACGCGGGAGCCCTGGCCGCCTTGGCCGAGCACGCCGCCGCCCGCCCGGCGGGCGTGGCCGCCGACTGGCTGACCACGGCCAACCTGCGGGCGGTGCGCCGGGACGCGGCCGAGCGCGGACGCCGGCTCGGCACCCTCCGCCAGGCCCGCGACGCCGTCCGGGCCGCGGCCGGCGTCGAGTGGGAGGACCTGCCCGCCGACCTGCCGGCGGTCGAGACCCCGTCGCTGCGCCCGGCCGCGATCGATCCCGGACCGCTGACCGCCGAGGCCGCCGCGGGCCTGGCCCGCCGCTTCGACGACGACGCCACGCTGCTCGAGGAGCGGCTGCGCGACCTCGGCACGGTGACCGCGGCGCTGACCCTGCCGGCGGCGGTGACCTTCGCCGACGTGTCCCGGGTGGTGGCGATCGCCGAGCTCGGCGGCCGGCCGCACCGCCCCGAGCCGTTCTGGTTCGGGGCCGGCGCCCTGGCCAAGGCCCAGGCCGCGGCGGCCGCGCTGCGCCGGGGCGTGGAGTCGCTGACCGCGGCCGAGGGGCAGGCCCGCCGCTACTTCCACGAGGGGATCCTCGACCAGCCCGTCGAGCACCTCGCCGACCGCCTCACCCGGGTGCACCGCGGGCTGCGCAAGCTGTTCGGCGCGTACCGCCGGGACTACGAGGCGGTCGCCGCGTTCGGCCTGCCCTCGGTCTCCTCCTCGGAGGCCGTCGCCCACCTCGGCCTCGCCGTCGCCTGGCGGGCCGCCGGCCGCGAGCTGGCCGCGCTGGAACGCGACCACGCCGCCGTCCTCGGCCGCTACTGGCGGGGCGCCACCACCGACTTCATCGCGCTCAGCGAGGCCCTGCAGGCCGCGACCGACGTGCTGCGCTGGACCCCGCCCCAGGCCGTGCCCGCGGTCATCGACCACGTCTGCGCGCCCGCCCCCGACGACGGCCTGGTGCGCGCGGCCGCGGGGGTGCGGGCCGCGGTGGCGCGCTGGCAGTCGACGCTGCGGGCGGCGCCCGAGCCGGCCGCGCGGCCGGAGCTGGCCCAGGGCTCGGTGCGCGACGCGATCGCCTGGCTGCGGGCGAACGTGAGCCCGCTCCGGGTCGCGGCCCGGGTGGTGACGGCGCACGACGAGGCGACCGGCCGGACCCTCGACCTCAACGGGGCGCGGCGGTTGGCCGGCCTGCGGCAGGCGGTGCTGGACGCGCGGCGGTTCGTGGCCGGGGCCGAGGACGTCGACGAGCTGGCCGAGGCGGCGGCCATCGACTGGGCCGAGCGGACACGCACGCTCGTCGGTGGCGCGATCAGCGGCGCGCAGGCCGACGCGCTGGCTTCTCTCCGGGCCACCCCCACGGTCGCCGCCCGGGCCGCCGCCTGGGAGTCGGCGCGGGCCGCGGTGATGGAGGCGTTCGCGACCGGGCGCCGGGAAGCGCTCGGCGCCGGCCTGGACGACTACGGGCGCGGGCCGGCGCTGTTGCGGGCCCTGCGCGAGGACTCCAGCGGCCAGGAGGAATGGTTCAGCCACGTCGCCGCCCGCGAGGTGCTCGCCGGGTTCGGCCTCGAACCGGCGATCGCGTTCTGCGCCGGCACCGCGGTTCCGCCCACGCGGCTGCGGGACGTGCTGGAACGGGCGCTGCTGCGGGCCTGGGCCGACGACGTGCTGCACCGCGACGAGCGCCTGCGTCCGCTGCGGGCCGAGGAGCGCGACCACCTCGTCGACGAGTTCCGCGGCCGGGACGAGGCGCTCATCGCCGCCGCGCCCGCGCACATCGCCGCGACGCTCGGCGCGCTCCGGTCGGCGTCGCTGCCGGCCGAGGAGGCGGCCGTGCTGCGGCGGGAGGGCATGAAGGAGCAACGGCATCTCGCCGTACGGGACCTGATCGCCAAATGCCGCACGGCGGTGCTCGCGATGAAGCCCTGTTTCCTGATGTCGCCGCTCGCGGTGAGCCAGTACCTCCCGCCGGACGTCACGTTCGACGTCGTGATCTTCGACGAGGCCTCGCAGGTGACCCCGGCCGACGCGATCAACTGCATCTATCGCGGTACGGCCCTGGTCGCGGCCGGCGACGACAAGCAGCTGCCGCCGACGTCGTTCTTCGAGACCGTGGCCGAGGGCGGCACCGACGTCAGCGACTTCCAGTCGATCCTCGAGCTGGCCAAGGCGTGCGGCGCGTTCCCCAGCCTCGGCCTGGCCTGGCACTACCGCAGCCGGCACGAGGCGCTGATCGCCTTCGCCAACCAGGCCTTCTACCAGGGGCGGCTGGTCACGTTCCCGGCCGCCGGGGACGACCCGTCGACCGGCGTGCGGCTCATCCCGGCCGGCGGCGTCTACCGGCGCGGCACCACCCGGGACAACCCGGTCGAGGCGGCGCTGGTGGCCGAGCGCGTCGTGGACTCGCTGACCACCCGGCCCGACCTGTCGCTGGGTGTGGTCACGTTCTCCGTCGCGCAGGCCGAGGCGATCGAGAACGCGCTGGTCGCCGCCGCGGCCGAGCGGCCGGGCCTGCACCGGCTGCTGGACGGCGACCGGCTGCACGGCTTCTTCGTGAAGAGCCTCGAGTCGGTGCAGGGCGACGAGCGCGACGTGATGATCTTCTCGATCGGCTACGGGCACGACGAGCAGGGGCGGATCAGCACCAACTTCGGCGCGCTCAGCCGCCCCAACGGGTGGCGGCGGCTCAACGTGGCGATCACGCGGGCCCGGCGGCGGGTGGAGATCGTCTCCTCGATCCGGGCCCGCGACATACCGCCGAGCGCCAACGAGAGCGTCCGGCATCTGGCCGCGTACCTCGACTTCTGCGAAGGTGGCGGAACCGGCCGCACCCAGGGTGACCGGCCGCTCGGCCCGCTCGAGACGTCGGTGCGGGAGACCGTCGAGTCGTGGGGTTACGAGGTGCGCACCCGGATCGGATCGGGCGGCTACCGGCTCGACATCGGCGTGCTGCGTCCCGGGCACGACGACGTGTTCGCGCTCGGCATCGAGTGCGACGGCGCCTCCTACCACGGCTGCCCGGTGGCCCGGGACCGCGACCGGCTGCGGCACGCGGTGCTGACCGGGCTCGGCTGGAACCTGCACCGGGTGTGGGGCGCCGCCTGGTACCGCGACCGGGCCGAGGAGGAGGCACGGCTGCGGGCCGCGCTCTCGTCCCTGGAACTCCCGGATCGGCATCCCGCGACTTTCACGCTGACGCCGGCCTCCTGAACGCTTTACACCTGCGCTTTCGCTGTCAAGAGCCGTTGGCACGATGATCTTCGTTGTCTACTGTATTGACTCACGCTGAGTTGATGTCCAGCATTGTCCGGGTGACGGTCGGAAACGGGCCGGCGCATGCCGCGCCGATCAGCTGCGTCGCCTTCCGCGCCGACGGATGGCGGCTCGCCAGCGGTTCGCACGACCGCAGCGTGATCGTGTGGGACACCAGCGACGCCGGCCGTCCCGTCATGATCACCGAGTTCGCCCACCACGCGGCGGTCCTCTCGGTGGCCTTCAACCCGGCCGCCGCCGACCTGCTGGCGACCGGCGCCGCCGACGGCACGGCCGCGGTCTGGCGGGTGGTCGACGACCGGCCGCCGTCGCTGATGAAGATGCTGGCCGGCCATCCCGGCCCGGTCACGTCGGTGGCCTGGATGCCCGACGGCCAGCACATGATCTGCCAGATCGGGGAGAGCCGCGCGGCGGTGTGGAACGCGTTCGCCGAGACCTACCTGGGCGAGCTGGAGGACTGCGTACGCCTGGCGGTGAGCCCGCACGGCCTGGTGGCCACCGTGGGCGCGGACGGTCTGGTCGCGGTGCGCGACCTGTGGCGCGACCCGGGCCGCATCACGTACCTGCCGGCCGCCGCGGTCGAGGACTGCGCCTGGTCGCCGGACGGCACCACCCTGGCCCTGGCCGGCGCCGACGGCTCGCTCGAGCTGCTCAACGCGGGCCTGCTGCCGCTGCGCTCGGTCCGCCTCGGCGACGCCCCGCTGCGCGGCATCACGTGGTCCACCGACGGCAGCGCGCTGATCGCCGGCACGTACGACCCGGCCCTGGTCTCCCTCGATCCGGCCGGCCGCCCCCGCTGGCGCCGCACCGACGGCCGCCTGTGGCCGCGTTCGCTGGCCGCCGCCGGCTCGACGGTGGCGGCCGCGTCCTTCGGCGGCCGTCCCCACCTGCTCGACCTGGCGACCGGCGCCGGCATCGACGCGGCGCCGGCCTCCCCCGAGCCGGCCGCGCCGTTCCGCGGCGGCGCCCTGGCCGCCACCGGCCGCATCCTGACGTCGGGCACGCTCGGCGACCGGCACCCGCTGTGGGAGCACGAGACCCGGGTGACCGCCGTGGCCGCCCTGGCCGACCGGGTCGTGGTCTCGGCCGCGCACCGGGCGGTCCGGGTGATGCTGCTGTCGGAGGCCCCCGACCTGGTGGTCGAGCGAGGCATCACGCTGCACGCGCCCGAGCCGGTGAAGGCGGTGGCCGTGCTCGGCTCCCCCGACGCCCCGGTCGTGGTCGCCGCGGCGCACGACTTCCGCCTGTTCTCGTGGACCCTCGACTGGACCGGGGTGCCGTCCGGCCCGCGCCTGATCGGCGAGTTCGGCTACGGGATAGCCGCCCTGACCCGCCTCGACGACCACCGCCTGACCGCCACCGACCACCACGGCGAGCTGGTGATCCTGGCCCTCGGCGCGGACGGCGCCCTCTCCGCCTGACCGCGCGGCGACCGGGCTCAGCGTGCCGTCCGGGAGGACGAGCAGGTTCATCCGGCGGGAGGCCGCGAAGGGCCTGATGGAGTGCTTCCTTCAGGAAGACTCGGCCAGGGCCTGCGATCGCCACCTTCGTGTCGGCGCCGGCGGCCGGATCGGTCAGCAGCCCGAACATCCGGTCGTCGGAGGACGACAGGCCGAGTGCGCAGCGGATCGGGCCGGGGCCTTGAGGTCCACGCGAGCTGCTTGAGCAGATCCTGCTTCCGATCGGTGGTGAACCGGCTCGACCGCTTGATCTGCCGATGGCTGTCCCATTCCCGCTGACGGAGGGCGAAGAGCCCGGCGACGAGCGCCACCAGCACCACCCCGAAAGCCCTGATGATCGTCGCGGTGTTCGCGGCCAGGAAGCCGGGCGACGGCGACGGCGACGGCGACGGCGACGGCGACGGAACCGCGCCCATCACGGCGCTCACGCTCGACGTCCGAAGTGCGCCAGCGCCCGGCCCGCTGACTCCGCGCTAGCGGCGGCGACCGGCCACGATGGCCCCCACCACGAGCACCACGACGACCAGCAGGCAGACAATAAGGTGCCACGGCTTCACTGCGACCATGGCCGCAGACCCTACCGGACGTCGACCCAGGAGAGCTCGACCGCGTTGTTGCCGTAACCCAGTCGGTTCCACGGCGGCACCTCGGGCTGCACGTTGCCCGACGCGTCGCGGGCTCGGGCCCGCAAGCTGTGCCGGCCGGGGGTGGCCTCCCACTCGTACGTCCAGTCCTGCCACCGGTAGGGGTCGGTGGGCGGCGCGACGACCGCCGGGCTCCAGGCGCTCTCGCCGGTGAAGCTCAGCCCCACCTCGGTGATCGGGCCCTCGCCCGACCACGCCTTGCCCCGGATCGTGTAGGTGCCGGCCGGAATGGTTACGCCCGGCGAGGGGTCGGTGATCCGGGCCCGCACCCGCATCAGCGTGACCGGCTCGTGCGGGCGGTCCGGCCACTCGTAGATGTAGTGCCCGGTCTGGAACTCCCCCGCGAACGGCGACGTGACCACGTCGAGCCGGTGCAGCCATTTCACCGAGGCCACCGCGTACCAGTGCGGCACGATCAGGCGGAAGGGCGCGCCGTGATCGGGCTCGAGCGGGGCGCCGTTCATCTCGTACGCGATGAGGATCTCGGCGGCCGGATCGGTCGCGTGGGCGAGCGTGAGCGACCGCACGAAGGCCAGGTCGGCGTCGGCCGCCTCGAGCACCGAGGCGAGGTGGTACTTGCCGTGGTCGGCGCCCTCGCAGCGAACCTCGACGCCACCCGCGTCGGGCCGGGCCAGCGCCAGCACGTCGGCCAGCCGGGCGCCGCGCCACCGGGCGGTGGAGACCGCATAGCCGCCCCACGGTTCGCCGGTGGGCAACGGCCGCATGTCGAGGCGGCCGTTGCCGGCGCACTCGAGGGTGACGGGGTGCTCCACGGCCGGCATCGCGCGCAGGTCGGCGATGGTGAGCGTGACCGGGTTGCCGACCGCGCCGCCCACGGTCAGGGTGCCGTCGTGGTCGGGCAGGGCGAAGTTGCTGCGCACGTAGTGCTGCGAGGTCGGCGTGATGCCGCCGGTCAGGCCGGAGTGCGGCGCCTCGGCGTTGAACGGCTCTTCCTTGATCATCGTAAGGGCGGCCCGTTTGCGGGCGACGGCATCGGTGACGGTCATCGGGGCGCTCCTGGTCAGTAGTCGGCGTCCTGGAAATGCGGCTCGCGGTCGTCGTTGAAGGCGCCGATCCCCTCGACCCGGTCCGGGTGCACGGCCGAGCGCCAGTGGGCCTCCATCATGATCGCGATGGCCTGCTCGATCGGCTGGCCGTCGCCCAGGCGCACCGCCCGCTTGACCGCCTGCACGGCCGTCGGCGAGTTGCCGGCGATCCGCTCGGCGATCCGGCGTGCGGCCGGCATGAGCTGGTCCGGCGGGTGGATCTCGTTCACCATGCCCAGCCGGTACGCCTCGGCCGCCCCGATCGGATCACCGGTCATCAGCATCTGGAGCGCCCGGCCCGGCGGCAGCGCCCGGGGCAGGAACACCGGCGACCCGCCGCCCGCCGACAGCCCGATCATCGCCTCCGGCTGGCCGAAGGTCGCGTGGTCGGCGGCGATGATGAAGTCGGTGCTCTGCGCGATCTCGGAGCCGCCGCCGTACGCGATGCCGTTGACCGCCGCGAAGATCGGTTTCCGGAGCTGCCGCAGCGTGTAGAGGGTGCGGTCGAAGTCCTGGCGCTGGCGCAGCCACTGCTGCTTGGTCATGCTCTTGCGCTGCCGCAGGTCGCTGCCGACCGAGAACGCCCGGGCGCCGGCGCCGGTGACGATGGCGACCCGGACCGCGGGCTCGACGGCGATCGACTCGAGGACCTCGGTCAGCCGCGCGCCCATCGCGGTGCTGATCGCGTTGTCGGCCGCCGGCCGGTTCAGGGTGATGACCGCGACGGCGCCGTCGGACTCGTATTCGAGCAGGACGGACGCGCTCGGATCGGCGTCGTCCGGCGCGGGCGGCCCGAAGTCGAGGGCCTTCCAGCGATCGGTTCCGGTGGTCTCGGTCATGGCGTCTCCCGGGTCACGTGGTGAGGTCGGCGAGCCACCGCAGCGCGCTGAGGCTCGGCGCGAAGCAGTACTCGCCGCCGCGGGTCACGACGAACGGTGGCAGGTCGTGCAGCCGGCGGCGGATCGGCCGGTGGGGCACGGTGAAGTCGCCGGTGCCGTCCCGCGGCCCGACGAGGGGGTCGCTCTCCCGCGGGGCGCCGATGAAGACGCCGTCGTTGAGCCACTGCGTCTTGACGAACTCGAACTGCCGCTTCGGATGCGCGCCGGCGAAGACGAAGATGATGCCCCGGTCGGCGCCGTCGTCCTCGAGCACCCCGTCCGGCAGCATCGGGCCGTAACTGGTGCCGCGGCGAATCATGCGATGCAGCCGTACGTCGGTGGTGTTCTCGTGGTCGAGAGCGTCGCGCGGGTTGGCCCGGCGGGCATGGGCTCCGGCCGGGCATTTGAAGCCGCGCGGGTCGTCCCCGTACCGGAAATCGTTGTTGCGCTTGGCATCCGCGCCCAGCTCCGGATCGTCCCGCTCGGGGGTGACGGCGAGCGGCGCCCCGCTCTGCCACCGGCCGACCATCTTCGCCCCGAGCAGCGCCTCGTCCCGCCGGTCCGCCGCCCGCTCGCGCAGATAGCGTCGGTAGGCGGCGACCCGGGTGTGCAGCTTGCGGAAGACCACGTAGGTGCCGTTGCGCCCGAGCACGTCGGGGACCGGCATCGGCGCCGTCCCGCCGGTCTCGTCGGGATAGCCGAGGATGAACTCGCCCGCCTTGATCGGCGACTCGCCCGGGTGCTCCCCCGCGCCCTCGACGGCCGGCTGCCCGATGCCGTCCTTGAACCCGAACGACGTACGCCCGGTCGGCAGTTGATAGCAGTCCTGTCGCCAGATGACCTGGACGCCGGGGAACTCCTCCTGGGCCCGCCGCGCCCGGGCCACCGCGTCGTCCAGGGCCGCCCGGTCCGGGGCGAGGGTGGCCAGCGCGATGTGCACGTCGGGGCCGCCGAGCGGCTCCTCCCAGTGCTCGGGCCCGCTCGCCCCGACGTCGCCGAGCTCGGCCGCCCGGGCCGCCATGCCCTGCCGGAACTCGGGCGCGAAGCTCGCCAGCGACTCCGGCGGCACGCCGAGCGCCTCCAGCCCGTGGTAGGTCAGGGCGACGGTCAGCCACGCCGCCGGGTGGTGGCCGAGGGCGGCACGGGCCGGCGACAGCAACGGGATCAGGCGCCGGAGGAGCCGGCGGCCGTCGTTCCGGTCGTCCACCCGGAGCAGGACGTAGGTGCCGACGTACGGCGAGGGCCGCTCGTGCAGGGCGCCGGCTTGGATGTCGTCGAGGTCGAGGTTCATCGCATGTCCTACAGGTGGGCGGGCGGCCGGGGCGGGTCCGGGTTCGGCTCCGCGAGGTACGGGAAGGTTCGGGTGGCCGGGCGGCTGGCCCGGTCCACGCCGTCCCGGATCACCGGGCCTCGGCCGCCGTTGATCCAGAACGTGAAGAGCGTGTCCATCGCGTCGTCGTTGAGGGCCCGGCCGCCGCAGGTGCGATGCGCGGTACCGGCCAGGGCGGCCCGCTCGATCTCCAGGAACGAACCGCTTTCCCGGTACGGCTTGTGCACATCGACGACGAGACGGTCGGCCAGCACGAGGGCGGTCAGCGGGTGCTCGCCGGTGGGGCCGGGCGGCCAGTCGACCGTGCCGTCGAGCCCGTCCCAGAAGGCGAGGTTGGCGTTCAGCCGCGCCCGGTACGCGCCGAGGTAACCGTCGGCGAGGTGGTACGCGTCCTCCATGTTGTACAGGTCGCGGATCTCCAGGTCGCGGTTCACCGGGTCGAACTGCTTCGGGCCCAGAAGCAGGTTCTTGACCTCGGGGCGGCCGGTGCGCTCGATGCGGACGTTGAGCCGGCCGCGGGTCAGGGTCTCGGCGACGACGCCGAACAGGCCGTGGTCGCCGAGCACCCGGGCGCAGTCGATCTCGACCACGATGCTCAGCACGTTCTTGCCGTCGAGGTAGATCGACGCCGGGTCGGTGAACGCCAGCTGCTCCGACGCGATCGTCTTGAGGGCGGCGGGGGCGTCGAGGATGAACGGGTCCCAGCGCGGGCCGGCGAACAGGCGTACCCCATCATGATCTTCGCCTTGCCGGGTCTCCCGGCCGCCCGGCGCACGGCACCGGCCGACGCCGTCGTCGAACACGCAGTCGATGACGATCTCCTCGGCGCCGGCCTCGAAGCCGGTGCCCGCCGGGGTCAGCGGACGCAGGCGGAACCGGTAGATCAGGCCGTCGGAGTGCACGGCGTCGGGCGGCGCGAACGGCAGCGTGTTGACGACCAGGACGAGGCGCCCGGGCGTCTCGGGGCTCGGGAACGCGAACAGGTCGGTGATGTCGGCGATCGGCTCGGCGAGGGCGCGCGGGCCGGAGATGTGGTCGGACATGTCGTCGCCGTCCCGTCAGTCGGCGGCCTCGGCCAGGAGTGGCGCCAACGCCGGCGACTCGAGGGCCGCGGCCGCCGCCGGGTCGTCGAGCACCTGCTGGAAGGCCCGGTTGACCCGCTCGGCCTTGCGGATCTCCTTGACCGTCCCGCCGTAGTTGCGCGAGTAGCCGCCGGCCGAGACCTGGGCGCCGAGCACGAACTTCTTGACCGCCTCCAGGTCGGGCAGGCCGTCGTACCCCTCCACGTGCCGGAAGATGGCGTCGAACAACTTCAGGGGCTTCGAGGCGAAGTCGTCCATGTACGCGTCCCACGGCCCGTCGAAGCTGGTCGCGAACAGCAGCCGGGTGTCGTCGTCGAACGGCACGAACCGCGCCTCGTGAATCGTCGCGATCGGCAGCTCGTAGTCGCCGGGCCGATAGCCGGGCGCGTCCTGAAGCTCCCGCAACGCCTCCCGCAATGCCGGCCCGTGTCCCGGCCGGACTGTGAAGAACAGGGTGAACTCGCTGGTCGAACCCACCTGGGTGCCGGGTCTGGCTTCCGCGGTCATGGCCGAGCCTCTCGCCGATGATCAGATCGCACGACCGGCTCAGTATTGGAGCGAACGGGCTCGGAGCGCCTCACCCGCCCCGGATGACACTGCCCGGCTAGCAGACCACCTTCAGGCCGGGGCGCTTCGCGGTCACCATCGCGGCGACGATGACGTCGCCGGCGTTCGGCAGCTTCTGGACCTTGCGGATCGGCGCGCAGTCGAAGTCCTTGGCCACCACGACCAGCTTGAACGACTCCGGCAGCGCGTCGGCGGTGACGTCCTTGACCAGCGGCTCGTCCTTGTAGAGATCCTTGAACCGCTGGTACGCCTCGGCCTTGGTCTCCAGGTGCACGCCGTCCTTCGCCGGCATCGTGGCCAGCTCGGCCCGGATCGCCGACTTGTCGGCGGCGGTGGCGTCCTTCTTGAGGAAGACGGCGACGCTGTACTCGCGGTCGGGCTGGTAGCGCCAGCCGGTGAAGACCAGGGCGCCCGCGCCGACCCCGGCGCCGAGCAGCATCGATGCCGCGGCGGTGATCAGCACGACGAGCCAGAGGCCGCGGACGGGACGCGGCTCGGGGGCGGGCGACGGCTCCGGCGTTACGCTGATGTCGGACACGGTGCATCAACGTACATCAAAATGCCGCGGCGCTGGTCTCCCCCGTCTCGGCCCCGGCGATGCAGTGCAGGAGCCATGCGCCGTTCCCCGGCTGCTGGATCGGGAACGCGTCGCGGCGCCAGGCCTTGATGGTGGCCGGATTGCTGCTGCGGGCGGCCATCCGCGCGGCCGAGCAGGCGTCGGCGGCGGCGGGCAGGTTCAGGAGCTCGTCGGTGCGCACGTCGAGGGCGCCGGCCGGCAGCGGAATGGCCGCGAACGTCTCCCAGGAATGCGGCTCGGTGCATTTCTTCCTGGCGATGGGTTGCGCTTTCCCGCCGATCGACGTGGTGCCGGCCCAGCACATCGGCTCGACCGGGCACATCACCGGGCCGCACGCCGCGAAACCGGCGGCGGGGGCGCTTTTCGCGGTACCCGGAGAGGCTCCCGACCGATTGTCCTCATCACCGGGGCGGGCCACCCAGACCGCGACCGTCACTGCTACGACCACCACCGCGGCGGCCGCGGCGGCGGCGAGAATCGCATTCCGCCGTTTGGTGCGGGGTTTGGCCGGCGCCGCAATCGGGGGCCGCACGCCGTTCGGATGGGGCGCCGATCCGATTGCCGCCCTCGCGGCGGCGGCCAGGGCGGTCGCCGTCGGCCAGCGGTCGTTCTGCTCGGTGGCGAGTGCCCGTTGCACGACCTCGAGAACGGCGGGCGGCAGCGTCACCCCGATCGTGCGCGGCGCCGCCTGCAACCGCTGAAGGGCGACCGCATAGGGATTGTCGCCCACGAATGGCCGCTGCCCCGCGAGACACTCATAGGCGGTGAGCCCGAGCGAATAGATGTCGCTGCGGGCCGTGGCCGGCTGCCCCAGCACCTGCTCGGGCGCCAGGTAGCTGGGCGTGCCGAGGATCGCCCCGGACGCGGTGAGACGGCTCGCGTCCTCGTGCCGGGCGATGCCGAAGTCGGTGATGACCACCGAGCCGTCCGGCCGGATCAGCAGGTTGGCCGGCTTGATGTCGCGATGGACGATGCCCCGGTCGTGCACCGCCTGCAGGCCGTCGGCCGCGCCCGCGACGATCCGCATGGTGTCCTCGGGCGAGAGCCGCCCGGAGCGGGCCAGCAGCTGCGCCAGGGACTGGCCCTCGACGAGCTCCATCACCAGGAACGGGACGCTTCCCGCCGTACCGAAATCGTGGATGGAAGCCACCGCCGGATGATTCACCCGGGCCATCGACGTGGCCTCGGCCAGGAACCGGCGCGCGAAGTCCGGGTCGCCGGCCACCGCGGGCAGCATCACCTTGACCGCCACCGGACGCCCGAGCACCTCGTCGACGCCGCGCCAGACCTCACCCATGCCGCCCGCGCCGAGCCGCGCCTCGAGGCGATACCGATCGCCGAGCCTGACTCCCGGTTGCAGCATGCGGGACAGCTTAGGACCCGCCGTGCGGGCCAAGATGAGGGCATGACATCAAGCGACCGTACGGTGCCCGCGGCCGTCACCTGGGGCTTGCTGGCCGCGTGGCTCGTCCACGACGCCGAGGAACTGGCCACCATGCCCGGCTGGGTCGACCGCGCCCGGCCGCGCCTGCGCCGCCGCTTCCCCCGGGTGCCCGACCGGGTCTGGGACCGCATGCGGGTGACCCCGGCGCAGACCGCGGTGGCCATCGGCGCGATGGGCGTCCTGATGGCCGCGGCCGCGGCGAGCGGCGCCCGCACCGGCGGCCGGAGCCCGTTCTACCAGGCGGCGCTGGTCGGTTTCGGCGTGCACGCCGCCGGTCACGTCGCCCAGTCGGCCCTGACCCGCGGATATACGCCGGGCGTGGTGACCGCCCCGCTGGTGGCCGCACCGTTCTCGGTGTGGGCGCTGCGGCGTCTGCGCAAGGCCGGCGTACCGCTCGACACGGGCGCGCCGGCCCAGTCGGTGCTGCTGCTCCCGGCGGCGGTTCTCGCGTGCCAGGGGCTGGGCCGCCTGCTCGCGCCGAGCAGGCGGCCGGCTGGTCCGGCTTGAGCGCGGCCAGCCCGCCCTGAGCGCGGCCAGCCCGCCCTGAGCGCGGCCAACCCGCCCTGGGCGCGGCCAACCCGCCCTGAGCGCGACCAGCCGCCCTGAACGCCCGGCCGGCGGGCCGCTCTCGGTGCGACCGAACTCGACCGGGCGCGGCCGCGATCGGCCTACTGCGGCGACGAATCCGGCGGCTTCGGCGCATCCCCGGCCACCGCGACCGCCGGTTCCGGCTCCGGCGCCGGCGCGCGGCGGGGCATCAGCAGCAGGGCCGCCAGGCCGAGCACGCAGCACCCGACGATGTACCAGCTGATGCCGGTGCTCGAGCCGGTCTCCTGCAGGATCTTGGTGGCGATCAGCGGGGCCGGGCCGCCGGCGATCACGGACGCCAGCTGGTAACCGAGTCCGGCCCCGGAATAGCGGATGTTGGTGCCGAAACCCTCGGCGATCAGGGCCGCCTGGGGGCCGTACTGCATGTCGTGGAAGATCAGCGACACCACGATGGCGATCAGGATCAGCGCGGATTCCTTGGTGTTCAGCAGTCCGAAGTAGGGGAACGCGAACAACCCCGTCAGCACGATCCCCGTGCCATAAACACGTCTACGTCCGTAAATATCGGATAGATGGCCGAAGAGCGGCACGCTGATCAGGCCGACCAGGGCCGCGATCAAGATGTAGTCCAGCAACCCGTCCCGGGCCAGCCCCAGCTGTTTCGTGCCATAGGTGAGGACGAACGACGTGAACAGGTAGAACGGCGCCTGCTCGCCCAGCCGCACGAAGGCGGAGCTGATGATGGTCGGCCACTCGTTGCGCACGACGTCGACCAGTGGCCGGCGCACGACCGCCGAGGCCGAGCGGACGGCCATGAACTCGGGGCTCTCCAGCACGCGCAGGCGAACGTACAGCCCGACCGCGATCAGCACGAGGCTGAGCAGGAACGGGATCCGCCAGCCCCAGGAGTCGAAGTTCGGCCCGGTCCAGTCGGTCATCAACCGCACGACGCCGGTCGAGGTCACCAGGCCCAGCGGCACGCCGAGCTGCGGCCAGCTGGCCATCAGCCCGCGCCTTTTCCGCGGACCCCATTCCATCGAGAGCAGCACCGAGCCGCCCCACTCGCCGCCGACGCCGATGCCCTGGCCGATGCGCAGCAGGACGAGCAGGATCGGCGCGGCGTACCCGATCGTGTGATAGGTCGGCAGCACGCCGATCAGCGCCGTCGCCACGCCCATCAGCAGCAGGGTCGCGATCAGCGTCGCCTTCCGGCCGATCCGGTCGCCGTAATGGCCGAAGATCGCGGCGCCGACCGGGCGGGCCGCGAAGCCGACGAACTGCGTGCCGAACGACAGCAGGATGCCGGTGAAGGCCGCCTGTTTCGGGAAGAACAGCGCCGGAAAGATCAGCGACGCCGCCGTGTTGTACAGGAAGAAGTCGTACCACTCGATGGTCGTGCCGACGGTACTGGCGACGACCGCGCGCCGCCTTTGAACCAGGGAAGAATCGACCATGGTCGCCTCCAGCAGATTGGCGGCCATCTACCCAGATCAATGCCCGTTCAAACCATGCTTCAGCGACTTGGTGAAGCGGGCCCGATAGGTGGACGCGCTCAGGCCGAAGTGCGACTTGAACCGCCGGGCGAAGTAGTTCTGGTCGGGCCAGCCGACCGATTCGCCGATCCGGTTGATCGGGTGATCGGTGTGCAGCAACTGGGCCGCCGCCAGCTCGACCCGCTGGCGGGACAGGTACGCCATCGGCGGCAGCCCGGTGGCCGACTTGAACAGCCGCACGAGATAGCCCGGCGCCACGTGCAGGGCGGTGGCCAGCTCGGTCAGCGTCCAGTGGTACGCCGGCTTCTCCTCCATCAGCCGCATCGCGTCCAGCACCGCCGGATGGGTCTCGCTCGGCCCCTCCGCGGACACCGGCGCGATGGCCCGGGCCAGGCAGCTGAGGAACAACGTCAGCCGCCCGATGAGATCGCCGCGATACGACGGCAACGGCGCCCCGCGCAGGTCGTGCAGCCGTTCCAGATGCTCGACGCACTCGGCGAAGGCGTCCCCCGCCAGGTGCGCGGTCAGGATGCCGCGACGCTGTTCCGCGTACGGGCCGGTCCAGAGCAAATGTCCCAGCTGGGAATCCTCGCGCGTCCACGCCAGCTCACGCCGCAGCAACTCCGGCGAGAAGCAGCAGTTGTAGAGGTCGAGATGGACACAGTCCTCGTACCCGTGCCAGACGCCGGGCCGCAGCACGAGCACGTCGCCGATCGCGAGCTGCTGCCGGCCGGCCAGGCTGCGCTGGGCGCCCTCGCCGCCCATCACCACGGCGATCTCGACGAAGCTGTGCGTGTGGATGGGGTGGACGTCTTCGTGCAGGTAGTGCCCCGCGAACGCCAGCGAACCGTCGATGAAGTGCAGCAACGTGCGGGTCTGCTCCACCGGGAAGACGTCGGCGTCCATGCCGCACCGTACCGCCGAGGTGAATTTCGTGCTACCTCCGGTTCAGTTCGGGCTATGTCGTGACCTGCGCCACCCCGCAGGATCGGGTGCAGGCGAAACCTTCCCGCCATACCCCCGAAACATTGTGACCAATCTCTGTACAGCGGTTCTTGAATCGTTTCACGATCTGAAGCCAGCAATGGAGCGCCATGCCCGCCTCAGCAGCACCGACCGACCTCCGCTTCGAACACCACCCGGCCGACCGTCCGGTGCTGGGCCTCGGCATCGCGGCCCCGCGCCTGTCCTGGCAGATCCCCGCGGCCCCGGACGACTGGGCGCAGGCCCGCTACGAGATCGAGACAACCCGCGACGGCGCGCCCGAGACCCATTCCTTCGCGTCGGGCGAGCAGATCCTGGTGCCGTGGCCGGGCACTCCTTTGACTTCCAAGGAGCAGGCGACCGTACGCGTACGAGTGGGCGACGCCACCACCTGGAGCGACTGGTCGGCCCCCGCCACCGTCGAGGCCGGCCTGCTCGGCACGAGCGACTGGACGGCCCGGTTCGTCAGCCCCCGCGACATCGGCGGCATCGGCGACCCGGCCCCCATCGTCTCCGCCGAGATCGACGTGCCCGCCGACGTGGTCAAGGCCCGCCTCTACGCCACCGCCCACGGCCTCTACGTGGCCCGCATCAACGGCGCCCGGGTCGGCGACGAGCAGCTGGCTCCGGGTTGGACCGCCTACCAGCACCGGTTGCGCTACCAGACCCACGACGTGACGTCGCTGGTGAAGGCGGGCGCCAACCGCCTGGAGATCCTGCTCGGCAACGGCTGGTTCCGGGGACGTCTCGGCTTCCAGGGCCGGCACGCGGTCTACGGCGACCGCTTGGCGGCTCTGGCCCAGCTGGAGGTCGAGACGGCGGACGGCAGCGTCCACGTGCTCAGCACCGACGGGAGCTGGACCGCCCGCCCGAGCCACATAACCACCGACGACCTCTATGACGGCCAGACCACCGATTATCGCGAAATTTCGGGCAAGGGAGGGGTCGGCAGCGTGGGCGCGGGCAGCGCTGGCGCGGGCAGCGCGGTCGACGTGCTCGATGCCGATCTCGCGGTCCTGGTCGCCCCCGATGGGCCGCCCGTGCGGATCACCGAGATTCTCCCCGCGCAGGAAATCATCACCTCTCCCAGCGGCAAGACGATCGTCGACTTCGGGCAGAATCTGGTCGGCTGGGTGCGTCTCACCATCCGTGGCGGCAACGAAGGCGACACGATCACGCTGAGGCACGCCGAGGTGCTCGAGGACGGCGAGCTCGGCGTCCGCCCCCTGCGCACGGCCAAGGCGACCGACACCTTCGTCCTCGCCGGGCCGGAAGAGACGACCCTCGAACCGGAGCTGACCTTCCACGGCTTCCGGTACGCCGAGGTAAGCGGAACAGGGTTCCGGAAAGAGGACATCGAGGCCGTCGTCGTCGGGACGGACCTCCGGCGGACCGGGTGGTTCGCGTCGTCGCACGAGCTGCTCGACAAGTTTCACGAGAACGTCGTCTGGGGCATGCGCGGCAACTTCGTCGACGTCCCCACCGACTGCCCCCAGCGCGACGAGCGGCTCGGCTGGACGGGGGACATCCAGGTCTTCTCCCCCACCGCGAGCTTCCTGTTCGACACCGCCGGCTTCCTCGGCAACTGGCTCGCCGACCTGGCCGCCGAGCAGCAGAAGGACGGCTCCGTCCCGTACGTCATCCCCGATGTGATCCGCCGCCCGGGGCCGGCCACCGCCGCCTGGGGTGACGCCGCCACCATCGTGCCATGGGTGCTCTACCAGCGCACCGGCGACCGGGACCTGCTCGAGCGGCAGCTGCCGAGCATGCGCGGCTGGGTCGACAGGATGGCCGCGCTGGCCGGGCCGAGCCTGCTCTGGTCGGGCGGCTTCCAGTTCGGCGACTGGCTCGACCCGACCGCCCCGCCCGAGGACCCGTTCCGGGCCAAGGCCGACCCCGACGTCATCGCCACCGCGCACCTGGCCCGGAGCGCCGAGATCGTCTCGCTGGCGGCCGAGGTGGCGGGGGACGCCGACACCGCGCGCGAGTACGGCGAACTGGCGGCCAAGGTGCGGCAGGCGTTCGTCCGGGAGTACGTGACGCCGGGCGGCCGGGTGCTCGGCGACGCGGCCACCACGTACGCCCTCGCCCTGCAGTGGGCCCTTCTTCCCGACCCCGGGCAGCGCCGCAACGCCGGCGAACGACTGGCCGACCTGGTGCGGGCGGCCGGGTTCCGGATCAGCACCGGGTTCGTCGGCACCCCGCTGATGACCGACGCGCTGGCCGACGCCGGGCACCCCGATCTCGCGTACCGGCTGCTGCTCCAGACCGGATGCCCCTCCTGGCTCTACTCGGTGACCATGGGCGCCACCACGGTCTGGGAGCGGTGGGACAGCATGCTCCCGGACGGCTCGATCAACCCCGGCGAGATGACCTCGTTCAACCACTACGCGCTCGGTGCGGTCGCCGACTGGCTGCACCGGCGGGTGGCGGGCCTGGCCCCGGGCGCCCCCGGTTACCAGCTGATCGAGGTGCGGCCGCTGGCGGACACGCGTCTGACCAGCGCGTCGGCCCGGCACGTGACCCCCTACGGCGAGGCCTCGGTGGCCTGGGAACGCTCGGGGGGCGAACTGCACCTCACCGTCGTGGTCCCGGTGGGTGCGACGGCCACGGTGGTGATCCCCGGGGAGGACCAGGAGCGGCACGTACGCCACGGGCGTCACGAATGGCGAGCTGCCGACCCGTACGGGCACCAGGCAAGCCCCACCACCACCGAGGGCACCGTCCGGCAGTTGATGGACCACGAACCCAGCTGGGATCGCCTGGTCTCGGCCGCCGTGGAATCGGGCGTCGCGGCCGGCGAGGCCGCGCTCGCCGATCGCCTCAAGCCCTTCTTCGACGCGCCGGCGACCACCGTCGTCGACGCCGCCACCGCGGACGGTTTCATCCCGGGCGCCGACCGGATGCGCGCCCTCTACTCCCCCGGAGGTAACTGACATGAGAAAACGCCACATAGCGATCGCCCTGCTCGCCGCCGGCTCGCTGGCGCTGACCGGCTGCTCGGCCGGCAGCCTCGGCTCCAGCGACGACTCGAGCGGCGGCAAGGTCAGCATCTCGTACCTGGTCGACAACCAGCAGGAGACGCTCAAGGTCGCCAACCAGCTGGTCAAGGACTTCACCGCGAAGAATCCGAACATCGAGATCAAGGTCGAGAGCCGGCCGCAGGGCACCGACGGCGACAACCTGGTCAAGACCCGGCTGTCGACCGGCGACATGAGCGACGTCTTCGCGTACAACTCGGGCTCGCTCTTCCAGGCGCTCGCGCCGGAGAAGAACCTCGTTCCGTACGACGACACCCAGAACATCGGCAACCTCGACAAGAACTTCGCCACCACGGTCACCACGAACGGCAAGGTCTACGGCGTGCCGATGGGCGGCTTCATGGCCGGCGCCATCCTCTACAACAAGGACGTGTACGCGAAGCTCGGCCTCCAGGCCCCGAAGACCTGGACCGACTTCATCGCCAACAGCAAGAAGATCAAGGACTCCGGCGTCGACCCGGTGATCCAGTCGTACGGCGAGACCTGGACGTCGCAGCTGTTCGTGCTCGGCGACTTCGCCAACGTGCTCACCGCCGACCCGCAGTTCGCCGACAAGTACACGAAGAACCAGGCCAAGTACGCGACCACCCCGGCCGCCCTGGCCGGCTTCCAGCACCTGCAGGAGGTGCACGACCTCGGTTACGCGAACAAGGACTTCGCCTCGGCCAAGCTCCCGGACGCCCTGCGCTACCTCGCCCAGGGCAAGGGCGCGCAGTACCCGATCCTGTCCGCCATGCTGAGCCAGCTGATCGCCGACAACCCGGGCACCGAGAACAAGATCGGCCTGTTCGCGATCCCCGGCACCGACGCGGCGAAGAACAACCTGACCGTCTGGGCCCCGGGCGGCGTCTACATCCCGAAGACCACGACCGGCGCCAAGCTCGACGCGGCCAAGAAGTTCGTCGCGTACATCGCCACCCCGGACGGCTGCGCCTCGCAGACCGCCGCCACCCAGCCCACCGGCCCGTACGCGGTGAAGGGCTGCACCCTGCCGGACTCGGTTCCGCAGGCGGTCAAGGACATGCAGACGTACATCGACAGCGGCAGCTCCAACCTCGCCCTCGAGTTCCTCTCCCCGGTCAAGGGCCCGGCGCTCGAGCAGATCTGTGTCGAGGTCGGCTCCGGCATCCGCAAGGCGGACGCGGGCGCGAAGCTGTATGACGAGGACGTGAAGAAGCAGGCTCAGCAGCTCGGATTGTCGGGCTGGTAATCGGAGTGACCACCACCGTGACCCGGTCCGCCCGGACGCGCAGCGACGCGTCCGTGGCGGGCCGGGTGCGGGCCAAGAGCCCGTACCCCCACTGGTTCTATGTCCCCGCCGCCGTGATCTACGGCGTGCTCTTCATCGTGCCGACGCTGATCGCCTTCTACTTCAGCCTCACCCGGTGGAGCATCTTCGACTCGAAGTTCATCGGGTTCGACAACTACGTGACGTTCTTCCAGGAGCCGGCGCTGGTCAGCAGCCTCTGGCACACGCTGATCTACGCGGTGGTCACCTCGAGCCTCAAGGTCGTGCTCGGCCTCGGGCTCGCGGTCCTGCTCACCTCGCAGATCATGGCCCGCGGCTACCTGCGCTCGGTGGTCTTCTTCCCGGTGCTGGTCTCCACGATCGGCGTCGGCCTGACCTTCACGGTCCTGATGAACCCCGAGCGCGGCCTGATCAACCAGTCCCTGGCGGCGATCGGCGTGCAGGGGCCGGGCTGGCTGACCGACCCGTCGTACGCGCTGCTGTCGGTCGCCCTGGTCGACGTCTGGAAGGGCGTCGGCCTGGCGACGCTGATCTACATCGCCGGCATCGTCTCGATCCCCCAGGAGTACTTCGAGGCCGCCCGCGTCGACGGCGCCGGGGCCTGGGAGAACTTCCGGCACATCGTGCTGCCGCTGGCCCGGCCGGCGACCGTCACCGTGATCACGCTGTCGCTGATCGGCGGGCTGCGGTCGTTCGACCTGATCTGGGCGATGACCCGCGGCGGCCCGGGCTTCACCTCCGACGTGATCGCGTCGGTGATCTACAAGCAGTACCAGGCCGGCTTCTACGGCCTGTCCACCGCCGGAAACGTGGTGCTGTTCCTCGTGGTGACGGCGATCGTGCTGCCGCTGTCCCGCTTCCTCAACCGCAAGGAGGTGGAGCTGTGACCGCCCCGCCGATCATGTCCCGCCGCCCCCGCAAGAACTTCCTGCTCAGCGCCGTGGCGATCGTCCTGTCGATCATCGTGTTCGTGGTGCCGTTCGCGTTCATCCTGCTGACCGCGATCAAGGACCGGCAGCAGGCCTCGCTGCTCGACTTCTCCTGGCCGCACCAGTTCCTGCTGGTGCAGAACTTCATCGACGTGGTTCAGGCCCGTGACTACATGCTGATCATCGCGTTCATCAACAGCACCATCCTCACGGTCGCCAGCGTGACCCTGATGGTGGTTTTCGGGGCGATGGTCGCGTTCGTCCTCCAGCGGCGCCGCAGCCGGTGGAACGTCCTGGTCAACGCCCTCGTGCTGGCCGGGCTGATCATCCCGCCGGCGGTCGTGCCGACGATCTGGGTGCTGCAGAAGCTCGGGCTGTTCCGCACGATGCCGGGCCTCATCCTGGTCGAGGTCGCCTTCGGCCTGGCCTTCGTGATCCTGCTGTTCCGGGCCTTCATCGGCACGATCCCGAAGGAGCTCGACGAGGCCGCCATCATCGACGGCGCCGGCCCGATGCGCCTGTTCTTCCGGGTGATCCTGCCGCTGCTCCGGCCGGTGATCGTGACGTCGATCGTGGTGCAGTCGGTCTTCGTCTTCAACGACTTCACCAACCCGCTGTACTTCCTGCCCGGCGACCAGAACGCGACCGTGCAGCTCACCCTCTACAACTTCGCGAGCCAGTACAACACCCAGTACAACCTGCTGTTCATGAACATCCTGCTGATCACGATCCCGCCGCTGATCATGTATCTGTTCTTCAACCGGCAGATCGTGGCCGGCATGACGGCGGGGGCGATCAAGGGCTGACTCGCCCTTCCGCGCCGCGCAGGGCAGGATGGGATTCGATGCTCGCGCCGATGGAGGCCGTACGCCGGCTCATGGATCTGCGGCACCGCGGACGGGCCGAGGACCTGCCCGCGGTGCTCACGGCGGCGGCCCCGCTGCTGGACGCCGACGCGGCCACCGTGCTGCTGATCGACTACGGGCAGGTCGCCCTGCACCCGCTGCACGGGAGCGCACCCGACGCCGAGTCGCTGTCGGTCGAGGAGACGCTCGCCGGCCGCGCCTTCACCAGTGCCCGGCAGCAGTGGCACGACGACGGGCTCCTCTGGCTTCCGCTGCTGCACGGCGCCGAGCGGCTCGGCGTCCTCGAGCTGCGGGTCAAGGGCCGCCCGACCGAGTCGGACCGGCACGACCTCGAGATCATCGCGGCGCTGGTCGCCGAGTTGATCGCGAGCCGCCGCTTCTACGGCGACGCGGTCGAGCACACCCGCCGGCGACTGCCCATGCAACTGGCCGCGGAGATCATCTGGAACCAGCTGCCGCCGCTCACCTTCGCGGTCGACGGCACGATCGTCACCGCCGTGCTCGAGCCCTGCTACGAGGTGGGCGGCGACGCGTTCGACTACGCGGCCAACGCCGACGCCCTGCACGTGGCGCTGTTCGACACGGTCGGCCACGGCATGAGCGCCAGCGCGCTGACCACGCTGACGCTGAACACGTACCGCAACGCCCGCCGGTCCGGGCTCTCCCTGGCCGACACGTGCCGGTCGCTGGACAAGTGGATCCACGCCCAATATCCCGGCGCCTTCGTCACCGCGCTGGTGGCCGAGCTGGACATCGCCACCGGCGTCTACCGCCGGGTCAGCGCCGGGCACCCGGCCGAGCTGTTCCTGCGCGCCGGCCGGGCCCTCCCGCAGCTGCCGGCGCCCAACACGCTGCCGCTCGGCCTCGGCCACATGATCGGCCGGCCGCCGCGGGTGATCGAGACCCAGCTCGAGCCCGGCGACACGCTCGTCCTCTACACCGACGGCATCACCGAGGCCCGCGACGCGTCGGGCACGCTCTTCGGCGTCGAGAAGCTCGGCGATTTCCTGCTGGACGCCCTCAACCAGGGCATCCCGGCGCCGGAGACCATGCGGCGTCTGGTGCAGGCGATCATCTCGTACGAGGAGGGCGAGCTCCGCGACGACGCCACCGCCGCCATGCTCCAATGGCGCCGCCCTCAGGTCAGCGGGAACACCGACTGAGCCCAGGGCGGGCGGCTCGACGGCTGGATCGACGTCACCCACTTGACCCACCAGAAGCCGCGGCGGCCCGGGGCCACGATGCGGGCCGGGAAGCCGTGGCCGTAGGTCAGGGGCTCGCCGCCGACGGCGGTCACCAGCCACACGTCGTCCAGGGTGCCGGCGCCGAACCAGCGGGCGTAACCGGTGGCCGAGCGGACCTCGACGCTGCGCTTGCCGGTCATCGGCGTGCCGGCGGCGGCCAGCACCGCGCTCAGCCGGACCCCGTCCCAGTGCTGCTCGCTGTACCAGCCGCTGGTGCAGTCGAGCACCGCGGCGAAGCGCTCGTGCGGCAGGCCGTTGACCATGGCGAGGTCGAGCGTGGCCGCGCCCACCCGGACCGTCCACGTCGCCGGGTCGAGGCGCTGGACCGCGTCGTCGAACCAGGCCGTGACCTCGAGATCTTCTTTCGGGACCGAACCGCTGAACCGCCGATCGGCCGCCGCGCCCGTGTCCCAGGCGGCGGTGGCCACGCCGGCGCCCGCCCCGAGCACGGCCAGCCGCAGCAGCGCCCGGCGGTCGGCGTCGGCCCGGCGCGGGCGCACGGCGTGCCCGAGGAAGTGGCCGGCCAGCGCGAGCAGCGCGCCGACGGCCGCTCCCACGTGGATCTGCATGAGCGTGAGCGGGCCGACGAACTCGACCCGACCGGTCGAGTGGAGCAGGCCGCTGCCGACGGTGACCAGCACGAAGAACAGCAGCGCCAGCGACAGCGCCTTGGCGCCCCGGCCGCGGCGCTTCTTGCCCAGGCCGCGCCGGATCACGACGTACTTCCAGGGCGCGAGCAGCAGGATCGCCAGCGCCGCGGCGGCATGCAGCTGGATCAGGTCGAGCGGCCAGTTCACCCCGATCGTGTTGGCCGCGACGCCGCTCAGCGCGCCCACGGCGAGCAGCAGGCCGAGGGCGAGATCGACCCGGCGCCCGCCCTGCCGTGACCGGAGACTCACCCGCATGGCGGAACGCTAGCGCGGCGGGGTTGCGACGATTGGCTATCTGTGAGGTGGGGAACAACGCAAGGGGCGAGAGGAGACTCGATGCGGGCGGTGCGGATCGGGGCAGTGGCGGTGGCTCTGGTGGTCGCGGCCGCGTGCGGGCTCGCGCCCACGCCCGACGACCAGCAGGCGGCGCCGACCACCAAGGCGACCAAACCGTCGTCGGACGTGGTCACCCGGTCGCTGACCGACGTCGAGCGCTACTGGAAGGGCGAGTTCCCAAGCTGGCCGCGGGCAAGATCTTTCGGCCGGTACGGGGCGGCTTCCACCCGTACACGAAAAGGACCCCGCCCCCCGACTGCGGTGGGCAGTCCGCGGGTTATCAGCCGAATGCGTTCTACTGCCCGGACGGCGACTACATCGCGTGGGACGCGCAGGTCCTGATCCCGCAGCTCCAGGAGGACTTCGGACCGCTGCTGGTCGGGGTCGTGATGGCGCACGAGTACGGGCACGCGGTCCAGGCCCGGCTGGGCGACACCGACCAGCCCACCGTCGTGCTCGAGCAGCAGGCCGACTGCTTCGCCGGCGCGTGGCTCGCCGACGTGCAGGCCGGTCACTCGGCCGCGTTCAAGAACGTCACGCCCGCCCAGCTCGACGACACCGTGGCCGGCCTGCTCATGCTGCGCGACCAGCCGGGCACGCCGGCCGTCGCCGAGGGCGCGCACGGCAACGCGTTCGACCGGATCCGGGCGTTCCAGGAGGGCATCCAGCAGGGCCCGAAGACGTGCGCCGGGTACGACGCCGACAACCTGGTGGTCACCGAGGTGCCGTTCAGCACCCGGGAGGAGGCGGAGTCGGGCGGCGACCTGCCGTACACCGACGCGGTCAACCTGCTCGCCCAGGACGCCGAGAACTACTGGACGCGGACGTTCCCCGAGCTGGCCGACGACCAGCCGTGGCGGCCGGTGAAGGTGGAGGCGTTCGAGGCGGGCTCGCCGCCGGACTGCGACGACCCGGACGCGACCGCCGACGGCGCGGCGTTCTACTGCCCGGCCGGCGGGTTCGTGGCCTTCGACAACGCCGACCTCGGGCCGACCCTCTACGACCGGATCGGGGACTTCGCGATCGGCATGCTGCTCGGCGACCTGTTCGCCCGGGCGGCCCAGGTGCAGCGGGGCGAGTCGACCCGCGACAAGGCCGGTCAGCTCACCGTCGACTGCCTGGCCGGCTCGTGGACCAACGACCTGCTCACCCGGGACGAGGAGACCAACAAGGGGGTACGGCTCTCGCCGGGTGACCTGGACGAGGCGGTGGCCGCGCTGCTCGCCTTCGGGCGCGCCGGCGACGGGGCCGGTCCCTCGGCGTTCGACCGTATCACCGCGTACCGGAAAGGCGTCCTGGAAGGCACCGGCGTCTGCCTCTGATCAGCTCTCGCCTACTCGGGGTTTCGGAATGGCGGCCTGCGACGCGCGCAACGTGGCCGCCGCGCGACCGGAGAGAACCCAGGCGACCAGGCCGAGCAGCGCCGTCGCCACCAGGGCGTCGAGCCAGTAGTGGTTGCCGGTGGCGACGACCACCAGCAATGTGATCACCGGGTGGGCCAGCCACAGCCAGCGCCACCGGCCCTTGGTCGCGCCGATCAGCGCGATCGCCACCGCGAGGGCCCAGCCGACGTGCAGGGACGGCATCGCCGCGTACTGGTTGGTGAGCGTGTCGCTGCTCGGCGAGCCGTAGACCGCCGGGCCGAACAGCCGGCCGGTGTCGAGCATGCCGACGGCGGAGAGCATGCGCGGCGGCGCGAGCGGGAACAGCAGATGCACGACCAGGGAGGACGCGGTGAGCCAGGCGAGCAGCCGGCGGGTGGCCACGTAACGCTCCGGACGCCGGACGTAGAGCCAGATCAGAGCGGCGGCGGTCGCCGGGAAGTGGACGTACGCGTAATAGCAGTTGGCGATCTTGATCAGCCACTCCTGGCCGATAACCGCCTGCTGCAGGCCGTACTCGCTCGGCAGGTGCAGCAGCCGTTCGAGCCGCCACACGTTCTGCGCGTTCTCGAGGGCCTCGCCGACATGCCCGTCGGCGGCAACCCGGCCGACCTTGTACGCCATGAACAGCACCGCGACGAGCAGGATCTCGTAGAGCGCGCGCCGGACGGCGGACCTCCGCCGAACGCCTGCGACCGATTCGCCGGTGGTCTCCTCCGTCAGCAGACTCATCGCGCGCCCCTCCCCCCGGCCCCGGCTGTGCGATCCGAGCGGAACTATTTGTCGGTTTTGAAGATCCGTTTCGGTGACCGGCCTGCGATCTTCGCAGATGCCCGCAACGGTGCGGTATGACGTCCTTCACCTGAGAGAGTCATGTCGTTAACCTGTGACCAAGCGTTCGGCCTGGTCGAGCCGTTGGGTGTCGGGAATTAGACTTCCGGCGTGCCGTCGATCGTCGAGTTGCTCGCCTCCGGTGTTCATCGGTTCGAGGGACGGCCCGGTGACGGTCCCGCGCCTGCTCCTCCGGGTGAGCTGGTCTCGGCCGTACGCATCAGGGCCGGCCTTGGCATCGTCGGCGACCGCTATTTCGGCAAGCCGGCCCACCACGACGCGAGCGTGACGGTGATCGCCCAGGAGTCCCTGCCGTTCGGCACAGGCTTGGCGGCGGTCCGCCGCAACATCCTGGTCACCGGCATCCCCGTCGACGACCTGGTCGGCCGGATCCTGTCCCTCGACTCGGGCGACGGCCCGGTCCGCCTGCAGGTGAACCGCAAGGCTCACCCGTGCGCCTGGATGGACGTGACGGTCGGACCCGGAGCATGGAAGGCTTTGCGAGGCAAGGGCGGCGTCCGCTGCACGCCCCTCGACGACGGCACCCTGCGACTGGGCCCGGTAAAGGTCGTGATCACATGAACGCGCGCCCGCTCTCGCCCTCGCTGATCATGCTGCCCTTCCCGGTCGGCCACGCCTATCTCTGGCACTCCCCGTCCGGCCTGACGCTGATCGACACCGGCGTGCCCGGTTCGGCGCCGGCCATCGCGGCCGCACTGGCCGCGCTGGGCCATCGCCCCGCTTCGCTGCGCCGCATCCTGCTGACCCACTTCCACGGCGACCACACCGGCTCGGCCGCGGAGATCAAA
Organism: Actinoplanes sp. NPDC051537; assembly: GCF_055586105.1. Taxonomy (NCBI): domain Bacteria; kingdom Bacillati; phylum Actinomycetota; class Actinomycetes; order Micromonosporales; family Micromonosporaceae; genus Actinoplanes; species Actinoplanes sp. NPDC051537. The sequence goes on from NZ_JBVJIU010000017.1 coordinate 150,917, forward strand.
ACCTGGGGCGACATCGAGGTGTACGCCCACCGCCACGACGCCCCCATGATCAGGGGCCTGGAGGCCGGCCCGCCCCCCATCCTCACCTCGGACTGGGAACGGGAGCTGCACGCCCAGATCGCCGCCGGCAATGCCGGTGCGGCGCCGGTCGCCCCCGTCGACGTCGATCACGAGGTCGACGACGGCGACGAGATCGACCTGGGCGGCGGCGTCCGGGCCGTCTGCGTCGCCGTGCCCGGCCACACACCCGGCAGCGTCGCCTTCCACCTGCCCGAGCCGGGAGTCCTCTTCGCCGGCGACAGCATCGCCCGGGGTTTCGCCGGCGAGACGATGCTGGGCGTGTTCAACGCGGATCCGCCCGCCGCGCTCGCCTCGTTCCGCCGCCAGGCCGCCCTGTCCCCGCGCATCGCGTGCTTCGGCCACGGCGACCCGCTGACCGAGAACACCGCCGCCACCCTGCGGGCCGCGGCCGCTCGAGACTCGGCCTGACCATCTGTCCTCTCGCCACGCCGCCCGCCGTCCCCGCCGGCGCCCTCGCCGCCCACCCGCAGCCGGTACTGGCCGCGGCCGGGGGCCTCGTCCTGCGCCCGTGGGAGCCGTCCGACGCGCCGGCCTTCCTCGCGGCGTACCAGGACCCGGTGATCCGCCACTGGCACCCGCGGCAGCCGGTGTCCGAGGACGAGGTGCGGGAGTGGTTCGCGAATTACCGCGAGAACTGGGCGACCGAGAAGGGAGCCAGCTGGGCGGTGACCCATGCCGGCCGTACGGTGCTCGGGCGGATGGCCATCGGAAGCCTCAACCTCGACGACGGCCTGGCCGGTTGCGGCTATTGGACGCTGCCCACCGCCCGCGGCCACGGCGTGGCGCCGCGAGCGCTGGGTGCGATCGCCACGTGGGCTCTCGGGGAGGCCGGTTTCCACCGGTTGCATTTGAGCCATTCGACCCGCAATGGTGCTTCGTGCCGCGTCGCCTCGAAGGCCGGGTTCCGCCTGGAGGGAACGAAACGCAGCGAGGCGGTGCACGCTGACGGGCGCCACGACATGCATTTGCACGCCCGCATCCGTGCCGACGAACAGGGCGACGGCGGCGGGCAGCCATAGCCGCGGATGGGGGGGCGCCGGGGTGGCTGGGCTGGCTTCCCTTTCGGTCTCGCTCCCGTTCCCGCTCCCGTTCCCGTTCCCGTTCCCGTTCCTGCTCCCTTCTCGCTCCCGTTCCCGTTCCCGCTCTCGCGGTAAGCGATGAAGAATTCGTGCTCGCTCGGCGCACGAATTCTTCATCGCTTACCGAGGTGAGCTGCTCGGGCCGGGCTGAAGCACGTTCCGCCGATCATTGCGCGTTTTCCACATCGGCGAGTTGTCCACAAGCTGAGCCGCCGGTTCGCGCGAAGTCCCAGCTTATCCGCCACAATGGCCAGCGGGGGCCTCCCCCAGTGGAGGGCGGGCCTGCGGACGGCGGGACTTGTGAACAGCGCGACTTGCGAACAGCGCGCGACTTGCGGAGTTCAGGCCCGTGACCACGGGAACTTGCGGACAACGGGCACGCGAACGGCGGGACTTAAAAGGTCCTAACACGATCTGCTGAATCGATGTTGACCAGCGCTGCGAGGTGAAGACCAGTCTCGTTCGGTTGTCGTGAGCAAGGCATGGGTCGTCGATGACGAGTTGTGGAAGCTGATCGAGCCGGCGCTGACGCCGTGGCCGGACAAGGCTCCGGGGCCGCGGCCGGTCCCGGACAGGCTGTGCCTGCAGGGCATCTTGTTCGTGTTGCATACCGGGATCGGCTGGGAAGATCTGCCGCAGGAACTCGGCTTCGCTTCCGGATCGATTGGTCGAGAGCGGCGATGGACGGCAGTCACATCGACGCGTAAAGGGGGGTGTCGGAACAGGCCCGTCGCCGGTCAACCGCGGGAAACCCGGCTCGAAGCATCATCTGATCTGCGACGGCGACGGCACCCCGATCTACGTGCCGACCAGCGGCGCGAACGTACCCGACATCAAACGCGCTGTTGATTTGCTCGACTGCTACCGGCCGGGACGACCCCGGCGCCGCTTCGCCACCCTGTTGGCCGACACGGCCTACAGCAGTGCGGCACCGATCATTCCCAAGCCGAAAACCACCGGGATCAAGGGCCTGGGCAAGCTGCGCTACGTCGTGGAGCAGACCTTCGCCCTGCTGCATCAGTTCCGCCGGCTCGCCGTGTGCTGGGAACGCAGACTCGACATCCACGACAGCGTGGTCAGCCTCGCCTGCGTCTTGATTTGCCGGCGCAGGTTGATCAACTGAACCGACCAGAGAGCGTGTTAAGAGCTTTTATGGCAAAGGAGGACGGGACCTGCAAGGTATGCCTGGCTTGACTTTCGGCCTGAGTGCCGGTTAGCGCGAACGCCGACGTCGGAGTCGGCTGCGCCACGTCCAGGGTTTCAGAACGATGACTCCGACCAGGAATGCGGCGGAGGACACGGCCAGGAATGCGGCCGGCTGCCGCCAGCTCTGCGTGTCGTCGATGCGGAAGATCTGACGGGCGACGTCGCGGGCGCGAACGGTGTCGCCGACCTGGGCACCCGGCTGTAATCCGTCCAAAGTCGTATGCCGGGCGATGGTTCTGCCGTCATCGCTGCGGAAGTACCCCTGCCATGCGCACCGTTGCCGCGGCGGCTGGTAACGATCGCACCCGTCCAGTTGGGTCAGGGTGAACGTGCCGGTGACGCCGCGGCCGTGTGTGGCCTTCCAGGCCGTTATCAGCTCGAATCCCGAACCGCACATCATGATGCCACCGATGATGACCCATCCGACTGCTATGACCGTCAGGCGGTGGGGCATGTCAGCGAGGCTTGTCGGCGGAGCAGGCGTTCTTCTTCATCTTCTACTCCCGCAGGCCCCTCTCGGAAAGTGCGGGCGTGTCCGGGCCGGCACGGCCTTTCGAGGAATGCTGCCCTTTCTCACCGAATATCCTTCGCCCACTATAGCTGTGCCGACCCGGTTCACGCTCGTGCGCGACTCACCAGGGCCAACCACCCGAGTCCGGGTTGACAGGCTGGCCGTGTGAGCCCGCCCTCCAGGCGTAGCCGGCCTGGACCGGACCGAAGGGAGCCTTCGTGGTAGTTGAAGGGTCCCTTGAGGTCTTTCACAGATTCGGCATCCGAGGCTTCAACTTGGAAACCGAATCCGGCCGTCTGGCCGTAGCTGCCCCTCGACCAGTCGATTGTTCCTTCGAGGTCCGGGAGCTGGGCGCCGGTGGCGGAAAAGGCCCATCCCGTTCTGTCGCCGTGAATGCAGACCTCACCGCCGAGCGGTCACCGCGGAGCGGCCGACGGCAACCGGAACGCCAGGAACAACGCCGCGACCGTGAAGCCGATCGACCACCAAAAACTGACCTCGAAGGCAGACCCGACCGGGTGCGAGGCAACCGAACGGGAGAGGATCACGGCAAGCACAGCGGTGCCGAAGGAGCCGCCTATCTGCTGGGCCACGCGGGTGATGATGCTGGCGTGCGGCACCGACGGCTTGTCCAGGCCCACGTACGCCGAGGTCATCACGGGCACGGTCACGGCGCCCAGGCCGACGCCGCGGACGGTCAAGGATGCGACCAGCCACCAGCGGCTCGTGTGGGCGTCGGCCAGGGCGAACGGGACCGTCGCCACGGCCACGACCACCAGGCCGACGAAGGTCACCCAGCGGGCGCCGATGCGGTCGGTCAGGGAACCGGCCAGGCTGCGGCTCGCCAGGACGCCTACGCCCTGGGCGGCGATCAGCAGGCCGGCGGCGAAGGCGGACGCGCCGCGCACCTGCTGGAAGTAGAGCGGCACCAGCAGCATGCCGCCGTAGAGGGCGAAACCGCTGAGGAACAGCAACGCGCTCGCGGCCGAGAACGAACCGATGCGGAACAGGCGTACGTCGACCAGGGCCGTCCCGCCCTGCCGCCAGGCTCGGGCGGTGAACGCCGCCAGGAAAGCCACGCCCGCGACGAGCGGGACGAGCACGGCGGGGCGGCCGAAGCCGTCCGCGGCGCGGGACAAGGCGTAGACCACGGCCGCGATGCCGGGCGTGATCAGGGCGAGGCCGGCCACGTCGAGGCGGCCGCGGCGGGTGCCGGGGAGTGCGGGCATGAAACGCCAGGCGAGCAGCAGGCCGGCGACACAGAACGGGACGTTGACCCAGAAGATCCAGCGCCACGACAGGTGGGAGACGATCAGGCCGCCGATGAACGGGCCGAGCACCGGGCCGACCACGATCGGCATCGAGATCAGGGCCACCGCGCGGCCCAGCATCTGGCCGCCGGCCGCCTGCACCAGCAGGGTCGTCATCACCGGCAGCATCAGGCCGCCGCCGACGCCCTGCACGATCCGGCACGCGATCAGCGTGGGCGCGCCGGCGGCCAGCGACGCGCCGATCGAGCCGGCCAGGAAGATGGCCAGCGCGACCATCCAGACGCGCTTGCCGCCCCAGCGGTCCATCAGCCAGCCGGTCACCGGCACGGAGACGCCCAGCGCGAGCAGATAGCCGGTCGTCACCCACTGGACGGTCTCGACGCCGACCCCGAGCGAGCGGCCGAGCGTGTCCAGGGCGACGTTGACGATCGTGGTGTCGAAGACGACGGCGAGAACGCCGACGAGCATCACCAGGGCGAGGCGTACGAGCGCCGGGTCGAGGCGCTGACGAGCAGTGGTCGTGGTCATGACCTACCCCCGAGGTTAAGATACAGGTCTGTATCTAGGACTACCCTGACGAGGACGAAACGTCAATAAGATACGGTGGTGCATCTAATGGCGGGCGAGACGCGGCGGCGCGGGGCCGAGCTCGAGGCGGCGTTGCTCGAGGCGGCGTGGCGCGAGCTCACCGAGGTCGGGTACGCGCGCTTCACCGTCGAGGGCGTGGCGGCGCGGGCGGGCACGAGCCGCCCGGTCATCTACCGCCGCTGGCCGCAGCGCTCCGACCTGGCGATCGCCGCGATCCGGCACTTCAGCCGCAACGAGATCGTCGGGGTGCCGGACACCGGAACCTTCCGGGACGACCTGATCACCCTGCTGCACGACGTCGCGAAGCGGCGGACCGAGCTGGTGGCGCTGTTCAGCGTGCAGATGGGCGAGTACTTCGCCGAGACCGGCACGACCCCGGCCGAGCTGCGCGAGGAGTTCCTGGCGGCCCGGGCGCAACCGTTCGGCTTCGAGGTCGTGATCGCGCGGGGCATCGAGCGCGGCGAGATCGACCCGGACCGGCTCACCCCGCGCATCCGGGCGCTCCCCGGCGACCTGCTGCGGCACGACCTGCTGATGACCATGCGGCCGGCCTCCGAGGAGTCGATCCGCGAGATCGTCGACGAGATCCTGCTGCCCCTGATCCGGAAAGCGAGTTGATCAGGGAAGTCGAATTGATCAGGAAATCGAGTTGATCAGCCGGGACAACGCGGCCGCCACGTGCGGCAGGCCGGCGCCGGGAGGGCCGCCGGGCTCGGTCATGTACTGGTCCCGGCGAATCTCGATCATCAGCGACTCCACGCGCGCATCCCGCTCGTAGAAGTCCAGCGGCACGTAACAGCCGGAGAACGGCGTGTCCCGGCCCGAGGAAGGGAACGCCGCCTCGGCGGCGGAGATCAACGAGCCGGGCGTGTGGTAACTGTCGGTGCCGAGGCACACGGGCGGGCGGGGGTCGTTCCCATGCAGCTCGTACGGGAGGGCAGCCGTCGCGTAGGAGTGAACATCCACGATGATCGCCCGCCCGGTCGTCGCGAGCCGGTCGGCGACCAGCTCGGCAAGGGCCGCCGCGTAGGGCACCTGGTGCGCACGGAGCAGCTCAGAATCCCGTACGGGATCATCTTCTCGAAGCCGGCGCCCCGCGAAGCCGTGGGTGTAGACGGCGCCCATGCCCACCGCCCGCATCTCTTCCCGCTCGTCGGGAAAGCGCTCGGGGTCGACGACCAGGCGTGACCACCGGTTGGCGAAGATCCAGGGCCGGGTCGCCGCCCGGGAAGCCGCCTCCGACGCGATCGACGCCGTGTGCGCGTCGGTGAGGTGATCGAGCTCCTCGGCCAGCGCCGCGTCGTCGATCAGCAGCCCCTGGCGAGCCGAGTCCGAAATGTCCCGGGAGCCGTGCGGGACGTGCAGGATCACGGGCGACGACGGGGCGCCGGGCGAGACTTCGAAGATCATCGCCCGGCAGCCTACGTCAAGCGGGGATCAGACCAGCGCCGAGCAGCAGGTGTTGATGATCAGGCGGGTGGTGACGTACGGGTCGCAGTTCGCGTTCGGGCGACGGTCCTCGATGTAACCCTTGCCGTCCCGCTCCACCTGCCACGGGATGCGCACCGACGCGCCGCGGTCGGAGACGCCGTAGCTGTACTCGCTCCACGGCGCCGTCTCGTGCATGCCGGTGAGGCGGTGCTCGATGCCCGCGCCGTAGCCCGCGATGTGCTCCGCGACCTTGCCCTCGCCGCCGAGCGCCTCACAGGCCGTGATGATCGCCTTGTAGTTCTCGCGCATCGCATTGGTGGAGAAGTTGGTGTGCGCGCCGGCGCCGTTCCAGTCCCCCTTGACCGGCTTGGGGTCGAGGGTGGCCGAGACGTTGTAGTCCTCGGCGATGCGGTAGAGCAGCCAGCGGGCCACCCACAGCTCGTCGGCGACCTGCGGCGCGGCGACCGGGCCGATCTGGAACTCCCACTGGCCGGGCATGACCTCGGCGTTGATGCCCGAGAGGTGCAGGCCGGCCTCGAGGCACAGGTCCATGTGCGCCTCGACGATCGCCCGGCCGAAGACCTCGTCCGAGCCGACGCCGCAGTAGTAGCCGCCCTGCGCGGCCGGGTAGCCGCCGCCGACCGGGAAGCCGAGCGGGCGGCCGTCCTTGAAGAACGTGTACTCCTGCTCGATGCCGAAGATCGGCTCCTGGTCGGCGAACTTGTCGGCCGTCTCGACGCAGGCGGCCCGCGTGTTGGTCGGGTGCGGCGTGCCGTCGATCAGCAGCACCTCGCACATGACCAGGACGTTCTTGCCGCCGCGAATCGGGTCGGGACAGCTGAAGACCGGCTTGAGCACGCAGTCGGACTTGTCGCCGGGCGCCTGGTTGGTGCTGGAGCCGTCGAAGCCCCAGATCGGCAGCTCGGCGCCGTCGTCGACGACCTTCGTCTTCGAGCGCAGCTTGGCGGTGGGCTGGGTGCCGTCCACCCAGATGTATTCGGCCTTGAACGGCATGCGTCACTCCGGTGTTCGAAAACCTATGGATGCCGGACGGCGCTGGCGCGGCGGGACGATCGTATCCAGTCGACGACCGTCGATCGACGCTCACTCTCCGTGTTAACACACTCGAAACAGAGTGCTTTAGCCCGCCAGGGATGAGGTCGATCGGTCCGACCGACGCTGATGATTCGAATCTCGGGGAGTCCTTATTCGAAAGGATCCAGCGTGAGCGCCATGGACGTGCCCGCACGGCGGGCCCCAGCCGCGGCGTCGGCAGCACCCGCCGCCGCTAAACCCAAAGCAATCCACTACATCTCCTGGATCGCGCTGGCTCTGATGACCACCAGTTCGGTGGCGAGCCTCCGCGCCGCGCCGACCATGGCCGTGTACGGCCTGGCCTGCATCTTCCTGTACATCGTGCCGGCCATCGTGTTCCTGCTGCCGACCTCGCTGGTCTCGGCGGAGCTCGCCTCGGGCTGGAGCGGCGGCGTCTACAACTGGGTGAGCCAGGGACTGTCGAAGCCGATGGGCTTCCTCGCGGTCTGGTGCCAGTTCGCGATGACGATCTTCTACTACCCGAGCCTGCTCGGCTTCGTGGCGAGCACGCTCGCGTACGTCATCAACCCCGAACTGGCCTCGAACGGCCTCTGGACCGCGATCGTGATCATGGTTTGCTACTGGGCCGGCGTGTGGGTGTCGTCCCGCGGTACGGGATCGGTGGCCGGGCTCGCCAGCGGCGGCCTGATCATCGGAACCCTGATCCCGGGCGTCGTGCTGGTCGTGCTCGGCACGGTCTTCCTCGGCCAGGGCAACGAGTCGGCGGCGCCGATGACCGCCTCGCACCTGCTGCCGGCCTGGGCCGGGCTGTCGAGCCTGGTGCTGATCGTCAACAACTTCCTGTCGTACTCCGGCATGGAGATGAACGCCGTGCACGTCGGCTCGCTGCGGAACCCCGGCAAGGAGTTCCCGAGGTCGATGTTCATGGCCATGGGCCTCGTGCTGCTCATCTTCATCCTGCCGGCGCTGGCGATCAGCTGGGTGGTCCCGGCCGACCAGCTGTCGCTGACCGCGGGCGTGATGCAGGCCTTCGACGCCATGTTCGCCCAGTTCGGCTCCCAGTGGCTGACCCCGATCGTCGGCATCATGCTGGTCGCGGCCTCGCTCGGCGGCATGCTCACCTGGCTGGCCGGCCCGTCCAAGGGCCTGCTGCTGATCTCGCGCCAGGAGGGCTACCTGCCGCCGTTCCTGCAGAAGCTCAACAAGCACGGCGTGCAGCAGAACATCCTGGTCACGCAGGGCCTGGTCACCACCGTGATCGCGCTCGGCTACGCGTTCATCCCGGACGTGTCCAGTGTGTACTGGATCTTCTCGGTGATCACCACGCAGGTGTACCTCATCGTCTACCTGCTGATGTTCGTGGCCGCCGTGCGGCTGCGCCGGAGCCAGCCCGACCACCCGCGCGGCTACAAGGCGCCGATGCTGGTCGGCCTGTGCGGCGTCGGCTTCGCGGCCTCGCTGGCGGCGCTGCTGATCGGCTTCGTGCCGCCCTCGCAGTTCGGCGGCGGCAGCCCGGCCGTCTACATCGTGATCGTGGCCGCCGGCGCGCTCGGCCTCGGTCTGCTGGTGCCGTTCCTGTTCTACCGGTCGCGCAAGCCGTCCTGGAAGACGGAGAGCGCGGACGAGGCGGAGGTGGCGCAGTCATGATGGATCGCAGGCAGGAGCGGCGGGTCACCTACATCGTCCTCGGGGTGATGTTCGTGGGCGCGATGATCGTGTTCGGGTCGATCTACGACACCAACAAGAAGAACGACGCGGCGGTCGACAAGGCGAACCAGCTCTCGGCCGAGCTGGCGTCGGCGGGTCTGCCGGTGCCGTCCGCCCAGCAGATCTACAACGTGCTCGGCGACGACGGCGGCGCGGTCTGCCACGCGCCGGCCAACGCGCTGGTCAAGAGCATCCTCTACGGCCAGCTGACGAACGGCGCGGCCGGGCCGGGACAGCGGCCGATCATCGCGGACAACAAGATGGTTCAGGGCATCGGCCTCATCATCAAGGTGTACTGCCCGGACCAGGCCGCGGACTTCCAGCAGGTGGTCGACGACCTGAAGACCGCCGACGTAGCCACCTGACGTTCGATGGGGAGGAGGGCCGGCGTTTCACAACGCCGGCCTCCTTCATCGGTACTTCGACCAGCGGGGACCGACGTCGAGCCACTCGGCGCCCCAGGACCGCATCCGGCGGCGATCCAGCGCCCGCCGGCCGAGCAGCCACACGGCGCCGAGCCCGGCCGCCACCACCCCGGCCGTGGCCACCCCGGCCTCGGCCGCCTGCGTCGCCGGGCGCCGGCGCGGCGGGGCCGCGACCACGGCGCCGGTCTCGTCGACCCAGATCGGCACCCACGTGCCGGCCGGGTCGGTCTCGAGCGCGGCCACCGTGCCGGTGCGCATGCCGCCCGCCGGCGTCTTCCAGCGGGCCCGCGCGGCCGGCGAGCGGCCGGCCGGCTTCTCCAGCAGCGTCGCCCACACCTGGAAGCGGTGCTCCCGCTCCCAGGCGCCGACCCGTGCCTGCTCCCGGTAGGTGTTACGGCCGGTGTACTGCGCCAGCAGGCCGCCGACCACCAGCAGCGCGATGAGCAGCACGGCGTTCAGCCATGCCTCCAGACGATCCGTCCGGCGGCGGAGCGGGTTGCGGTCCCAGCCCAGCCGCCGCAGCAGCCCGCGCATCGCCGCCGCTCAGCAGGTGCTCTGCAGGGCGTCGCCGAGGTCGCGCACGCTGGCCTCGAAGGCGTTCAGCGCCGAGCGGACGGCGCCCTTGTTGGTGTCGCTGGGGGTGGCCTGCCAGGCCACGATGCTCGCCCGCAGCAGGTCCAGGTTCTGGCGGATCTGGCCGGCCTGGCTCGCCCATTGCCCCTGGGCGTCGGTGACCAGCTGCTGCACGTCGGTCCGGAGCTGGGTGAGGTTGGTCCGCAACTGGGCGAGGCCGTTCTCGGCCACATTGGTGTCGCGCACGTGCTGTGCCGAGTTCTGCACGGTCGCCAGGCTGTCGCACAGCGCGGGCGACGCGCTGTCACCGCACCCGGCCAGGGGCAGGGCGGCCAGGGCGCCCGCCGTGATGATCGCTGCCATTCGTCGCATAAGAAAGGAGGATCGTCGGCGATGCCGGTCCGGACGTCACCCCGGCCGGATGAGGCGCTCTTTTGCCGTACGGCGACAGGCTTTCCCTGTCGCCGCTGAAGGGAGCGCACCCATGTCCATCGGACCCGTCCAGCTCATCGTGCTGGGCTTTTCGCACCCGAACTTTCACGGTGAGGTCATCGCCGAGCTCGAGCGGCTCCGGCAGACCGACGCGATCCGGGTGATCGACGCGCTCGCCGTCTACAAGGACGCCAAGGGCGAGATCGAGGTCGAGCACCTCAGCAACCTGACCACCGACGAGGCCGTCGAGCTCGGCAGCAAGGTCGGCGCCCTGGTCGGCCTCGGCATCGAGGGCGAGGAGGGCCTCGAGGCGGGCGCGGCACTCGGCGCGGCCGCGGCCGCGGACGGCATCGAGGTGTTCGACGACGAGACCGCGTGGGACGTCCTCGACGAGATCCCCGACGACAGCGCCGCCGCGCTGCTGCTGATCGAGCACCACTGGGCGGTGCCCCTGCGCGACGCCATCGCCCGGGCCGGCGGGTTCCGCCTCGCCGACAACTTCATCAGCCCGCTCGACCTGGTCGGCATCGGGCTGGTGACCGCCGAGGAGGCGGCCCGGCTCGACGAGCTCGAGCGCGCGTCATGACGACGTTCCTGATCGTGCAGGCCGCCCGCATGCGCGACGTGGTGGTCGGGGCGGTCTACACCGCCGAGGACGCCGCCGAGCTGCTGGTATCCGGCGTGCGGTTCTCGGCGACCCGGCCGTTCACCGGCGCCACGACGACCCTGCAGCGGCGCATGACCGAGATGGCCGAGCGCGGCGCGATCGAGCGGGAGAAGGCCCAGAAGCGGGCGGCCGCGGCCCTCGACGCGGCGCTGGTCACGGTCGCCACCTCGGCGATCGTGGACAAGGTCGTCGACGCCCAGCTCGACCGGGTGCTGCGGCCGCTGGTGAGCGGGATCCTCGACGACGTGCTGACGCTGCTGGAGAAGGAGCCGGACCGGATCCAGTCGCTCGTGCGCGGCCAGCGGGACACCATGGTCGACGAGCTGGTCGGCCGGATCCGCAGCGGCGCCGCCGCCGGCGACGTCGCGGTCGACCGCGTCACCGACAAGGTCCTGCGCAGATAAAGATCGAATCACCCCCGGCGGATGAGGCAGTCCGCGCCGAACCGGTCGCACGCTGCTCGGACGTGCAGCGTGCGAGCGAGGGGGACGCGATGCTCACGATGGGGGTCGAGGAGGAGTTTCTGCTTCTGGGACGGGACGGCGCCGTGGTGCCCTCGGCACCGTACGTCGCCCGGCTCGCCCGGGCCGGCGACCAGGTCAAGCCGGAATTTCTCGCCTATCAACTGGAGACCACGACCGCGGTGTGCACCGGGCTCGACCAGCTCCGGCGGGAGCTGACCGGGCTGCGGCGGCGAGCCGGGGACGCCGCCCGGCGGGCCGGCGTCAACCTGGTGTCGGTGGGTGCGCCGCCGTTCGCGGCCGGCCCGCTGGGTGCGGTCACCGACGAGACGCGCTACCGCGACCTGGCCGGGCGCTTCCCCGGTGCGGTCGTGGCCGGCAGCTCCTGCGCCTGCCACGTGCACGTCGGGGTGCCCGACCGCGACCTCGCGGTCGAGGTGCTCGCCCGGATCCGGCCGTGGCTGCCGGCGCTGCTGGCGCTCACGGTCAACTCGCCGTTCGCCGGCGATCGGGACACCGGCTGGGCCAGCTACCGGTTCCACCTGCAGCAACGCTGGCCGACGTTCCGGCCGCCGGGCGCGTGGGCGGGCGCCGCGCGGTACGACCGGGTGGTGCGCCAGCTGATCGGGACGGGCGCCGCGCTCGACGACGGCGCCATCTTCTTCCTGGCCCGGCTGTCCGCGCGCTACCCGACCGTCGAGGTGCGGGTGGCCGACGCGTGCCTCAGCGCCGACGACACGGTGTTCTTCGCGGCGGTGGTACGCGCCCTGGTCGCCACGCTGATCGAGGACTCGCGGCGCAACCTCACCACGCTGCCGATGCCGACCGGCATCGTCGACGCGCACCTGATGACGGCCGCGCACGGCCAGGTCCGGATCCGGCGCGGGCGCCGGCCCGACGGCTCGTCGCCGGCCGCCGAGGGCGCGGTGGCGCGGCTGATGGCCAAGGTCAGCCCGGCGCTGGCGGCGTGGGGCGAGGCCGAGGAGGTCTTCGATCACCTCGACCGGATGCGGCAGGAGGGCACCGGCGCCGACCGTCAGCGGCGGGCCTGGGCGAAGACCGGAACGCCAGAGGGTTTCGTCGATTTTCTCGCGAACGCGACAGTCGCCGTCGCGAACGCACACAAATAGAAACTTGTCAACTCAAACGCCGATGGTCGCCTTCGCGTAGTGAGAGGGTTACTCAGCGCTTAATCCGATTCGGACGATGCGGGGGACCTCTCCCCCGTTCAAGGATGATCCAGTCGTTCGACATCCGTGCCTGCGGAGGGAGCAGTAGTGACAGCTGAACTCGTCGTGCCGGCACAGAACTCTACACCGGAGGCGGCCCCGGCCACCGGCGGCGATCCGTTGCTGCAATCGAAGTTCGCCGTGCCCGAGCCGCCCAGCTTCCTGGTCGCCCGGCCCCGGCTCACCGAACGTCTGGCCCGCGGGGTCCGCGAGCCGGTCACCCTGGTCGTCGGGCCGGCCGGCGCCGGAAAGACCCAGCTGGTCGCGGCCTGGGCCGACGAGGGAACGCCCGGCTACCCGATCGGCTGGATCACCATCGAGGAGGAGGACGGGCAGTCCGACGCCTTCTGGGCCTACATCCTCGAGGCGCTGCGCCGGGCCGGCGTGCCGGTCGCGGCCGGCCTCACGGCCCCGCACAGCACGGCCGCGGCCGACCGGTCCTTCCTCGTCCGCCTGGCCGCCGCGCTGGCCGAGCAGGCCACCCCCACCGTGCTCGTGCTCGACGGCGTCTCCAACCTGACCGGCCAGCAGTGGGCCACCGACCTCGAGTTCGTCCTGCGCCACGCCGGCCGGATGCTGCGCCTGGTGCTGGTCGGCCGCTGGGACCCGCCGCTGCCGCTGCACCGCTACCGGCTCGCCGGCCGGCTCGAGGAGATCCGCAGCGAGGACCTGGCGTTCACCGCCGCCGAGGCCTCGGAGCTGCTCAGCCTGCACCGGGTCCCGCTCAGCCACGACGCGATGGAACAGCTGCTCCAGCACACCGAGGGCTGGGCCGCCGGCCTGCGGCTGTTCGCGATGGCCCTCGAGGACAGTGGCGACGCCGAGTCGCTGGTCGCCACCATCACCGGCAACGAGGCCACCATCGCCGAGTACTTCGTCGACGAGGTGCTGCGCATCCAGCCATCCCACGTGCGCACGTTCCTGCTGGAGACGAGCATCCTCGACGTCTTCACCCCGGAGCTGGCCGAGGCCGTCACCGGGCGCGCCGACGCCCGCTGGATGCTCACCGCCCTCTGCCGGCAGAACGCGTTCGTGCAACCGGCCGGGGACGGGCTCACCGCGTACCGCTGCCACCGCCTCTTCGCCGAGCTCCTGCAGGCCCAGCTCAGCCGGACCGCGCCCGAGCGCATCGCCGAGCTGCACCGCCGGGCGGCCACCTGGTTCGCCGGGAACGGCCAGATCAACGAGGCGGTCGGGCACGCCGTCGCCGCGTCCGACTGGCCGCTGGCCGCGTCGGTCGTGGTCGAAGACTACGCGGTCGGGCGGCTGCTGCTCGACGGTCGCACCGGGCGGCTCGGCGAGCAGCTCGCGGCGATCCCCGCCGATCTGGACTGTGCCGACGGAGCGGTGGTCGCGGCCGCGCTGGCCCTGGCCATCCGGGACGTCGACACCTGCGCGGCCCAGCTCGAGCGGGCCGAGGAACTCATGATCAGTCACCAGGCCGGGTACACCCCGGCGCTGGCGCTGACCCATCTGATCACCGACGTCGTGCTGGCCCGCCAGCGCGACGACGTCGAGACCGTGCTGCACACCGCGGCGGCGGCCGAGGAGCTGCTCGCGCAGGTGCCCGCCGGGCGGCTGGACCGCCACGGCGAGCTGCGCGTGCTGGTGCTCGGGGCCAAGGGCGACGCGCAGAGCCGTACGGGCGCGGTCGACGCGGCCTCCGTGACGCTCACCGAGGTCGCCAACGCGGCCATCGGGTCCTGCGAGAACGTCCGGATCGACGCGCTGGCCCACCTGGCGCTCATCGAGTCGCACCGCGGCCGGCTGCGACACGCCGAGAAGCTGGCCGACCAGGCGACCGAGCTGGCCGACCGGATGGGCCTGGGCACGGCGAGCCGGCCGCTGGCCGCCGAGCTGGCGCTGGCCTGGGTGGCGATGGAGCGCTACGACATCGACACCGCGGGCCGGCATCTGCGGGCGGCCGACCCGCGCCGGATCCGCCCGGCCGACGGCATGATCCACGCGGCGTTCGCGCTGATCCGTTCCCGCCGCCTCCAGGCGCGCGGCGAGCTGCGCAGCGCGCTGACCGCGCTCAACGACGCCGGGCACGTACCGGGCGGCCTGGCCGCGCCGTCCTGGCTCGCCCGCCAGGTCGCGCTCGCCCGGGCCCGGCTGCAGATCACCATGGGCCGCTCGGACGAGGCGATCGAGACGGTCGACCGGCTCGGCGACCCCGAGGCCGACGACGCGACCGTGGTGCGGGCGGCGGCGCTGGCCGCCGCCGGCGACGCCCGCCGGGCGAAGGAGCTGGTCGAGCCGGTGGCCGGGACGGCAGGGGTGGCCGTCCCGGTGAGCCTCGAGGCGTGGCTCGTGCTGGCCACGGTCGCGGCCCGCCGCGGCGAGGTCGACGAGGCGCGTGGCGCGCTGCGCCAGGCGCTGCGCGCGGCCCTGCCCGAGTCCCAGCGCCGGGCGGTCCAGCAGGTCTGGGCCGATCTGCGCCGGGTGCTGCGCGACGACGACGAGCTGGCCGCGCAGTACCGGCAGCTCCAGGGCGCCCCGCACGCCGACCGGCCGGCGGCCTTGCGGCCGGAAGCCGTCGTGGTCGTCGAGCCGCTCAGCAAGAGGGAGATGGAGGTGCTGGAGGGCATGGCCGCGATGCTGCCGACCGAGGAGATCGCCGCTTCCCTCTACGTCTCGGTCAACACCGTCAAGACGCACGTCCGCAGCATTCTGCGCAAGCTGTCGGCGTCCCGGCGCAACGAGGCCGTCCGGCGGGCTCGTTCGCTCGGCCTCATCTGACGAGGGTCCGGGGTCCGAGATGGACGCGGAGCGCGGGCTGGCCAACCTACCCGGGTGGCTACGCCCGCGCGCCGCGCTGGTGCTGGCGTCCTGGTTCGGCAAACTCCTGCTGCGCTGCGTCAGCGGGCTGCTCGAGGTGCAGATCTTCGACCGGGCGATGACCCTGGCCGCGCAGGCGTTCACCTCGATCTTCCCCCTGCTGATCATGTTCGGGGCACTGCTCGGCGCGAAGTACACCACCGAGCTGGCCGACGCGCTGGACATGCCCGAGTCGTCCCGCCGGCTGCTCAGCCAGGCCTTCGACGAGCAGGGCTTCAGCTCGTTCGGGCTGTTGAGCGCCTTGATCGTGATCCTCTCGGCGACCGGGCTGGCGCGGGCGCTGGTGCGCTCGTACACGGCCGTCTGGGGCATCGGCAAGGTGCGCTCGAGCGCCGCGGCGGCCGCCCGCTGGGTGCTGGTCGTCGTGATGCTCGCCGTGTTCGTGGTGGCCAGCCGGCTGCCCCTGGGAGTCGCCGGACCGCCGACCCTGTTCGTGGCCGACGCGGCGCTGACCATTCTGCTGCCCGTGCTGCTGCTGGGCGGCGCGGTGCCGGCCCGCAAGCTGGTGCCCGGCGGCCTCGTGTACGCGCTGGTCATGATGGCCGTCCGGCCGGCCGGCGAGCTCTATCTGCCCCGGGCCCTGAGCAGCAGCAACGCGCACTACGGCACGATCGGGCTGGCGTTCACGTACATCGGATGGCTCTATGTCATCTCGTTCTGCCTGCTGGCGAGCGCCGTGATCGGCCACGTCCTCGCCGAGGATCTCAGCCTGATCGGCAAGGTGATCCGCGGCGAGGCCGGCCTGAAGTCGCTGTCAGTGCTGGTAAGCCCGCGTCAGCTCGCCGCCGTGCGCCACCGTCGCGTAGAGCACGATGGCGCTGAGCGCGATCGCGACGACCGACCAGATCGGATAAACCGCGACGTACGCGAAATTGATCACCAGGGCGACGCAGCCGAGGACGACCGCGAGCAGCCGGGCCCAGACCTGGCCGAGCATCAGCCCGCCGCCGACCACCATGAGCACGATCCCGAGCACGAGGTGGATCCAGCCCAGGGCGGTCAGGCTGACGCCGAGCAGCAGGTCGGACCGGCTGCCCTCGAGGGCCTCGGGCCGGATGAGCGCGAGCGACCCGATCGTCAGGTGCGCCCCACCCAGGAGCACCAGCATTAGACCGCCGAACAGGATCCACGCGACCCAGCCGGTGGCCTCGTCACTGCGATGTGTCGACACCGTTCCTCCCCCATCAGATGTGGCTCCAGCCTCGCCCGCGGGAGCGTGCGGACGCGTCATCTGCCCGGGATGAGGCGCCCGGCGTGGCCCCCCGCCGATGCTCGGGAGCATGTCCAACGTCTATCGACCGCCGACACCACCACAACCCGTGCTCAACGCCGGCCGTCTCTGGGCCGGTGGCGCCGCCACGGCCGTGGTCGCCGCCCTGATCGCCGTGGTCGGCATCCTGATCGGCCGCGGCATCTTCGACGTCGAGGTCCTGGCGCCCAAGGGCAACGGCGTCTGGGGCGACGCCAGCACGGTCTGGTACGCGTTCGGCGCCGCGCTCGCGGCCCTGGTCGCGACCGGCCTGGTCCAGGTCCTCATCCTCACCACCCCCAAGCCGATGCGCTTCTTCGGCTGGGTCGTCGGCCTGGCCACGGTGGCGGCCATGCTGATGCCGTTCGTGACCGACGAGAGCCGCGGCTCGCGGTTCTACACGGCCGGGCTGAACCTGGTGCTCGGCCTGGCCATCGGCACCCTCGTGGCGGGCGTCGCCAAGAGCGCGCTGCGTCCCCCCGTCATCCGGCCGAACCCGCAGTACCACTAGGCCGCAGTACCACTAGGAGAGTCATGGCACAGCATGCGGCCGGTCGCGGCCTCACCAAGTGGATCGGGTGGATCCTGTTCCTCGGCATCGTCATGATGATCAGCGGGCTGATCAGCCTCATCCAGGGGCTCGTGGCGCTCGTCGACGACGACTTCTACCTGGTAGCGGCGGAGAAGCTGGCGATCGACGTCAACTACTCGGTCTGGGGCTGGACCCTCATCGCCTTCGGCGCGCTGCTCATCGGCGCCGGCTACGCCGTGATGTTCGGCTACCTCTGGGCCCGGTTCGTGTCGATGGTCATCGTCTTCCTGCACGCGATGATCAACCTGACGTTCCTGGCGGCGTACCCGATCTGGTCGATCCTCTCGATCGCCCTCGATCTCATCGCCCTGTACGCGCTGGCCGTCCACGGCGCCGAGGGCAAGCAGCTGCGGCGCACGGAGAAGCCCTGACATGTCGTTCACCGACCGGCTGCGGATCCGCCTGACGCACGACACCGCCGAGGGCACCGCGGCCGGCATCTACGGCGTCATCGTCGGCTCGGCGGTGCTGGTGACCGCGCACGCCGACGCCGCGTACAAGCTCGACATCATCGTGATCGTCACGCTGATCATCTACTGGGCGGCCGAGCGCTACGCCCGGATCGTGGCCGAGCGGATCCACGAGGGGCACCGGCCGGCCTGGCGCACCGTCCGCCGGCAGCTCACCAGCGGCTGGGAGATCATGAGCGCCTCGCTGCTGCCGCTGGTCGTGCTGCTGCTCACGCGCGGCCTCGGCGCCAAGCTGAGCACCGCGATCCTGGCCGCGCTGATCACCAGCACGGTGCTGCTCGGCCTGGCCGGCTGGCGGATGGGCGCCCGCCTGCATCCGCACGAGCGGGTCGTCTCCACCGTGGTCGCCGCCATGTTCGGGGTCGTGATGATCGTCCTGAAGATCTTGCTGCACTGAGTGTCGTTCTGGCGGTCGTTCTCGCTGTCATTCTCGCGGGATGAGGCGGGTGCGGCCGTCCCCGGCGGACCCTCGACCGATAAGGAGGTGTGGCCATGTTCGGATCTCGCAGAGTGGCCCGGCGCACCGCCCGCCGCACGGCACGCCGGGTCGACCGGCGTCGCCGTTAGAGCCGGCGCCACGGGGGCACGGCCGGGGTCGTCCACCCGGGCCGTGCCCCTTCCCCGCCGCAAGGAGGCGACCGTGACGACCACGTTCCCCACGCTGCCGGTGGCCGAGGCCCCGGTGCCCGTCGCCGTGGTCGCATGAGCGCCACCGCGGCCGACCGGCCGGCGACCCTGCGCGAGGCGCCGGCCGCCTTCGCCGGCGCGGTCAGCCGCACCATCGCGTACGTGCTGGATGCCCTTCTCGTCTCGATCGCCTCGGCCGGCACCGCCACCGCGATGAGCATGATCGCCTCGGTGATCGGCACCGAGGCCCGCGACCTGGCCCGCACCCTGACCGCGGCCTTCCTGATCGGCCTGCCCGCGGTGTTCGCCCTCTACTGCACGGCGTTCTGGGGCCTGACCGGCCGAACCCCCGGCATGTACCTGGTCGGCGTCCGCGTGGTCAACATGTCCCGCAACCGGGTGCGCTGGTGGCCCGCCCTGCTCCGCGGGGTCCTGCTGGCCTACTTCCCGATCGGCTCGCTCTGGCTGCTGGTCGACCGCCGGCACCAGGCCATCCACGACAAGCTGGCCCGCACCCTGGTGGTCCGCGCCTAGGCGCTCACCGCGCGCAGCAGCTCGTCGGCCGCGCGGCGGGTGCGCTCCGGCGTCAGGTCGAACTGCGACAGCAGGCTCTTCAGGAACCCGATCACCAGCACGGCCGCCGCGTCCGGGTCGAGGTCGGCGCGGAACTGGCCGCCGTCGCGGCCGGCCTCGAAGAGCGGCCGCAGGAAACCGGCCCACGCCGTGTCGTTGGCCAGCAGCGTCGCCCGCAGCTCCGGGTCGCGGCCGGCCCGGGCGTAGAGCTCGTTGAGCACCACGAACTCGGCGGGGTCGGCCTCGAACCGGCCCAGCACGTGGTCGAGGTGCGCGGTCAGCACCGCCCTCGGGTCGCGCTCGGGGCCGTTCGGCGGCACCCGGTCGAGGCCGCCGACGATGCGCTGGACCACGGCGGCGACCAGCGCCTCCTTGGTCGGGAAGTAGTAGTGCAGCGTGGCGATGTTGATGCCGGCCTGGGCGGCGACGTCGCGGACGCGCAGGCCCTCGAAGCCGAGCGTGGCGATCGCCTGCTGGGCCGCCTCGACGATCTGCGCGCGGCGCTGCTCGCCGTCGGCGCCCGCGCGCCTGCCTGCCGGCATCGGGCCCTCCCCTGTCGGTCGGTCAGATGCTCCCACGTCCCTCCAGCGCGGCGCGGAACCGGGCGTAGCGCGGCGCGCCGACGAAGCGCCAGATCAGCCCGGCCGGCCCGGGCATGTGCTTGCGCAGCCAGGCGGCGCCGCCGTCGGGCTGCGCGGCGAGGATCGGACCGAGCATGTTCCAGGCCTGGCCCTTCGGCGTGGCGTGGCGGCCGTGCTCGCCGAACCACTTCTCCTCGCGCCGGGTGACGACGTGCTCGATGACCGGGACGATCGTCGCCTCCTCGTCGGGGAAATGGGCGGCGAGGGCGGCGGAGACGCCCTCGAGGGCGGCGAGGATCGGAACGGCGCCGGCCGGCGCGGCCGAGGCGCGCCAGGCCGGCAAAGCGGCGTCGAGGTCCTCCAGGTGTACGAGCATCGCGGCGTGCTGGGCCTTCATCCGTTCCACGTGCAGGAAGCAGGCCGGCGCCCGCTGATCGATCATGTCCCAGAGGCGCGAGTCCTCGCCCTCGTGGTGGGCGTGCAGCGCGTTCGAGATCAGGTGCAGCTGGGTGGCGACGACCGCGGCGTGCTCGAGGTCGCCCGCCCGGACGCCGCCGACGAGGGCGGATGCCTCGCCGAACGACGTCCGGAGCATGCGGTGGATCTCGATCATCCCGCTGGCGTCGCAGGTCTTGGGTCCGTCAAGGTTCACGGACCCAGCTTATCAATCAAGTGCTTGATTGACGAACTCACGCATCGTCGACGACCGCGAACACCGACGAGGCCGCGATCGGGCCGAGACACCGGGAGTCGTTCGACGCGATGCGGTGGTCGCCGGCGACGAACACGCTGCCCTCCGGCACGGCCACCGGCCCGAAGCGGCGCGCCAGGCACGAGCCGGGACTCGGCTTCTCGTCGAGCGGGCCGTCCTCGGCCACGTACGGCTCGTCGATCGCGGCGCCGTCCACGGTCACCTTGCCGCCGGTGCAGCAGGCGACGGTCTCGCCGCCGATGGCGACGACCCGCTTGAGCATCGGCCCGTCCGTCACCGTCCAGTTCCCGGGCGGGTGGAACAGCACGACGTCACCACGCTTCGCGCGGTAGCCGGCGACCCGGCGCGCGGCAATGACCTGGCCGGGCTTGATCCCGGGTTCCATGCTGCCGCCGCCCTGCGTGAACTTTTCGACCGGCCCGGCCGACGACGGCCCGACCCACGACGCGCCGCCCGACGCGTTGCCGCCGCACCCGCCCGCGAGGGCGAGCACGACGACCACGATCATTGATGACAGTCTTTTCACGCGCCGATCCTGGCAGATCAGACGTACGGCCGGGTGAGCACCTCGATCGCGTGGCCCGACGGGTCCTTGAAGTAGACCCCGCGACCTCCGTGCTCATGGTTGATCTCACCGGGCCGGCGCATCTGCGGATCGGCCCAGTGCACGACGTTCCACTCGAGCAGGCGCGCGTACGCCCGGTCGAACAGCTCGTCGTCGACCAGGAACGCGTAGTGCTGCATCTGGATCTCGACCGGCGGCTCGGCGAACTGGAGCAGCACGCCGTCCCCGAGCTGGACATTGGTGAACACACCCCACGACGGCGCCGCCGGCACTTCGAGGAGCTCGCGGTAGAACCGAGCCGACTCCTCGCGATCCCGCGACGCGACGATGGTGTGGTTGAAGCTGACGGGCATGGAGCGAACCTCAATTCCGAAAAGGCGACGATGGGCTTCCGGGCAACAGATGCCAGGGAGGCCCACGCGCCAGATCGGCCGGGCGGCTCAGTCGTCCACCGGGTCACCGATCCGTGCGTGGCGTATAGCCGGTCCGGTTCACAGCACAGAACCCTATCGCGGCGTGAAGCTCCCCAGCTCGTCGGCGCCCTTCTGGATGACGCCGTAGCTGGACTCCGGCACCGGCTGCCAGGCGCCCTGCAGCTCGCCCAGCGGCTCGGAGACGATCAGGCGGGTCTCCTCGGAGAGGCCCTGGATCAGCGCGAAGTCGGGGTGCAGGGCCCGCAGCGCGTTGAGCTCGGTGCTGAAGAACAACGTCCGGCTCTTGCCCTCGCTCGAATAGCGGAAGGCCCACACCCGGTCGCCGTCGGTGGTGCCGACCGTCATCTGCAGCGGCGCGGTGACGCCGTGCGCCTTCGCGGTCTGCTCGACGAGGCCGGCCATCCGCTCGACCGCGCGCACCGGGTCCTCACGCAGGCCGAAGGTGAGCGCGAGGTAGAACATCACCTCCGAGTCGGTGGAGCCGGAGATGCTCGGGTACAGCTCGGGGTCGACCGCCAGGATCAGGTCGCGCTTCAGCTCCCGGAAATTGTGGATCGCTCCGTTGTGGCACCACAGCCATCGCCCGTACCGGAACGGATGGCAGTTGCTCTGCTGCACGGGGGTGCCGGTGCTGGCCCGGATGTGCGCGAGGAACAGGCCGGAGCGGGTGACCCGGGCCAGCTCGCGCAGGTTGACGTCGCCCCAGGCCGGGCCCACGCCGCGGAACAGGGCGGGCACGTCGTCGGCGCCGTACCAGCCGACCCCGACGCCGTCGCCGTTGGTGGTCTCGACGCCGAGCCGCGAGTGCATGCTCTGGTCGATCAGCGAGAACCGGGGCTTGTAGAGGAGCTCGTCCAGCGAGATGGGTGTTCCGGAATACGCCAGCCATCGACACATAGCTATCTCCCAGAGATTTCGGCGAGCCACCGCTTGAGCTGCGCGTGCACGGCGTCGGCGCTCGACAGTTCCACGGCGATTTCCCAGGTACGGGGATGAATGAGCACCGGCCGGTCCTGCCAGCCGCCGAGACCGCCGTGGCAGCCGACCAGCTCCTCGAAGGCCGCCACCTCGCCGGTGACCGGGTCGTGCAGGCTGTTCACGAGGATGTCGGGGGTGTGCTCGAGGCGGTCGTGGCGGCGCAGGTCGCTCGCCGCGTGCGGGCCGAAGGCGGCGAGCGGGTCGTCCCCCTCGACGTGGTCGTCGTCGAGCCGGCGGCGGCCGCCGGCGCCGAGCACGACCGGCCCGTCCGACTCCGAGCGCACCATCACCCAGCCGACCCCGGGGTGGGTGGCGATCCGGTCGACGAGGCCGGGGTGGTGCTTCTCGATCACTTCGCAGGTGAGCCGCCCGGGAAGCCGTGGCAGGTAGACCAGCCCGAGGTTGCCCGACGCGACGACCACGAACTCGGGCGTGTCGACCTTTCCGGCGGAGGACGACTCGGGCGTCGGCATCAGGCTCGCGCGCAGGGTGGACGCCCGCCCGGCCTGCTCGTCGTCCGAGGTGGACAGCACCGACCCGCCCCGCACGAGGTCCTCCAGCCCGATCCCGTACCGCTGCCGGAACGTCGCTCCCTGACTCTGGCCATGGTCGGAGAGCACCACGAACTCGTACGGCCGGGGCGCCGCCGCCGCGACCTCCTCGAGGTTGGCCAGCACCGAGTCGATCCCCTCGAGCGCCGCGAGCGACTCCGGCCGGGCCGGCCCGGCATGGTGCGCGATCTCGTCGTAGTCGACGAAGTCGCAGTAGATCGACGGCGTCCCCCGCATCAGGTGCTCGGCCAGCACCGTCACGTTGAGGTGCCGCAGCAGCACGTTCGTCACGCCCCGCAACAGCACGTAGGACGGCTCGCGCTTGATCCGCGGCTCGACCCGGTGCAGCCGCTGCCGGCGTGCCTGGTAGAGCTCCTTGACGATCTCCCCCACGGTCAGGACCAGTGAGCGGGTCAGACCGAACGGATCCAGCAGGTACGTGCTGAGGTAGTGGGCCGGCCCACGACCCGAGCGCGCGGTGCTCATCGTCAGCAGGCTGGTCGGCGCGTCCCCGGAGAAGACGTTGGACAGCGAGACACCGCCGTCGGCCAGCAGGCCGTTGCCGTCGCTGAGCCGGGTCTCGACCAGCGCCGCGTCGGCCGGCTGGTTGGTGACCACGAGGCGGCCGTTCTCCTTCTCGTACCACCGGAAGGCCGGCACCCGGTCGCTCGCGCCGTGCAGCAGCCCGGCCTGGCTGGCCGGCGTCGTCGCCGGCAGCTGCGCGTGCCACTCGGTGAGCAGGTGGCTCCCGGTGCGCAGCCAGCGGCCGAGCGTGGGCAGGTTGCCGGTGTCGAGCGCCCAGCGGGCCAGCGGCGCCGAGAGCCCGTCGATCTGCACGAAGACCACGCCCGGCACGTCGCTGCGCGGGACCTTGCCGCGGAACCGGCGGTTGACCCACAGCAGGTGCCGGGTGACCGCGTCGGTGCGGCCGGCGGTCACCACCCAGAGCGCGACGCTGACGATGGCCGCGTAGATCCAGGACGCCCAGAACGCGCTCCAGAAGTCATGGACGTGGATGCCGGGCACCAGGAGCAGGGCCACGTAGACCAGCGCCGCCTGGGCGAACAGCCATCCGGCCACCACCCCGATCCAGCCGATCCAGGTCATCAGGCGGGCCACGAGGGGGCGTACGGCCACCCCGAAGAGGCCGAGCAGCACCGCCCCCGCCAGCACCGACCAGGCGGAGTCGGCGGTGATGCCAGGCAGCAGCCAGATGGTGAGGGCGAGCGCCGCCCAGCCGACGAGAGGGA
This sequence comes from Actinoplanes sp. NPDC051537, assembly GCF_055586105.1. Classification (NCBI taxonomy): domain Bacteria; kingdom Bacillati; phylum Actinomycetota; class Actinomycetes; order Micromonosporales; family Micromonosporaceae; genus Actinoplanes; species Actinoplanes sp. NPDC051537. The sequence continues at coordinate 175,057 of NZ_JBVJIU010000017.1, forward strand.
CCGCGAGGATCATGCCGCGCGACGAACCACGAAGGCGAGGCCGACCTCGGCGGCGCCGACCACGATGCTGCTGATGCCGGTCAGCACGACCAGCGTGGCGAGCGAGAGGCCGGGCGCGAAGACGAACACGCCGCCGGCGATCAGCGAGATGACGCCGAGGATGATCAGCCCGACCCGTTCGGTGCCCTCGCGCTGGAGCCCGGCGATCAGCGCGGTGAGCCCGCTGAGGATCCAGGTGATCGCGAACAGCAGGGCCAGCAGGGCGAGGCGGGTCACCACGTTGCGCAGGCAGATGACGCCGGCGATCAGCACAATGATGCCGACGATCCCGGACAGCACGTTGCGCACGATGCTGCCGCTGGGCAGGAACGCGCCGATGATGCGGGCGCAGCCGGCGATGAACAGCCAGATGCCGGCGAGCGCGGCCATGATGCGCAGCGAGATGTCCGGCCAGGCCAGCACGGCGATGCCGAACACGACGCCGAGCAGGCCGGTGATCAGCAGGCTCCACCAGGGAAAGTTCTGGGAGCGGACCTCGGCGGCGACGCCGTGCCACTCGCGGGTCTCGGTCATGCCGCCAGCATCGGCGACGGCGGGCCGCCCGGCCTCATCCCCGGGGGATGTCTCGTGCACCCAGAACGATCACCGCGGACCGATCACAGCAGGCCGAGCTGGCGCGCCCGGACCACCGCCTCCCGCCGGCGGGCCGCACCGAGCTTGCGGTAGATCGACCGCATGTGCGCCTTCACCGTGTTGATCGAGATGTTGAGGTTGGCCGCGATCTCCCCGGCGGTGAGCACCGTGGGCAGGTAGCGCAGCACGTCGCGCTCCCGCTCGCTGAGCGCGTCGGCGGCTCCCTCGACGATGTTCGTCTCGGCCCGGGGCACGGTCCGCTCCTCGACCCAGCGCCGGCGGTCGAGCAGCACGGCCAGCCGCCGCTGGTCGAACTTGCGGAACGGCCGGCGGATGTCCTCGCGGTCGGCGGCGGCCACCGCCTGCGACAACGCGTCGATCGAGCGGTTGCCGTGCCCCTCGGCGTCGGCCGCGAACGCGGTGGCGAGCCAGGCGGTGACGGCGGCGATGTGGTCGGCGCCGCCGCGGACCCGGGCCAGCAGCCGCTCGGCCGCCGCGTGCTCACCCATCGCCAGGTAGGCGCGGGCCAGCACGACCTGCTCGGACGGGGAGAGGATGCCGCGGGTGGCGGGCGGCTCGTAGCGGGCCACCACGTCGCGGTAGAAGCCGGTGGCCAGGTCGGCCTCCGACAGCGTGAGCCGCAGCCAGCGGTCGAGCACCGGCGACACCAGGCCGGGCGGCATCTCGTCGCGGGACTGCCGCAGCAGCGAGCGGCAGGCGGTCGGCTCGCCCGAGGCGAGCAGGATCTGGGCGCGTACGAGAACGGCCAGCACCGACTGCACGGCGGCCGGCTCGTCGCCGCCCGCGTGCAGTCCCTGGCGCAGGCACTCGTGGGCCTCGGCGATCCGGTCCCGCTCGATCTCGATCAGCGCGCGGACCAGGTAGGACATCGCGCCCTGCGACGAGGTCTCGAAGCCTTCCCGGCGGGCCAGGTCGAGGGCGGCGTTCGCGAACTCGTCGGCCTCGTGCAGCGAGCCCTGCAGGTAGACCAGCAGCGCGAGGTGGGTGAGCGCGCTGATCTCGGGGACCGCCGCGCCGACGCTGCGGGCCGCCGTCGACGCCGCCCACAGGTAGCGGTCGGCGTGGTCGGCCCGGTCCAGCCAGAGCAGGCCGGCGCCCTTCTCGTTGAGCGCCACGGCCCGGTACTGCAGCAGCGAGGGCAGCTGGTCGAGGCGGAACGCGGTGAGCCGCTTGAGCGTGTCGGACGACATCGCGACCAGCTCCGCCATCGCGCCGCGGCGCCAGTGCAAGATGCCGGCCTCCATGAGCCGCAGCGTCATGTCGGTGGCCGGCGAGATGGCGGACCGGTCGGCGGCGAGCGTGCGGGCCAGCCGCAGCATGCTCGCGACCCCGGACCGGTCGCCGGCGGCGTAGCGCACCGCGACGCCGCAGAGGGCCAGCTCCGGGGAGACCGCGTACTGGTCGGCCGGGATCTGCAGGAGCAGCTCGACGAACGGGAGGCGGGCCTGCGACAGCACCCGGACCATGGCCCGCTCGACGGCGAGCCGGCCCGCGTAGTGCCAGTCCCGGGCCGCGATCGCGTGCCGCAGCGCGTCGATGGTGAGCTGCTCGCGGGCGTACCACTGGGCGGCGAGCAGGTTGAGCTCGGGCTCGGCGCCGGGACGGTCGAGGTCGAGCTCGTGCCGCAGGGCGTCGCGCAGCAGCGGGTGGTAGCGGAACCAGCCGGGCCGGTTCTCGTCGCGGGTGACGAAGGCGTTCGCGGTCTCCAGCCGTTCGAGCAGGCGACGGCTGTGCGACTCGCCGGTGAGCGCGTCGGCGAGGGCGCCGTTCACCCCCTCGGTGACGCTGGTGCGCACCAGGAACTGGCGCATCTTGGCCGGCAATCCGGACACGACCTCGCGCAGCAGGTAGTCGGTGACGGCCCGGACCTCGCCGTTCTCCACGGCCCCGTGCTCGGCCAGCGTCTCGCCGAGCAGCTGGAGGCCGACGACCCAGCCCTCGGTGCGGCCGACCAGTCCGGTCAGCTCGTCGACGGGCAGCCGCTGGCGGAGCACGACCGGCAGCTCGGCCGCCTCGGGCGCGCGGAAGGCGAGGTGGCGGGCCCGGATCTCGGTGAGGTCGCCGGCGGCCCGGAAGCGGTGCAGCGGCAGGCTCGGCTCGCTGCGCCCGACCAGCACCAGCCGCAGCGCCGGCGGCGGGTTGTGCAGCACCTCGGCCAGCCCGCCGACCACCCGCCGGTCGTCGACCTCGTGGAAGTCGTCGAGCACGACCACCACGGGCGAGGCCAGCGCGTCGAGGCCGCCGATCACCTGCCGCACGGTGGTCCGGTCGCCGAGCTCGGCATGTTCCAGCGGGTTGCCGCAGGGCAGGGCGCCGGCCATCCGCAGCGCCATCACGAAATCGGACCAGAACGCGCGGGGGTCGTTGTGCTGCGGGCCGAGGGTGAGCCAGGCGATCGGGCCGGAACCGGCCCGCGCCTCGGCCCAGCCGGCGACCAGGGTGCTCTTGCCCCAGCCCGGCCCGGCGCAGACCAGGGTCACCGCCCGGCGCACCCCGGCGTCCAGCATCTCGGCCAACCGGCCACGCTGGACCAGAGGCTGACGTATCGCCGGGCGGCCGAGCCTGCCGCGGATGGCCGCGTCGCCCGGTGGTTTGGTCTTCTCGGTGTGTCTCACTCAGTAACCACCCCCGCGGTTGTACCGCCGGCGGCATTACCTCCTCGCTACGGGCACCCGCATCTGCCCGCGAGGTAGCTGCCCGGACGGCAACGCCCGCACGGGCGTGCCACGAACGGCCGGCGCCCGGTGGCCGCTGTTTCGCGGACACGGCCGTGGGCGCCGGAGCCGAAACTCCGGGCGACGACGATCACTTTCACGCACTGCCACCCACGCCGCCGATTCGTCGCGGTCCTCATAGGAATGACCGAGACTCGCGGGTGACGGAGAGTGATGCCGTCGTACTTGTCATGCGTCCCCGCGCAAAGCCCAACACAGAATGCAGCCGAAACGCAACATCGAGCATGGGGTGATCTCACGCATCGGCCCAGGTTGGCCCATCCGGCCGGGTCCGGTTCATCCCGCCGGCGTGCGGCGCGGGGCCGACACGGCGGGTGATGGCACGGCGGGTGACGGCACGGACGACGGCCGCCGATGGTCTCCCACCATCGGCGGCCGGCGCCATTTCACCCCCGGATCAAGTACCGAGAATCTTGGCCTTCTGCTGCTGGAACTCCTGCTCGCTCAGCACGCCCTGGGTCTTGAGCTCGCCCAGCTGCTTGAGCGCGTCCAGCTTCGACTGCATGTCGTCGGCCGGAGAGGGCTCGGGCTGAGCCGCCTGCTGCTGCTCGTACTGCTCGGCCTGCTCCTGCTCGGACTGGGCGGCCCAGCGCCCGGCCTGTCGCCGGGAGACCCGGTTGGAGACGGCGGTGGCCGTGCCCGCGATCACCGCGGTGCGGGCCACTCCTCGGAGAAGTCCCATCTCAGCTCCTCGCGTAGTTGGGCTCGGACGCGTCCAGCGCCGCCAGCAGGGACTGCACCGGGATCCGGCCGCCGGCGATGACCTGGCCGCCGGCCCGCCGCACGCTGATCGCGAACGGCGCGGCCCAGACGTTCTCGTACACGATCAGCGCCGCGGCGCTCCCGGGCGCCAGCACCTGGGCCGCGTCCTCGAGGTCGTCGCCGCCGAGCATGCCGGAGGCCGCGCCCTGGAACAGGGCCAGCCCGTCGTCGATCTGCTCGCCGATCATCTCGCTGACCTTGCCGTCCTCCGTCTTGCGCAGGAACCGCAGGTCGAGGACCCGGATGATGCCGCGGTCGACGAGGCTCACGATGTGCGGCAGCCCCTCGCCGGGATGACTGCCCGGCGGGAACTCGATGCAGAGGTAGTCGACCGGTCCCATCTCCTGGAGGTCTTCAAGATCGTCCATGTGGGCTCCCTTTCACGTTCCGCCCACGGCTGCGAGGGCGTTCGGGATGTGCATGAGGGCGAGGACGGTGCCGTCGGTCGACGCCACCTCGCTGGCGAGGTCGTTCACCCACAGGTGCTCGACCAGTACGGCGAGAGCGTCTGTCTGCTCATCGACGAGCTCGCCGACCTCGTCGATGTCGGTCTCGGTGATCAAGCCGGTGGCCAGGCGGCGGAGCGAAGGATCGCCGCCGAGTCCGGTCAGCTCACTGAGCTCGACCGGGCAGGCGCCGCCCACCGCGTCGGTCCGGACGACCAGGACGTCCACCACCCGCATGCCGGATGCGCCGTCCAGTCGTTCGAGAGTGGCCAGGACGCCGTCGTTGAGTCGTGCCGCGGGAAAGGACAGGACGATGAGCTCCAGCGGACCCAGTGCCATGGAACTCAGCATGCGCGCGCCGGTCAGGCCGCCGCCTCACCCGTGACGGATGAGAGGGGCGGGGGTCGTTTCGGGAGGAACGCCGCGGCCAGCAGGCCGAGCAGGGAGATGCCGGCGAGCAGGACGAGGGCGACCGCGAACGGGGTTCCCAGGCGCTGCCCCTGGGCGGCCACCAGGATCGAGCCGGCGATCGCCACGCCCAGCGACGAGCCGAGGTTGGAGAGGCTGCGGGACAGCCCGGAGATGTCCGCCTGGTCCTCGTCGCCGAACGCGGACTGCACGACGTTGACCGACGCGGTCAGCATCACGCCGACGCCGAAGCCCATCAGGAACAGGCCCGGGATGAACGTCCAGACCGCCGAGTCCTCGCGGACCAGCGCCGGCACCAGGATCATGCCGATCGTGGTGAGCACGAAGCCGCCCCGCACCAGCAGGGCCTGCGGGCGGCGGCTCGCCATCCGGCCGGCGACGGCCGAGGCCAGCAGCACGCCGACGGTCGCCGGGGTGAGCAGCAGTCCGGTGTGGATCGCGTCGTAGTGCCGGACCTGCTGGATGTAGACCGAGATCACGAAGAACGAGCCCTGCATGATCAGCCACTGGATGAGCTGGGTGGACAGGCCGAGGTTCGAGGTCTTGTTGCGGAACAGCCGGGGCGAGATCAGCGGCTCGCGTCCGGCGCGCTCGCGGGTGGCCAGGTAGCGCAGGAAGTACAGCAGCACGGCCAGGCCGGCGAGCACCGGCAGGAAGACCTGCCAGGAGATCATCCCGTACGAGGAGGAGAACAGGATGCCGCCGACGACCAGGAACAGGCCGCCGGCCGACAGCACCGCTCCGCCGTAGTCGAAGCGTGGCGGCCGCGCGGTCCGGGCCGGTTCGTGGATCTTGCGGCCGAGCGCGAGGATCAGCACGACCACGGCGAACTGGAGCAGGAACGAGGCCCGCCAGCCGAGCCAGCTGGTGACCAGGCCGCCGATCAGCGGGCCGGAGGCCGAGCCGAGCCCGGCCGCCCCGCTGACGATGCCGAAGTACTTGCCGCGGGTGGCCATGTCGTCGAAGGCGACCGTGATCAGGATGTAGATGGGCGGGATCATCAGGGCCGAGCCGATGCCCTCCAGCAGCGAGTAGCCGATCAGCATCAGGGGCAGGCCCTGGGCGAACGAGGCGATCAGCGCCCCGGCGCCGTAGATGACCATGCCGAGGTTGAAGCAGCGCTTGCGTCCCCAGATGTCGGACAGCTTGCTGCCCGGGATCATCAGGGCGGCCATGGTCAGCGTGAAGAACGTGATGGTGGTCTGGATGCCGGCCACCGTGGTGCCGATGTCGTCGGCGATGGTGGTGATCGCGACGTTCATGTTGCTGGCCGCATAGCTCGCGATGAACTGCGCGAGCGCGAGCGGCAGCACCATGGCACGGGCCGCGGAGGCCGTCGACCTCGTCGCGGTCATGACGTCGTGACCGCCAGCAGGTGCTGTCCCCAGGGCGGCAGGTCGACGTAGAGACCCTCCTCGGAGAGCCGGTCGCGCTCGAAGACCCGGCCGTCGAGCAGGTCGACCAGCCGGCTGTGCCCGGCCAGGTCGGGCCAGGGCAGCGCGATCCGGCCCTGGGCCGGATGATCGGAGAGGTTCACCGCGACCACGTGGTGCGGGGTCCGGTCGTACCAGGCCCAGGCGAGCACGTCGTCGTGGGTCGGGTTGTCGGCCCAGCCGCCGACGTCGAGCACCCGCCAGTCGCCGCGCCGCATCCCGCCGACCACGGCCAGCAGCCGCCGGTAGAAGGCCGCCAGGTTCTCGTCGGCCGGCTCGTCCGGGAAGCGGCCGAGGAAGACCGGCAGGTGCACGTGCCGGCCCTCGAACTCGCCGTCGTGCCAGAGAGTGGCGCCCGGCAGGGTCGCGATCGCCACGGCGGCGGCCCGGTCGCGGCCGCCGGGCAGCGCCTCGGCCGCCCGCGGCTCGTCGTGGTTCTCGATGAACCGGATGAGCTTGTCCTGGTAGTCGCGGCCGGCCGAGAGGTGCCCGCGGACCGAGGCGGCGCTCTCGTGCGCGAGCCGGTCGTAGAGCCGCTTGTCGTAGCAGAAGTCGAAGCCCTGCTGCTGCAGCGTCCACTCCATGTCCCAGTACGCCTCGGCGATCAGCACCACGCCCGGATGGCTCTGCCGCAGCGCGCCGATCACCTGCGGCCAGAACTCCTGCTCCGGCGCCGGTCCGACGTGCGCGCCCCAGGTGCGGGCGAACACGTCGTTGGTCAGCAGCATCGCCATGTCGCAGCGGACGCCGTCGCACTGGGCGGCGATGTCGCCGAGCGCCCGCGCGGTCGCCGCGCGCAGCCCCGGGTCGAACGCGTTGAGCTGGGCGACGTCGGGCCAGGCCGGGAAGTACGGGTCGCGGCCGTGGGCGAGGATGCGCCCGGCCGCCCGGAACCAGCCGTCCGGATCCTTGGCCTCGTCGGCGTCGTCGCCGGCCACGAACCAGGACGGCTCCTCGACGATCGCCGGGTGGTCGGGCGCCACGTGGTTGGGCACGTAGTCGAGCACCAGCCGCACACCGCGGCGGGCGAGCTCGGCCCGGGCGGTGGCCAGCGCGGCCGGGCCGCCGAGGTGCTCGTCCACCCGGTAGCGCCGCACGCAGTAGGGCGACCCGACCAGGTCGGCGGGCCTGAGGTCGGGCAGCGCCTGGTGGAACGAGCGTTGCAGGTCCTCGTTGGCGCGGGCCACGACCAGGCCGGCCGAGCTGCGCTCCCAGACCCCCATGAGCCACACCGCGTCGGCGCCGGGCGGGATCGTCTCGTCCCAGACCTCGGCCGGCACGTCGGCGAGCGTCACCGGGTGGCCCCGCTTCGCGGCGACCCCGGTGAGCCAGGGCCAGGTGTCGATCTCGTAGATCACGGGCGCGGTCGGCCAGCCGGTCATCGCCGTTCCTCCTCCTCGATCGACCGGAAGACGCCGGTCATGCCGTCGGCCAGCAGCGCCGGCCCGGAGAGGCGGGCGAACAGCGCCGGGAAGACCGCGACCAGCCCGGTCCAGCCGGTCTGGTGGCTGGCGCCCAACCCGGCGCCGTTGTCGCCGTGGAAGTACTCGTTGAAGGTGATCAGATCCCGCCAGTTCGGGGTGGCGAAGACATCGGTCCCGCCGTAGCACGGCCGCCGGCCGTCCGGTCCCGGCAGGAAGATCCCGGTCAGCCGGCCGGAGATCTCCCGGGCCACCTCGAACAGGTTCATCCGCACCCCGGAACCGGTCGGGCACTCGACGGTGAAGTCGTCGCCGTAGCCGGCGTACAGGTTGAGCAGGGCCCGGATCATCAGGGCGTTGACCGGGAACCAGATCGGCCCGCGCCAGTTGGAGTTGCCGCCGAACATCCCGCTGTTCGACTCGGCCGGCGCGTAGTCCACCCGGTACTGCTGGCCACCGACGTCGAACTCGAACGGGTTGGCGCCGTGGAACTTCGAGACGCTTCTGATCCCGTACGGGCTGAGGAACTCCTCCTCGTCGAGCAGGCGCGCCAGGATCCGCCGCAGCCGCTCCTCGTCGAACAGGGCGAGCAGGTGGCTGCCCGGCCGCCCGGTGAACCGGCCCTCGGGCAACGCGTGCCGCACGCTCGGGTGCGCGTCGAGGAACGCGTTCGCGTCGTCGATGATCTGCGGGTAGCGCGAGCTCACCGCCGGATCGAAAACGGTCGCCGCGGCGAGCGGCAGCAGCCCGACCATCGAGCGCACCTTGAGCCGCACCGCTCCCCCGTCCGGCAACCGCAGCAGGTCGTAGAAGAACCCGTCGTCCTCGTCCCACATCGACGCCCGGCCCGGGTGGTTGACCGCGGCCGCGATCCAGGCGAAGTGCTCGACGTAGGTCTGCGCCTGCTCGACGTAGGTGTCGTCGTCCTGGGCCAGCTCGAGCGCGATCTGGAGCATGTTCTGGCAGTAGAGCGCCATCCACGCGGTGCCGTCGGCCTGGTCCAGGTGACCGCCGGTGGGCATCGGCGCCGACCGGTCGAACACTCCGATGTTGTCGAGGCCGAGGAAGCCGCCCTGGAACACGTTGTTGCCGTCGGCGTCCTTGCGGTTGACCCACCAGGTGAAGTTCTTGGCCAGCCGGTGGAAGGCGGTGGCCAGCCAGTCCCGGTCGCCGGACCCGCCGCGGCGGGACTTGTCCAGCTCGTAGACGAGATAGGTGGCCCAGGCGTGCACCGGCGGGTTGACGTCGGAGAAGTTCCACTCGTACGCCGGAATCTGTCCGTTGGGATGCAGATAGCGGCGGCTCAGCAGCAGGTCGAGCTGGCTCTTGGCGAACCCGAGGTCGATGAGGCTGAACGCGACCGTGTGGAAGGCGAGGTCCCAGGCGGCGAACCACGGGTACTCCCAGGCGTCCGGCATCGAGATGATGTCGTCGGCCACCAGGTGGTACCAGCGCCCGTTGCGGATGTCGCCGGCGTCGAGCGGGTCGAGACCGTGCCCGGTCAGCCACTTCTCCACGTCGTACCCGAAGTACTGCTTGCTCCACAGCATGCCGGCCAGCGCCTGCCGCGCCACCTGCCGTTCCGGGTCGCTCAGGCCCGACGGCAGCCGCTCCTGATAGAACTCGTCAGCCTCCCGGCGGCGCTGCTCGACGGTCTCCTCGAAGATCGGGCCCAGCCGGTCGCGGACCGCCTCGGGCGGCACCGGCTCGTCGGTCAGCCGCAGCCGCACCACGCCCGATTCGCCCGCGGCCAGCTCGAGGGTGATGTCGGCGGCCGCCTTGGTGCCGGTCAGCGCGGGGTTGACCGCCTCCTTCTCGCCGTCCACCACGAACCGGCCGATGCCGTCCTTCACGTACGGCGAGACGTTGGGCCCGCCGCCGAAGCGCTCCTCGTTGGTCTCGTTGTCGGTGAACAGCACCGGGTGGTCGCCGTGCACCAGCAGCCAGCGCCGGCCCAGCCCGGGATGGCGCGCCTCGACCAGCGCGGCGCCGTCGACGCCGGGCATCTGGAACAGGCCGGGCCGCCCGTCCGGCGTGCCGTTCCACGTGTTGCGGAACCACAGCGTCGGCAGCAGGTGCAGGGTGGCCGGGTCGGGGCCGCGGTTGGTCACGGTGACCCGGCACAGGATGTCGTCGGTGCCGGCCTTCGCGTACTCGACCTGGACGTCGAAGTAGCGCTCCTCGTCGAGGACCCCGGTGTCCAGCAGCTCGTACTCGAACTGGTCCCGCCCCCGGCCGCGGTTGGTCTGCACGAGGTCGTTGTACGGGTACTCGGCCTGCGGATATTTGTAGAGCATCCGCATGTACGAGTGGGTGGGCGTCCCGTCGACGTAGAAGTAGTACTCCTTGACGTCCTCGCCGTGGTTGCCCTCGGAGTTGGTGACCCCGAAGAAGCGTTCCTTGAGGATCGGGTCGCGGCCGTTCCACATGGCCAGGGCCAGGCAGAGCTGCTGGTGCTCGTCGCTGAAGCCGGCGATGCCGTCCTCGCCCCACCGGTACGCCCGGGATCGCGCCTGGTCGTGGCTGAGATAGTTCCAGGCGTCGCCGCCCGGGCTGTAGTCCTCCCGCACCGAGCCCCACTGCCGCTCGCTGAGGTAGGGACCCCACCGCCGCCAGGGGGCAGCCGACGTGTCGGCGTCGCTCAGACGCTGCTGTTCCGCGCTCGTCATGGCCCTCATGTTTCGCGCGGCACTCCAACGTCACGTCATTCGACGGGGATGAGAAAGCCCCCGGCGCTGGGCGCGCCGGGGGTCTCGTCCGCGCGGGTCTCAGCGGCCCGTCTGCTGCGGCTCGCCGGTCCCGTGCAGCGCGTCCTGCAGCTGGGCCTCGGCCTCCTTGGACAGCGAGGACTTGAGCACCGTGCCGCCGTACTGCTTGAGGGCGTCGACGGCCTTGTCCGGGGTGACGGCCTCGACGATGAGGAACAGCGCCGACGTGCCGGGCTGGACCAGATCGCGTACCTGCTCCTGGAACTCCTTGTTGATCGCGCCCTTGGTGAACTTGCCCATCAGCGCGCCCAGGCCGGCGCCGACCGCCATGCCGATCACCGGGATGAAGAACAGCAGACCGAACAGCAGGCCCCAGAACATGCCCCAGGTGGCGCCGCCACCGACCGCGTGGTGGTTGGTCGTCACGTGGTACTTGCCCTCGGTGTCCCGCCGGATGACCGCGATGGCGTCGGGCTGGATGATCAGGTCCTTCGCGAGACGTTCGGCCTCCAGCCCCGCCGACGTCGCCGTGGTCTCGTCGGGGTATCCGATGGCGACCAGAGTTGACATGGTTACGTCCCTTCGTGTTCGTACGTGACGCTCAGTCAGTCACACCCGGGCGGCCGCTTCCTCATACCAGGGGAATGAACCGGCAAGATCCGCCGCGAGACCGCCCGGATCACCGCGGACCGTTCATTCGCACCGGATGGTGCGCCGTCCGCCGCGGTCGGCGAGCGTCGGTCTGCACCCGTGCGCCACGGTGAGGGGAGCAGGCGATGACCTCGGACGCGGACGTACGCCCGCACGACGAAATGGATCCCGAAGAGCTGGCGCGGCTGCGGGCGGAGGTCTCCGTCCTCCAGACCCGGCTCGACGATCGCCGGCGGCGGCAGTTCGCCCTGCTGGCGCTGCGCCGGGTGGCCGCCGCCGTCTTCATCATGATCACCGCGTTCGCGCTGGTCGCCAGCGTGGTCGGGGTGTGGGCCGCGACCACGGTGCTGAGCACCGACCGGTGGGTGTCGACGGTGGCGCCGCTGCCGAAGGACCCGCAGATCGCGGCGGCGGTGGCCGAATATTCGACCGCGCAGCTGTTCGGCGCGCTCGACGTGCAGCAGCGGATCGAGAACGTGCTGCCGCAGCAGGCCGCCTTCGTGGCCGGCCCGATCACCGCGCAGCTGCGCACCCAGATCCGCAACACGGTCGTCAACGTCATGCAGAGCGACCAGTTCCAGAAGATCTGGGTGGAGCTCAACCGGCGCGTGCACGACCGCGTGATGACCATCGTCGACGGCCGGAGCCAGGTGATCACCGCCGGCGACGAGAGCGTGCAGATCGACCTGCTGCCACTGATCAACCAGGTCCTGCGCGACCTGAGCGCGCAGCTGCCGACGCTGTTCGGCCGGCAGATCACGCTGCCGGACCTGTCCAGCGGCGCGATTCCCGACAATTTGCGGGTACGGGTGGAGGACGCGATCGGCGTTTCGCTGCCGGCCAACTTCGCGCAGTTCACCGTCTACGACAACGGGCAGCTCAAGGCCGTACAGGAGTCGGTGGCGGCGGCGAAGCGCTACCTCGCGCTGTTCGTGACCGGCACGGTCGTGCTGCTGCTGATCGCCCTGGTCGTCTCGCCCTGGCGGCGGCGGACCCTGGTCCAGCTCGGGTTGTGGCTGGTGGTGGCCGCGGTGGCGGTCAGTGCCGTGCTGCGCGGGATCCGCGACCAGTTGCTGAACGAGGTGCCCGACGGGGTCTACCGCGACGGCGTCGCCGCGGCGGTTACCAGCGTGTTCAGCCTGCTGCGCACGCGTGGCACGCAGATCATCTGGATCGGCGCGATCCTGGCCGTGGTCTTCTACCTCGTCGGTCCCGGCCGCGGCGCCGTCTGGGTGCGCGACAAGGTGCGGGTCGGCGCGGTGGCGGCCGGCCGTGGCACCGCGCGCGGCGGCCGGTGGCTGGGCGCCAACTCGCCGGCCTGGATCGCGGCCCACCTCGACCTGCTGCGCATCGGCGGGCTGGTGGTGGCCGGCATCCTGGCGCTGGTGCTGTCGTCCTGGACGTCGCTGCTCATCGTGCTGATCGTGCTGGCCGTCTACGAGGTCGGGGTGACCCTGATCGCGCGATCACTCTCCCGTGATGAGGTGGCCCCGCCACCGGATCCGGCACCGTTATGAGCATGAAGGAACGGTACGAGATCCGGATCCACGGCCTGCTGGGGCCGCTGCTTCGCAGCCGGTTCAAGGACCTGGCCTGCGAGATCCTCCCCCGGCAGAGCACGATCCGCGGGAAGCTGTCGACCGAGGAGCTCGAGCGGCTGCTCGACCGGCTCGACAACGCCGGCGTCGAGGTGGTCTACCTCGACGCCGTCTCGGGCTAGCCGTCTCAGATGCCGGTCCGCGCCTCGACCCGGCCCTCCTTCACCGCGGCGGTCAGCGCGGCGTGGTCGCGCTCGGTCTGGTCGGCGTACAGCTCGGCGAAGTCGGCGATCGCGTTGTCGAACGCCTCGTCCTCACCCAGGTAGGCGGCGATCGCGATCCGGTCGCCGGTGCGGGCGTGGGCGCGGGCCAGCGTCCAGCCGCAGATCGTGGCGTAGGCGCGCAGGCCGACCGGGTCCATCGCCTCGACCAGCACCGCACCCTTCCAGTCGCGCAGCTGGCGCACGTAGAAGTCGCGGGTGCGGCCGTCGAAGCCGGGCGCCCGGTGCCAGCCCAGGAAGATGTCGCTGGCGGTCTGCATGAGCCGCTGCCCGGCGACCACCCGGCGGCCCTCATGGTCGTATTGCGGCTCGCCCGGCACGTGGGCGGCGACGACGGCCGGCCCGGCCTCCTTGACCTGCAGCAGCAGCGGGTCGTTGGCGTCGCGGCCGGCCAGCAGCACGATCCAGCAGCGGGTGCCGACGCTGCCCACGCCGACCACCTTGCGGGCCAGGTCGACGAACTCGTACCGGTCGAACAGGTGCCGCCGGTCGTCGGCAAGGCTTTCCCGGTAGCCGCCGAGCAGCTTCCGCAGGTCGGCGGCGAGCTCCTGCCACTCCATCTCGGGCAGCAGGTCGCGCACCGGCACGATCAGGGGCGGGTCGGCGGCGATCCGCCGCTCCCCGTCGACCTTGGTGGTGAGCTTCCGGTACGCCTGGAGGCTGTCGCGGGTCATCGCCTTCGCCTTGGTCTTTTCGATCTGCTTGCGGCGCGCCTTGTCGAGCTGGTCGCCGAGCATGGCCATCACGTCGTCCACGTCCGCCCGGACGTACCAGACGTCGAGGTCGCGCATGCCCGCGAACTCGGCCATCGCCCGCCGGTAGGTGGCCGCCATCGCCAGCGTGACGCCGCGGCGGGCCTTGCGGCCGAAGCCGTTCTCCCGGCCGGCCACGGCCAGACTCGCGGCCAGGCGCTTGACGTCCCACTCCCACGGCCCGGGGTAGGTCTCGTCGAAGTCGTTGATGTCGAAGACCAGCCGGCGCTCGGGCGACCCGAAGACGCCGAAGTTCATCAGGTGCGCGTCGCCGCAGAGCTGGACGGTCAGCCCGCTGTCCGGGCCGGCGGCGAGGTCGGCGGCCATCACGGCGGCGGCCCCGCGCAGGAAGGTGAACGGCGACAGGCCCATCCGGCCGTGCCGGATCGGCACCAGCTCCGGCAGGCGGTCGGCGTCCTGCTTCTGAAGGATCGCCACCGGGTCGCGCTTCGCGCTCCGGTAACCGGCGTGGCTCTCCGGCGGGACCCGTTTGCGGGCATCCCGGCCCTGTGCGGCGCGTGTCTCGGGATCGATCACGGCGTGCCTCCTCACTTTCTCCAGAGCACACCTTTTCCCCGGACCGGCCGCCTCATCTGCCCGGGGTGACGACGCAGGCCAGGGACAGGTCAAGTCTTGAAGGTCCAACCAACCGCGGCCGGCTCGGCGCGCATTGCACCGGACCTGGTCGAGACGACGCGGAAAGGATGGTCATGACCGCGACGAACTACCAGGTACGGGTCTCCGGCACGATCCCGAGCGAGCTGCTGGAGGAGTTGTCCGACATGACTATCTCGGTGGAGCCGCCGGAGACCGTCCTGTATGGAGAGCTTCCGGATCAGTCCGCGCTGTTCGGCCTGATCTCCCGGATGCACGGCATGGGCCTGCGGCTGATCGAGATCCGGCGGCTGCCGGGCGGCGACGGCGCCAATCCGTGAGGGTCCGGCGCCGGCGCACCCCGATCTGGTCGGCCGACAGCTACGGCCCGCTGATGCTGCTGATCGCCGTCACCTATGTGATCGGGACCGTCGCCAGCCAGCGGTGGACGATCTCGCTGCTGTTGTTCGCCCAGATCGGGACGGTCTGGTACGCGCTGCGGATCTCCCGGGCGCACACCAGCCTGCGCCTGCTGGCCGCGCTGATCTTCACGCTGTCGCTGATCGCCGGCGGGTGGAACCTCTTCACCCACGGGCGGGCGCTGATCGGGCTGGTCTTCTTCGCCGGCAGCGTCCTGTACCTGGTGGCGCCGCTCTCGATCCTCGGCGACCTCGGCCGCCGGCGGCACGTGGACCGTGAGCTCATGCTGGGGGCGCTGGCCACGTACCTGATGCTCGGCATGGCCTTTGCCTTCGCCTACCGGTGCATCGCCGCGTTCCAGACCGCGCCGTTCTACGGCCAGCAGGGCGACGGGACGCTGGCCGACGACCTGTTCTACAGCTTCGTCACGCTCACCACGACCGGCTACGGCGATCTCGTGCCGGCCGGCAACCCCGGCCGCACGCTCGCCGTGCTCGAGGCCCTGCTCGGCCAGCTGTTCCTGGTCACGGCCGTCGCGAAGGTCGTCAACGTGTGGAGCCCGAAGGGGTGGCGGGACAAATCTCATTCGCCCGGGATGGCCCCCGCCCCGCCGGAAGGGACGAGCGTGGCATCGACCGACCGTGACAACTCTCGCTCGAACGAGGAGTGAAGCATGTCCGAAACGCAAGCGAGGCCGGTGGCCTCCGACACCCACTACACACCGCGCCGTCCCCAGGCGACCGGCTGGGTCGGGTACGTGGTCTTCGCCGGCGTCATGCTCATGATGCTCGGCGGATTCCAGGCGATCCAGGGTCTCGTCGCCATCTTCCGCGACGACTACTACCTCGTCACCCGCAGCGGGCTGCTGCTCACCATGGACTTCACCGTCTGGGGCTGGGTTCACCTGATCCTCGGCCTGATCGCCGTGGGCACCGGCATCGGCGTCCTGGTCGGGCAGACCTGGGCCCGGGTCACCGGCATCATCATCGCGTCGCTGAGCGCGCTGGCCAACATCGCGTTCCTGCCCGCATACCCGATCTGGTCGACGATCGTCATCGCGCTCGACGTGCTCGCGATCTACGCGCTCGCCGTGCACGGCCGTGAGGTCCAGTACTGAGCGACCGCCGCGGGTCCGGCCGGCGTACGGGGTCCCGGGCGCCGGCCTGCCACGCGGTGTGATCGTGCTGCTCGGGACCGCCAGCCTCGTGATCGTGGTCGGCGGCATGCGGGTCACCGCCGACCTGCTGGGCCCGGTGTTCCTGGCTCTCATGCTGACCGTCACGATCAGCCCGATCGCGTTGTGGATGCGCCGCAAGGGCATGCCGCTGTGGCTCGCCATGATCGCCAACGTGCTGGTGGTCTACCTGCTGCTGGTCGCCCTCGGGGCGGCGATGGTCCTGTCGCTGGCCCGGCTGGTCGACCTGCTGCCGCAGTACCAGCAACAGTTCGACGACCTGCGGACCGACCTGACCAGCACGCTCGCCGGCCTGGGAGTCGACCAGAGTCAGGTGCTCGCGGCGCTGGAGAAGGCCACCAACCCGGCCCAGGTCGTCGACGTGATCGGCTGGGTCTTCGGGGGCATCACGGCGGCGCTGTCCAACACCGTGTTCCTGCTGGCCGTACTGCTGTTCATGTGCGTCGACGCGCTCGGCTACCCGGCCCGGCTCGCGGCCAGCGGCGCCCAGCGGCCGCAGGTGATCGGCGCGCTGCGCGAGTTCGCCCAGGGCACCCGCCGCTACCTGTGGGTGACCACGGTCTTCGGGCTGATCGTCGCGGTGATCGACACGCTCGTGCTGTGGGCGATGGGCATCCCGCTGCCGTTCCTCTGGGGGCTGCTCGCCTTCATCACCAACTACATCCCCAACATCGGCTTCGTCATCGGCGTGATCCCGCCGGCGCTTCTCGGCCTGCTCCAGGGCGGCGTCGAGCAGATGATCTGGGTCATCGTCCTGTACTGCGCCGTGAACTTCGTGATCCAGTCGATCATCCAGCCGAAGATCGTCGGGAACGCCGTCGGGCTGTCGGCCACGATCTCGTTCCTGTCACTGATCTTCTGGGCCTGGGTGCTGGGACCACTGGGCGCGCTGCTCGCCATCCCGCTGAGCCTGCTGGCGAAGGGGCTGCTGGTGGACATCGACCCCGCGACCCGCTGGATCAATCCCCTGCTGTCCGGCGGCAGCCCCCCGCCCGCGCCGGTCACCGATTCGCAAGCTCCCGCAAAGCCTGATTGATCTTGCCGGCGGCCGAGACGATCCGGGCGCTGCCGACCAGCGGCGCGAGCTCGATGAGGGTCGCCTCGATCGCCTCGGCCTTCATCCCGCCGCTGTCGGCGATGCCGAGGTGAATGAGGTACGACGCGGGCGCGGCGTCGAGCGCGACGAGCGCGGCGATCCGGACGAGCAGCGCGGTCTGCGGGTCGAGCCCGGCGTTCTGCAGGGCGCCCTCGGACTGCTTGGCCAGCGCCTCGAGCACCGGCCCGCCGCCCTGCGACAGCTCGCGCATCGCGTCGCCGAAATCCTGGTCCATGGACATGCGGCTTCCCCTTCGTGGTGGCCTTGTGGTGACCTTCGTGGTGGCCTTGTCGTGGCCTTCGTGGTGACCGCAGCCAATCGCGTCGGGAGCGCCGGGGCCTCATCCCGCGCGGATAGTAGGCGGAAGCAGACCGGCATCCCCCTTTTTTCATGATTCATCCCCCAAAGGCGAAACGAATTCTAAAGTTGGTCGCATTCGGCGCGGTCGTGCTTCGGGGGGAGCCATGCGGGTGCAGGACGGGGACACGGCGATCACGGTGCAGCGCACCGTCCTCGAGAAGATCCTCGGCGACCGCAGCCTCACCCTCAAGACGGTCACCGCGGCCGCCTGCGTGGCGATCGTGGCCATCGTCGTCAGCGTCCTGTCGATCACCCGGATGTCGGCGCTGAACGCCGACCTGCGCGAGATGAAGACGCAGCACGTCGACAGCCTCCAGGAGGTCGCGAACATCCGCGGCGAGATGGCGGCGATGTTCCGCAACATGCTCGTCTACTACACGGCCAACGGCGACGCCACGCTGTTGAAGAACTCGCGGGACGCCGTCCAGACCGCCGACGACACGATGGACGCAGCGCTGTCCCGGTACAACGCGATCACGGCGAGCTCCCCCGACCGGCAGGCCGCCCTGGCCAGGTTCACCGAGGGGATCAACCACTACCGGGCGCTGCGCAACACGATCCTGTTCCGCGAGCCGATGGTCGGCGGCTACACCGTGCCGGCCCCCGACAAGATCTCCGCCGAGTTCGTCGGGCTCGAGAACGCGATCGCCGAGGCGGTCCGCACCATGCAGAGCGTCGAGGACCAGGAGTCCGATGCCATGGCGGCGGCGGGGACCTCGGCGTACGACCATGCCCGGGTGGTCCTGCTGGTCGCCCTCGGCATCGGCATCGTCCTGGCCGCCGCCATCTGCGTAATGGTGATCGGCCTGATCCGCCGGCAGCTCACGACTGTCTCCTCCGCCCTCGACGCGGTGGCCGAGGGCGACCTGACCGTCGCCGCCGAGGTCCGCTCCCGCGACGAGCTCGGCGCGATGGCGGCCGCCGTCAACCGGGCCCGCGACGGGCTGCGGACGACCGTGTCGGCGCTGACCCACGGCGCCGAGACCCTGGGCGACGGCACCCAGCGGCTGACCAGCGTCACCGCCCGGCTGGCCGAGGGCGCCCGCTCGGCGGCCGAGCAGGCCGGCGTGGTCGCGGCCGGCGCCGGCGACGTCTCGTCGAGCGTGCAGTCGGTGGCCGCGGGCTCCGACCAGATGGGCGCCTCGATCCGCGAGATCGCCGAGAACGCCAACAACGCCGCCCAGGTCGCCTCGAGCGCGGTCGGCGTCGCCCAGTCCACCAACGACACCGTGGCCAAGCTCGGCACCTCGTCCGAGGAGATCGGCAACGTGGTCAAGGTGATCACCCAGATCGCCGAGCAGACCAACCTGCTGGCCCTGAACGCGACGATCGAGGCGGCCCGCGCCGGCGAGGCCGGGAAGGGCTTCGCGGTCGTCGCCACCGAGGTCAAGGACCTGGCGCAGGAGACGGCCAAGGCCACCGAGGACATCTCCCGGCGCGTCGAGGCCATCCAGGCCGACACGAGCAGCGCGGTCGAGGCGATCGGCGAGATCTCCCGGATCATCTCGGAGATCAACGACTACCAGGTGACGATCGCGTCCGCGGTCGAGGAGCAGACCGCCACCACGAACGAGATGAGCCGCAGCATCGGCGACGCCGCCCACGGCAGCTCCAACATCGCCGGGAACATCAACGCGGTCGCCGACGCGGTGCAGGCACAGACCAGCGCGCTCGGCGAGGCCGATCAGTCGGTCGCCGAGCTCACCCAGGTCGCCGACGAGTTACGTACGGTCGTCGCCCGGTTCCGGGTTTGACGTTCCTTCTTTCTGCGGGGTAACCGATGCGGCTGTTCGGCAACATCAAGATCGGGATGCGCCTGGCCGGAGCGTTCACCGGCGTCTGCCTCTGCCTCGTGATCGCCGTCGGCGTCGGCCTCTGGGGCCAGCACGAGTCGGACACGACCACGGCCCGCCTCGCGATCGCCGGCGACCTGCGGCGGGACGCCCTCACCGCCAAGCTCCGCACGGCTGACTTCAACGGCTGGCAGAACGGGTACGCGTTCGACATCCAGCGCGGCGTCGACAACGCCACCTCCGACACCGTCGGGCAGCGCAAGAGCTTCCTCGAGTCGACGGCCGCGTTCCGCGACGACCTGGCCGTGCTGGAGGCCAAGGGGCTGTCGTCCGACGAGCGGGCCGCCCTCGCCGCCGCGTCGGACGCGTTCGACGCGTTCATGGCGCTCGACGACCAGATCATCGCCGCGTTCCGCACCGGCACCGCCGCCGGCCTCGCGCAGGCGGGCAAGCTGGTCTCCGGCGCCGCCATCGCCGAGATGGGCAAGATCGTCGACGCCATCCAGAAGCTCAGCGACCTCACCAGCGCCGACGCCGCATCGGCCCAGGCCGACGCCCGGTCGGCGGCCACCACGTCCCGCACGCTGATGCTCGTCGCGGGCGCGCTGAGCCTCTGCCTGGCCGCGCTGCTGGCCGTGCTGGTGACCCGCAGCATCACGCTCCCGCTCGGCCGGACCGTGGCCACGCTGCGCCGGGTCGCCGACAAGGACCTCACCGTCCGGGCGCCGGCCGAGGGCCGCGACGAGCTGGGCACGATGGGCCGCGCGGTCAACGGCACGGTGGAGGTCCTGCTGACCACGTTCGGCCGGATCAGCGACCACAGCAAGACCTTGGCCGGCGCCTCGCACGAGCTGACCATGGCCTCGGGCCGCATAGCCGAGGCCGCGGGCGACGCGTCCGGCCAGTCCGAGCGGGTGGCGTCGGCCGCCGAGGAGGTGTCCCGCAGCGTCCAGACCGTGGCGGCCGGCACCGAGCAGATGAACGCCGCCATCCGCGAGATCTCCGGCAGCGCCTCGATGGCCGCCGGCGTGGCCGCGACGGGCGTCGACAGCGCCCGCGTGGCCGGCGAGACGATCGGCCAGCTGGGCCGCTCGAGCGCCGAGATCGGCGAGGTCATCAAGCTGATCACGTCGATCGCCGAGCAGACCAACCTGCTGGCCCTGAACGCCACCATCGAGGCGGCCCGCGCCGGGGAGGCCGGCAAGGGCTTCGCCGTGGTCGCCTCCGAGGTCAAGGACCTGGCCCAGGAGACGGCCAAGGCCACCGAGGACATCGCCGCCCGGGTGCAGGCCATCCAGAACGACACCACCGCCGCGATCACCGCGATCGACCGCATCACCGGCATCATCGGCCAGGTGAACGAGCACTCGACCACGATCGCCGCCGCCGTGGAGGAACAGACCGCCACGACGGCCGAGATGAGCCGCAACATCGTCGAGGCCGCAACCGGCTCGAACGAGATAGCCGAGAGCGTCTCGGGCGTCGCGACGTCCGCGCAGGTGACCGCCGAGGGCGTGGTCGAGGCCCAGCAGACGGCGGAGCACTTGGAGGTCATGTCGCGCGAGCTGCAGGAGATCGTCGACCAGTTCCAGGTGGCTCGCGTTTGAGCCCTTTGCTCTGCTCACCTATACGCGCGCCGCCCGGTCTCGTTCTGGGCACCCCCGCGCGCCGCCCGGCCCGCTCTGCTCACCCCCGCGGACCGCCCCGGGCCCGCTCTGCTTACCCCCGCGCACCACCCCGGGCCCGCTCTGCTTACCCCCGCGCACCACCCCGGGCCCGCTCTGCTCACCCCGGCGCACCACCCCGGGCCTGCTCTGCTCACCCCCGCGCGCCTCCTCGGGCCCGCTCTGCTCACCTATAGGCGCGCCCCGGTCCGCGCCGCCCACCTCCGCGCCACCCGGTCCCGCTCTGCTCACCTCTACGCGCGGGACCCACCACTCTGCCGCGATCGCTTTCGCGGTCCGCGACCGTCGTTTCGCCGCCCGCGCGGGAGGTCACGCCCACGCGGAGGTCGCATCCACGCGGAGGTCGCATCCACGCGGAAGTCGCCCCACGCGGAAGTCGCCCCACGCGGAAGTCGCCCCACGCGGAAGTCGCCCCACGCGGAAGGCGTCCCCGATCCGCGGTTACGCCGCCCCCACCCCGGCACTGGGTGGGGGCGGACTCTACGACCGCCCTATGACATTTCTCGCGCGACATCCACAGCGGCGACTCCCGCCCCCGCCTCCTCCCGCAGCGCCCCCGCCCTGCCGCCCGCGGCGCTGCGGCGGGCCTCCAGGAACAGCGCGACGATCAACAGCACCGCACCGGCGACGCCCGCCGGGCCCAGGCGATCACCGAGGATGACGATCGACAACGCGGTCCCGACGAGCGGCTCCAGCAGCGCCATGAGGGCCGCTGTGCCGGCCTCCGACGTACGCAGGCCTCGGAAGTAAGCCGCGTACGCGATCGCCGTCGGTCCGACGCCCAGCGCGAGCAAAAGGCCCAAGCCCGGCCAACTCGGGGTGAATCCCAGCCCGCCGCCGGCGGAAGCGAGCGGCGCGAGCACGACCGCGCCCAGCGTGAAGGCGAGCCCCGTGCCCGCGAGATCATCGAGCCCCTCGACCGGCCGGCTCCCGACGATGGTCATCGTGCCGAACCCCGCCGCGGCGAGCACGGCATAACCCCCACCGACCAGCATGGTGGTTAGGTTGCGCCCACTTTCCGGTACGCCGATGAGCAGCACGAGCCCCCCGACGGCGACCGCCACCGTGCTCAGCGCGCGACCGTCGACGCGGCGGCGGCCCAGCGCTCCCTCGGCGAACAGCACCAGCACGGGCGCCACCCCGATCGTGAGCAGCGTGGCGAGGCTGACCGAGATGCGGCCGACGCTCGCGAAATAGCTGGCCTGGAACCCGGCGGCGAGCAGCCCGAGCACGACGATCCGGGTCCAGGCGCGGCGCCCGCGCGGCACCGGACGGCGTCCGAGCAGGCAGAACAGAACAAGAATCAAACCACCGAGCCCGAGACGGTACGCCGCGACGGCCGACGGATCGAGACCGGTATGGCGGGCGAGGAGGCTGCCGGTGAGGCCGCCGGCGCCCCACAGAATGCCGGCGGTGACGAGCAGGGAAATGCCGTTGTTCAGCTTTGTATGCACGGTTGGTTAGCTCCAGCTTTCGCGACGAGTGAGAACTTCGCGGAAGCGGGATCAGCCGGACGCGCGCGCGTCATCCCGCGCCGGGCCGTGTGGCCGGAGCGTGTGAGGCCGTCCCGCTCAGGAGCGGGGCGGGGAGATGATCGTGCGCGGCATCAGGCGATGGTAGCCGCCCGGGTCACCGGTTCCGGTGGCGATGACCGCATGTCGGGATCGGGTGCCGGAACTTGTCGGACCCGGACGATAGCCTCTGGGTGTCCTTCTCGACGGGCGCTCTTCTCGACGGGTGTTCTTCCCGACGGGCGCTCTTCTCGACGGGCGCTCTTCTCGACGGGTCATCGGAGCGAGGTGAGGCATGACGGACGACGAGGCCGGTCGGCGGCGGGCCCGGGGTGAGCTCGAGTCCGAGGTGATGGCCGCGCTCTGGGCGGCCGGCGAGCCGCTGACCCCGGCCGGGGTGCAGTCGGTGCTGGGCGACAACCTGGCGTACAACACCGTGCAGACCATCCTCACCCGCCTGCTGGAGAAGGAGCTGGTCCGCCGGGGCCCGGCCGATCGCGGGCGGGGTCATGCGTACTGGCCCGCCCAGGACGCCGCCACCCACGCCGCCACCCGCATGCGCGCCACGCTCGAGGGGCGCCCCGACCGCCGGGCCGTGCTGCAGCAGTTCGCGGCCGGCCTCGCCGAGGACGACGTCGAGACCCTGCGCGCCCTGCTCGCGGACCGTGAGTCATGACGTTCGCCGTCTACCTCCCGCTGCTGCTCCCGGCGCTGGTCGCGTGGGCGGCCCGCTACGCCACCGACCACGCCCGCCCGCCGGCCGCGGTCCCCGGCCTGGTCGCCGCCGCCGTGCTCACCGCCGCCGCCTCGATCTGGTCGCTGCTGCTGCTGGTCCTGACCCTGTTCGACGACCTGCCCGCGATGGTCGCGCTGAGCTCGCGCCCCGGCATGCACCTGCCCGAGCCGGTCCCCGACGGGGTGGCCGTCACCGCGTCCGTCGTCCTCGGCCTGGTCCTGATCAGTCTCGGCCGCGAGGTCCATTTCCGCCGCACGGCCGCCCGCCGGTTGCGCAACGCCGGCCCGAACGCGGGCGGAGTCGTCGTCGCCGACTGGGACGAGCCCCTGGCCGTGGCCGTCCCCGGCCGCCCCGGCGAGATTCTGCTGACCACCGGCATGCTCAAGGTGCTGGACGCCTCGGAGCGCCGCGCCGTCCTGGCCCACGAGCGCGCCCACCTGGCCCACCGTCACCACATGGCCGTCCTGCTGACCAGCGCCGCCGCCGCGGTGAACCCGTTGCTCCGCCCGGCCCGCGAGGCGGTGACCTATCTGGTCGAACGCTGGGCCGACGAGGAGGCCGCCTCCGGCGTAGGCGACCGCGACCTGGTCGCCCGCGCGGTGGCCCGGGCCGCCCTGGCCACCGCCGGTTACACCACCCCCGCCGCGGCCCTGGGGGTGCACGGCGGCGCGATCGTCCGCCGGGTGCAGGCGTTGCAGGCGCCCGAGCCGGATTCGGCCCGCTGGCAGCTGACCTTGCTGGCCGGCGTGGGCATCACTTGCTTGGCATTGGAGGCGGCGGCCACGGCCGAGTTCGTCGACGTCTTGCGGGCCTGGTCGGTCGGCTGATCGCGCCGGCCGCCGAGAACGCGCGCGACCGGCGCCAACGAGATCAGCGCCGCAAGCTCCCGCGGCCGGCACCATCGCGACCGGTGCCGCAAGCTCCCGCGGCCGGCGCCATCGCGACCGGCGCCATCGCGACCAGCGCCATCGAGACCGGTGCGGCACGGTCTCGCGGCTGGCGCCATCGCGAGCAGCGCCATCGCGACCAGTGCCGCAAGCTCCCGCGGCCGGCGCCATCGCGAGCAGCGCCATCGCGACCAGTGCCGCAAGCTCCCGCGGCCGGCGCCATCGCGAGCAGCGCCATCGCGACCAGCGCCGCAAGCTCTCGCGGCCGGAATGACCCGCTTTGGGGGCCTGCTGCGGCGCCGCTTGGCCGACGGGAGGGCGGGCGCCGGTTTCATCCGGGTGGGGTGAGGCGGGTTCGGGGTGGGGTTCGGGAGGGTTGCGGCATGAGCTGGGGACCGCTGGAGCTTGTCGTGTTGACCTTTCCACCCGCGCGACTTCCGGCCGGCGTCTCGGTTGCGCTTGATCGGCTGGCGACTTCCGCGGACGTACGGCTGATTGATGCCCTTGTGGTGCGAACGGATCCCGATGGCGCCGTCTCCGCGGTCGAGCTTGCCGATCTGCCGGGGCTCGACGGTCTTCCGGCCGGGTGGGACGCGCCGATCGAGGGGCTCATCTCCGAAGAGGACATGCGGGAGATCGCCGCCGCGGTGGCCTCGGGAGAGGACGCGCTCGCTCTTCTGGTCGAGCATCGGTGGTCGGCCGACCTGGCCGAACGGATCGCCGGCGAGGACGGGGTGCTGATCGCCTCGGCGCCCATTCCGGCCGAGCACGCGGCCGAGGCCGTGGCCGGGCGCTGAGAGGAGGCGTCGTGTTCCGCCGTTCGGGAGTCATGCGCCGGGGTGCGCCGCTGCTGCGGGGCAGACTCGCGCGAGGCGCCGACGATGCTTCCGTCGATGACTCGGAGCGGGGCTACGACCAAGCGCCCGGCTACGAATCGGGCCCCGCCGACGCCGGGCCGGCCGGCTTCGAGATGCCGCCGGATCGCGACGAACCGCCCGGCTACGAGATGCAGCCGGACTACGACGAGCCGACCGCGTATGAGTCGCCGGCCGACTACGACTCGCCGGACCGCTACGAGACGCAAGCCGCCTATGAGCCGGAGCCCGGCGACGAGACGCAGTCCCGCTACGAGGCGCAGCCGATCTACCGCCCGAAGCCGATATCCGCGGCGCCCGCCGCCTCGGCCGCGCCCGTCGCGCAAACCGCGCCCGTCGCGCAGATCAAGCCCGTCGCGCAGATCAAGCCCGTCGCGGAAACTGCGCCCAACGCGGCCGCCGCTCAAACCGCGCCCGTCGGGCAAATCAAGCCCGTCGCGCAAACCGCCCCCAACGCGGCCGTCGCGCAAACCGCGCCCAACGCCCCGGTCGCGCCCAGCGGGCCGAACGCACCCCACGGGCCGAACGCACCCAACGGGCCGAACGCACCCAACGGGCCGAACGCACCCAACGGGCCGAAGGCGGCTGCCGGGCGAACCTCGCCCGCGGTCGATCTGGCCTCGCAGATCGAGCGGCTCGCGGCGCTGCACGCCGAGGGCGTTCTCACCGATGAGGAGTTCGCCGCGGCCAAAGGGCGGCTTCTCGGCACCTGACTTTTCGTACCTCGCACATTCGTACGGCGAAGGGAAGACCGATGAGACGACGTGAGATGGAGCTGCGGGACGTGGTGGACAACGCGCTCGCCGCCGCTCGGGTCAGTGGCGGGGAGTTCCGGCAGCTCGTGCCGGTCTACGCCAATCGGGCGGGAATGGCCATGCAGATCATGCGCGGCCAGGACGCTCGCCGGGTGGGGCGGACCATTGCGATCACGGCGATCGCCGCCACGCTGACGGGGGCCGTCATCGCGATCGCGGCCGAGCGCATGGTCGCGCACCGTGAGCCGGGTGCGGCCGAGGCCGAGGCCGAGAGCGGCGACGAGCCAGCGCCCGCCCGGTCGGACGCGGCCTTCACCGGCTGACACCGGCGCGTTCATGGAGGGGGCGACGCTCCCTCCATGAACCATGCAGAATTCCAGGTGTGGAGATCAGAGACGCCGCGAGCGGCGACCTTGAGGCGATCGTCGGCATCGGGCATCGCACCTGGCCGTCGGCCTATGGCTTCGCGGGCGACGAGTACGTGCGGAACGGCCTCGCCACCTGGTGGTCGGCCGAGGCCGTCGAGCGCAGCCTGCGCGACACCACGATGCTGGTCGCCGCCGACGGGCCGGAGCTCGTCGGCGTCGGCAACATCGACCTGCGCGGCGACGTGCCGATCATCTGGAAGCTCTATGTGCTGCCCGAGTCCCAGGGCACCGGCGCCGGCCAGGCGCTGATGGCGGCGCTGCTGGCGCGGGCGCCCGGCCGGCCGGTGCGACTGGAGTACGTCGACGGCAACGACCGGGCGGCGCGCTTCTACCGGCGGCGCGGGTTCGTCGAGCTGCGCCGGGAGCCGGGCGAGCGCGAGGGCTGGCCCGAGACGGTGTGGATGGAACACCCACCAAGCTGAAAGATCACGCCGGGTACGGGTCGGCCCCGCCCGTCGTCGGCTCCGGTTGCGGGATCTCCAGGGCGGCCAGCGCCTCGTCCAGGGCCCGGACGATCTGGTCGACCCGCGAGCTGATCCGGCGCCAGTCGCGGCCGGTGGCCAGGGCCTCGTTCTCGGCGTCGATGCCGGTCACCAGGTCCTGCGCCATGATGCTCAGCCGCCCGGCCGAGTCGCGGTGGTAGTCGTCGGTGGCCCGCCCGGCCAGGTCCGCCCATCGCGCGGACATCTCGGTGATCTCGGCCCGCACCGGCGGCCAGGCCAGGGCCCGCGCCGCGGCCTCCCGCGCGCTGAGCACCTGCGGAAGCCGGGTGGCGATCAGGTTCCGGCCGTCGGTCGCGAGGACGACCGCCTCGTTCTGCCAGGCGGCGGCGCGGCGGGACCGGTTGACCAGCAGCACCGGTACGAGGATCGCGAGCCCCAGGATCAGCAGGAGCAGCAGCCAGCCGAGAGCGCCCATGCCGGTGTCCTCGGTCGTGGCCGCCACCGGGGTCGGCGAGGCGGACGACGTCTTCGGAGCGGCCGCGGAGGACGTAGGAGCGGCCGCGGAGGACGTAGGAGCGGCCGCCGAGGACGTAGGAGCGGCCGCCGAGGACGTAGGAGCGGCCGCGGAGGACGTAGGAGCGGCCGCGGTGGTGGTCGGCGGAGGTGGCGCGGCCGGCTCCGTGGTCTTCACCGGCTTGGTGGTGGGCGGAGGCGGCGCGTTGGTGGTGGGCTTCTCCGAGGCGGTGGGCTTATCCGAGGGAGAAGCCGAGGGAGATGCCGAGGTGGTCGCCTCCCGGTCGACGGTCCGCGTGATGGACGGCAACGACGAGGGCAACGCCACCCCACCCCCGTCGGCGTCGCAGGCGGCAGCGAGGCCGACCACCCCGGCCACGGCCACCGTCGCCAGCAACGGCCGGACAAATCCATACAGGCCCATGCCGAGAGTCTCGGAGACCAACCCCGGCGGGACATCATGCCGGGGGGATGAGCGAGGAGAAGTCAGCTCAGCCGGCCGGACCGGGCCGCCGCCGTCAGGGCCACCACCCGGGTCGCCCGCACGGCGCCCAGCCGCACGGCCCGCTCGGCGGTCCAGCGGTCCGACCGCAACCGGGCCGTCGGCATCGAGATCGCCACCGCGCCGACGAACCGGCCGGCCGCGTCGGTCACCGGCGCCGCCATGCAGCTCAGCCCGGCCTGGAACTCGTCGACCTCGACCGCCAGCCCGGTCCCCTGCACCTGGCGCAACTGCCGGAACAGCACCGCACGATCGGTGACCGTCGACGCGGTCACCGACGGTATCCCGGTGTGATCCAGCAGCGCCGAGCGCTCGTCCGGCGACAGCACCGACAGCATCAGCTTGCCGAAGGCCGTCGCGTGCGGGGCCTGGTGGAATCCGACGTCAAGCGGCTGGATCCGGGGATGCGTCGGGCATTCCTCGACGTGCGCGACGATCATCTCGGCGTCCCGCAGCGCCGCGTAGTAGGCCGCCGCCTGCGCCTGCTGGTGCACGACCGCGGCGACCCGCCGCACCTCCGGCGGCACCGCGATCTGCCGGTGCAGCCCGCGCGCCAGGTCGTCCACGCGATGCCCCAGCGCGTACGCCTTTTCCTCAGGAAGATGAACAAGATATCCGCCCGTGACCAAAGTCGTCAGCAGGTGGTAGGTGGTAGGGAGGGTCAAGCCGAGTGACGCGGCGACGTCCCGGGCCGCGACCGGTCCGGACGAGGCGGCGATGTAATCGAGGACCCGCATCGCCCGCTCGACCGACTGAAGGAGGCCGGCGCCCTTGCCGCTCATGCACCCAGCGTCCGTCCACGCCGTCGAGGAGGGAACCCCGATGGCTGATCGCGCGAAAGGTCAACCGAGATGATCTTCATTACCGCCAAGTTCCTGATCAAGCCGGAGCACGCCGAGCAGTGGCCGGAGATCGCCGGTCCGTTCACCCGGGCGACCCGCGGCGAGGCCGGCTGCATGTGGTTCGACTGGTCCCGAAGCCTCGACAACCCGCAGGAGTACGTGCTGGTCGAGGCGTTCCGCGACGGCGACGCGGGTGCGGCCCACGTCGGCTCGGCCCACTTCAAGCAGGCCCAGCAGGACCTTCCGCAGTACCTCGTCGCCACCCCGAAAATCATCAGCCAGTCGATCGATCAGGACGACTGGTCGGAGCTGGGCGAGCTAGCCGTCAAATAGGGGACCTTGAGGTCGTAGAGGCGTGCGGCGTTCAAGCCCAGGATCTTGCGTTTGATCGTGGGGGTCAGAACGCCGTACTCACCCTGCATGTCCGGTGGAATTTGAAAGGCCGCGAACATCTCGACCAGCCAGCGAGGGTGCCAGACGGCGTAGTCGCTGCCGAACAGCAGGCGGTCCTCGTCGAGCCAGTACAGCAGCTCCCCGATGATCTGGGCGAAATAGCGCGGCCGCGAATGCAGGAACGGCATCGCCATCGCCAGCCCGCCGTAGACATTGGGCTCCTGGGTGGCGATCCAGCAGAAGTCCTCGAGCCGGGGCAGCCCGACGTGCTCGACGATGAACCGCAGCCCGGGAAAGGCGGTGGCCGCGTCGTCGACATCGGCCACGTCGAAGGCGTCGCGGTTCATCGGGTAGACCGTCGGTCCCTTGTGCACGTGAATGTTGAGAATGCCGAGCGAAAGGCATTTTTCGAGATATCGGTACGCCCACGGGTCGCTGAGCTTCCAGCCCTTGCTGTCACCCCGCCACTCCGCCGTGCACAGCGCCACCCCCTGGAGCTGCCACCGCTCGTGCAGCCGCTCCAGGTCCTCCAGCCCCGCCTCTCCTTCGCGCGGGTCGAAGCTGCCGTTGACGATGAACCGCCCCGGATAGCGCTCGGCCAGCTCCCCGTTCTGCTCGGTCGTGTTGAAGCCGTTGACGAACCAGTCGGTCAGGTGCGTCGACTGGAGGATCGCCACGTCGGCATATCCCGCGTCGAACAGGTCGCCGACGATCCGGTCGTCGGAACAGCGCTCGAACCGTTCCAGCGGCCACCGGTACGCGGGCGGCGAGAGATTCGTGTGATAGCCGTGCAGGCAGTTGATGTACCCCTCGCCGTACCGGTTCTTCTGGTTGGCGGGGCTGCCGTCCCAGAAATGCGCGTGCCCGTCGACCACGAAATACCTCTCGCCGTCCCGGGAGTACATCAGGGCACCAGGATCCCGCGCCCTTGCAGCCGGCCGGCCTCCAGATCGTCCATCGCCTCGTTGACCGCGGCCAGTGGATAGGTCCGCGTGTGCAGCGTGACCTGGCCCTGGGCGGCGAGCGTCATCAGCTCGGACAGGTCGTTGTACGACCCCACGAGGTTGCCGATGATGTTGCGCTCGGTCGAGATCAGGTCGATGGTCGGGATGTCGATCGTGCCGCCGTAGCCGATCACGAAGTAGCTGCCGGCCCGGCGGGTCATGGCCAGGCCCTGCTTCTCGGCGCCGCTCTCGCCGACGAAGTCGAGCACCACGTGCGCGCTGTCGGCCAGGTCGTCGGTGCGGTCGGTGACCTCGTGCGCGCCCAGCGAACGGGCGAGCTCCTGGGCGGCCGGGTTGGGGTCGACCACGACGACCCGCGTGGCGGTCATCGCGACCAGGCACTGGATGCCGATGTGACCGAGGCCGCCGGCGCCGATGACGACGCAGGTGGTGCCCGGGTAGAGCAGCGGCACCGCCTTGCGGACGGCGTGGTAGGCGGTGAGGCCGGCGTCGGCGAGCGCGGCCACGGCGGCCGGCTCGAGCCCGTCGGCGAGCTTGACGACCGAGCGGGCGGTGGTGAGCAGCAGCTCGGCCATGCCGCCGTCGCTGTCGATGCCGGGGAACCGCGAGTTCTCGCAGTGCACGTCGTCGCCGGAGCGGCATGGCCGGCACAGCCCGCAGGTCACCAGCGGATGCAGGATCACGGCGTCGCCGACGGCGACGTTGGTGACGGCGCTGCCCACCTCGCGTACCCAGCCGGCGTTCTCATGACCGATCACGTACGGGAGTTGCACACCCGACTTCTCGGCCCACTGGCCCTCGACGATGTGCAGGTCGGTGCGGCACAACCCGGCCGCGCCGACCTGAACCAGAACATCGAGGGGACCGGACACCCGAGGCTCGGGGATCTCGTCGACAGAAGGGCGCTTTCCGTAGGAGTGGACCCGGACGGCCTTCATCTCGCCTCCTTGCAGGGTCGGTGGTCCCCCGACCCTGCAAGGAACGGGACTCAGTGCGTAAGTTCGGGTTCAGATGATGACAACGGCTCCTCCCGCGGGCCGGGCTCGACCGGCTCGTCGTGCACCTGGGCGAGCTTGCTCGGCCACCACATCCACCGGCCGACGTCCAGGTTGAGCGCGGTCACCAGCACCGACCGCACGATCAGCGTGTCGAGCAGGACGCCGAACGCGACCGCGAAGCCGATCTCGGCGAACGCGACCAGCGGCAGGCTGCCGAGCGCCGCGAACGTGCCGGCCAGCACGATGCCGGCCGAGGTGATCACGCCGCCGGTCGCGGCGAGTCCGATCACCGCGCCCCGCTTGGTGCCGTGCGCCCGCGCCTCCTCGCGCACCCGGGTCATCAGGAAGATGTTGTAGTCGATGCCGAGCGCGACCAGGAACACGAAGACGAACAGCGGGAACGACGTGTCCTCGCCGGGCCAGCCGAACACGTGCCGGAAGACCAGCGCGCTCACGCCCAGCGCCGCCGCGAACGACAGCACCACGGTGAGGATCAGGATCACCGGCGCGATGATCGCCCGCAGCAGCGCGGCGAGGATCACGAGCACGACCAGCAGCACGAGCGGGATGATCAACCGGTTGTCGTGCCGGTTGGCCGCGTTGATGTCGACCACCATCGCGGTCGCGCCGCCGACCTTGGCGTTCGCGCCCGGCACCGCGTGCACGGCGTCGCGCACCCGTTCGACCGTGGCCTGCGCGGCTTGGCTGTCCGGCGCCGTGGAAAGCGTGCCGTCCAGCTGGACCAGGCCGTTCTTGACCACCGGATCGGCGACCGAGCTGATCCCCGGCACCCCGGCGAAGACCTGCTTCACCTGGTCGGCCTGGTCGGCGTTGGCGATCACGGTGACCGGCTGGCCGCCACCGGCCGGGAAGTGCCGGGCCAGCGCCTCCTCGCCGGTGACCGAGGGCTGCTTGGTGGTGAAGCTGTCGGCGGTGGTCAGACCGTCCGCCTTGAGCTGGATCAGGCCGAGCGCCATCACACCGAGCGCGAGCGCCGTGCCGATCCAGACCGCGCGCGGCCGGCGGGCGATGCGGTTGCCGAGCCGGGCGTAGAAGCCGGTCGCGGTCGGCTCGGCCGTGCCGAACTTCGGCTTGACCGGCCAGAACAGCCAGCGGCCGCAGATCACCAGCATGGCCGGGAGCAGCGTGATCATCGCGAACAGGCCGACCACGATGCCGATCGCCGCCACCGGGCCGAGGCCCGCGGTCGAGTTGAGCTCGGCGAGCGTGAGGATCGACATGCCGATCGCGACGGTCGCGGCGCTCGCGATGATCGCCGGGCCGGCCCGGTGCAGCGCCATCGCCATGGCCTCGTGCCGGTCCTCGTGTTTGCGCAGCTCCTCGCGGTAGCGCGCGACCAGCAGCAGCGCGTAGTCGGTGCCCGCGCCGAAGACCAGCACGGTTAAGATGCCGGCACTCTGGCCGTTCACCACCAGACCCGCGTGCTTCGCGAGCAGGTAGATCACGGCCTGGGCACTGGTCAATGCCACGCCCGCCGTGATGATCGGGAAGAGCCAGAGAACCGGGCTCCGGTACGTGATGAGCAGGATCACCGCGACCACGATCAGTGTCGTGTAGAGCAGCGTCCCGTCGATGCCCTCGAATGCTCCGGCCGAGTCGGCGGCGTTTCCGGCCGGACCGGTCAGGTAGACCGCGAGCCCGCCACCACCCGTACCGGATATCGCCTTGAGGCTGTCGACGACATCGACGATCTTGTCCCAGCCGTCCTCGTCGACCTTGACGTTCACCAACGTCGACAGGGCCTGCTTGTCCTGCGACGGAATCGGGCCGGTCACGTCGCCGACGACGCCCGGCACCCCCGCGAACGCCTTCGCGTCGGCGGTGGCCTTGTCGACGTCGGCCTGGGTGATGCCACCCGTGCGCTCGTAGACGATGATCGCCGGGACGATGTCGTCCGGCTGGAACTGCTTCTGCAGGTCCATCACCGCGGTCGACTCGGCCCCACCCGGCAGCCAGGCCGAGTTGTCGTTCTTCTGGACACCGGTCAGCTTGCCCGCGAGCGGCGCGGCGATCGCCAGCACCACGACCCACATGCCGAGCACGATCCATTTAGACCATCGGCCGCAGACCAGCCTTGCTATCCCACCCGTAGCCATCCCGTCGTCTCCCCCCGAGACGTAAGCCCTTTGACGGGCGAAGGGTATGCCGGGCACATGGCGCGGCCCAACCCCATATTCGCCAAGCTCAGGGTTATCTCAGGGAAGAGTCGTACAGGTCACATTCGGCGGCTAAACGTCAGACTTCCCCTGTCGGGATCGGACAGCGACCTCATCGCGGTCACGGCATAATCGAATGGGTGACCAATTGGGAGTATGCGCGGTTGGAGTACCGCGCCGCCGGCACGCTCGGCACCGACCGATACATGGACTGGACGGCCACCTTCCACCACCCCGGCGGCGTGCTGCGGTGGGGCACCGACGAGCGCTTCGACGACCTGCGCCACCTCAACCGGGCCGGGGCGGCCGGCTGGCAGGCGTACGCCCGCAACGCCATCCACGTGGTGGGCGAGCCACACCGGCTGAGCAGCGTCTCCTACTCGATGCGGAGGCCGGTCCCGTAGGGCTCGCGCCCTGCCGTGACCGGGCGATGCCCTAGGCTGAGGCGTGGCAAAAGAGACAGGTCGCAAGCTGATCGCCTCGAACAAGAAGGCGCGGCACGACTACGCGATCCTCAAGACCTACGAGGCGGGCCTGGTGCTGGCCGGCACCGAGGTGAAGTCGCTGCGCGAGGGCCGGGCATCGCTCGTCGACGCGTTCGCGCAGGAGTACGAGGGCGAGATCCTGCTCTACGGCCTGCACATCGCCGAGTACGGCTACGGCAGCTGGACCAACCACGTCCCGCGCCGCACCCGCAAGCTGCTGCTGCACCGGATCGAGATCGCGAAGATCCTGAGCCAGCTGCGCGACGGCAACGGGCTCACCCTGGTCCCGTTGTCGATGTACTTCAGCGACGGCTGGGCCAAGGTCGAGCTGGGCCTGGCGCGCGGCCTCCGGTCGTACGACAAGCGGCAGGTCATGGCCGAGCGGGACGCCCAGAAGGAGATCGCCCGCGAGATGGGCCGCCGCCTCAAGGGCCGCGGGTAAGGTGATCATGGTGGAATTCGGTCTCGACACCTTCGGCGACGTCACCGCCGGCCCCGACGGCAAGCGCCTCCCCTACGCCCAGGTCATCCGCAACGTGGTCGAGCAGGCCACGCTCGCCGACCGGCTCGGCATCGACGCGTTCGGCCTCGGCGAGCACCACCGCGACGACTTCGCGGTCTCGGCCCCCGAGATCGTGCTGGCCGCGATCGCGAGCCGCACCGAGCGCATCAAGCTGGGCACCGCGGTCACCGTGCTCAGCTCCGACGACCCGGTCCGGGTCTTCGAGCGGTTCGCCACCCTCGACGCGGTGTCGGGCGGGCGGGCCGAGATCACCCTCGGGCGGGGCTCGTTCACCGAGTCGTTCCCGCTGTTCGGCTTCGACCTCACCGATTACGACCAGCTGTTCGCGGAGAAGGTCGACCTGATGGCCAAGCTGCTCGGCGAGGGCCCGGTGACCTGGGAGGGGAAGGTCCGGGCCGCCCTCCGGGAGCAGCAGGTCTACCCCAAGACCGAGTCCGGCCGCATCCGTACCTGGATCGGCGTGGGCGGCAGTCCCGAGTCGGTGATCCGCTGCGCCGAGTACGGCTTCCCGCTCGTGCTCGCGATCATCGGTGGCGCCCCGGCCCGGTTCGCGCCCTACGTCGACCTCTACCGGCGCGCGCTCAAGGAGTTCGAGCAGCCCGAGGACCTGCCGGTCGCCGTGCACGCCCCCGGCTTCGTGGCCGAGACCGACGCCGAGGCCGCCGAGCAGCTCTGGCCGCACGTGCGCGTGATGATGAACCGGATCGGCCGCGAGCGCGGCTGGCCCCCGCTGACCCGCGACCGCTTCGAGGCCGACATCCACGAGGGCGCCTGGCACGCCGGCTCCCCCGAGACCGTCGCTCAGAAGATCGCGACGACCATCAAGGACCTGGGCATCCAGCGCTTCGACCTCAAGTACTCGGCCGGCACCCTGCCGCACGAGCTGCAGATCAAGGCCATCGAGGGGTACGCCACCCAGGTCGTGCCGCGAGTGAAGGAGCTGCTGGCATGAGCGCCCGCCTGGACTGGACCGACCCGACGCTGCGCGAGTGGGACTGCACCGTGGTGTGGTCCGATCCCGCCGATCCCGAGGCCGGCATCGTGCTCGACCGGTCCGCCTTCTACCCGGGCGGCGGCGGGCAGCCGCCCGACCACGGGGTGCTGCTCTGGCAGGGCGTGCAGACCCGGATCGTCGACACGCGCAAGGGCGAGGACTTCCATCTGATCCCGGCCCCCGGCGACCCGGTCCCCCCGGTCGGCGCCTCGGTGCGCGGCGCGATCGACGACGACCGCCGCAGCACGCTCATGCGCACCCACTCCGGCCTGCACATCCTCTGCGGCACGGTGTTCCGCGACTTCGGCGCCCTGGTCACCGGCGGCAACATGCAGCCCGGCGAGGCCCGGATGGACTTCAACCTGCCCGAGGTCCCGCCCGGCTTCAAGCAGTCCCTGGAGGACGCCGTGAACGCCGAGATCGCGGCCGACCGCAAGATCGTCGCCCGGATCCTCCCCCGCGAGGAGGCCCTGCGGATACCGACTCTGGTGCGCACCCAGGACGCCCTGCCGCCGCTGGAGCAGCCGGAGATCCGCGTCATCGACATCGTCGGCCTCGACGTCCAGGCCGACGGCGGCACCCACGTGGCCTCCACCGCCCAGGTCGGCCGGGTCGAGGTGGTCAAGGTCGAGAGCAAGGGCCGCCAGAACCGCCGGGTCCGCATCCGGCTGGCGGGCTGATGGGCCACGTCCGCGCCGCGCTCTACCTCGACTTCGACAACGTCTTCAGCGGCCTCTACAAGCTCGATCCCGAGGTCGCCGTCGAGTTCGCGAACGAGCCCGGCAGCTGGCTCCAGCGCCTGTCCACGACCCTGACCATGGACGCGCCGCGGCGCTGGCTGGTGCTGCGCTGCTACCTCAACCCCGCGGGCTGGGTGTTCCACCCGGAGCCCACCGGCGAGCAGACCCGACTGTACTTCTCCAAGTACCGGCCGCGGTTCGTCCGCGCCGGCTTCGAGGTGATCGACTGCCCGCGCTACGGCGGGACGAAGAACGCGGCCGACATCCGGATCGTCGTCGACGCCCTCGACGCCCTGTCCGACGACACCCGCTACGACGAGTTCGTGATCGCCTCCGGCGACTCCGACATGACCCCGCTGCTCCAGCGGCTGCGGCGGGCCGACCGGCGGACCATGATCGTCTCGCCGGCCGACGCGGCCGAGGCGTTCACCTCGATCGCCGACCAGGTGCTCGACAGCCAGCGGGTGCTGGCCCTGGTGCAGGGCGAGCCGGTGGACGTGGACGACGAGTCGCTCGAGACCGGCGACGTCGAGGACGCCGAGGGCGACCGGACCGAGGCGTACGAGACGTTCCGGTCGCTGATGACCGGCGAGTACGAGAAGGCGTCCGAGCCGCTGAACATGGCGTCGCTCGCCCACCGGCTCCGCGGGCAGCTCGGCCAGGCGGTCAGCGACAGCGACTGGTTCGGCTTCGGGAGCTTCGCCCGCGCCGTCGACAGCCTCAAGCTCCCGCACCTGCGCGTCGCCCAGCACTTCCTCTTCGACGAGAGCCGGCACACCCCGCCGAGCACGTCCGAGAGCACGTCGCGCCGGATCACGCTGCCGGCGCCGGTGGAGCGCCTCGCCGACCAGCTCAACGTGCCGCGGCTGCCGCAGGGGTGGTGGCCGATGATCTACCAGGTCCTGGGCGAGTACGCGCAGACCCACGCCTTCAACCTGACCCAGTGCACGAGCTGGGCTCGCGACCGGCTGCACGAGGAGGGGTTCCCGGTTCCCCGCGGCGCCGTCGCGTTCGTGGTGCGCGGCACCTCGTACGGCGGCGCCCCGCTGCACCGGCAGCCGGCCCCGACCGCGGCCGAGATCGGCGCCGCGTTCGTCGGCAACGTGATCAGCCGCGCCGAGGCCGAGGTCGTCCTGTCCGACACCGAGACCGCGGCCATCCGGACCTGGCTCGAGTCCCCGGCGGACGAACCGGCTCAGGAACACTGAAGGCCGGGCTCGTCCGAGCCCGGCCTTCGCGAGAGACGCGGGTTACTTGATGCCGTGCTCCGTGCAGAGCGCGGCGAACTTGCCGGCGCACAGCTTCTTCTTGTCGACGAAGCCGTCGGCCAGGACCTCGGTGATGTTGTTCACCGTGATCGACTTCGGGGTCAGGCTCGCGAACGGCACGTACGCGCCGGACTCCGGGTCCTTGATCTGGCCGCCGACCGTGGGCTTGTCGCCCTTGAACAGCTTCACCGCGAGGCTCGCCGCGGTCTCGGCCTCCGGCTTGATCGCCTTGTAGATCGTCACGCACTGGTCGCCGAGCAGGAGGTTCTGCAGGCCCTCGAGCGTGGCGTCCTGACCGGTGACCGGCACCCGGCCGTTCAGGCCCTTCTTGCGCAGCACCTTGATCACGGCGCCGCCGAGGCCGTCGTTGGCCGCCAGCACGCCATCGATCTTGGGCTGCTGATCGAGCATCTGGGCGAAGATCTTGCCGCCCTCGTCGTTGTCCCAGTCCTGCACCGACTGGTCCGGGCCCTTGGTGTACTGGGCGTTGTCGTACATGGGCTGCAGGATCGAGTCGTACCCGTTCTTGAACAGCGTCGCGTTGTTGTCCGTCGGCGAGCCGTTCACCTCGGCCACGATCGGGTTGCTCTTCTTGTCCGCCGTCAGGCAGTTGACCAGCCCGTACGCCTGGAGCCGCCCGACCGCCTCGTTGTCGAAGCTGACGTAGAAGTCGGCGCCGCCGTTGAGCGTCAGCCGGTCGTAGTCGATCACCGGGATCTTCTTGGCCTTGGCCTTGTCGATCACGGCCTTGCCGGTGTCCGAGTCGAGGTTCGCCATGATCAGCACCTTGACACCGCTGTTGATGTAGTCGGTGCCGATCTTCACGAAGTTGGCCCGGTCGCCCTCGGCGTTCTTGATCTCGACCGGGACGCCGGCCGCGTCGAACGCGGCCTTGAGGAACTTCGGGTCGTCGGTGCCCCAGCGCTGCGAGCTCTTGGTGTCCGGCAGGATCACGCCGACCCGGGCCTTGCCCGACCCGCCGCCGGAGTCGCTGCTGCCCCCACTGGCGTCACTCGACTGATCCGAGTCGTCACACGCTGTCATGGTGGCCGTAGCCAGCAGCCCGATCGTCGCGAGCGCCAGCAGCTTCTTGCGCATTTCCGAGAAGTCCTCTCAGGTGGATCCCGACCTGTGTGGTCCGCCGAAACGTCGACCCAGTATCGAGCAACACGCGATGCGCCCGACAAGGGGTACGGCGCACGGGAGAAGATAGTTCATCTCCCGTGCGTAAGCGTCGGCCGACTACCCACAGTGCCGCCAACCAAGTGCCGTCGAACCCTACGCCACCCGGCGCCTGATCCACCAGAAGCAGAACAGCCCGAGAGCGACCGAAGCTACCAGGAAGACACCCAGCTCGCGCCACTGGAGCGGCCAGAACTTATCAGGACCCAGGTAGATCACCTTTTGTTGCAGATTCTGCGAAGCAATCCACTTCTCGCAGTCCCGCGGGCCGCCGGCCGCGTCCGGGCCGCACGTGGCCGGGTCGTACGGGCCGTGGAACTCCGCGCCCGAGGACGTGACGACTTCGTTACTGAGCACCCACGCCCGCTTCACCGGCACCTCGGCCTCGACCCGCATGTCCCGGCTCGGGTCGTTGATGCTGAGGCTGATCCCGCCGACCTTGTCGGCGGTCAGGGCGCCCTGGTAGACGCTCTGCCCGGCCAGGTGCGGCCGGAGGAACGCCACCGAGAGGAACATCGCGGCGGCGACCACGACCAGGGTGACCGCCATCGCCGGGACGGTCCGGCGCATCAGCATGCCGATCGTCACGCCGGCCACGAACGCGAACGCCGCATAGCCGATCGGCACCAGCCCCCGGGCGGTGAACGTCTCCGGCAGCATCCAGCCCTGGGCCCGGTCGAGCGGGCTGGCCCAGGCGGTGAGCGCCCAGCTCAGCAGCCCGGCGACGGCGACCGTGGCGAGGCCTATCCCGGCCAGCTTGACGGCCAGCCACCGGCCCCGGCTCACCGTCTGGTTCCAGACCAGGCGGTGGGTGCCGGTCTCGAGCTCGCGGGCGACCAGCGGGGCGCCCCAGAACAGGCCGATCAGGGCGGGCATGAGGAACAGCAGGAGGGTGCCGTTGAACAGCAGCCGGCCGTAGATGCTCGCGTCGACCCGCCTGCCGAACTGGGCCGCGAGCTGTTCGCAGTTGCTGGTGCAGCCCTCGTAGCCGAGGTCACGGGCGAGGTCGAGCAGCGCGCCCCGGGTGGCCAGGAAGGTGGCGGCGACCGCCACCGCGATCGCGCCCCCGATCAGGGCCTGGATGCGGAACTGACGCCAGGTGAGCCAGATCATCGCTGCTTCTCCAGTACGCGGTCACGGCCACCGCCGGCGGCCTCGGTCATGTACGCCAGGACGAGGTCCTCGAGGTCGAGACGGTCGACGGTGAACGCCGGGTCCTCGATCGGGGCGGAGCTGCGCACCACGAGCGTCGACTGCACGTCGGTGTGCCGGGCGTGCACCACCTGCCGGCCGCCCCCGAGCGTGGCCGGATCGATGCGCGCGCCGGTGAGCCGGTGGTGGGTGGCGAGCAGCTCCTCCACGTCGCCGGCGACCCGGACCCGGGACCTGACCAGCACGATCATGTGGTCGCAGACCCGTTCCAGGTCGGCGACCAGGTGCGAGGACATCACCACGCTGGTGCCGGCCTCGGCCACGTACTCCATCAGGCCCTGGAGGAACTCGCGCCGGGCGAGCGGGTCGAGGGCGGCCACCGGCTCGTCGAGCAGCAGCAGGTCGGGCCGCTTGGCGATGGCCAGGGTCAGGGCGAGCTGGGCCCGCTGGCCGCCGGAGAGCTTGCCGGCCTTCTGCCGCGGGTCGAGGTCGAGCCGCTCGATGCGGTCGCGGGCCAGCGCGTCGTCCCACGACGGGTTGAGGTGCGCGCCGAAGCGCAGGTGGTCGTCGATGGTGAGCCCGCCGTAGACCGGCGAGTCCTGGGCGACGAAGCCGATCCGGGGCGAGCCGCTGACCGGCGGGGCGCCCAGCACCGACAGCGCGCCCGCGGTCGGCGCGAGCAGGCCGCAGACCAGCTGGAGCAGCGTCGACTTGCCGGCGCCGTTCGGTCCGACCAGGCCGACGACGTGGCCGGCCGGTACGTCGAGGGTGCAGTCGGACAACGCGGTCCGTCTGCCGTACCGCTTGGTGAGGCCGTCAGTGACCACGACGCTCGTCATCGTCATCCCCGTCCCGCTCGTTCCGCTCGGTCCGCCGAAAAGCGGCGAAATGTGTTCACGAACAACGCCTCGATGCTCTCGTCGCCGAGGCCGGCGTCGCGTGCCTTGGCCAGCCAGCCCTCGAGGTCGCGGCGCAACGGCTCGTGCGCGGCCAGCTCGGCGTCGCCACCGAGGGTGCGGGTCACGAAGGTGCCGAGGCCGGGCCGGGGCTGGACGAGACCCTCGTACTCCAGCTCGCGGTAGGCCTTGAGCACCGTGTTCGGGTTGATCGCTACGCGGGCGACCACGTCCTTGACGGTGGGGAGCTTGTCGCCCTCCTTGAGCAGGCCCAGCCGCATGGCGTGCCGCACCTGCTGGATGAGCTGCATGTAGGGCGAGACGCCCGAGCGGGCGTCGAGGTGGAACTCGATCACTGTGTACCCCTAAACATCGCCATCCCTATTCCACTAGGTTCCTAGCACAATAGCAATACAAGAGAGGCCGGAGGCAATGCCTCCGGCCCATCTCTCAGCCAACTACCAGTTGACGGCGATGTACTTCGATTCCAGGTACTCGAGCAGGCCCTCGTGACCGCCTTCGCGCCCGATGCCGCTCTGCTTGACCCCGCCGAACGGCGCCGCCGGGTCGCTGACCAGACCCCGGTTGAGCCCGACCATGCCGGCCTCGATCGCCTCGCTCACCCGCAGACCGCGGGCGAGATCCTTGGTGAAGACGTACG
The DNA here is from genome assembly GCF_055586105.1 of Actinoplanes sp. NPDC051537. Lineage (NCBI taxonomy): Bacteria > Bacillati > Actinomycetota > Actinomycetes > Micromonosporales > Micromonosporaceae > Actinoplanes > Actinoplanes sp. NPDC051537. The sequence continues at coordinate 215,936 of NZ_JBVJIU010000017.1, forward strand.
CGACCAGCCCGAACTCGGTGTCGTTGGCGTACCGCACGGCCTCGTCCTCGCTCGTGAACTCCACGATCGGGGCGACCGGCCCGAAGATCTCCTCGCGCAGGATCGGCGCGTCCCCCGGCACGCCGGTGAGAACGGTCGGCGGGTAGTAGAAGCCCGGCCCCTCCGGACGGCGGCCGCCGGTGACGGCCGTCGCGCCGCCGTCGAGCGCGCCCTTCACGAGACCGTCGACCTTGGCCACCGTGTCCTCGTTGACCAGGGGGCCGACCTGCGTCTTCTCGTCGGTGCCGGGCCCGACCACGAGACCGGCCATCCGCTCGGCGAGGCGGCGGGAGAACTCGCCGGCCACCGAGGCCTCGACGTAGAAGCGGTTGGCGGCCGTGCACGCCTCGCCGCCGTTGCGCATCTTGGCGATCATCGCGCCGTCCAGCGCCGCGTCCAGGTCGGCGTCGGCGAAGACCAGGAACGGCGCGTTGCCGCCGAGCTCCATCGACGTGTTCACCACGTTCTCGGCGGCCTGGGCGAGCAGGATCCGGCCGACCTCGGTCGAGCCGGTGAAGGACACCTTGCGGACCCGCGGGTCGGCGAGCATCTTCGAGACGACCTTGCCCGAGCTGCGCGACGGCAGCACGTTGACGACCCCGTCCGGGACGCCGGCCTCGGCCAGGATCGCGGCCATCGCGAGGGCGGTGAGCGGGGTGTCGCTGGCCGGCTTGAGGATCACCGTGCAGCCGGCGGCGAGCGCCGGACCGATCTTGCGGGTGGCCATCGCGGCCGGGAAGTTCCACGGCGTCACCAGCACGCACACGCCTACCGGCTGGCGCACCACGAGGATCCGGTTGGCGCCGCTCGGCGCGGTGCTGACGATGCCCTCGCCGCGCACGGCCTCCTCGGCGAACCAGCGGAAGAACTCGGCCGCGTACGTGACCTCGCCCTTCGCGTCGACCAGCGCCTTGCCGTTCTCCAGGCTGATCAGCTTGGCGAGCTCGCCGGCCCGCTCCGTCATCAGCTCGAACGCGCGGCGCAGGGCTTCACCGCGTACGCGCGGAGGGGTCCTGGCCCAGGCCGCGCCCGCCTCCGCCGCCGCGTTGACCGCCGCGACCGCGTCCGCCTCGCCGCCGTCCGCCACCGAGGCGATCACGTCTCCGGTCGCCGGGTCGAGCACCTCGAAACGGTTCCCGGAGGACGCCGGGACCCACTTGCCACCGATGAAGAGTTCAGTTTCCACGACCCCAGCATGGTCCGGGTCGAGCGATCGCGCCACGGTTCGCGGGTTGGCCGGAATCCGGCGCTGCTTTCCGGCGGCCGGCGCGCTTCCCCACCCGTACGTTATGGGCATGCTCTTGGGTTTTCTCGGTCTCGGGGTGATGGGCCGGCCGATGGCGTCGAACCTGGTGGCGGCCGGTCATGAGCTGGTCGTCTGGACCCGCTCGGGGGTGCCGCTGGAGGGCGCCCGGTCCGCGGGTGATCCGCGCGAGGTCTTCGAACGCACCGAGATCGTCTTTCTCATGCTGGCTGGGGCCGAGGCGATCGACGGCGTGCTCGGTCCCTACGTCGCCGGGCGGACGGTCGTGCACATGGGCACCACCTCGCCGGACTACTCGGCCGATCTCGGGGAGCGCATCGTCGCGGCGGGCGGGCGCTACGTCGAGGCGCCGGTGTCCGGATCACGCGGCCCGGCCGAGGCCGGTCAGCTGGTGGCGATGCTGGCCGGTCAAGATCAAGATCGGGCGCGCGTACGGCCGTTGCTCGCCCCGATGTGCCGCGAGGTGATCGACTGCGGGCCGATCCCGAACGGGTTGCGCATGAAGCTGGCGGTCAACACCTACCTGATCGGCATGGTGACCGCGCTCGCCGAGGCCTTCCACTTCGCCGCCCGGCACGACCTCGACCTCGGTGTGCTGCGCGACGTGCTCGACGCCGGGCCGATGGCCAGCTACGTGTCCCGCGGGAAGGCCGGCAAGATCGTCGATGGCGACTACGGGGTGCAGGCCTCGATCCGGGACGTGCACTACAACAACCGGCTCATCGTCGACGCCGCCGCCGCGCAGGGCATCGCGTCGCCCCTGCTCGACGTCTGCCGGGAGCTCTTCGCCGAGGCCGAGGAGCTCGGCCACGGCGGGCTCGACATGGCCGCCGTCATCCACGCGATGACGGCACGAACCGTTCGCGGTGCCGCTCCCGATACTGGCTCGGCGAGCAGCCCAGCCGCCGCTGGAAGTGCTGCCGCAGCAGCGCCGCCGAGCTGAACCCGGCCCGACCCGCGGCCTCCTCGACCCCGCAGCCGGGCTCGGACTCGAGCAGTTGCTGGGCCAGGCGGATCCGTTGCTCCAGCACCCACGCGTACGGCGTGGTGCCGGTGGCGGCCCGGAACCGGCGCGCGAACGAGCGGGTCGACAGGAACGCCCGCCGGGCCAGCACGTCGATCGACAGGTCCTCGTGCAGGTTGCCGAGAGCCCACGCGAGCAGCTCGTCGAGACCCTCCTCGCGGCCCCGCCGCTCCTCGATCACCGGGGCGTGACCGGCCGAGCGGTGCGGGCCGAGCACCATCCCCCGGGAGACGGCGGCGGCCGCGGTGGCGCCGTGGTCCTTGCGGATCAGGTGCAGGCAGAGGTCGATGGCGGCGGCGGCGCCGGCCGCGGTGAAGATCGGGTCGTCGTCCACGTACAGCACGCCGGGGTCGACCGTCACCCGCGGGAACCAGTCGCGCATCCGGTCGGCGTGCATCCCGTGGGTGGCGACCGTGCGGCCGTCGAGCAGGCCGGCCGCGGCGAGGGTGAACACGCCCGTGCAGACCGCGACGATCCGGGCGCCCCGCGCCGCCGCCGCGTGCAGCGCCCACTCGGTCGCCGGGCCGATCTCGCGGGACGGCTCCTCCGGCGGGGCCACCGCGACCAGGTCGGCGGCGGCGAGCCGGTCGAGGCCCGCGGTCGGCGTGACGTGCATGCCGCCGAACGTCGGCACCGGCACGCCCGGCCGCTCGGAGCAGATGGCGAAGTCGACCGGCGGCACGCCCCGGCCGGTCCGGTCGACGCCGAACACCTCGGCGTAGACGGCCAGCTCGAACGGGCGAACGGAGGACGGCATCAGGACGGCTACGTTCCGCACGCGATTCACCCTGCCAGCGCGGACACGCCGGAGGGACAGCCAGTTGCGGTCGGGTGGCCTTCACTAGGCTGCTCGGGTGGCGAAGTATTTCGACGTGCACCCGGAGAACCCGCAGCCGCGCGCGATCCGGCAGGTGGTCGAGCTCATCCGCGAGGACGGGCTGATCGCGTACCCGACCGACTCCTGTTTCGCGCTCGGTTGCCGGATGGGCAACAAGGACGGCCTCGACCGGATCCGCGAGATTCGCCACCTCGACGACCGCCATCACTTCACGCTGATGTGCCGCGACTTCGCCCAGCTGGGCCAGTTCGTCCAGATCAACAACGCGTCGTTCCGCCTGGTGAAGGCCTCGACCCCGGGCCCGTACACGTTCATCCTGCCGGCCACCAAGGAGGTGCCCCGGCGCCTGCTGCACCCCAAGAAGAAAACAGTGGGCGTACGCATCCCCGAGCACGTGGTGGCGCAGGCGCTGCTGGCCGAGCTGGGCGAGCCGCTGGTGTCGAGCACGCTGCTGCTGCCCGGCCAGGACGAGCCGATGACGATGGGCTGGGAGATCAAGGAGGCCCTCGACCACGCCGTCGACGCGGTCCTCGACTCCGGCGAGTGCGGCGTCGTCCCCACCACGGTCATCGATCTCTCCGACGGCGATCCGGAGATCATCCGAGCCGGCGCCGGCGACGTGTCGCGCTTCGAGTAGCCGTTTTAGGCCTTTTTGAATCAGACCCCGGTGAATCAGACCGCTTTGAATCAGACCGCTTTGAATCAGACCGCTTTGAAAACGCCGTAGCCGAAGCCGGCCACGGACAGGCCGCCGGCGGTCGGTGACACGCCCGACGCCAGCAGCGCGGTGGCGCCCTCCGCCTCGGGAGCGGTCAGGGTCGCCGGCTCCCGGCGGGGATTGACGACGACCAGGTGGGACTCGCCGCGGACGTACGCGAACGGGTAGCCCTCGCTGATGACGCGGGTCGTCGCCCGGGTGCGCAGGGCCGGGGTGGCCCGTCGCAGGGCGGTCAGGGCGCGCACCAGGTGGAGCGTGGACGACGGGTCGGCCTCCTGCGCGGCCACCGTCGGGCGGTCCGGAGACGGGTCGATCGGCAAGTAGAGCCGGACCGCCTCAGCGGTGGAGAAGCCCGCGTTCGGCCCGTCATCCCACTGCATCGGGGTGCGGCAGCCGGCCCGGTTGTACGCCGGGTTGCAGACCGATCCCTCCACGTTCGGCAGGCCCGGCAGGAACCGCATGCCGATCTCGTCGCCGTAGTACAGGCAGGGCACGCTGCCCCAGGTGAACAGGAACGTCAGCGCCGCGCCGAGCTGGTCGGCGGTGCGCGGCCCGCAGCACAGCCGGTCGTAATCGTGGTCGGCGGTCGAGATCACGATCGGCCGGCCCGGGTCCACGGCACGCGCGGCGTCCCAGGCGTCGAGGAAGACGCGGGTGGTGCCCGCCCCGGCGGCGTCGAAGAACGGATCACGGGGCTCGTGGAACGGCAGCAGGCCGGCGTAGTGGTTGTCGAAGAGGCTGCCGTGCTCGTCGTGGATGACCAGGAAGAAGTCGGCGTCGAAGGCGAGCGGTCCGCCGGTACGCGGTTCCGTGCCCTCCGGGATCAGGACGGCGTCCGGATATTCGGCGTCCAGCCATTCGCGGATGTCCCGCCACAGCGCCACCGTCGCGGCCACGCCCTCGACCAGTTGCTCGTCCTTGACCAGCGAGAACGCCATGTCCACCCGGAAGCCGGCGACGCCCCGGTCGAGCCAGAAGGCGATGATGTCGGTCAGCGCCTGCCGGTTGCGGCGCGGCCCGGGCGCGTCGATCGCGTCCCGCCACGGCTCGTCCCCCGGCCGCCGCACCCACCCGAAGTTGAGCGCCGGCTGCTCGTCGTAGAAGTTCTTGAGGTAGTAGCCCTTGCGTGGGCCCGGCGACCGAACCCAGGCCGGCGTGCCCGGCATGTCGCGCGACCACGCCCGGTCGGGCAGCTCCTCGCACCAGATGTAGCGATCGCCGGCCGGGTCGGGCCCGTCGGCGGCCAGCTCGCGCCGAAACCATTCGTGCTCGACCGAGGTGTGCCCCGCGACCAGGTCGAGCATCACCCGGATGCCGCGCTCCCCCGCCTTGGCGACCAGCTCGACCATGTCGTCGTTGGTCCCGTAGCGGGGAGCGATCGTCAGATAGTCCGAGACGTCGTAGCCGGCGTCGACGAACGGCGACGCGAAGCACGGGTTGAACCAGATCACGTCCGCCCCGACCGAGGCGATGTGGTCGAGGCGCGCGATGACGCCGCGCAGATCGCCGATGCCGTCCCCGTCGGAGTCGGCGAACGACTGGGGGTAGACCTCGTAGAGGACGGCGTCGGCAAACCAGTCTCGGCCCATGACCTTGATGCTACGAGGACCGCGCGTTTCCCGGAGCCGGCCGCGGTCCGGGAGCGATCTAGGGCAGGCTGGGCGGGTGGACGCAGACGACTACGCGTGGGCGGTGGAGACGCACGCCCTCGGCCTGAACTTCTGTCTCTCGTTCGTCCGGGGCCTCGGGCCGGACGAGGTGATCTCCCGGCTCGGCGGGGCGGACCCGGTCACGATGGTGTCGGCCGAGGTGGCGCTGGGCGCGGCCGACGCCGTGGCGGACCGGGTCGACGAGCACGGGGCGACCCACGCGAGCGGGCTGGACTACGTGGCGGCGACCCGGGCCGGCGACTGGACCATGGTGATCGAGCCCAACGGGTTCCGGTGCATCGACGACGACGCGGTGCGCATCTTGTCGGCGGCGGGCGAGATGGCGTCGTTCTACTTCAACGAGAACACCACGCCCCGGTTCGCCTGGGCGATCGGCGGCCGGGACCTGGTCGGATTCGACCCCGGCTATCCGGCCGAGCGGCACGGCGACGATCCGGGGCGGCTCGATGCGGCGCTCGCCGAGCTGGGGTTCGAGCCCGACCCCGGCGACGATCGGTTCCGGGAGCGGACGTTCGCCCTGCTGGAGCGGATCACCGGCGTGCGCTGGGACGCGGCGTTCCTCGAGCGTGCGACGTTCCGCTGCGCCGGGGTCGGCGGCGGGGTCACGGCCGAGCCCTGGTACGCCGAGGTCCGCGCGGAGCTGGCGGCCTACGCGGCCGACCCGGACGACTGGGGCGACGACGACCTGGACGGCTGGGGCCGGCGTGGCGTCACCGACCGGAAGATCAAGGCGCTCGGCGCGGCCGGGACGTCGCTCTACGACGAGGACCGCGACCTGGCCCGGGCCATCGCCCACGCGCCCGCCGACCTGATCGGCCGGATGACCGCGTGGGCGAAGGACCGGCCGTTCCGGCGGGCCGGGATCCTCGGCGAGCCGTGGTTCGCCCCCATCCGCGACCGGATGCACCGCGGCGAGTGGGCGCCCGAGCCCGACGTGCGGCTGGTGCGGGAAAGGACCGAAGCCCTTCTGCGTACGGCGTTGCCGCCCTTCAACAACGACGAGGCGGCCCAGCTCAACGCCGTCCGGTCGGCGCTGTGGCCGAAGGAGCAGAAGCACGCCACCGACCGGCTGTGCTGGCAGTTCGCCTCGGCCCTCGGCGCCGGCGGCGGGACGTGGGCCGAGCTGCGCGCGGACCTGTGGCGGGAGTTCCCGGAGCTGCGTGACGTCGCCGTTCCGCCGCCGCCCGCGCCGCCGGCCGAGCGGCCCGCCATGCGCCGCAAGCGGGAGGCGCGGGAGCGGCAGGAGGCGGAGTGGCGGCGCAAGGATCAGGAACGCAGGTGGGCCGGCCGGGTTCCCACCGACCAGCGGCTGCTGGACCCCGAGGTGCAGGCGCACGCCCGCGGCCTGGTCGAACACGACCGCGACCTGGTCGACCGGATCGCCGAGGCCGGCCCCCGGGTGCAGCGCGAGATGGCGGTGTGGGCGGCCCGCTACTGGTGCACCCGCGCCGGATTGATCGCCGCCGACTGGGTCGAGGCCGAGCTGACCGCCCTCGAACGCGGTGATCCGCCCACTCCCTCGTTCGCCGACTTCCGCACCGCCTTCGCCCGCTGGCGCGACGTCCCGCGCGCAAGCCTCACCTCCTCGACGACCGTCTCCTTCGGCCCGCCCGGGCCGCCCGACCCGCCGCGCATCGACCCGGCCGTGATCGCGCTGCACGAGACGATCGCCGCCCGCCAGGACGACCCGTTGCTGGCCGCGATGGACACGATCCACAACGCGGTGGTGCTCGACCCGGAGACCACCATCGCGGCCTTCCGCGCCGCCTTCGATCTCCGCTGAATCAGGGCCACGCCGCACGCATAGGTGAGCAGAGCTGCACGACCGACGCGCGCATAGGTAAGCAGAGCTGCTTCACCGACGCACGCATAGGTGAGCAGAGCGGAATCGCTCTGCTCACCTATACGCGCGTGGTGGGGCGTGGACCTGCAGCTCTGCTTACCGACACGCGCGTGGTGGGGCGTGGACCTGCAGCTCTGCTTACCGATACGCGCGCGCAAAGGTGAGCAGAGCGGCACGACCCACGCGCGCATAGGTGAGCAGAGCTGGACGACCGACGCGCGCATAGGTGAGCAGAGCTGCACGACCCACGCGCGCATGGGTGAGCAGAGCTGACGGCGGTCCCGCGCGAGCCCCGGGTCCGCGTAAGCCCGGGGATCGCGCGGGACCTGTCGAGGCCGGCGGTTACGAGAGCCAGCGCAGCGGGACGGCCGCTGCCAGGACTCCGTAGCCGGCCGGGTTGAGGTGCAGGTGGTCGCCGGTGTCGTAGAGCGGGTTCAGCTGCCTCGGGTTCGCGGGATCGCGCGCCGCCACGTCGAAATCCACTATTTCGTCGAATATCCGGCCGTGGCGCAGGGCGGCGTTCACCGTCTGGCGGGTGGACTCGCGCAGGCCGCCGGGGTCGTCGTAGCCGGTGTTGCCGCCGAACGGCGTGATGGTGGCGCCGTAGGCGACGATGTCGCGGGCGTGCGCCCGCAGCGCCACCTGCTCGAAGGCGAAGAGCAGGTCGTCGGCCACCTGCTTCTGGGCGGCCTCCGACGCCTCGGCGGTGCCGATGTCGTTGACGCCCTCGAAGATCAGCATCCGGTCGACGCCGCTGGTGGCCAGCACGTCGCGGTCCAGGCGGGCCAGGACGTTGGGGCCGAGGCCGTCGTTGAGGATCCGGTTGCCGCCGGCCGCCTGGTTGAGCACCGCGGCGCGCGGGCGCCGGGCGAACAACTGGTCGGGCCAGCGGTCGTTGCCGTCCGTCGTGGACCCCCGTCCGTCGGTGAGCGAGTCGCCCACGATCGCGATGGCCGGCGCGTTGGCCAGGACCTCCACGCCGCTGATCAGATACCAGTGCGCGCCGGTCGCGGCACCCGGCACATCGGGGGCAAGGACAAAATTCCCGTTCAGGAGGTACGTCGTGGTCCGTGACCCGGGATGCGAGGTCAAGTTCAGCGTCGCCTGCCCGGCCGCCAGGTAGGTGCTGATCGTCAGGTTCGCGCCGGACGGCACGGGCAGGTCGACCGGGTCGGAGACCACGTGGGCGCCGACCGGGACGACCACCGAGGTCCGGCCGCCGAAGGTCAGCGGGCGGCTGCTGCCGGCCACGATCGCCGGCACCCCGGCCTTGCCGCCGGCGGGCAGGGCTACGGCCGCCGAGGTGATCGGCAGCGCGGCCCCGCCGAACGCGTTCGAGAAGCGGACCCGCAGCCGGGAGCCGCCCACGGTCACGTGCACGGTCTGCCGGAGCGTGGTGTCCACCAGCGTCGACGACGGGCCGGTGAACGGGGCCGGCGGCAGGTTGCCGGGCTCGGTGAGCTGCGGCATCGACACCCAGGTGTGCATCCACCGCCGGCGCGAGCCGTGGGCGGCGGCCCGTCCGGGGACGATCAGCGCGGCCGGGACCGCCGCCCCGCCCAGGCCCAGAACTGTTCTGCGGCGCATGTCAGGCCCTCCGGCTCTCGGGCGGTCCCAGGTAGCTGTACTTCACGCCGCCGGTGTCGACGACCAGCCGCTGGACGATCACGGTCGGGTCGACGGCCCAGAAGGTCAGCGTGTGCGTGCCGGCCCGGTCCACGGTGTGGGTCGTGCTGGTGACGTTGATGTTCTGCGAGGTGTTGCGGGCCCACTGCCGGTTCATCGTGGTGTCGTTGGCGCCGGTCGCCTTGGTCATGTTGACCACCTGCGGCGTCTCGCCGTCGATCGACACCGCGTATTTGAGGCCGTCGCCGGGCAGCACGTTGTTGCGTGGCGACAGGTAGGCCGACACCGTCACCGGCCCGGTGGTGGTGAGCGTCATCCGGTAGTCGAGCCGGGCGCCGGCGGTCGACAACGGCGTCAGCCCGTTGCCGGTCTTGCCGATGCCGGGCAGCAGCTGCCAGTTTCCGGTCGAGGACGTGTAGTGGTCGGCCTCCATCGCCACGTACCCGTTGGCCTCGAGGAAGCCGGCCGGCCGCAGCGTCGGGTTCGCGATCGGCGCCTGCACGGTGACCGACGAACCGGCTGCGGTGATGGTGATCGGCACGCTGCGTGTCCCGCGCGGCGCCCGCCGCCAGTCCACGGTGACCAGTGAGCGAACCTGATCGGTGACCGTGCCCGAAGCCCGGGTCACGGAGAGCCACGGCGCGCCACTACTGATCTGGTACGCGAACGGCGTCGTCCCCTTGTTGTAGACGTCGATGTACTGCCGCGACTGGCTCTGCCACGGGCTGAACGCCGGCAGGGTCGAAGCGGATCCGCCGTCCAGCGCCACACCCAGCGACGCCTCCGCCGGCAGGGAGATCCGCTTGACGTACGGGAAGATCTCGTCCGGCAGCGCCACGTTGTTGAGCTCCGGCTGCTGCCAGGGCGCGTTCGGGCCGTAGCGGGCCACGTTCCCGTACCCGATCTTCGGTTGCAGCTGCCAGTCGTGCCACTTCCCGCCGGCCAGCGTCGTGTTGTAGTAGGCGCTCATGGCCTGGTCCTGGGCGAACAGCGCCTCGGCCCGATCGGCGAGACCGTTCGTGGCGGCGCGGCCCTGCGCGGCGTACGCGATGTTGGTGAACTCCGCCCGCCGCAGGTCGTAGATGATCGCCGTGTCCTGCACCTGGTAGTACAGGAGCTGGTAGAACGCGTCCTGCCAGGCCGCCGGCACCTGTGCTTTCAGAAGCGAGGCGTCGCGGGCGAGCGCCAGCCACTCGTTGGTGACGCGGTCCATCTCGCCGTAGTCGGTGAGGCTGAACGGCGTCTGCTGGTCGTCGTAGACCACGGCGGTCGGGTCGGTCGTGATGTCCTTGGCCGGGTCCACCGTGATGCGCCGGTTCAGGAGCTCCGGCTTGCGGCGGGACTGCAGGTGGCCGTACCGGTCGAGGAGGGAAGCGATCGCCGGCGCGAGTCGCGCGCCGAAGCTCTCGGAGGCGTATTGCCGCGTCCACTCCCCCAGCTTGCTGACCGGCAACGAAGACGGGTTCCAGGCGTAGTCGAGGAAGAACTGGGTGGGCAGCTCCTCGTTCTTGAGGTCGCCGACGTTGGCCACCCACAGGCGGTTGACGCCGGACGCGTACGCCCGATGCAGTTGCTCCCAGGTGTTGGTGAGGTTCGCGGTGTCCGCCCACTTGTAGTTGCGGCCGTCGCCCACGTAGTCGAAGTGGTAGTACATGCCGTAACCACCGCTGCGGGCCGGCAACGACGCGTCGGGCAGCTTGCGCATGTTGCCCCAGTTGTCGTCGCAGAACACGACGGTGACGTCGTCCGGCGGCCGGTAGCCCTGGTCCCAGTAGCGCTGCACCTCCTTGTAGAGGGTCTGCACCTGGGGCCGGTCGATCAGGCCGGTCTCGCGCAGGATCTCCCGCTGGCTGTCGATGATCGAGCTCATCAGGTCGATGCCGTCGCCGTCGGGCAGCGACACGTCGCCGTTGCCGCGCATGCCGAGCGTGATGACGCCGTCGATGTTCTGGTCACGCATCCGCTCGGCGCCGTCCCGCCAGTACGCCTCGATCGCGTCCTTGTTCTGCCGGTAACTCCAAACACCATTTCCGCCGTACGGGTCGGTGCCGTTGACGGCGTGCCGGTTCCACTCCTCGATGCCGCGCATCATCGGCGCCTCGTGCGAGGTGCCCATGACGACGCCGTACGCCGTGGCGGTCGCGTGGTTCGCGGGATCGTCCTCGGCGAACGCCCGCCCCCAGACGGCCGGCCACAGGTAGTTGGCCTTGAGCCGCAGCATGGTCTCGAAGACCTTGGCGTAGTACGCGGCGTTCAGCCCGCCCGGATAGCCCGGCGCCTTGCCGGGGCCGAAGTACTGCGGCGCCCAGGTGCCGGTGGCCGGGTTCTCGTCGTTGATGAAGAAGCCGCGGTACTTCACCGCCGGCGTGCCCTGGGTGTGCCGCCCGGGCAGCACGTACAGGCTGTCCTGGTGGGCGACCGGCACGTCGTCCCAGAAGTACCAGGGCGAGACGCCGATGTTCTTCGACAGGTCGTACGCGCCGTAGATCGTTCCGCGCTGGTCGCTGCCGGCGATGACGAAGGCCCGTCGCACGCCCGGGAGCGGGTTCTCCACGACCTGCTCGACGGTCGTCTCCCATTTGCCCTTAATTCCGGAAATATCAAGCTTTCCTCGGGCAATGATCTTGTCGATCGTGGGGCTGCGCCCGATCGTACCGAGAATGATCGGGTCCTTTTTGTCCGATGCGTCCGCTGCGGTAACCCGGTGCAGATCGCCCCGGAGATCGGCGGCGACCCGAACCACGCCGGCAAAGTCAGCATCATCGACGAGGACGGGCGCGCCGGCCAGCGGGAAACGCCCGGGTCCGGGATGCGTGCTGACGTAGTCGTGCACGGTGTCCGAAGTGGTGTGCGCCTGCGCGGCGGCCGGAACGGCGAGCAGCGGCAGGACCAGGCTGAGGGCGAGGGCGGCCTTCATCGGAACAGCCCGAGGTTCACCGCGGCGGCCATCACGACCATGCCGGCGTCGTTCGGGTGCAGGTGGTCCCCGCTGTCCAGGGCCGGGTTGAGCCGGATCGGGTCGGCCGGGTCACCCATCGCGCGGTCGAAGTCGACCACCCCGTCGTACTCGCCGCTCGCCCGGATCCAGTGGTTGAGCCGTTGTCGCTTCTGCTCGTTCTCGACCGAGTAGAAGCCCAGGGTGTCGTCCTTGAAGGGCAGGATCGTTCCGCCGTACGCGGTGACGCCCGCGTCGTGGGCCCGGGCGATCAGCTGGCGATGGCCGGCGACCAGGTCGTCCGCGCTCACGGTCTCGGAGAGCGGCGCGACCGTGCCCGGGTGGCCGAGGTCGTTCACGCCGAGCAGCACGATCATGTAGCGGCGGCCCGGCTGGGCCAGCACGTCCCGGTCGAAGCGCCGCAGCCCGCTGACCCCGAAGTAGTTGGCGAACGTCTCGGCGTCGCTGCCGGCCGGCGGGTTCGGGTCGTGCAGCAGCCGGTTGCCGGAGACGCCGAGATTGGCCACCCCGAGGTCCAGGTGCGCCCGGCGCAGCCGATCGGCCAGCAGGTCGGGCCAGCGGTGGTTGAGGTTGGCGGTCGTGTTGGCGCCGTTGGTGATCGAGTCGCCGAGCGTGACGATCGACGCGCTCCCCCGCTTGCGCACGGCGACCCCGGACAGGAACAGGTCCTGCTGGATCGTCGCCGCCGGCGTGATCGTGCGGGCGGCGGTGACGTTCCCGGCCGCGATCACGTTGTCCTGGAACGAGAACGCGGCCAGCGTCGTGACCGTCGTCCGCTCCTCGAAGTAGATGCTGATCACGAGGTCGCCGCCGGCCGGCAGGCGCAGCGGCACCGGGTCGCTGACCATCGGCGCGCCGGCCGGGATCGTGGCGTCGCCGCGGCCCGAGAAGGTCACGCGGCGGTCGGTGCCGGGCACGGCGGCCGTGCTCGCGCCGGCGCCGTCGCGCCGGGCCACATGGACGGCGGCCACGTGCAGGGCCGTCTCGCCGAACTCGTTGGTGAGCCGGATGCGCAGCTCGTCGCCGCCGGTCGAGCAGTGCACGACGTGCCGCACGGTCTGCCGTTCGAGGACGGTCGGCGTGCCGCGGGACGGGATCGTGGTGGGCACGGCGGCCCAGGTGGCGACCCAGCCGTCGGGGCCGGATCCGTGGGCCGAGGCCGGCCCGGCGACGCCGACCGCGGCGGCGCCCACGGCGGAGCCGGCGGCCAGCGCGAGCAGTTCGCGTCGGGTGGTGGACATGGGGGTCTCCTTCCGAACCCCACCCCGTGCACTGGGTGGGGTGAGATTACGGCCGCGGTACGACAGTTCTCGCGGCCGGTCCACAGCGGCGGTGCCGCTGCGGCGGTGCCGCTGCGGCGGTGCCGTTGCGGCGGTGCCGCTGCGGCCGGTCCACAGCGGCGGTGCCGCTCAGCCGCGGGCGAGCGGCAGGGTGAAGCGCCAGCACTCGGCGCGCAGCTCGGGGATGATCTGGTCGACGGCCGCGACGGTCTGGCTGCGGTCGCCGCCGCCGTCGTGCATGAGGATCACGGCGCCCGGCGTGAGGCGGTCCCGGATCCGCTGCACCAGCACGTCGGTGCCGGGCGGCACCCAGTCCTCGATGTCGAAGCGCCAGCCGAGCGGCTGCATGCCGAGGTCGGCGGCGACCTGCGGGGTCTGGCCCCAGGCGCCGTACGGCGCGCGGAAGTACGCGATCCGCGCGTGCGGGACGGCCTGGTGGATCAGGTCGCTGGTCGCCTCGAGGTCGGCGCGGATCTGCTCGGGCGTCCAGGTCGACATGTCGTCGTGGTGCATCGAGTGGTTGCACAGCGTGTGGCCGTCGCGGGCGATCGCGCGAACCACCTCGGGGTGCTCGCGGACGTGGTCGCCCCAGAGGCAGAACACGGCCTTCACGTGGTGCTTCTTGAGGACCTTCAGCAGGTTCAGGGTGTCGGGCGGGTTCGGGCCGTCGTCGAACGTGAAGCTGACGACGTTGCCGTGGCCGCGGGCGGTGTCGACGACGACCGGGGTGGGCCGGCCGCCGGCGGAGGCGGGAGTGGTCAACGCGGTGAGGGTGCCCGCGACCGTCGCCAGGGCGACGAGGGCACGAGAGGTGAGGCGGCGCACGCGGAATCCTCCGTGGTGGATCGGAAGTTTCGGAAACATGTCAGCCGAACATTCCGAACGTAGAGGGACCGATCTATGTCGTCAAGAGTCCACATCGAAAGATCTTCGATCAGAAACCGCCATTGACGTGGGCGCGAAGGGCAGCGAAGCTTTCCGGAAGTTCTCGGAACTTTCGGCTCCACCGACCGAAGGGAAGTCTGATGATTCAAGTCCGCGTCCTCTCCGCGGCCGCCGTTGCCGCGGTGACCGTCGTGGGCCTCGCCGTGTTGCCCAGCGGCGCGGCGACGGCCCACGACACCGGGCTGCGCGCCGCGGCCCGCGGCACCGGCGTCAAGATCGGCACCGCCGTCAACATGGACGCTCTCGCGACCGACGCGCCGTACGCGGCCGCGGTCGCCCGCGAGTTCGACACCGTCACGCCGGAGAACGTGATGAAGTGGGAAGTCGTCGAGCCGACCCAGGGCCACTACGACTGGACCCAGGCCGACAAGCTCATCGACACGGCACGCCGCAACGGCCAGGCGGTCCGCGGCCACACGCTGGTCTGGCACAGCCAGCTCCCGTCCTGGATCAACGAGACCGACTTCACCCCGGCCCAGCTGCGGGACCTGCTGCGCCGGCACATCTTCGCCGAGATGGGCCACTTCAAGGGCCGCATCTGGGCGTGGGACGTGGTGAACGAGGCGTTCAACGAGGACGGCACCCTGCGGGACACCATCTGGCTGCGCGCGCTCGGCCCCGGCTACATCGCCGACGCGTTCCGCTGGGCGCACCAGGCCGACCCGTCGGCGATCCTGTTCCTCAACGACTACAACGTGGATTGGATCGGCCCGAAGAGCACGGCCGAGTACAACCTCATCAAGGACCTGCGCCGGCAGGGCGTGCCGGTGCAGGGCTTCGGCATGCAGGGTCACCTCGGCATCCAGTACGGCCTTCCCGGTGACGTGCTGGAGAACGTGCGCCGCTTCGACGCGCTCGGCGTGAAGACCGCGTTCACCGAGGTCGACATCCGGATGATCCTGCCCGACGACGGGATCAAGACGCAGGCCCAGGCCGAGGGCTTCGGCCTGCTGCTGCGCGCCTGCCTGCTGGTGAAGCACTGCATCTCGTACACGGTGTGGGGCTTCACCGACAAGTACTCCTGGGTTCCGGGCGTCTTCTCCGGTGAGGGCTCGGCCACCCCGATGACCGAGGATTACCAGCCGAAGCCGGCGTACGACACCATGAAGGAGACGTTCGAGCTCGCGAAGTAGCACCAAGGCGGGGGGGGGGGGGGGGGGGGGGGGGGGGGGGGCGCGCTGGGTGTGTGTGGGGTGTGGCGTTCTATCGT
>NZ_JBVJIU010000017.1:231357-264454 GCF_055586105.1 Actinoplanes sp. NPDC051537
CCCCACCCCCCCCCCCCCACCCCACCCCCCCCCCCCCCCCCCACCCCCCCCCCCCCCCCCCCCCCCCCCCCCCCCCCCCCCCCCCCCCCCCCCCTCTTGTGTGTCAGGCCGTGCTACACGTCAGGTTGTTCACCGTGGTCGGCGTGGCGCCCGACCCGAGGAAACCGAACGTGGTGTCGCCGCCGGCCGGGATGGACCCGTTCCAGGCCGCGTTCTTGACCGTCACCAGCGAACCGCTGCTGGTGGCCGTCCCGCTCCAGAGCTGGGTCAGGGTCTGCGACCCCGGCCAGGTCCAGGTGACCGTCCACTTGCCGATCGCGCTGCCGGCGGGCGCGTGCACCATGATCTGACCCTGGAAACCGTTGGTCCAGGAGCCGGTCACGTTGTACATCGCCGTGCAGCCCCCGGAACCCGGGTTGCTGGTGGGCGACGTCGGCGGCGTGGTCGGCGACGTCGGGGGTGTCGTCGGCGACGTGGGCGGGGTGGTCGGAGGCGTCGTGGGTGGCGTCGTGGTGCCGCCGCCACCGACCCCGGTGACCTCGCCGTTGCCGCCGTCGAACACGACGTCGGAGCAGCCGTAGAACGTCTCGGTGCTGTCCGAGCGGGCCCAGACCGAGTAGATCAGGTGCTTGCCGCTCTTGCCCGAGGGCAGGGTGGCGTTCCAGTAGTAGTGCCCGGTGTCGGTGCCCGGCCCGCCGTCGGCCGGCGGGTTGGTCACCTGGTTGAACGGCGTCGGTTCGAGATCGCTCCAGGCCAGGGGCTTGGTCGGGTCGTACCCGTCCTTGGTGATGTAGAGCGAGAACGTGCCCGGGTGCTTGGCCCAGTCGTTGTAGTCGATCTCGATGGTCCGGCCCGACGTCAGGTGGGTGACCGGCCAGTCGTTACGGGCCAGGTTGAAGCCCGTGAAGTTGTACGGCCCCCCGGTCCCGCCACTGCACAGCTGGCCGTCCTGGAGGAAGCCGTTCACCCGGCCCGCCCCGTCCGATCGGAGCACGGCGAACCAGTTGTACAGCGAGGTGACCCCGCTCTGGGCGACCGCGGCCGCGCAGGCCGCGTTCTTGGGCACGATCTCCCCGGTGCTGGTCTTGCCGTCCTGGTAGCAGAGCCACGTCCGGCTGCCCGGCGTCATCATCGCGCCGTGCGCCGACGCCGCGCTGGGCATGACCACCGCCCCGAGGCCGGCCGCGATGATCGCGGCCCCCAGATAGGCCAGCAGTTTCTTCTTTCTCATGGTTCCTCCTCTCACAACGGGAATCAGCCGTTCGGGAACAACCGCGCGAAGTCGGCGTAGCCGGTGGCGACGTCGACCTGCGCCCAGAAGCGGTGGTAGTTGAACGTCGGGGCGGCCCCGCCGTTCAGGTACGCCTGGACCTTCGGGAAGTCCGGGTCGTTCTTGTAGAAGGAGCGGATGTCCAGGAAGGACTTGCCGGGGGCGATCACGTCGCCGTTCGGCATCTTGCCGCTCCAGCCCGGCGGGATGTAGAGACCCTGGCCGGTCGAGGCGTTGTACACGTCGTCGAACCGGTTGTAGTCCGTGCGGGTCTCGGTGACCGACACGCCCTTCGCGTCCTTGTGCGTCCAGATCGCGTCGAGCAGGTTCTTGGCCGCCGTCTTGGCCGCCGCGTTGCCGGACTTGGCCGCGTAGTAGGTCAGCAGCTTCGCGAACGAGCCCGCGACACCGAGGTCGGTGCCCTTGGACTTGACCGTGACGTGCAGGCTGGTGTTGGCGGCCGGGCTGGACGGGTTCCAGGTGGCCGGCGCGCCCGACCAGGTCAGGTCGGACGGGATCTCGAAGCTGCTCGCGCTGATCGTGGAGTTCGCGAGCGCCCAGGTCACCCACTTGTCGAGGATCGACTTGGCCTTGGCGTCACCGGTCGTGTAGTAGTACTCGGCCAGCCGCTCCAGCGACCAGGTCTGCATGCCGAACCACTGGTTGGACGGCGGGTCGGCGTAGACGGGCGCCTCGACGTACGCCAGGTCGTAGAAGGTCGGGGTGCCGGACGGCGGCGTCGAGTAGTTGCCGTTCCAGCTGTTGGTCGCGCCACCGGCGATGGCGCCCTCGGAGGACTGCAGCCACTGGTAGAACTCGAGCTGCCGGCTCAGGCTGGCCTGCCAGTCCGACTTCGCCGTGGCGCCCTTGGGTGCGAACGCGCTGACGTTGCTCAGCACGTACGCGGCCATCGGGTTCTGGTAGCCGAAGTGGCTCGTGCTGGAACCGATGCGCCAGGCCCAGCCCGCGCTGGTGTCGGTCGCGCCGCCCCAGGCGTAGTACCAGGACATCAGGTTGTTGGAGGCGTTCTTGCCGGTGCCGGCCGGGCAGGAGGTGGAGTGGCAGCCCGGCGTCTTGAAGTACTTGTCGTAGAAGGAGTAGCGCAGGTAGTCGCCCATCTTGGCGGCGTTGGTCACCGCGGTGGAGATCTGCGAGCCCTTGCCCTGCTGGGTGGCCCAGGTGTACGCCCAGTACGCCGCCTGCACCGCGCGCGAGTCCGCGTCCGGGGCGTCGGTGTACTTCCACTGCTTGGCGTAGCTGGCGTCCTTGGTGAACAGGTCGAGGTAGCCGTTCGGGCCACCGGCGGTGAACGTGTCGCAGGACGGCTGCGGGACGGTCTCCCACGTCGACTCCTGCGGCCCGCGCTGGAAGGTGTTGATGTACGCGACCCGGGTGGTCTTGTCACCGCAGTGGCCGAATCCGTACACGTTGTCCACGTCCAGCAGCCAGTGCATGGCGTAGATGTCGTCGGTGCCGTAAGCGCTCTTCAGCTCCGACGCCAGCGGGTCGGAACCGACCGAGACGCTCGAGTCGAGCTGCGACGGGTACGACGACGGCAGCGGGTACTCCGCCGCGTAGGTCGCCGGCTTCGACGCGTTGTAGTTGGCGTTGGTCGGCTGGTCGGCGTGCGACGGGATGATGTACTTCTCCATCGTCGACCAGGCCGAGTTGAACGGGGCCCAGTCCTGGGTCGAGGCGCCGTGCTCGGCCTCGAGCCACAGCCAGTAGCTGAACGCCTCGGACGTGGTCTCGTGACCCTGGTCCGGCGCCTCGTCGATCAGCGTCTCGATCGAGTGGTAGGGCACGCCCTCGGGGCTGAAGTAGCCGTTGGACGGGCTCTTGATGTCGTTGTACATCTGGGTGAACCGGTCATCGACGCTGCCGGCCGGCACCACGTTCACGGTCACCGTCGCCGCCGTGTAGCCGGTCGAGGTCGCCGAGAAGGTGGCGCTGGTGCCCGAGGTGGCGGCCGTGGTCGCCGCGACGGTCACGGTCTGCCCGGTGCTCCAGTTCGACGGGGTGAAGGTGAGCGACGCCGGCGACGCCGAGACCGTGGTGGCCCCGGCCGTACGCGCGACGGCCACCGTCACGTTCGCGGTCGGCGCCTTGGAGAGCGCCAGCTTGAACGTCGAGCTCGCGCCCGGGGCCACCGACAACGAGGTGGCGTCGGCGACGATCGCCGGCGAGGTGCTGGCGTCGACGAAGACCGGCACGTCGGCGGTGCTGCTCTTGGCGCCGGTGTTGTCGTAGGCGATCGCCTGGAGGTGGTAGGCCGCGGTCTGCTGCGGCACCCCGGTCCAGGTGTACGCGTACGGCGATGCCGTGTCCGTGTTGAGCAGCAGGCCGTCGTGATAGAACTCGACCTTGCTGATCGTGTTCCCGCTCGCCGCCGTGGCATTGGCCGTGATCGGGATGGACGCGGGCGCGGTGTAGCGGGTGCTGGCGGCCGGCGACGAGATCGCCACCGTCGGAGCGGCGGTGGCGCCGTTGCACGCGACGCCGTTGAGGCTGAACGCCGTGGGCACCGGGTTGGCCGAGCCGAACGTGCCGTTGAAGCCGGTGCCGACGGTGGCGTTGGTGCCGAGGCCGCCGTTCCAGCTCGCGTTGTTCACCGTGACGTGCTGACCGCTCTGGGCGTAGACGCCGTTCCATCCCTGCGACACCTTCTGCGCGGCGTCCGGGAAGTCGTACTCGAGCTTCCAGCTGCTGACCGGATCACCGGAGTTGGTGATCTGGATGTCGCCGGTGAATCCGCCCGGCCATTGGCTCTGCACCTTGTACACGACGGTGCAGCCGGCCGCGGCGTGGGCGGGCACGCCGGCCGCGAGGGCCACGCCGGCGCCGAGGACGGCGGTGCCGGTGATGGCCAGGCCGCGACGCAATCGCCGCAGTCGTCTTTCTCGTGGTAGCACGGGGATTTCCTTTCCGGTGGGGGTTGGGGAGAGATGCTCAGCTGGTTGCCGAGCAGGTGACCGGGGACGGGACCGGGTTCGTGGCACCGGTGGTGCTGCCGAGGAACCCGAAGGTGGTGGAGGCGCCCGCCGCGACGGCGCCGTTGTAGCTCGCGTTCGTCACCTTGACGGCGGCGCCGGTCTGGCTGACCGTGCCGCTCCAGAGCTGCGTGATCGTCTGGCCGGCCGTGTAGTTCCAGGTGACCGTCCAGCTCTTGGTCGCGCTGGAGCCCGTGTTGGCGACGGTGACCTCACCCTGGAAGCCGCCGCTCCACGAGCCGGTGATCTTGTAGGTGGCCGTGCAGCCGCCGGTCGCCGGAACCGTCGGCGACGTGGTCGGCGAGACGGTGGGCGAGACGGTGGGCGACGGCGATGTGGGCGACGGCGAAGGTGACGTCGGCGTCGGCGACGAGGTGCTTCCGGTCGGCGTGGTGGCCGTCGTCGTCCGGTCGGCGTAGAGGATGCCGCGGCCGTTGGTGCCGAGGTAGACCCGGCCGAAGACCCGCGGGTCGCCGGCCAGCGCGTCGCCGGCGTTGCCGTACTGGTGAGCGTCGTCGTTGATCCGGACCCAGGAGCCGCCGGCGTCGTCGGAGCGGAACACCCCGGTGACCCCGTCGACGGTGCCGACCAGGAAGACGGCCAGGTGTGACTGGCCCGGAGCGGCCTTGCCGAAGGCCACGTTGACGCCCGCGGTCACCGAGGAGACCTTGGTGAACGTGGCGCCGGAGTCGGTGGACTTGAACAGTCCGGTCTCACCGGCCAGCCAGACCTCGCCGGCGACGCCCGGCACGGCGTGGAAGTGCAGCCGGCCCGAGGCCGGCAGCGACGCCGCGGAGGCGGTGAACGTCGCTCCGCCGTCCTTGCTGGTGTAGAACTTGCCGGCGGCGTACGCGTAGAAGGTCTTGGGGTTGACCCGGTCGCTCTCGACGACCGCGCCGGCGGGAACGCCGGTGGAGGCGGTCCACGAGCTGCCGCGGGTGGTCGAGTAGTAGACCCCGGTGCCCTGCGGCGACCAGACCATCGAGCCCGCGTCGGCGCCGACCGCGATCGTGCCGCCGCCGGTCACCCCGGACGGCTCCTGGCCCTGGTACCAGTTCTTGCCGCCGTCGGAGCTGATGCCGATGTGCGGGGCAGCGTCCGCGTTCCCGACTCGCGCGAACACCGTGGGCGTGAGTTCGGCGAAGTCGAGGCTCGTGTTGCTGCCCAGGCTGGGCGTGTCGTGGAAGCTGGGCTGCACCGCGTCGAGCGACGCGTGGTAGAAGCCGCCGATGTCGCCGAGCGCGCTGACCAGCGGCGCCCCGGACGGCGGGCTGGCCAGGTCGAGGACGGCGGTCTCCTCGATGCCCTTGGCCATCGGCTTGATCGTGATGGTGCTGCCGGCGTCCCAGTTCGTCAGGTTCGTGGTGCCGTACAGCGTGGCGCCGGTGCCGTACATCATCCGGCTGGAGTTGAACGGGTCGATCGCGAGCGTCTCGTTCATCCAGCCGAGCTTCGGGGTCGACTCCGGCGGCTGCGGGTTGTTGTTGAAGTCCAGCCACGGGTCGGCCGAGATGTCCATGGTGTAGCGCTTGGACATGCTGGGATAGCTGGTCCAGTCCCAGATGCGGGTCCAGGTCGCGCCGTTGTCGGTGCTCCGGAAGAAGATTGCGTCGGGCCACCAGGAGATCTGGGTGGCGACCATGAGCGTCCCGGGGTGCAGCGCGTCGACGGTCAGCCCGGAATATCCGTAATAGGCGTCGGCGGCCGGTGTCGGGGAAATGTTCGTCCACGTCCCGGCCGCGATGTCGTAGCGCCAGACCTGGCCGGCCGCCCCGTCGTACGGCCCGCCGGTGTCACTGGTCGCGATGAAGAGGTTGTTTCCCTGGACGACGCCCTTGTGCGGCAGATATCCCGTCGGCTGCCCGGCGATCCGGGTCCACGTCGAGCCGTTGTCGTTCGACATGTAGACCGGGTTGGACTTGTCGTTGACGCCGACGAAGATCTGGTTGGTGGCGCCGAACGTGACCCAGGCCAGGCCCTGGTTCTGGTTGAGGTAGTTGTTGGTGTCCGCCGGGTCCTGCACGTAGTTGCCGGCGTTCGGGAAGCTCGTGACCTTGCTGAAGGTCGCGCCGTAGTCGGTCGACCGCCACAGGCCGTTGCCGCCCTCGGCCGCGAAGTACACGTTCTTGTCGTTGTGCGGGTCGACGGCGAGGCGCTCGCCGACGCCGCGGCCCGGCATGTTGCCGCCGTTCTTGAACGGAAGCGTGGTGACCTGCCAGGTCGCGCCCTTGTCCGCGGAACGGAGAATGGCGCCGTTGTTCGGGTCCCAGTCGTTGGTGTACATGCCGACCGCGGCGTAGACCCGCTTGGTGTCGACCGGGTCGGGCGCGATGGACAGCACCCCGTTGTAGCCCCAGTTGTTCTGGCCGACCCAATCGAGCAGCGGCGTCCAGCTCTGGTCGGCCTCGTTCCAGCGGTAGGCGCCGCCGATGTCGGTGCGGGCGTAGATCAGGTTCTTCTCGCCGGGGTTGAAGACGATGGCCGGGACGAAGCCACCGCCGTCGATGCGAACGTTCTTCCAGGAGTACGGGTCGGCCGCGGCTGCGGCGGCCGTCATGGGCTGAGCCAGGGCGACCGCCACCGCCCCGCCTAACAGGGCGGCGACCGTCGCCGCGACTGCTGTCCTTCTCATCCGGCACCTTCCATTGACAGGCGTACACATGGGAGCGCTCCCAAGAGCGTCCGGCCCGCGTCACACTGCTGTCAAGCCCCGGAAACCACTAGTTGACAATCGTGGATATAAAGACCTCGCCCGGCCGCGCCCGCGGGCGCCCCGGCGCCCATCCCGCGTTTCATTTAAGAAATTGCCGTGCGTGAATTGCTTAAAAACCGTTCAGCAACGCCCCGGAATGGGCCGACCACTTACCGTCAACCATCCATGAACTTTTCGGTCATGGGGCGTCCTAACCCGATGTGTATCATCGGGCGTTGATTGGCCGGAGCGAGGAGCGTTTCATGAGGGTTTGTGTGGTGGGCACGGGTTATGTCGGGCTCACGACCGGTGTGAGTCTGGCTTTCCTGGGCCACCAGGTAACCTGCGTCGACCTGGACCAGAGCAAGGTCGACATGCTCAACGGCGGACGCTGCCCGATCTACGAGCCGGGCATGGACGAGCTGCTCGCCGAGGCCGCCGGCAACCTGACCTTCACCACCAGCTATGCCGAGGCCGTGCCGGGCGCCGACGTGGTGTTCGTGGCCGTGCAGACCCCCTCCGCCGCCGACGGCAGCCCCGATCTGCGCTATCTGCGCTCGGCCGCCGAGACGGTCGCGCAGCACCTCGATCACCCCTTCACCGTGGTGGTGAACAAGTCGACCGTGCCCATCGGCAGCGGTAACTGGGTCGACGCGATTCTTCGTGAGTCGTTCGCGCAGCGTACGGACCGTCCCGAGGGCTGCGAATTCTCGGTCGCGTCGAATCCGGAGTTCCTGCGCGAGGGCAATGCCATCCACGACACGCTCTTCCCCGATCGCATCGTGATCGGCTCGGACAACCCGCGCAGCCTCGAGATTCTCAACCAGCTCTACCGGCCGATCATCAACCAGACGTTCACCGCGCCCAGCTTCTCGCCGCGGCCCGACGACATCGGCGCGGTCCCGCTGGTCTCCACCGACCTCGCGTCGGCCGAGCTGATCAAGTATGCGGCCAACGCGTTCCTGGCCCTGAAGATCAGCTACGCGAACGAGATCGGCCAGCTCGCCGCCAAGGTCGGCGCCGACATCACCGAGGTGACCCGGGGCATGGGCCTCGACCAGCGGATCGGGTCCCGGTTCCTGCAGGCCGGCGTCGGCTGGGGCGGCTCCTGCTTCGGCAAGGACACCAAGGCCCTGATCGCGACGGCGTCCGAGTACAACTACGAGATGCCGATCGTCCGGGCCGCCCGCGTGGTCAACGACCGGCAGCGCCAGATCGCCGTCGAGCGCCTCCAGGACGAGCTGCGCATCCTCAAGGGCCGCAAGATCGGCCTGCTCGGCATCGCGTTCAAGCCGAACACCGACGACCTGCGCGACTCGCCCGCCCTCGACATCGCGAACCTGCTGCTCGCCCGCGGCGCCCGGGTCAAGCTGCACGACCCGATCGCCGGCGAGCGCTTCCGCCGCGAGCAGCCCGAGCTCGCCCCCTACCTGAGCGAGACCGTCGACGACCTGTTCGACGACTGCGACGCGGTGGTGCTGGTCACCGAGTGGGCGCAGTACCTCGAGCTGGACTGGAGCAAGTTCGTCGGCCTCATGCGCACTCCGATCCTGCTCGACGGCCGGCACGTGCTCGACGCCGACCGGATGGCCCGCCTCGGCTACAAATACCTGGCCATCGCGGGCTGAGCGGCGGAACGCCCGATTTAAGCACGACACACCGGCCGCCTCCCCGGATATCCAGATTTCCGGGCGGGGCGGCCGCTTGGCGACTAGGGTCGGCCGAGGAGGCGTTCACGGCCTGACCAGCGGTTCTTCCTTAACCGGTTAAGGACCATTGACCGCCGCTGCCGTATCGTTACCGAGTCGATCAAGCGGAAATCATTGCGCAACGTCCCGGTTACCTCTTGACTGTGACCCAAGTAGCGCTTCGGACGGCGACGTCTTCGGACGTCGGAGGCGCGATTTGACATAGGGAGCGGTATGTTCGGTCAACCTACGAGCCCGCGTTTTCGGGCCGTGCTCGCCGGCACACTGAGTGCCGGGCTGGTTTTCGGCATGGCAGCGTGTGGCGACGACAAGGACTCCGACAGCGACACGTCGGGCAACGCATCGGCGTCGGCCATCGACTGTTCGCCATACACGAAGTTCGGGGACCTGAAGGGCAAGACGATCTCGATCTACACGGGCATCGTCACCCCCGAGGACACCCCGCACATCAATTCGTACAAGCCTTTCGAGCAGTGCACCGGCGCGACGGTCAAGTACGAGGGCGACAAGTCCTTCGAGACCCAGATCCTGGTACGCGCCAAGGCCGGCAACCCGCCGGACCTGGCCATCGTGCCGCAGCCGGGTCTGCTCAAGCAGCTGGTGGCGACCGGCAAGGCGGTCGCGGCGCCGGCCGACACCGAGGCCAACGTCGACAAGTTCTGGTCCAAGGACTGGAAGAACTACGGCACGGTCGACGGCAAGTTCTACGCGGCCCCGCTGGGCGCGAGCGTCAAGTCCCTGGTCTGGTACTCGCCGAGCGCGTTCAAGGACGCGGGCTACGCGGTCCCGACCACGCTCGACGAGCTGAAGGCCCTCAGCGACAAGATGGTCGCCGACGGCAAGAAGCCGTGGTGCGCGGGCATCAACTCCGGTGACGCCACGGGCTGGCCGATCACGGACTGGATGGAAGACTTCATGCTTCGGCTCTCCGGGCCGGAGGAGTACGACAAGTGGGTCGCCCACCAGATCGCGTTCAACAGCGCCGAGCCCACCGCGGCTCTCGACGCCGTCGGCGGATACCTGAAGAACGACAAGTACGTCAACGGCGGTCTCGGTGACGTCAAGAGCATCGCGTCGACCACGTTCCAGGACGCCGGTCTGCCGATCCTCGACGACCAGTGCATGATGCACCGCCAGGCCAGCTTCTACGCGGCGAACTGGCCCAAGGGCACCAAGGTGGCCGAGGACGGCGACGTCTTCGCGTTCTACCTGCCGGGCAAGGACACCTCGGCCAAGCCGGTCCTCGGCGGCGGCGAGTTCGTGCTGGCGTTCAACGACCGGCCCGAGGTCCAGGCGTTCCAGACCTACCTGTCCTCCGACACCTGGGCCAACACCAAGGCCAAGCTGTCCAGCGGCTGGGTCAGCGCCAACAAGGGTCTCGACCCGAACAACCTGACCAGCCCGATCGACCAGCTCGCGGCGAAGATCCTGCTCGACCCGGCCTCGCAGTTCCGGTTCGACGGCTCGGACCAGATGCCCGCGGCCGTCGGCTCGGACTCGTTCTGGAAGCAGTCGACCGCGTGGGTCACCGGTCAGGACACGAAGACGACCCTCAACAACATCGAAAACTCGTGGCCTAAGTGATCTGATTAGCTCCATCGGGGCCGGTCGGGAGGGCACCTACCTCCGGGCCGGCCCCATCCCTCTCTTCTCCCCAAGGAAAGAAGAAGGAGGTACGGGTCGCGTGTTCAACACCGCCTCCACCACCCCTGAGAAACTTCTGCAGATGATCGCCGCGCTGCTGCTCTTCGCCGCGGTCATGGGCGTCATCCTGTTCTTCGCGGGCCGGATCGGCGGCCGGCGCGGCGACAAGTGGGTCGGGTATCTCTACCTGCTCCCCGTCGTGCTGATGCTGCTGGTCGGCCTCGTCTACCCCGGCCTCCGCACCATCTACGAGTCGTTCTTCGACGCCGCCGGCAAGGCGTTCGTCGGGGTCGACAACTACAAGACCATCTTCACCGACAAGGACCAGCTCACGGTTCTGCGCAACACGGTGTTCTGGGTGGTCCTCACCCCGTTCCTGGCGACCGGCATCGGCCTGATCTACGCGATCCTGGTGGACAAGTCGCGGTTCGAGTCGTTCGCGAAGGCCCTGATCTTCCTGCCGATGTCGATCTCCTTCGTGGCGGCGTCGATCATCTGGAAGTTCATGTACGAGTACCGGCCCGACCAGGCCAACGTGAAGCAGATCGGCCTGATCAACCAGATCATCGTGTGGCTCGGCGGCAAGCCGGTCCAGCTGCTGATCGAGTCGCCGCTCAACACGTTCCTGCTGATCGTCGTGATGATCTGGATCCAGGCCGGCTTCGCCATGACCGTGCTCTCGGCGGCCATCAAGGCGATCCCGGACGACATCGTCGAGGCCGCCCGGCTCGACGGCGTCACCGCCTGGACCATGTTCAAGAACATCACGGTGCCCAGCGTCCGCCCGACCATCGTGGTGGTGCTGACCACCATCGGCATCGGCACGCTGAAGGTCTTCGACATCGTCCGCACCATGACCGGCGGCAACTTCAAGACCAGCGTGGTGGCCAACGAGTTCTACTCACAGACGTTCCGGGCCGACAACCAGGGGCTCGGCGCCGCTCTCGCGGTGCTGCTCTTCATCCTGGTCATCCCCGTCGTCGCGTACAACATCCGGCAGGTTCGTCAATCGGAGGCACGATGACCGCCGTAACTCCGGTGACGAGCACACCGGACCTGGCCGCGGAGAAGCCGAGCGCGGCCGCGATCGCGAAGAAGCGGCTGAGCTCGCCCTGGGCGTCGCTCTTCGCCATCATCATCGCGGTGCTCTGGACCATCCCCACCTTCGGCCTGCTGGTCTCCTCGTTCCGGCCGGAACGGGCGATCAAGCGGACCGGCTGGTGGACGTTCTTCTCCGACCCGCAGATGACGCTCGACAACTACCGAGCGGTGTTCGGCGAGGGCGGCGGCATCAACATGGCCGACTTCTTCGTCAACTCGCTGGTCATCTGCATCCCCTCGGTGCTGATCCCGATGGCGCTGGCGTCGCTGGCCGCGTACGCCTTCGCCTGGATCGACTTCCGGTTCAAGAACTTCCTGTTCATCGCGATCTTCGCCCTGCAGATCGTGCCGCTGCAGATCACGCTTCTGCCGCTGCTGAAGATCTTCGTCGGCCTTCACATCACCGGCACGTTCTGGACGCTGTGGCTCGCGCACTCGACGTTCGCGCTGCCGCTGGCCATCTACCTGCTGCACAACTTCATGCGAGAGGTGCCGGCCGGCCTGATCGAAGCGGCGAGGGTGGACGGCGCCGGCCATGTGGCCATCTTCTTCAAGGTCATGCTGCCGCTGCTCACCCCGGCATTGGCGGCGTTCGGCATCTTCCAGTTCCTCTGGGTCTGGAACGACCTGCTGGTGGCGCTGGTCTTCGCGGGCGGCGGCAACGAGGTCGCCCCGATCACGCTGGCGCTGGCCAACCTCAGCGGCACCCGGGGCACGGCCTGGCAACTGCTCTCCGCCGGCGCCTTCGTCTCGATCCTGGTGCCGGTCGTCGTGTTCCTGCTCCTGCAGCGCTATTTCGTCCGCGGCCTGATGGCGGGCAGCGTCAAGGGCTAGCGCTCCCGACCCGGTGAGGGCCGCATCCGTTCGCGGATGCGGCCCTTTTCCCGTTCCGGGAAGGCGGCGGCGGGTAAGACAAGCGGTATGGCGCTTCCGATCGAGGACTACGCGATCATCGCGGACACGCAGACGTCGGCGCTCGTCGGGCGGGACGGGTCGATCGACTGGTTCTGCGCGCCGCGCTTCGACTCCGGGGCCGTGTTCGCGGCGCTGCTCGGGGACGAGGAGAACGGGCACTGGACGATCCGGCCGGCCGGCGAGGTGATCGCGACGCGGCGGCGCTACCGGGACGACACGCTGGTGCTGGAGACCGAGTTCGAGACCGCCGACGGCGTCGTCCGGCTGATCGACTTCATGCCGCCCCGCGGGGAGTCGCCCGACCTCATCCGGATCGTCGAGGGCGTGCGCGGCGCCGTCGACATGCGGATGACGTTGCGGCTGCGCTTCGACTACGGGCACGTCGTGCCGTGGGTCTACCGGGAGCAGGACGACCTGGTCGCGGTGGCCGGACCGGACGCCGCGTGGCTGCGCACCCCGGTCGAGACGCGCGGGGAGAACCTGGCGACCCGGGCCGACTTCCGGGTGCAGACCGGCGAGCAGGTGCCGTTCGTGCTCACCTGGCGGCCCTCGCACCTGCCGCCGCCGGAGCCGCTCGACCCGGCCCACGAGCTCGGCGTCACCGAGGGCTACTGGCGGGGCTGGGTCTCGGCCTGCACGTACGAGGGCGAATGGCGCGACGCCGTGGTCCGGTCGCTGCTCACGCTCAAGGCCCTCACGTACGCCCCGACCGGCGGGATCGTCGCGGCCGCGACCACCAGCCTGCCGGAGAAGCTCGGCGGCGTGCGGAACTGGGACTACCGGTTCTGCTGGCTGCGGGACGCGACGATCACCCTCCAGTCGCTGCTCTACTCGGGCTTCCAGAGCGAGGCGATCGCCTGGCGCAAGTGGCTGCTGCGGGCCATCGCCGGAAACCCCGCCGAGCTGCAGATCATGTACGGCGTGGCCGGCGAGCGCCGCCTCGACGAGTACCAGGCCACCTGGCTCACCGGCTACGACGGCAACCCGGTGCGGATCGGCAACGCCGCGGCCGAGCAGTTCCAGCTCGACGTCTACGGCGAGGTGATGGACGCGCTGCACCAGGGCCGGCGCGCGGGCCTCAAGGCCGACGACCCGGCGTGGGGCCTCCAGGTCAAGCTGATGGAGTTCGTGGAGAACCACTGGCGCGACCCGGACGAGGGCATCTGGGAGGTGCGCGGCGGCCCGAAGCAGTTCGTGCACTCGAAGCTGATGGCGTGGGTCGCCGCCGACCGGGCGGTCAAGGCGATCGAGGAGTTCGGCTTCGACGGGCCGGCCGAGCGGTGGTGCGTGCTGCGCGACGAGATCCGCGCCGAGATCCTCGACAAGGGGTACGACGCCGGCCGCCGGACGTTCACCCAGTTCTACGGCTCGGCGGAGCTGGACGCGGCGATGCTGATGGCCCCGCTGGTCGGGTTCCTGCCCGGCGACGACGAACGGGTGATCGGCACGGTCGCCGCGATCGAGGAGCACCTGATGGTCGACGGCTTCGTGCAGCGCTACACCCAGAAGCCGGGCGGCGACGTCGACGGCCTGCCGCCGGGCGAGGGCGCGTTCCTGGCCTGCACGTTCTGGCTGGCCAGCAACTACGCGCTGATCGGGCGGCAGGAGGACGCGCGCGAGACGTTCGCCCGCCTGCTGGCGCTGCGCAACGACGTCGGGCTGCTGTCCGAGGAGTACGACACCGACGAGCACCGGCTGGTGGGCAACTTCCCGCAGGCGTTCAGCCACGTGCCACTGATCGACACGGCCCGTACGCTCGGCGCCGCGCTCGCCCCGACCGAGGCCCGCGCGGACGAGGGTCTCAAGTAGTACCGCGGTCCTCGGCGCGGCCGACGAGGCCGAGGGCGGCGGTCGCGGCGGCGGTGGCCAGGATCCAGCCGGCGATCTGCAGGATGTCGGCGACGATCTGCAGGCCCACGTCACGGTAGTGCCAGGACGACTTCTGGCCGAGGTCGACCACCGGCACGAGCAGGTCGAGCGTGTACAGCGCCGGGTTGAAGTTGCCGCAGTAGCCGGGCTGATCGGGCACCGGGTCCGCGTCGGCCGCAACCACGCACTCGCTGGCCGGGCCGGCCGCCGGCTGCGGGTCGGGCCGCGAGGGGCCGGCCAGGACGCCGAAGACGAGGAAGCCGGCCAGCCAGAGGCCCAGCAGCCAGTAGAGCGCCAGCTGGAGCCGGTAGCCGTAGCCGACCGTGACCCGGTAGAGGAAACCGACCAGCCGCAGCAGATGCCGCCGGACGCCGCCCGGACGCTCGGTGCGCTGGGCCCACTCGCGGCGGCGCATCTCGAAGAGGATGCGGCGGGCCACGGAGTCGGCGCCGGCCGCGCGATAGGTCGCGGCGAGCTGGAGGTACGGCTGGGAGAGCTGCCCGGTCGGGAGCGCCGGCTCGGTCCGCGACGTCGACGGCGGCGGCAGGATCTTGGTGCTGCGCAGGCGCTCGATCTGGGTCCGCCAGTCGGCCCGGCCCGCCGTCGCGTCCAGGTCCAGGTGCACCTGGTAGGCGAAGCCGAGCAGGTCGAGATGGGTGGCGTGCCAGAAGTTGGCGTTGTCGGTGAACGAGATGACCACGGCCCGGGACGCGTCGACGTTGCCCCGCAACGGCTCGCCCGGCGCCGCCACCAGGTCGGGGGTGCGCAGGCCGGCCAGGTCGAGCACCAGCCCGGCCGGGTCCTCCCCCAGCACGACGCCCTTGAGGCCGACCGACCGGCTCACCTCGGCCCGCCGCAGCCGCAGCAGCCCCTCGGCCCGGGTGTCGTCGAACCACGCGTCCCCGCCGATCACCGCGGCGCCGCCGTCGATGGACGGCGACGGGCGTGGCTCGTCCCGCGGCTGCTCGTTCCGCCGCAGATGCGCGCCCGTGAGGTCGACGTCGCCGGAGATGCGGGCGTCGGCGAACCGCACCCCGCCGACCGTGCCGATCCCCTTCAGGTAGAGGTCGGAGCAGGCCAGCGACGCCGCGTCGACGGCCGGGCCCTCCTCGCTGACGATCTCGGCCCGGATGAACTGCACCGAGCGGGAGACCTTGGCGCCACGCAACGCCACCTGGCCGTACGCCCGGAACGGAACCGTGGCCGGGTTGCCGCGCACGGTGCCGGTGATCTCGGCGCCGATCAGGTTGAGCACCGGATCGTGCCGGTTCTCGCGGGTGCCGGGCTGGTAGATGCGCAGGTCGGTGCGGCACGGCTCGCGCAGCGTCGCGCCCGAGACGAAGACCGAGCCGCCGACCAGGTCGGCCATCCGCAGCGAGCCCTCGGCGTCCAGGTCGCCGCAGTCGACGGCGCCGCCGACGTGGGCGCGGTGCAGGTTGAGCGCGTTGCCGCCGGCCGTGCGCAGGGTCGAGCGCTGGACGTGGACGTTGTGCTGGACGCGCGCGTCCTGGAAGCAGACCTCGCCGGTCATGGTGGCGTCGGTGACGCTGACGTGGCCGCGCACGACGACGCCGTTGGCGACGATCGCGTACGCGTTCCCGTCGATCGCCGACCGGTCGAACCGCAGGTCCCCGCCGATCTCGGCGCCGCTGACCCGGACGCTGCCGCGGGCGGTGAAACCCGCGTCCAGCTCGACGTTGCCGCGCACCTTCGCGCCATCGATGACCACCACCGCGTACGGGTCGAACTCCGCGTCGCCGCTGGGTCCGATCCCGTGCCGCTCGGGCGCGGGCGGCACGGCCGCCGTGAACCGTCCCGCGCTCAGGTCGACGATCCCGTCGATCACCACGCCCGGAAGGTAGAAGCGGCCGGTCACCTCGAGCAGGTCGGCGTTGGTGCGGGACGACCCCGAGTGCCGCTCGGACGGTTCGGCGTGCGCGATCGACCGGCGCGCCCGCTCGTGCCGGCGGTCCGCGCTGAGTGAGCCGTCGATCCGCAGTTCCGGCCCGTTCAGCGCGGTGCCCGGCATCGGCCCCTCGGCCTCGGGCGCGACCAGCCGGGCGCTGTCCAGCTCGACGTCGCCGCCCACGTGCGCGTTGGACAGGTCGAACAGGCCCCGGCACTCGATGCGGGGCGCGCTGAGCATGCCGCCGATGGTGAGCCGCCGCATCCGCACCGGGCAGCCGCGCGGCAGCACCGAGATCGCGTCGGTCCGGTGGTCGGGCCCGAACAGCGAGCCGTCCAGATGCACCGACCCGCCGACCCGGGCGTCGGTGAAGTCGACGCCGGCCGGGAACGACGACTCCTTGAGCCAGACGTCCTGGGTGCAGCGGCAGTTGGCGGCGTCGACCCAGGCCACCGTCGTGCGGTCGAGCTGGAGGCTGGGCAGCGTCGCCTCGAGCAGGTTGATGCCGCCGCGGACCACGCAGTCGATCAGCGTGAGCTGCACGCCGAGCGTCGACCCGCGCAGGTCGAGGTCGCCGTCGACGGTCACGCCCCGCAGGTAGAGCTGCCCGGTGGGATGGTCGCCCGGCCCCGGCGGCTGGAGCAGCGCGCGGCGCAGCGTGGCGGCCGGGATCGTCTCCGGCGTGGTGACCACGGTGCCGGCCCGGCTGGCGGCGACCAGTTCCCGGCACAGCGCGTCGTCCCCCGGCATGCCAAGCAACTTAACGTAGCTTGGCGAGGTGCAACATTTGGCAATCGCTTGCCGCGCCACCGGGTATCCGACGTGGAATGACCGTCATGAACACCGCTGACCTCACCCCCCACCTGACCGGGGTGCGCCGCCTCGGCGTCGCCTTCTCCGGCGGCGTCGACTCGTCCGTGCTGCTGGCGCTGGCCGTCCGCGCCCTCGGCGCCGAACGGGTCGTCGCGATCCTGGGCGTGTCGCCGAGCCTGGCCGCCGACGAGCGCACGGGCGCGCACCGGGTGGCCGGGCTGATCGGCGCGCGGCTGGTCGAGGTCGCCACCGACGAGGGCTCCCGCCCGGCCTACCGCGCGAACGGCCCCGACCGCTGCTTCCACTGCAAGGACGAGCTGTTCACCCGCATCGCCGACTCGACGGCGATCGACTACGACCTCGACGCGATCGCGTACGGCGAGAACGCCGATGACGTACGCCGCACCGACCGTCCCGGCGCGCGGGCGGCGGCCGCCCACCGGGTCCTGACCCCGCTCGCCGACGCCGGGCTGACCAAGGCCGATGTGCGCGCCGCCGCCCGGGCCCTCGGCCTCCCGGTCGCCGACAAGCCCGCCGCGCCCTGCCTGGCCTCCCGCATCCCGCACTTCACCGCGGTCACCCCGTTCCGCCTGAGCCAGGTCGAGCGGGCCGAGGCGGCCCTGCGCCGGCTCGGCTTCGGCGACCTGCGGGTGCGCCACCACGGCGACGTGGCCCGGCTCGAGCTCCCACCCGGCGACCTGGTGCGGGCCGTCGCCGAGCCGCTGCGGTCCGAGGTGCGCGCCGCGGTGACCGGAGCGGGGTTCCGCTTCGTGACCCTCGACCTGGCCGGCATCCAGTCGGGCGCGTTCACCGAGGCGGCGACCCGGTGACCGATCTCTCGGCCTACGCGAACCTCGATCTCGACCGGGCCGGCCGGCGCGGCTATCCGGAGGCGGTCTACTGCGCCGGCAAGACGCCGGACCAGGTCGCCGGGATCGCCGCCGCGGTCGCCGCCCGGCCCGACGTCGTCACCCTCTTCACCCGGGCCGCGCCGTCGCACGCCCGCGCCGTCCGCGCGGTGCTGCCCGACGCCTTCCACGATCCCGAGGCCGGGTTGCTCGCCTGGCCACCGGCCGCGCCACCGCCCACCGGCGGCCGGGTCGTGGTGGTGGCGGCCGGCACCTCGGACCTGCCGGTCGCCCGCGAGGCCCTGCTGACCGCCCGCTACCTGGGCCGCGAGGCCGACATCGTGGTCGACGTCGGCGTGGCCGGCCTGCACCGCGTCCTCGCCCACCTCGACCTGCTCCGCGGCGCCCGGGCCGTGATCGTGGTGGCGGGCATGGATGGCGCGCTTCCGGGCGTCGTGGCCGGCCTGATCGCGGCGCCCATCGTCGCGGTCCCGACGTCGGTGGGCTACGGCGCCGCCTTCGAGGGCCTGGCCGCTCTGCTCACCATGCTCAACGCCTGCGCCCCCGGCGTGGCGGTGGTCAACATCGACAATGGCTACGGCGCCGGCCACCTGGCCGCGCAGATCGCGGCATCGTGAGCGGGCGCCATGCCTGGATCGATGCTTCCGCCGGGGTGGCCGGTGACATGCTTCTCGGCGCCCTTCTCGACGCGGGGGCGAATGTCGAGGCGGTTCGATCGGCGATTGCCGCGGTGGCCGGCGATGCGGTCCGGATGAGCACGCGGGAGGTGACCCGGGCCGGGCTTCGGGCGCTCAAGGTCGATGTCGAGCTTCGGGACGAGGATCCACCCGAGCGGCGCTGGCGGGAGATCCGGGAACTCCTCCGACGCATCGATCTGCCCGCCGCCGACGAAGTCTTTGCGCGGCTTGCGGCGGCGGAGGCAAAGGTGCACGGCATCGAGCCGGACGAGGTGCACTTCCACGAGGTCGGGGCGCTCGACGCGATTGCCGACGTGGTGGGGTGCTGTGCCGCGTTTGCCGGCCTCGGCGTGACGACGGTGTCGGCCGGGCCGGTCGCCCTCGGGTCCGGCAGTGTCACAGCACGGCACGGGCGGCTTCCGGTGCCGGCGCCCGCGGTGGCGGAGCTTTCGCGGGGATGGGAGATATCGGGCGGCGGGGACGGCGAGCTGGCCACGCCGACCGGGATGGCGCTGCTGCGGACCTTCGCCACGGTCTGCGAGCCGGTGCCGCCGATGACCCTCGACGCGGTCGGCGTCGGGGCGGGCACGCGCGACCCGGCCGGCCGCGCCAACGTCGTCCGCGTCCTCCTCGGGGCCGGAGTCGGCGCGACGGAGGAGACGCTGCTGCTGCTCGAGGCCAATGTGGACGACCTCGACCCGCGACTCTGGCCCGGTGTGCTGCGGACGATGCTCGACCTCGGCGCCGCCGACGCGTGGCTCACGCCGATCCTCATGAAGAAGGGCCGGCCCGCGCACACCCTCAGCGTGCTCTGCCGCCCCGAACTGGCGCCGGAGCTGCGCGACCGGATCTTCCGGGACACGAGCACGCTCGGCATCCGGCACGGCGAGCGCGGCCGGACGGCGCTGGAACGGGCGTTCGTCCCTGTCGAGATCGGCGATGACCGGGTGCGGGTCAAGGTCGGTTACCTCGACGGCGTCGCGGTGCAGGCCATGCCCGAGTTCGAGGACGTCGCCGCGGTCGCCCGCGCGCAGAACCGGCCCGAGCGCCTCGTACTCCAGGAGGCCCTTGCCCTTGCCGCTCAGATCTTGAAGACCGCCCGCGGCTGATCGACGACCAGCGTGGTCAGCGTGCCGAGGGCCTCGTCCTCGTCCAGGCGGTGCTCGGCGACCAGCGAGGCCAGGAAGCCGGCGTCCAGGCGGCGGGACATGTCGTGCCGGGCCGGGATCGAGCAGAACGCCCGGGTGTCGTCGATGAAGCCGGACAGCCGGGAGAAGCCGGCGATCTCGGTGACCGCCTGCTGGTAACGGCGGATCTCCGCGGGATTGTCGAGGAACCACCACGGCGCCCCGGCGTACACCGAGGGATAGAAGCCGGCCAGGGGCGCGATCTCGCGGCTGTAGACGGTCGCGTCGACGGTGAACAGCACCAGGTGGAAACCGGGGTGGGTGCCGAAGCGGTCGAGCAGCGGCTGCAGGGAACGGGTGAACTCGGCCGCGACCGGGATGTCGTGCCCGGTGTCCGGTCCGAAGGCGCCGAGCGTCGCCGCGTGGTGGTTGCGCCAGACGCCCGGGTGCAGCGTCATGACCAGGCCGTCCTCGCACGACATCCGGGCCATCTCGAAGATCATGTGACGGCGGAAGGCGATCGCTTCCCGTACGGTGACCGTGCCCGACAGCGCCGACCGGTAGATGCGTTCCGCCTCCCGCACGTCCAGCGGCTCGGCCCCGGCGTCGAGGTGCCCGTGGTCCGCCGAGACCGCCCCGTGCGCGACGAAGTACCGCCGCCGCTCCGCCAGCGCCGCGAGGTAGCCGGCGTAGTCGCCGACGTCCCCGCCCAGCTCCTTGACGTAGGTGGGCCAGCCCGCCCGCCCCACCTCGAGGTATCGGTCGGGCCGGAACGTGGGCGCGACCGTCGTCTCGACGACGGAGACCAGCGCCTCGTGCGCCTTCAGGTCGTCGGCCGGATCGTCCGTGGTGGCCAGGAACGCGATGTTGAACCGATCGAGCAGGGCGCGCGGCCGGAAGTCATCCGACGAAAGGGATTCGGATATCTGATCGTACAAAACGTCGGAGTTGTCGCCCGCGGGCCGCGCGGAGATCCCGAACAGCGCCAGCGAGCTCTCGAACCAGTACCGAACGGGCGTCCCCCGCAGCAGGTGCCAGTGCGAGCACAGCAGGCGCCAGGCCCGGCGCGCACGGTCCTCGGGAAGCGGCCCCTCCCCCACGCCCAGATCGCGCAGGGACACGCCGCCGGAGTGCAGCAACCGCGTCACGTAGTGATCCGGCTGGATGAACAACGAAGCCGGGTCGGCGAACGGCTTGTCATCGAGGAGCATCCGCGGATCCACGTGCCCGTGCGGGCTGACGATCGGCAGATCGGCGACGGCGGCGTAGAGGCGGCGCGCGAGATCGCGCACCCCGGGGTCGGCGGGCAGCAAGCGGTCGGGGTGCAGCGTCAGGGCGGCCATAGGCCCGAGCCTCGGGGCGCGGATTCGCGGATGGCAAGCGGTTGCCACCAGTTGCCTGGCCGCCGGGGCAACAACTGGCAACTCATTGCCAGGCGTCACTGCCCGGGGAAACCATCGCGTAACAGTGATGCGGGTCACTACCCGCCGGCTTGGGCCGAAGGAGACGGACGATGATGCGTACTCGCAAGATCATGGCGCTGGCCGGTGCGACGGTGCTGGCCGCCGCCCTCACCGCGTGCGGCGGCAGCGACGACGACAGTGGCGGCGGCGGCTCGGGCAAGACGCTCGACGTGCTGATCGGGGCGAACACCCAGTACCCGGAGGAGTTCGCGGCCTGGCAGAAGTCGATCAGCGAGAAGTTCAAGGCGCAGACCGGCGCCACCGTGAAGTTCGAGCAGTTCGCCACCGCCAACGACGAGCTGACCAAGATACAGACCTCGGTGGTGGCCGGCTCCGGGCCGGACGTCTACGCGGTCGGCACCACGATGACCCCGACGGCCTACTCGACCGGCGCCTTCGTCAAGATGGGCGACGACGAGTGGAAGAAGATCGGCGGCAAGGACAAGTTCAACCCGGCCACCCTCGGCATCTCCGGCCCGGACGAGAACAACCAGGTCGGCATCCCGTGGGTGAGCCGCCCGTTCGTCATGGCCTACAACACCGAGCTGCTCAAGGCGGCCGGCATCGCCAAGCCGGCGACCACCTGGGACGAGCTGACCCAGCAGGCGAAGCAGCTGACCAAGAGCGGCCAGTACGGCCTCGCCCTCGGCTACAAGGACAACTTCGACCCCTGGAAGTTCGTCTGGGGCATGTCCGTGCAGGCCGGTAACCCGCTGGTCGACGGCAAGACCGCGAAGCTGCAGGACCCGACCGTGTCGAAGGCGTACCAGACCTACTTCGGCTGGCTCACCAACGACAAGGTGGTCGACCCGGCCGCCGTCGGCTGGACCAACCCGCAGGCGCTGGCCTCGTTCGCCAAGGGCAAGACCGGCTACTTCCTGCTGACCACCTCGACCGCGACCAACTCGCTCGACCAGGGCGCGGTGAAGGGCAAGTGGGCGTTCACGCTGCTGCCGACCGTGCCGCCGGGCGCCACCACCCGCCCCGCGAACGGCGTCGAGGCCGCCAGCATCCTCTCCGGCGACAACCTGCTGGTCGCCGACTACTCCAAGAACAAGGACCTGGCGTTCCAGTACGTCAAGCTGGTCACCGACCCGGACGTGCAGCTCGACTACTACAAGAAGTTCGGCAACCTGCCCGCCAACGCGTCGGCCCTGCAGACCCTGTCATCCGACCCGAAGCTCGGCCCGGTGACCGAGGCCGCGAAGAAGTCGGTGGCCACCCCATTCACCGGCGCGTGGAGCGACATCCAGCTGGCGCTGACCAATGTGGCCGTGCAGGCGCTGCCCGACCTGGCCAAGAGCTCGCTGAGCCCGGCGCAGATCGACGCCCGCATCGCCACCGCGCAGAAGTCCGCACAGTCCGCGCTGGACCGGGCCAAGTGACATGACCACCCTGGTCACACCGCCGCGGGAGGCGGCGACGGACAAACACCACAAGCGCAAGGGCGTGACCGAGCAGCAGCGCCCGCTGTGGCTGCTCACCCCGGGCGGCCTGCTGATGGTGCTGATCATCCTGATCCCGCTGGCGCTCGCGCTGTGGATCTCGCTGATCGACCTCGACCAGTACACGCTGCGCCGGTGGGTCCAGGCGCCGTTCATCGGCCTCGCCAACTACGCCGAGGCGTTCGACTCGGGCCTGCTGCACTCGATGTGGATCAGCGTGTCGTTCGCGCTCATCTCGACCGCCGCGACGGTGCCGATCGGGATCGCGGCGGCGCTGGTCACCCAGAACGCCTATCGAGGGCGGGGCCTGGTGCGGGCGGTCTTCCTCATCCCGTACGTGCTGCCGTCGTTCGTGGTGGCGACGGTGTGGCGCACCATGCTCCAGCCGGACGGCATCGTCAACAGCGTGCTCGGCAAGACCGGCACGCTGTGGCTCAGCGGCTCGAACTCGTACTGGACGCTGATCCTGGTGGAGATCTGGGCGGCCTGGCCGTTCATCTACCTGATGTCGCTGGCCGGCCTGCAGTCGGTCGACCACGAGGTGCACGAGGCCTCGGCAGTGGACGGCGCGACCTGGTGGCCGAAGCTGATCAAGGTGGTGCTGCCGTACCTGCGCGGCCCGGTGCTGCTGGCCTGCCTGCTGGCGACGCTGAACCACATCAACAACTTCACCCTGCCGTTCGTGCTGTTCGGCGCGCCGGCCCCGGACAACGTCAACGTGATGCCGATGCTCGTCTACGTGACCAGCTTCCAGGGCCTGCGGTTCGGCCTGAGCGCGGCGATGGCGGTCCTCTCGCTGATCCTGATCCTGATCCCGCTCTTCGTCTATCTGCGCGCGGTGCGGCTGGACGTGCACGAGGAAGGAGGCCGCAAGTGAGCGCGCACGCCGAGGCGACCCGGCTGCTCCCCCGGCCGCTGCTGATCACGCTGACCGTGCTGCTGTGCGCGGCGGTGCTGGTGCCGATCACGTACATCGTGCTGGCCTCGCTGAACAGCGACGTGGGCGTGGCCTCGGGCGAGTTCTGGCCGAGCTCGTTCAGCCTGGAGAGCTACCGCAAGATCTGGACCACGGCCGACCTCTCGACCGGCCTGGTGAACAGCCTGATCGTCTGCGGCTTCACCGCGGTGGCGTCGGCGCTGCTCGGCACCACCACCGCGTACGTGCTGGTCCGCTACAAGTTCTGGGGCCGGCTCACGATCCTGCGCGGCCTGGTCGGCCTGCAGAGCATCCCGGGCACGCTCATGCTGCTGCCGGTCTTCGTGCTGTTCTCGTCGGCCGGCAACTACCTGGGCCTGACCGTGATCGGCACCCGGTGGGGCCTGTTCATCGCCTACCTGACCTTCGCTCTGCCGTTCTCGACCTGGGTGATGGTCACCTACCTGCGCGGGCTGCCCCGGGAGCTGGAGGAGGCGGCCCGCACCGAGGGCGCGTCCACGGTGGTCATCCTGCGGCGGATCATCTTCCCGCTGAGCCTGCCCGCGATCGTGGTCGCCGGCATCTTCGCGTTCCTGCTGGGCTGGAACGACGTGCTGTTCGCCTCGGTGCTGACCCGGCCCGAGACGCACACCGCCGCCGTCGCGCTGCAGGTCTTCGGCTCGTCCCAGGAGGGCGGCGCGCTGCCGGTGTACTCGCAGATGATGGCGGCCGCGCTGGTCTGCGCAGCGCCGGTGGTGATCCTCTATCTGATCTTCCAGCGCTATCTGGTGGGCGGCCTCACGGCGGGTGGCGTCAAGTGACCCGGGTGGCGGTGGCCGGCCTCGGCGACGTGTCGGTGGTGCATCTGGCGGCCATCTCCGCGTTGGGGGCCGAGCTGGTCGGGGTGTGCGATCCCGACCCGCAGCGTTCGCCGGACGGCTACCGCGACCACCGGACGATGCTCGACTCGACGCGGCCGGACGTGTTGCACATCTGCACTCCACACGATCAACATGTGCAACTCGCGATCGACGCGCTGGAGCGTGGCGTCAACGTGTTGACGGAGAAGCCGGTCGCGCACACGATCGCCGAGGCATCCCGGCTGGCCGAGGCAGCTGCCGCCCATCCCGACGTCAAGATCGGCGTCTGCCTCCAGAACCGGTACAACGCCACATCAGAAAAAGTACGAAAAATCCTTGCCAACCAGACACCACGCGGCGGGTCGGCGGCGGTGTTCTGGCATCGCACCGCCGCCTATTACGCGGCTCGGACGTGGCGGGGTGACAAAAGCCGCAGCGGCGGCGGGGTCCTGATGAATCAGGCCATCCACACCATCGACCTCATGCAGTGGCTGCTCGGCGACGTCACCTCGGTGAGCGGCCACGCCGGGCGCTACGGCGCTCTGCCGGGGGACGTCGAGGACACCGCCCACCTGCTCCTCGACCACGAGGGCGGCGCCCGCAGCGTCGTCTTCGCCACCGTCACCAACGTCGTCGACCAGCCGGTCACCATCGAGATCGTCACCGACGAGGCGGTCCTGACCATCAAGAACGACCTGACCATCGCGTACGCCGACGGCCGCACCGAAGTGATCACCGAGCGCCGGGCGGCCGGCGGCGGACGCGCCTACTGGGGCGCCTCGCACGAGCTGCTCATCGCCGATTTCTACCGCTCGCTCGCCGACCCGGAGCCGTTCTGGATCGGCCCGGCCGAGGCCCTGAAGTCGCAGTACCTGATCGACCGGATCTACCGCTCCAACACCTGAAGGGCGCCGCCGATGTGGACTCTCTCCGGATTCGCCGACGAGATCTCCCCCGATCTCACCGAGCAGTGCGAGGTCGCGACGAGCCTCGGCCTCAAGTACATCGAGGTGCGCAGCGCCTGGGACGTCAACATTCTCGACCTGTCCCCCGAGCAGCTGGCCACGATGAAGAAGACGCTTTCGACGTACGGGATAAAGGTGTCCAGCATCGGCAGCCCGATCGGGAAGATCTTCATCGACGAGGAGTTCGGCCCGCACCTGGACCGGATGCGGCATGCCGCCGAGGTCGCCCAGGAGCTGGGCGCGCCGTACATCCGCATCTTCTCGTTCTTCCTCCGTCCCGGCAGTGACCCGGCCGACCACCGCGCCGAGGTGATCGACCGGATGCGGGCGCTGGTGCGGGTGGCCGAGGAGGCCGACCTGGTGCTGCTGCACGAGAACGATAAGGAGATCTACGGTGACGTGCCGGCCCGCTGCCTCGACCTGATCCGCTCGGTCGGCTCGCCCTACCTGCGGCTGGCCTGGGACCCGGCGAACTTCGTGCAGGTCGGCGTGCGGCCCTACAGCGAGGGCTACGCGGCGCTGCGCCCGCACGTCGAGTACATGCAGATCAAGGACGCGATCGCGGCCGACGGCACGGTGGTGCCGGCCGGCGAGGGCGACGGCGAGCTGGCCGAGACGATCCGGGCGCTGCGGCACGACGGCTTCGACGGGTTCTTCTCGCTCGAGCCGCACCTGGCCCTCGGCCACGCCACCGGCGGTTTCTCCGGCCCCGAGCAGTTCCGCCGGGCCTGGCGCGCCTTCACCGAGCTCTTGAAGACCGAGGAGATTGAGTACGCGTGAGCACACCGAAGTTCGTCATCGTCGGCGCCGGCGTGATCGGCCGCCATCACGGGCTCGTGATGAGTCAGCTCTCCGGCCAGGCCTCCCTCGTGGCCGTCGCCGACGTCTCCCCGGACCGTGCCTCGTCGCTGGCGTCCGAGCGCGGCGGCCACCCCTATCCGTCGCTCACCGCGGCTCTCGCGGCCGAAGAGATCGACGTCGTGGTCGTCTGCACTCCGACCGGCAGGCACGGCGAGGTCGCGATCGAGGCCCTCGAGGCCGGCAAGCACGTGATCGTGGAGAAGCCCGCCGAGATCACCGTGGCCCGCACCGACGAGATCATCCGGGCCCAGCAGAAGGCCGGCACCCTGGTCACGGTCATCTCCCAGCACCGCTTCGACCCGGCGACCGAGAAGGTGCTGGCCGCGATCGAGGCCGGCGAGCTGGGCCGCCTCACCTCCGGCATCGCGTCGGTCGACTGGTGGCGCGGGCAGAGCTACTACGACTCGGGCGGCTGGCGCGGCACCTGGGAGCTGGACGGCGGCGGCGCGCTGATGAACCAGGGCGTGCACACCGTCGACCTGCTGATCGCCGCGCTCGGCCGGCCGGTCGAGGTGTTCGCCTACGCCGGGACGCTCGCCCACGAGCGGATCGAGGTCGAGGACGTGGCGACCGGCGTGGTCCGCTTCGAGTCCGGCGCGCTCGGCGTGCTGCACGCGACGACCGCGGCCTACCCCGGCCTGAGCGCCCGGCTCCAGGTGCACGGCGACCGCGGCTCGGCCGTGATCGACAACGACGAGATGGCGTACTTCCACGCGACGCCCGTCGGCTCTTCGGCCGCCGAGGTGATGATGGGGTCGACCCAGTCCATCTCGGGCGGTTCGCCGGACACGGCGGCCGCGGCCAATCCCGGGCAGCTCTCCGACGCGCACCGCCTGCAGTACCTCAACTTCCTGGGCGCCCTGGCCGGCACCGAGAAACTGCGCGTCGACCTGGAGACCAACCGGCAGGCGGTCGGCGTCATCACCGGCGCGTACGAGTCGGCCCGCA
The DNA here is from genome assembly GCF_055586105.1 of Actinoplanes sp. NPDC051537. Taxonomy (NCBI): domain Bacteria; kingdom Bacillati; phylum Actinomycetota; class Actinomycetes; order Micromonosporales; family Micromonosporaceae; genus Actinoplanes; species Actinoplanes sp. NPDC051537. Next base: position 258,398 of record NZ_JBVJIU010000017.1, read on the forward strand.
CCGGACGGCCGGTGGTGCTGTCATGAGCCGGATCGCCGCCAACCCCATCCCGTACTGGGCGTCAGCCGGCAAGACCAAGGAAGTCTTCGATGAGGCTTTCCGGGACTTCCAGGAGATCGGCTTCACCGCCGTCAAGGCCGACGTCCCCGACGACATGACCGTTTCCGACTATCGCTCGTGGATAGCCGGCTACGGGCTGGCGCCGTCGCTCAGCCTGTTCAACTCGCCGTTCGACGAGACCGTCTCCCTGGACGACGAGGTGGAACGGGCCAAGCAGTTCGCCGCCACCCAGGTCGCGCTCGGCCTCGACCGTACGATGATCTCGTCGATGGCGCTCCCCGAACGCCTGGCCACCCCCGCCGTCGGCGCCGGCTTCTCCCCCGCCCGCCTGGACCGCGCCGTCGACATGTGCGGCGAGGTGTGCCGGGTGCTGGCCGCCGAGGGCCTGCGGCCGCTGCACCACTCGCACATCGGCGGCGTCTTCGAGACGGAGCACGAGATCACCACCCTGCTCGACGACCTGGGCCCTTCTGTGATCGGCTTCGGCCCCGACACCGGCCACCTGCGCTGGGCCGGCATCGAGCCGGCCGCCTTCATCCGCCGTTACGCCGACCGCCTGGGCGGCATCCACCTGAAGGACGTCTTCCCCGACCTCCTCGCCCGGCGCGACCTCTCCTACCGCGCCGCCACCGAGACGAAGCGCCTGTGGGCCGAGCCCGGCCTCGGCGTGGTCGACTTCAACGCCGTGCTGGACGCCATCCCACCCACCTACGACGGCGACTACATGATCGAGGTGGACGAGCCGAGCGTCGACTCGAAGCGCGAGTCCCACCGCATGTCCTACAACTGGGCAAAGACCGCGTTGGCCGCGCGGGTGTCGCCCTGACGCCCTTTGCTCTGCTTACCAATACGCGCGCCGCCGCTCCGCATCCCGCCGGCCGATTGTCCGCCGATGCCCTTTGCTCTGCTTACCAATACGCGCGCCGCCGCTCCGGATCCCGCCGGCCGAGTGTCCGCCTGACGCCTTGCTCTGCTTACCAATACGTGCGCCGCCGCTCCGGGTCCCGCCACCCGGGTCGCGCCGCCGGCCCCGCCGGCCACGCCGGCCCAGGTCACGCCGCCGGCCCCGCCGGCCCAGGTCACGCCGCCGGCCCCGCCGGCCCAGGTCACGCCGCCGGCCCCGCCGGCCCAGGTCGCGCCGCAGCTGCCCCAGGCCCCACCCCGTTCACTGGGTGGGGCCAAGCTACCGACCGGGTATGACAATTTCCGTCGGTTGTCCTCAACGCGCGCGTATAGGTAAGCAGAGCGACAATCGCTCTGCTTACCGATACGCGCCGTCGCGGCGGGCTCGGGCGGTCGAGCCGCGCACCACCAGGCGGACGGGCAGCACCAGCGGGTCGCCGCTGGGCTGGGCGCCCTGGGCGACCGCGATGCAGTTGCGCACGCCGGTGAAGCCCATCCGGTAGAGCGGCGACGCGATGGTGGTGAGCTGCGGCTCGACCAGCTCGTCGAAGATGATGTTGTCGAAGCCGACGACGCTGACCTGGCCCGGTACGTCGATGCCGAGCCGGCCGAGGCCCTTGACGATGCCGATCGCGAGCTGGTCGTTGTAGGCCTGCACGGCCGTCGCCTGCATCTCGGCGACCCGCAGTGCGGCGCTGAGGCCGGCCAGCACGGTCGGCTCGCACGGCCCGACCCGGCGCGCCTCGAGGCCGAGCTCGGCGGCGACCGTACGGACGGCACGCCAGCGAATGCCGTCGGACCAGCTGGCTTCCGGCCCCGCGACGTACGTGATCCGCTCGTGTCCGAGTTTGGCCAGGTGCTCGACCGCCCGCCGGATGCCCCGCTCGGCGTCGTTCACCACGCAGTTGGCCTCGGGGATGCTCCGGTTGAGCAGCACGACGGCCTTCTGCTTGGCCACCATTCGCAACGCCGAGTCGGTCATCCGCGAGCTGGCGATCACCACCCCGTCGACCTGGCCCAGCTCCTGCTCGATCGTCTCCCGCTCGACCCGGGGCGACTCGTTGGTGTGCGAGAGGATCAGCTGGTAGCCGGCTTCACGGGCGGCCTCGTACGCCCCCTTGATGATCTCGCCGTAGAAGGGGTTCGTGACGTCCGCGACCACCAGCGCGATGGCGTTCCGCTGGCTGGCCGGCGCCTTGGACGCCGGGCTCGCCGACCGGTAGCCCAGCTTCTCGGCCGCCGCGAAGATCCGCTGAGCGGTGTCGGCGTGCACCCGCCCCGGACGCGCGTACGCCCGCGACACGGTGGACGCGGCCACCCCGGCCTCGCGAGCCACGTCGTAGATCGTCGGGCGGGTCATGTCGAAAATGTTAAATCCGTCTTGCTCCCGGCGACACCGATTAGGGTCGGCGGTCGTGATTACCTGGTTCCCCACGGTGGAGCGTCCGCCGCTCGTCCTGCTCGGCCACGGCGGCGGCTCGGACAAGCGCAATCCCCGCCTCGCCCGCCTCGGCGCCTGGTTCGCGGAGACAGCCGGCTTCGCCGCGGTGGCCATCGACGGCCCGTACCACGGCGACCGCGTCCCGGCGCCGGTGTCGCCGCCCGAGTACTGGTCGCGGATGGCCGCCGACGGACCGGAGCTGGTCCTCGACCGGATGATCGGCCACTGGCGGGAGACGATCGACGCCCTTTCCGGTCGCGCCGACACGTCCCGCCTCGCCTACATCGGCCTGTCGATGGGCACCCGGTTCGGACTGCCGCTGATCGCTGCCCTGGGGACACGCTGCCGGGCCGCCGTCCTGGGCAAGTTCGGCCTGCGCGCGGCCCCGCCGATGGACCCGGCACTGTCCCTGCCGGACCGCTTCGCCGCCGACGCCGCCCGCATCACCTGCCCGGTCCTGTTCCACATCCAGCTCGGCGACACCCTGTTCCCGGTGGACGGCCAGCGCGAGCTCTTCGACCGGCTGGCGAGCCCGCGCAAGGAGCTGCTCACCTATCCCGGCCCGCACGGCGTGACGGACCCGGACGCCGAGTTCCGCTGGCGCGACTTCGTCCGCCGCGAGCTGTCCGGCGAACGCCCGCGGGAGGGCCGGATCGACGGGGAAGGCGACTGACCAGGAGTGCCGCCCGACGGCGGCGGCAAGGCCGGACCCGCGGTCGCACAAGACCTGAGCGCACCGCGCCGCCAAACCATGCCTAGCCGCCGAATTCCTCCAGCACGGCGGCGTCGATACGGACGGCGATCGCCCAGGCGTGGCGCCAGTGGGCGGCCATCAGGGCCTCGGCCGCCGCGGTACGCGCCACATCGCGCCGGCCGCGGCGGAGGGCGGCCATCGCCACCGACCGGAACGCGTGCGCCCGCTGCTGTCCCTCGGTGATCGACATGCCCGTCGCCAGGGCCTCGTCGATCAGACCCTCGGCGGCCTGGGCCTTGGCGATGGTGGCGAGGGCAGGCGCCTGGAACCGGGAGTCGCTGATCTCGCCGGCGGTGGCGATCGCGGCTTCGTAGAGCCGCTCCCCGGCCTGCGCCTCGGCCACCGCCACCAGCGCCGGTGCGCGCCGCTGCGGGTCGTCGACCCGGTTCGCAGCGGCCGTCGCGGCGGCGAAGTCCTTCATCGCGGCATGCGCCCTCGCCAGGCGAGTCCAGGCGTTCGCCGACTCCCAGTCGACCGCCTCGGGCGCCACCGCCTCGGCGCGGGCCAGGGTCGTCGCCGCATCGTCGATCCGGTCGCGCTCGACCTGGCGCAAGGCGATGGTCGCCAGTGTCCCCGCCCGGATGCCTGCCGGAAGCCGCTCGGCCGTCGCCGACGCCTGATCGAGGAGCCCGGCGGCGGACTGCGCGTCGGCCAGATCCACCAGCGGGTTCCCGAACGAGCTCGGGTTGGTTGCGCCGCCGGCTCCCGTCATCGCCGTGGCCCGGACCAGCGTGGCACTCGCCTCGGCCGGGAACCCGGCCGCATCCTGGGCTTCGGCGATCTCGGCCAATGTGCGGATCAACCTGGACAAGACGAAATCTGTGCCGTGGTAGACCGTGGCGGTCTTCTCGACGGCCCGGCCGAGGGTGCCGGCGGCTCGCTCGGGTTGTCCGGTGTCGACCCAGGCTCGTGCGATCGCGATGGTCAAGGTCGTGCTCTCCAGGAGGTCCAAGCCGGCAATCAGGGTCCGCCGGTCGAACGTCTCGTTCATCATCGCCTCGGCCTCCTCGACGCGACCGGCCCGAGCCATGGCGGCGAGAAGCGCGGCGACCTTACGAGAGTCGACCATCTCATGGGTGTCCCGGCAGATGTGCAGTCCCCGGTCGAGCGTTGCCGAGGCGGCCGCGGTCAGACCCAGCCGGCGCTGCGCCTCCGCCACCCGGATCAGGCTCGACATCGGCTCGGACCCGTTGAAGTTCCCGGCAGCCAACTCGTCCGCGATCACCTCGGCCCGCTCGAACGCTTCGGCCACCCGGTCGGCCTCTCCGGTCGAGGCCGCGGCCGCGGCGATCCGGACGAGCAGGCTGACCTGATCCGCGCCGTTCTCCATCAGCGGCACGACCTTTTCGGCGTGGCCGAGGGTGGCCGCCGCACGGTCCGGCAGCGCGAGCGCGCACTGCGACCGAGCGACACCGACCAGGGTGAATCCGCGGTCCCAGACGTCCTCGATGTTCACGGCGACGGCGGCCGCCCGGTCCAGGACATCGGCCGCCCGGGCGGGAAGCCCCGCTCCGGCCAGCGACCGCGCGACCTTGCGCAAGCCGTCCGCGTCCTGCCAGTCCCCCTCGACCGCACGGCTCACCGCCACCGCCTCCTCGGCCGCGAGCAGGGCTTCGCGATGCCGGCCGGCCCCGGCCGCGGCCGTCGCGAACGCCAGCAACGCCGGGATCTTGCGGGACGGCTCCGGAATCGACCGGGCATAGGCGAGCGCGTCCGCCGCGGCGCCCGCACCGATCTGGCTCGATGCCAGCTCCACCAGGGTCCGCTCCCGCAGCGCGTCCTCGTCGATCATCGCGGCCGTCGCCGCCGCCTGCCGGAAGCCGGCCCGCGAGGCCGCGGCGCCGGACGTCTCCGCCTCGGCCAGCGCCCGATCCCGATACGCCCGGGCAACTTGCAGGAATATCGACGCCCGCCAGGTGCCCCACCGGTCCTCCTCGCGCTCGACCTCGGCTCGCGCCCGCTCGAGGGCGTCCGCCGCCTCGCGCGGCCGGCCGGCGGAAGTGAGGGCCTCGGACAACCGCACCAGGGCCGCGCCGACGTTCGCCCGCGACACCTCCTTGAACAGCCGGTCACCGGCGCCGTCCAGATCGGCGCGAAGGGCGGAGAGGGTGGTCTCCGCCCGCTCCACCATGCCGGCGGCAATCTCGGCGTCGGCGATGTGCAGCAGCTCCCCGCCGGCCGGCCGGCCGGACCGGCCGGCTTTCAGCTCGTCGATCTGCGCGGCGGCGGCTTCCCGGTGCCCCACCGCGGCATGTGCCCGCGCGAGCTGGATCAGGGATCGACGGTGCTCCGGTTGGCTCAGCGCGCGCACCTCGGTGGCCATGCGGTCGACGACGGTCGCGGCCGCGGCGCGCCGGCCGTTCTCGACCAGGTCCTCCACGACCGCCAGGTACACGGGCGGCCGCTCGCCCGGGGGCAGCTCGCCGGCCAGGGCCAGGGCCTCGTCGAAATGGCCGGCCCGCACCAGGGCTTGCGCGGCCGCTGCGTCCTGGCGCCGCCCGCTGATGCCAAATCGGTCCCCGGTCACCACCGTGACCAACTCTCGCCATGTCGACGCCGCGTCCGCGGTCAGGCCCGCGGCGGACTGCGCCTCGGCGATCTTGATGAGCTCCTCCGGCCGATCGAAGCCCTGCCTTGTCGCTTCCACCGCCTTGCCGAAGGTGATGGCCGCCCGCGCACCGAACCCCGCCGCCGCCTCGGCCTTGGCGATGTCCACGAGAAGCGAGGCGTTCCTGTTCCCGGACGCGGCCCTCTCGAACGCTTCGACCGCCAGTTCCGGGAGCCCCGGGGGGGGGGGGGGGGGGGGGGGGGGGGGGGGGGGGGGGGTGGAGGGGGGGGGGGGGGGTGCTGCGCGGTCCGTATGCGCCCTTGTGCTCCCAATGCGGGGGAGTGTGCTATT
>NZ_JBVJIU010000018.1:0-236990 GCF_055586105.1 Actinoplanes sp. NPDC051537
CCCACCCCGCCCCCAAACAAAACCCCCCCCCCCCCCCCCCCCCCCCTCCCCCCCCTCCCCCCCCCCCCTCCCCCCCCCCACCCCCCCCCCCCCCCCCCCCCGGGAGGCTCGGTCAGCTAGCGGCGCACGACACCGCGGGGACGCTGTTGGTGCCGGACCACGAGCCGAGGAAGCCGAAGGTCGTCGAACCACCGGCGGCGAGCTTGCCGTTGTAGCTGACGTTCTTGGCGGTCACCGACGATCCGCTGCTGGTCACGGTGGCGCTCCAGGACTGGGAGACGGACTGCCCGTTCGCGTACGTCCAGGTCACCGTCCAGCCGTTGATCGCCGCGCCGCCCGCGGTGACCTTGACCTCGCCCTGGAAGCCGGCCGGCCATTGCCCGACGATCGAGTACGACGCCGTGCAGGCGCCGTTGCCCGGCGGGGTCGTCGGCGGCGTGGTGGGCGGCGACGTCGAGGGGCTGGTCGGCGGGGTGGTCGGCGTCGTCGGCGTGGTCGTGGTGCCGAAGATCGTGGCCTGCTTCGAGGTGGCCTTGATCCCGTTGGCGCCGTTGACGATCCGCTGGCCCCACGTGGTGAGCGACGCCGGGTCGAAGTTGTTGGTCATGTCGAGGACCGGGTCGTTGTTGCCGGCCCACGACCAGCCGATGTAGCCGAGCCCGCGCTTGACCGCCTCCGACATCAGCGTCTGGTCGTCCACCTGGGACGAGTCGAACTGCCAGCCGAACTCGCCGATGACCAGCGGCCACCCCTTCGACTTGAAGGTGTCCAGGTACGAGGTGATCGACGAGGCCGTGTTGAAGACCGCGTACATGTGGATCGACAGCACGGTGTTGTGCTGGGTGTCGGCGTCGAGCACGGTCTGCCCGTTGTCCCGCATCGTGTACTGCCAGTCCTGGCCCCAGTTCGGCGCGTCGACCATCAGCAGGTGCTGGAAGCCGTTGCTGCGCATCTTCTGGATGGCCGCGGTGGTGGCGGCCGTCCACTGGCCGGGGTTGGTGTTGCCGATCGGCTCGTTGCCGATGTTGATGACGACGTAGTCCTCCTGGCCGACCAGCACGCTCTTGAGGCCGATCCAGTAGTTCACGGCCTGGTCGAGGGTGTAGGCGGCGCCGTCCTCGCCGTAGCCGGTGGTGTCGTGGTCCTCGAGCACGCAGATCAGCTTGTTCTGCTTGCACAGCGAGATCACGTTGGCGACGTCGGAGGCGCTGTTGGCGGTCCATCGGCCGCCGCTGAGCACCACGCGTACGGTATTGGCGCCGGTCGCCTTGATGTTGGCGAACGAACTGGTCTGGTTCGTGAACCAGGTGTGCTCGTGGTTGATGCCACGCATGATGAACGTCGACCCGTTGGACTCGACGATGTTGGTGCCGCTGATGTGCAGCCCGGTGGCCGCGTAGGCCGGGCTGGTGAAGGTGAGCACCGACGCGACGAGCGCGATGACCACGGCGCCGATCAGGGTGAACTGTCTTTTCATGACCTGCCTCGAGAACAGAGCGGGGGAAGGGGGAATTGCCACCCCAGCCCGCCGCCTGGTCGGCAACGCGCTCGCCCTCGGGATTCCTGAAAGCTACCCATCGCATCGCTCGCCGTCAATGGGAGCGCTTCCATTGATTGCTGTGGATGTCTTGGCGTAGCGTCCCGGCTCATGCGCAGATTCCTCGCCGCCCTGCTGCTGATGGCCGGGTTGGTCGCCGCTCCCGCCGCCCCCGCTGCGGCCGCCCCGGCCGGAGCCGGACTGGCCCCGACCCCGCCGATGGGCTTCAACGACTGGAACGCGTTCGGCTGCGACGTCAGCGAGCAGCTCATCGAGCAGACCGCCGACCTGTTCGTGGCCGAGGGGCTGACGGACGCCGGCTACGAGTACGTCAACATCGACGACTGCTGGGCGCTCAAGGAGCGCGATCCGGCGACCGGGCGGCTCGTCCCCGACCCGGTCAAGTTCCCGTCCGGCATCGCCGGGGTGGCGTCCTATGTGCACGGCAAAGGGCTCAAGCTCGGCATCTACGGCGACGCGGGCACCAACACCTGCGCCGGTTACCCGGGGAGCCTCGGAAAAGAGCAGATCGATGCGCAGACGTACGCGTCATGGGGCGTCGATTACCTGAAGTACGACAACTGCTACAACCAGTCCGACGGGTCCCAGGCCGACTACATCCGGCGGTACACGGCGATGCGCGACGCGCTGGCCGCGACCGGGCGGCCGATCGTGCTGTCGATCTGCGAGTGGGGCACGTCGCAGCCGTGGACGTGGGGCGCCGGCGTGGGGCAGCTCTGGCGCACGACCGGCGACATCAGCGACAACTGGCCCTCGCTCAAATCGATCATCGCGCAGAACGCCCCGCTGGCGCCCTATGCCGGTCCGGGGCACTGGAACGACCCGGACATGCTCGAGATCGGGAACGGCGGGATGACCGCGACCGAGTACCGGACGCACATGAGCATGTGGGCGATGATGGCGGCGCCGCTGATCATCGGGACCGATCTGCGGTCGGCGTCGGAGGCGACGCTGGCCGTCCTCAAGAACCGGGACGTCATCGCGATCGACCAGGATCGGCTCGGGGTTCAGGGTCGCGTGGTGTCGGACGCGGGCGGGCTGATGGTCCTGGACAAGCCGCTGGCCTCGGGCGAGCACGCGATCGCCCTCTACAACTCGACCGACGCGCTGGCGGTGGTGGGGGTGCGAGCCTCGGCGACCGGGTTGCCGCCGGCGCCGGCCTATCGGCTGCGGGACGTGTGGTCGGGGGCGGTGACGCAGGCTCGGGGGACGATCGAGGCGGCGGTTCCGGCGCATGGGACCGTGGTCTACAAGGTCCGGGCCGGCTCGCCGGTGGGGGTCGCCCCGGCCGTCACCGTCTCGGCGAGCAGCGGCACCGTTGTTCCGGGTGTGGGTGGGGCCTTCTCGACCACGGTCACCGATCGGGGCGTGGGGCCGCTTCGGGACGTCCTGGTTACGGTCGGTGGGCCGTCGGGATGGACGGCTTCGCCGGGTGATTTCCGGACAAATCGGCTTTTGAGCGATGAGTCGTTCGGGAGTGCGTGGACGTTGACGGCGCCGCCCGGGACGGCCGCCGGGTCCTATCCGGTGACGGTCTCCGCGGCGTACACCTGGAGTGGCCGCCGGAAACAGACCACCGTGAGCACCCTCGTGGTGAAGGTCGTCAACGCGCCGCCGGCCGGGCGGCGGCATCTGAGCACCCTGCCGGCGGCGGCGGTGAGCGGCAGCGTCTTCTACGACCAGGACAGCGCCGGGAACCTGATCACGCTCGGCGGGAAGGTCTACCAGCGCGGGCTGGGGACCACGGCGCCGGCCTCGATCGACTACTACCTGGGCGGGTCGTGCGCCTCGCTGACCACCGACGTGGGTTCGCCCTCGGGGGCCACGTTCTCGATCTATGCCGACTCCACGGTGGTGGCCTCGGCGGTCGGGAGCGGCACGCTTTCCGCCGACCTGACCGGCGCGGAATGGCTGCGGCTCGAGACCACCGGCACGGGCGCGGCCGACTGGGCCTCGCCGGTGCTGACCTGCGGCGACGCCGGACCGAACGACCCGATCCAGCCCGCCTCGCGGACGCTGTTCTCGTTCGAGTCAGGCACCGACGGCTTCGGGATCGCCAACGCCGACGGGGGCGGGTCGGTGGCCGCCTCCACCGCCTTCCCCACCGAGGGCGCGGCGGGACTGCTCGTCCACACCCCGGTCAACGGCAACTGGTTCGGCCGCGTGGTCGACCCGGCGCTCGATCTCACCGGCGCGCACACGCTGAAGTTCGACATGCGGACCGGCACGCTGGGCAGCGTCGGTGAGTTCGCGGTGCAGGTCGGTGACGCGTACACCTGGTGCCAGGGTGGGCAATGGACCTGGACCAACCCGGGCGGGAGCCGGACCGTCGCGCGCGACCTCGACGAGATCTCCTGCCCGGCGGGAGTGACGCTGGATCCGGCGGACATCCGCGCGGTCTGGGTCTTCCTGAACACCGGAGGGGACGTCTGGATCGACGACATCCGCGCCGAATAAGGAACTCGTATCTGAGGCACAGGCTCAGGACAGGTCGGTGCCGCACCTTCGGGAGATGCACCTCAGGCATCTTCGAAGGGACGCTCGATGAGCACCGACCAGGTCTCGCCTCGCCATGACCCGTACGGCCTGCCCCAGGCCACGCCTCCGGCGCCCGCCCCCGAACCGGTCACCGCACCGATCGGGGAGTGGGTGCCGCCGGGCGGCGCGGGATGGGCCGACGCCACCGCCGCCACCACCACCGACGCCACGGTCGTGCCGGCGTCGACCGGCGCCGGGCGGTGGACCGGTAAGAAGGTCGCGGCCGCGGTGGCTCTGGCCGCGGCCCTGGCCGGTGGCGCGGGCTTCGGGGTCGGCATGGCCGTCGAAAACGGGAGCGGCAGCTCGGTCCAGCAGGGCGGGCCGGGCGGATTCCCGGGCGGCGGCAACGGCGGGCCCGGCGGCGGGTTCGGCAACCAGCAGGACGGCACCGGGACTCAGCAGGGCGGGACTCAGCAGCAGGGCGGGACTGGGACTCAGCAGGGCGGGACCGGGACTCAGCAGCAGGGTGGGACGGGGACGCAGCAGGGTGGGACCGTCCCGCAGGGCGGCACGGCGACGGGGTCGACCACCTAGGCGCGCTTGAGCAGGGCGACCAGGAAGTCGGACTCGGGCGTGAACGGGCGCAGGTCCCAGGTGCCGAGCAGAACATCGGCGGTGAGGTCGGCAGTGCCAGCGTCGCTCAGGAACGCCTCAAACGCGTACCCCCTATTTGCTCCGAAACCGACCGCCAGTCGCCCCTCGGCGCGCAAGCGATCGCCCAGCCTGCGCAAGATCTCCACGCGGGTCGTGGGGGCCACGAAGGTCATCACGTTGCCGGCGCAGACGATCGCGTCGAACTCGCCCTTGATGTCGGCCTCGGCCAGGTCGCCCACCAGCCACTCGCCGCCCGGATGCTCGGCGCGGGCCACGGCGATCAGCTCGGGGTCGAGGTCGACGCCGACCACGTCGTGCCCGGCGTCGACGAGGAAGCCGCCCACCCGGCCGGTGCCGCAGCCGGCGTCCAGGATGCGGGCGCCGCGGCTCACCATGGCGTCGATCATGCGGGCCTCGCCGCCCAGGTCCATGCCGCCCGCGGCGAGATCACGGAAACGCTTGATGTAGCGCTGCGAGTGGTCCGGATCGTCGGCCACCAGGCGGCGCCACTTGTTCTCGTCGGTCATCGGTTTCAGTATCCACATCCACGCGAAGGCGGCCGCTCCGACGTCGGGACGGCCGCCTCAGCGTGGATCTCAGACGGTGCCGGAGGACTTGCTGTTCGAACCGGCCAGCTCACTGGTGCCACTGGTCGTGTGCAGCTTGTCGCCGATCTTCTCGCCCAGCTTGGAGGACTGGAGCTTGTCCTTGCCCTCCGAGTAGAGCTTGTTGGCCTGCGCCTGAGCGACGCCGGCCGCTTCCTGAACCGACGGGCTCTCCCAGACCTTCTTGGCGCTGTCCCGGATCTCCTCGTACTTCTCCCGGCCGGCACGGCTACCCAGGACGAAGCCCGCCGCGAGGCCGGTGAGGAACATCAGCTTTCCGCGCATGGTGGCGGCTCCTTCCGTACGTGACGCGTGCGCGTCTCCGCCGCGTCATACCCATCCTGCCCGTTTGGTACTCCTGCCACGGTTGTTTCACCCGGGTGCGGCGCGCCCGGGTAGCCCCTTCGCGCGGCGGCCCCGCGGTCATGTACTCTGTTCCCCGGCACCACGCAGCACCGGTGCCGAGCAGCAATCCCCTGTAGCTCAATTGGCAGAGCAGCCGGCTGTTAACCGGCAGGTTATTGGTTCGAGTCCAATCGGGGGAGCCACCTTTGCCCAGGGCCCACGCCCTGGGCTTTTTGTTTGCCTGATGCTACCGCCCGCCGATTCTGCTGCCTGGGCCATCTCGCGCCGTTAGTCTGGGGCTTGCCTGTTTCGTCCCCTTGTGAGGTGCCCGTGTCGCAGCCCGTGGAGGTGGATGTCGTCATCGTGGGCGGCGGACTTGCCGGTCTCGCCGCCGCGCGCCGGCTGGACCGCGCCGGCGTCGAGTGGCTGCTCGTCGAGGGCGCCGACCGGATCGGCGGGCGCGTCGCCACCGACGTCATCGACGGCTGGCACCTCGACCGGGGATTCCAGGTGCTCAACACGGCCTACCCGCGGATCCCGGCCCTGATCGACGTCGACGCGCTGGACATGCGGTACTTCACCGCCGGCGTGCTGGTGCGCCGCGGCGGCGACCTGCACCGCCTGGAGAACCCGCTGCGCGACCCGCTCACCGTGCCCCGCACGCTCACGTCCGGGGTGGGAACGCTCAGCGACCGCCTGAAGTTCGCGGCGCTGGCCACCCGCTGCGCGACGATGCCCGCGGCGGCCCTGCTCGAGGCCCGCGAGACGACCACGCAGGAGATGCTGCGCAAGGCCGGCCTGTCGCACCGCATGATCGAGGAGGTGCTGCGGCCGTTCCTCTCGGGCGTCTTCGCGGACCGCTCGCTCGACACGTCGAGTCACGTGTTCTCGATGGTGCTCCGGTCGTTCACCCGGGGGCGCATCGGCGTACCGGCCGCCGGCATGGCCGCCCTGCCCGCCGCCATCGCCGGACCGCTCCCCTACCCGCAGCTGCTGATCGGCGCCCGCACGCTCTCGATCGGCCCCGGCATGGTGGTCACCGAGGGCGGCGAGATCCGCTGCCGCGCCGTCGTGGTCGCGACCGGCCCCGTCGCCGCGGCTTCGCTCCTCCCCCAGCTGCCGGCCCCCGACATGCACGGCCTGACGACCTTCTACTTCGGCGCCGACCGAGCCCCGCTCGACGAGCCGACCCTCCTGCTCGACGGCGACCGCCGCGAGATCATCGCCAACACGGTCGTCGTCAGCAACGCCGCGCCCGAGTACGCGCCGCCCGGAAAGTCGCTGATCGCCGCCTCGGTGGTCGGCGTCTCGGCCCCGTCGAGCGCGTCGGAGACCGTGATCCGGGTCGAGCTGGCCCGCATGTACGGCGTTCCCACCGACTCATGGGAGCTGCTCGAGACGGTGAGCATCCCCGAGGCCCTGCCGTCGGCGCGCGTCCCGCAGGCCAACCTCCGCAAACCGGTTGACCTGGGCGAAGGCCTCTTCGTGGCGGGCGACCACCGCGACAGCCCCTCGATCCAGGGCGCCTTGGCCGGCGGCTGGCGCACCGCGGGCGCCGTGCTGACCTGGCTGGGAGCGCGGGTACCGGCGTAGATCGGTGGATTGCGGGCTGAGTGGCGGGTTAGGATCGCCGCCGGTAAGGGGCGGTAGCTCAGTGGGTTAGAGCAGTCGACTCATAATCGATCGGTCACGGGTTCGAGTCCCGTCCGCCCCACGGAACTTGCCTGGGAGCGACCCCCAGACCCCACGTTGCGGTGGGCGCTCTGGGCGCGTCGGTTCCCGGCCGGCGTTGCTCGCACTCCTTTGCTCGGCTGGGCCCGGCGGAACTGATTTCGGCGATCGGGGCGGAGATTCACCTACGGTCGTCGCGACGGCCCGCTTCGCCTCGGCCTTGACCGGGACGGTAAACGCTGATCCAGGCTTCGATGTCCGCGAGCACCCAGACCTTGCCCTGGGCCAACTCGGCGACGGGTTGCGGGAAGTCGGACCGCGTGGCGAGCTCATGGACCCGCTGGCGGCTCACGCCGAGCATGCCGCGAATCTCGTGCGCTCCCACGAGGAGAAGTGCTCCACACCGCATCCCCATGACTATAGGCGTACGACTAGAACGCTGTCGAAGGCTTCCTCGTCGCCGATGGTGTGACTCTGATGGCCGCGTCACCGGACACAAGGCAGCGGTTCGCCTGGCGCAGCGTTCGGTCCACGATTCTGGCTCCGGGGGCGACCCCCGGAGCCCCCACGGTGCGAGGGTCGCGCCGGGCGAGTCTTTCGAATTTCAGTGGCCCTCAGTGCGAGATCCTCGGCTGCCTGTCCCAAAGTGGGAGCAGAGCCGTCCTCGCCGCAGCACGGGGGCTTGGTGCGCTTCTCCGACGGCTCCGGCTCATGACCAACGAGACGGTACAACTCGGCATAGATGTTGAAGTCAGGATCGGTGTCGTCGTGATCGGCCACCAACAGAAGCCACGCCGTCTGCTCAGACTCGAACGCCACGATGACGCGAAGGCGTCCGCTCAAGTGTTTGTCGCACAGCCTCTCCAACGGATCTGATCCGGTTAGGCGGTAGGAAAGAGCTGCACAACCGTTCGCTTCCAGATCGCGCAGGAAAGCAATGACCTTCTTCTGCTCGCCCCTGGGTCGGCTCCTCAACTGCTGGTCAGCACGCGGCGTCCGGAAAATCTTCACCGACATGCGACTAGTCTGCGAGCCCGAGATCTCGTTCCAGCTCGTCGATATCAGTCGGGATGCCGTCACCTTGGCGCATCTGCGCCAAGCTGTCCCGCAGGTCCGACCGTTCGAGTACCACGCTGTCGGCAAGCCGATCCCACACCTTGTTGAGCAAGTCATGGGTTTGACCAGCGACGCGCAACTCGCGGACTACGGCGATGACCTCATACAGGCGATGTACATCAAGGCCGCTGTCCTGCCCATCGGCATAGACCAGCAGGCCGCGACGCATCCAGCTTCGAACCGTGGGCTCACTCACCCCGAGCAGAGGGGCCGCCACCGATACCGGCACAGGATCCAGATCGCTCAGGACGTCTCTGCTGACCCGCAGCAGCTCGGCACGACTCTGATCGTCTTCGCTGAATCGGCTGGCGATTCGCTCGAGATCCCCCACCCGCGACATGACCTTCTCGACCTCGGCCCGCCGCGACCTGCGGTAGTGCTTCGGCCGCGCCCGTCGCTTGGCCTTGTCGGCCGCGTGGCTCATCGCCTTACCTCCTGCCGCCGATCCATACTTTCGAGTATGAGGCCTTTTTCCGAAAGTTGCCAGGAGGATGCACATCGATGGTGGGTAGGTGCGGCCCAGACGTAGCAGCGCCGATCGTCCGCGCATATGTCGTGGACGTCGGGCGGCTCGAGGCGGCATCATCGCCCCGTGGCTGGCTCCGACCGTGACCTGTTCGCATCCCTGGGCCCGAACGAACGTGCGCTGCTGGCCTGGGTGGCGCCGCAGCTGGACGCGGCCGCGATCGAGGAGATCGCGGCGGCGGATTACGGCGTCGACGTGCCGGAGAATTGTCGGGCGCTGACCGAGTTGGTGCACAGCCCCTGGCTGCCCGACGAGCTGATCGGGACTCCCGGCGAGGTCCTGGCCCTGACCCGGTGGACCACCCCGGCGGGTCGGCGCGACCACCTCCAGCGGCTGTTCGCCTGCACGCTCCTGGTCCGGGCGGTGACCGCCGGCGGCAATCCCGTGGATTCCCTCGCCCCGCTGGTCGAATCGGCGTGGGAACTCGGGGAACCGGCGCGCGATGCCGCGGTGCGCTTCCTGGCCTGGTGCCGGCTGAACCGGCCGGGCCACTGGCGTGACGACCCGTCCTCGCCGATGTTCCTGACCCTGGCGGTGCTGCTGCTGACGGCGGAGACGGCGGCGGCAGCAGCGTTGGCTGCTCTCCTGGTCGAGGAACTGGGCGCCGTGCTGACCGACCCGGAACTGCCGTGGCGGCGACGTCCCCGGTCGCCACTGTTCGCCCGCCGCGACGACGACTCGGCCACCACCCGCCGGATCTGGTCGGCCCTCATGGACCGCTGCCTGGTGGACAATCCCGCGGTCGTCGATCCGCGGCTGACCGTGCTGGGCCGAGCCCTCGGCGGCGACACCGCCACCCCGATCGACGACCTCCGCGCACTGTTCCCCGCCGCGACGTAGCGCGAAGGCGGCTGGCGCTAGCCGGCGATCTGGGCGTCGGTCATCGTGCCGGCCTCATCGACCCAGACGCGAATGGAGTGCCCGCCGAACATGCCGTCGTCATCGAAGTAGAGCTCGATGTCGTCGTCGCCCGCCGCGGTGATGCCATCGAGACGGAGCCGGCGGGCGAACTCGGCGGCGCTGATGACGGTCTCGCCGTTCTCCCAGACCTCCACCTCGTCCGGCCCTTCCGGGGCGAAACTGTTCGCCAGCTCGACCGCGATCCGCCGGGCGAAGCCGGCCGGCTCACCGATCGTCGTGCTGACGCGCCGGGCGACGGCGGCCGCCGCGGGCTCATCGTCGGCGTCCAGCACGACTGCCACATCACCGAGTTGACCCCGGAACTCGGAGCCTTCCGTCGGGCGCCGGAACTCACCGAGCACCGTCTTCACCGATAACGCTGCCATCAGACATCACCCCGAGAATGTCGGACACCTATGACGAAGGCTCCGGCCGGGATTGACCCGGCCGGAGCCTTCTTGTCGAGCGATCAGCGGGTGCGGTGGGTCCCGTTCAGCGGCGTGCCGCTACGGTCGCCAGAGGTCGACCGGGCCTGGGCTTGCGCCCGCGGCTCGGCCTTCGCCGTACCCGTGGCGAAGAGGCTCTCGAAGGAGCCAACAACATCCACGAGTACGTCAGTCGTGCCGACGTAGTTGTAGATGCTGAACGCCTTGTCCGCGCTCAGCCCCACGATGGCGGCGTTCGCGACGGTCTGGCTCTTGGCCGGGTTGAGGTTGCTGGCCGTGGGCCGGGTGACGCCGGTCGGCCACAGGGTCAGGAACGTGCTGGCGGTCGGCTTCACCGCGGTGACGTTGAAGGCGAGCGCCTGTGCCTGCGCGAAGCTCGCGGGCGCCGTCACGCTGCCCGAGACCCCCGCCCCGAACGCCTTCGGGTACCCCAGGCCGCTGCGGGTGTCGGTGATCCGCTGCGGAGTGATCGGCCGGAACCGGAGGCCGTCGCCGGGGGTGCCGTTGTCGTAAACACCAACGATGTCGACGATGAGGTGGGTCGTCGACGTCGCCGAGGAGGTGTTCGTGTTGATGACGCCGATCATCGGAATCCCGCTGGCGTTGCACCACGCCTCGTTGCAGGGCGAGGTCGGCACGATCGCCATGTTGGGAACGTTGCGCCCGCTCGTGTAGTTGAGCGTCGACGTCTTCGGGAACGCGTTCGTGTCGCCGTTCCACGCCGACAGGTAACCGCTGCCGTTCGGGCCGACCGCGGTGATGTTCACCGCGACCGCGCGGACGTACGGGTTGTACTGCCCGAAGTCCCAGCCCAGCTGGTAGTAGTCGCCGTTGCCGAGCCGGCCCGCGTCGCCGTCGGCCCGGGTGTCGATCCAGCGCTCCGGCGCGAACGGGTAGAAGTCGGCATCCGTGTTTCCGGCCGACGGAATGACGGTGCTGTCGGCCGCGTAGAAGCCGACCACGTCGGCGATCACGTGCGTGCCGCCGTACTCGTTGTAGATCCGCACCTTGCCGCCGGTGCCGAGTCCGACAGTCACCGAGTTGGCCCCGGTCCAGCCCTTGGCGAAGTTGATGGACGACGCGGTGGGCCGGGTCGCCCCGGTCGGGTAGACCGTCAGGAAGCTGCCCGCGGTGCTACCGGTCACGGTGACGTTCAGCACGACCGCGGACACGCCGACAGCCGGCACGCCGCCGCGGCCCGTCACCTGCAGATCGAGCGTCTTCTGAGCGCCGAGCAGTCCGGGGCCGGACGTGCCCAGGCCGGTACGCGTGTCGAGCACCCGAGCCGGCGTGACCGCGTAGTACGCGCCCTTCGCGCCGACGCTCCCGTCGAGCGACAGCGGAACGGCCTTCGTCGAAGTGCCCGCGGTGTCCGACACGGTCAGCGTCGCGGTCTGCGCGCCGACCGCCGTGGCGTTCGGCACGACGCCGATCTGGCACTGCCCGTTCAGCACCAGCGTCGCGCCGGAACAGGTGTCGGTCTTCTTGGTGAAGGCCTGGGCGTCGGTGCCGGTGATGGTCGCCGTCCCCAGCGTGATCGACGTGGCGCTGGTCGACGTGACCGTGACCGTTTTCTCAGCGCCCGGCTCCCCCACCTTCTGGTCGCCGAACGACAACGAGTCGGGTGAGGTCGTCACCGGCAGGTCAGCCGCGGCGAAGGCGGGTGTGACGGCCACAGTGGACGAAAGGACAACTGCGCCGATGATGACGCCAAGCAGACGTCGCATACGTTTCCCCCGTTTGATGGTCATGAATGAGCAGACGCACGGTAGATCACGACGGCGGTCGGCGCAACGCCCGAACAGATGGTTCGGCAGGGTCCGAAAGTGCTCTGGACGTCGATGTACCCATAGCGACGACGGGCTCACAGCGTGCGCGTGAACATCTTCCGGTTCGCGAAGTTGCGGTAGCCCGCGCGCTGGAACGCTTTGACCATGGCGATGTTGCCGGCGTCGCAGTCGCCGCGGATCTCGTCGGCCCCGGCGTCGAGCAGCACCCGGGTGCCGCGGGCGACCACGCTGGTGGCGTAGCCCTGACCGCGGCCGAACCTCGCGACGGCGACCAGGCCGATCACCGCCGAGGCGGGCGCGCGTGCCGGCATGCTGAGCGCCACGGGCGTGTTCGCCGCGTCGTACCCGATCTCGTACCAGCCGGGCTCGTGGTCCATCTCGAGCATGTCGGCGACGTTGCGTTCGGCCGCGCCGCGAAGGCCGTGCTCGGCGATCTCGGCCTGGAAGATCGAGTCGTGGGTGTCGGCGAAGGTGTCGGCGAGCAGCTCCACGAACGGCGTCTCACCCAGGTCGGCCAGCGATCGCCAACCCAGGCGCTCGTCTTGGGCCGGCACAGGGTCGCCGGCGGTCCAGAGGAACCGGCAGCCGTCGCGGGCGACGGTGAAACCGGCGTCGGTGAGCAGCCTTTCGCGCAGCCGCGGATCCCGCTGGAACTGAGGGGCCTGGGCCGGGCTGTCCAGGACGTGTCCCTGGGTCTGCGCGCCGAGCTTGCGGGCCCGCTCGGCGGCGTACGCCAGCAGCGCCCCGCCGGTGTCCGCGTCGCCGGGTTCCAGCAGCACGATGTCCATCGGCACATTGCGTCCGGGCATCGTCCACAGCACCACGTTGCCGACCAGGTGACCGTCGCATTCGGCGACCAGGCACCACTCCGGTCGGGTGCAACCGCTCCCCAGCAGACCGGACAGGTAGGCAGCGGTCGCCTCGTTCCGTTCGCTGTCGTCCGGATGGGTCGTCAGCGCGGGTAGCTCGCCGGGATGGGCGGCCCGAGTTGTCAGCACAGCGGGATTTCCTTCCGCCCGGGTCAGGCGAGGCCGGCGTCGTGGGCGAGCAGGGCCAGCTGGGTGCGGTTGTCCAGATCGAGCTTGGTCAGGATGTGCGAGACGTGGGTTTTCACCGTGGCCAGGGTCATGGAGAGGGCCTTGGCGATCTCGGCGTTGTTGTGGCCCTGGGCGATCGCGACGACGACGTCGTGCTCGCGTGGGCTGAGCGCGGCCAGGGTGGCCTTGGCGCGGGCGAAGGCGCCGGCCTGGACGGCGGCCCGGTCCATCAGGCGGCGGGTGATCTGGGGCGACAGGATCGGCTCGCCGGCGGCGACCTGCCGGACCGCCTCGGCTATCCGGGCCGGTGGGGTGTCCTTGAGCAGGAAGCCGCTGGCCCCGGCGCGCAGCGCGTGCAGGATGTTCTCGTCGGTGTCGAACGTGGTCAGCACGATGACCTCGGGCGGGCGCGGCCGGGCCCGCAGGCGGCGGGTCGCGGTGATGCCGTCGACCCGGGGCATGCGCAGATCCATCAGGACGACGTCGGGGGCGTGCGCGTCGGCCTTGGCCGGGACCTCGTCGCCGTCGGTGGCCTCGCCGACGATCGCGATGCCCTCGGCGCCGTCGAGCATCATGGTCAGGCCGGCGCGTACGAGGGCGTCGTCGTCCACGACGAGCACGCGTACCGGGGGGATCATGCCGGCCATGGTATCGATGCGTGCAGCCGGAACTCGCCGTCGACCGTCTGGTGGTCGAGCTGCCCGCCGGCCAGCTGCACCCGTTCGGTGAGGCCGACCAGGCCGACGCCGCCGGACCAGCCGGGCGGCGTCGTGCGGTGCGGCGCCAGCGGGTTGCGGACGTCGATCTCCAGGCCGGTGCCGGATCCGCCGCGCAATGCGACCTGGACCGGCTGGCCGGCGGCGTGTTTGCGGGCGTTGGTCAGGCCCTCCTGGATCACCCGGTACGCCGTGCGGGCCAGCGCCGGCGGCGCCGCGGCCGGCTCGTCCACCGCCTCGCGCAGCACCACCTCGGCGCCGGCGTCACGGCACTCCTCGACCAGGCGCGGGACGTCGGCGAGAACCGGCTGGGGGCGGCTGCCCTCGCCCTCCGCCGGGTTGTCGTCACGCAGCAGCGAGATCACTTCGCGCAGCTCGTCGAGCGCCTGGTGCACGCCGTCGCGGACGACTCCGGCGGCCCGGGCCAGCCGCTCGGGCGACGAGTCGGGCCGGTACTCCATCGCACCGGCGAACGTGGCCACCAGCGACAACCGGTGCGCGAGGACGTCGTGCATCTCCCGAGCGATCTTGCGACGTTCCAGCATCCGCGCTTCGGCCACCCGGCGGCCCTGTTCCGCCTCGGCGCGCCGGGCCCGCTCGTGCAGGGAGCGGATCAGCGACTCCCGGGCCTGCGCCCACGCGCCCCACCCGAGCAGCGCGCCGTAGCCGATCGTGACCAATGCCAGCCACCAGCCGTACGACAAGCCGCCGTTGGCCCGCCAAAGGCCTTGGATCGCGTGCGCGGCGATACCGGCCACCGCCACCGCCGCCGCGACCGGGAAGCGCCGGCGCCGGGCCACCTGCAGCGCGCCGATCGTGGCCGCGGGAGTGGCGGCCGGCGACAACGCGGCCAGCACGGTCAGCACCGCCGTGGCGGCGACCGGCCGCCACAGCGTCAACGGCGCCAACACCCAGCTGAGCACGCCCGCCGCGACGTCGAGGGCCAGCAGCGGACCGGGCGGGCGGCCACTCCACCAGCCCAGGAGCGTCGCCGCGGTCAGCGCCCCGGCGATGCCGAGGATCACCGCGGCGGTGGGACGCAAATGGCTGTTCACCCGGCGAGGCTAGCCGGACGGCGCCGGACGCCGACACCATCCAAAGTTGGTGGCCGGCCTCGCCAAGGAGGGTCCCGGCGGCGCTCGCGGTCCGATGTGGTGCGCCGGCCGGGACCGCGATGCTCTCCGGCATGACCAACGACATCCGGCACACCACTTCAACCACCATCGGCCGTACGATCACCGTCGTCGCCGCGGCGGCCGGCGCGCTGCTGCTGTGGACGGTCGGCGGCCCGTGGGCCGGCGTCGACCTCGCCGTCCGTCAGGGCGGCACGACCCAGCACATCGGCGCCGCCGCGGTCGCGCTCACCTCGCTGGTCGCGGCGCTGGCCGCCTGGGGCCTTCTCACGCTGTTGGAGCGCACCGCCGGCCGCCCCGTCCGGACGTACCGGATCATCGCTTCGATCGTTCTGATTTTCTCGTTGGCCGGGCCGCTGGGCAGTGGCGCCGGCACGAGCAGCCGGCTGGTGCTGCTCGCCATGCACCTCACCGTCGGCGCCGCCCTGATCATCGGCCTGCCCGGCCTCCGCAACCACCGGTAAGGATGGACAACGTGCCGATCGGATACGTCTTCTCCGTAGCGCTCCTGGCGTTCTGCACCGCCACCGCCGTGATCGGGCCGCGGCCCGATCACACGAGGCAGGGCTACTGGGGGTTCTGGGTCACCTTCCTGATCAACGAGCTGCCGTTCCTCGCCCTCTACGCGCTCGCCGCGGACAGCATTCTCGCGTTCAGCGAAGGTGACCTCTCCTCGCCGGTCGGCCTGATCGCGTTCGCCGTCGCGGTCCTCACCGCGGCCGGCCTCGCCGTCCTGATCCGGCGGGCGCTCGGGACCGGTGCGGTGCTGCGGAGCGCGCTGGCCGGCGACGCCGGTATCGAGCTGCCATCGGCGCGCCGGTCGTGGGCGCACATCCTGCTGGCCCCGTTCGCCGTGCGACGCCGGGACGTGGTCCGGGTCGGCAACATCGCGTACGGGGACGCCGGCAAGCGCAACCTGCTCGACGTCTACCACCGCCGGGACCGTCCCACCGGCGGCCCGATCCTGGTGTACTTCCACGGGGGCGGCTTCCGGGTCGGGCACAAGCGCTGGGAGGGCCGCGCCCTGCTCAACCAGCTCGCCGCGCGGGGGTGGGTGTGCGTGAGCGCCAACTACCGGCTCGAGCCGGCGCACCACTTCCCCGACGCCCACGTCGACGCGAAACGGGTGATCGCCTGGGTGCGAGCCAACGCGGCGGAATACGGCGGCGATTCCCGTACGGTCATCGTGTCCGGCAGTTCGGCCGGTGGCCACCTGGCCGCCATGACCGCATTGACCGTGAATGATCCGGCCTTCCAACCGGGGTTCGAGGGCGCGGACACCTCGGTCGCCGCCGCGATCGGCTTCTACGGGTACTACGGCCGGGCCGGCGGGCCGGGTTCGTCCCCGCTGGATCGGCTCCGCGACGCGCCACCGTTGATGTTCCTGCACGGTGACAAGGACAGTTCGACGCTGGTGGAGGACACCCGCGCGTTGGTCGCCGGGCTGCGCGAAGTCAGCACCCGGCCCGTCGTGTACGCCGAACTGCCGGGCGGCCAGCACAGCTTCGACCTGTTCTACTCCCTGCGCTACAGCCAGGTGATCGAAGCGGTCGCCGCGTTCGGCGCCTGGTTACACACCGCCAAGCGGGTTTGACGGCGGCGCAGCGTCGACCAGCACCGGCGGCGCGGGACTGCTCATGGGCGGCCGGCCGCGATCATCGCTGACCGCCCAGGCGTTCTTGAGCTCGGCCCACGAGCGGTGCCGCTGGAACGGCGCCTCGAACAACTTGGCGAAGATCCAGGCGCCGGCCAGCGAAAGGCCGCCCGCGAGCAGGGTCGTGGTCGCGAACGAGGTGAGCCCGCGGCCGAGATGCGGGATGACCAGCTTCAGGGTGACCACGACCACGATCGGCAGGTGGATCAGGTACAGGCTGTAGGAGAACGATCCCAGCCGCTTCAGGGGCCGCGAGTCGAGCAGCCGGATCAGCGCGGCGGGCCGGCCGCTCACGACGGCGAGCAGGAGCAGGGTCATCGCGGGGGCGACCGCCAGGTCGACCCAGTAGTAGTGGTGGACCATCCAGCGCGAGCCCTGATGCAGGACCAGGACCCCGACCGGGACCGCGGCCAGCACCGACAGCAGGGCCCAGGGCACCCGGCGGGAGCGGTCGCCGGCCGCGGCCACGCCGGCCGCCACGACGCCGGCCGCGAACACCGGCACGAGGTGCGGGGCCAGCCAGTTCTCGCCCTGCGGCGGCGACCCGTGGAAGACGGCGAACCCGACGACGACCACCGGCGCCGTGACGACGGCCAGCATCGCCGCCGGGCCGATCCGCCGGCACAGCAGCACGAGCAGCGGGAGCAGGGCGTACAGCAGCGCCTCGACGCTGATCGACCAGAAGGCGCCGTTCGGAGTCGGCGCCTTGAACAGGTCCTGCAGCAGCAGCGTATAGACCACCACGGACCCGGAGGTAGGCTCCGCCGAGTGGGGCTGGCGCACGATTGTCCAGGCGATGACCAGGCTGAAGACCAGGGCGGCCCAATACGCCGGAAGAATTCGCCATGCCCGTCGCCGGGCGTATCGGCCCAGGCTGCCCAGGCTCCAGCCGTTCCGTGCGGCCGCCATCGCCAGCGAGAACCCGGACAGGATCAGGAACATCACCACGGCGAGGCGGCCGAATCCGAGCCAGCTCAGCCACACCGGGCCGCGATAACGGGGAAAGCCCAGGAACGTGTACGCCCAACAGTGGAACAACAGCACATACAGGGCACAGAGGCCGCGCAGGCCGTCCAGTCCGGCCACCCGTTTCCCGCTCACATCGAAAATCACGTACAGCTGGGGTGAATCGTTCGACCAAGCTGTCGTAGCGGGCCCAACGACCGAGGAGACACATCATGAGGGCGATCGTGGCGACGGACCAGGCCGCGGGAACGGCCGGGCTGACGCTGGTGGAGCGGCCCGAGCCGCCGGCCGCGATAAACGACGTCATCGTCGAGGTCCATGCGTCGGGATACGTCCCGACCGAGCTGTCGTGGCCCTCGACCTGGACCGATCGGCGCGACCGTGACCGAGCGCCGTCGATCCCGGGGCACGAGGTGGCCGGCGTGGTCAGCTCCCTCGGCTACGGCACGACGGGGCTGTCGGTGGGGCAGCGGGTGTTCGGCCTCACCGACTGGCACCGCGACGGCACCCTGGCGGAGTATGTGGCGGTCGAGGCGCGCAACCTCGCGCCCCTGCCGGGCGACGTCGACTTCACGGTGGGCGCGAGCCTGCCGATATCCGGGCTTACCGCGTGGCAGGGCTTGTTCGACCACGGCCACCTTCGTACGGGTCAGAGCGTGCTCGTGCACGGCGCGGCCGGCGCGGTCGGGACCATGGTGACGCAGCTCGCGCGCGAGTTCGGCGGGTACGTGATCGGCACCGGACGTGCGGCCGACCGCCGGAAGACGCTCGACTTCGGCGCGCAGGAGTTCGTCGACCTCGACAACGACGCCCTGGAGGATGTCGGCGGGATCGACCTGGTGTTCGACGTCATCGGCGGCGACATCCAGAAACGGTCCGCGCGTCTGGTTCGCCCCGGCGGAACGCTGGTGTCCGTCGTCGGTCCGCCCGAGGCCCGGCCCGCGGACGGCCTGGCGGTCGACTTCGTCGTCGAGGCCGATCGTGCCCAGCTCGGTGAGATCGTCGCGCGGGTGCGTGACGGGCGGTTGCGCACGAACATCGGCAAGGTCGCCACACTCGACGATGCCGTCGACGCCCTCAACCCGACCGAGCGGATCAAGGGGAAGACGATCATCCGCGTTCGTCAGTGACGATTCGCCCGGCTTCGCGAAGTCGTGCGTCGTCCGCTATGCGGGCGCTGCGCCACCGGCGGGCGGAGAGAACGGCCAGGGCGCCGAACACCACGAGGAAGAAGGCGCGCCAGACGACGGCAAAGCCCGCGTGACCGAGCGCGATCGCCAGCCCTTCGACGACGGTGAGGATGCCGAAGCCGGTGGCGGCCACGGCATGAAATTTGGTCGATCGGAAGAACGACGGGGGCACGCGTCGAGCCTATGGACATCGTCAAGGGTGCGGATCCGGGGAAACTCGGCCGAGAACAGCGGTGGGTCCTCGAGCACGATCGAGGTCACCAGGCCGGGACGGTTCGCGGCCGGCCCGCCGGTCACACTTTCATGGCGGCGCCCGTCATAGCGGTGACGGGGTAACCGGAATCGCGGGGAGAGAGTCGTGACACTGAAGTTTCGAGCACAGGTGGAGCCGCCGGAGCCGATGCGCGGACTGGAGATTCCGGCCGACGTGGTGGCGGCGCTCGGCGGCGGCGGGCGGCCGCCGGTGACGATCACGATCAACGGGCATTCCTGGAAGAGCCGGGTCGCGATCATGCGTGGACGCCATCTGCTCGGCCTGAGCCACGCCAACCGGCAGGCGGCGGGGGCCGAGATCGGCGACGAGGTCGAGGTCGAGATCGAGGTGGACGCCGAGCCGCGGGTCGTGGTCGAGCCGGCCGACCTGGCCCGGGCGCTGGATGCCGACCCGGACGCTCGGGCCGCCTTCGATCGGCTGACCGACAGCCAGAGGCGGCAACATGTGCGCGCCGTCGAGAGCGCGAAGAAGGCCGAGACGCGTACGCGCCGGATCGAAACCGTGATCGCGACGCTGCGGGACCGATAGGCCGTGTTTTCCGGCATGCTGTGAGGCATGACAGAGGTTCCGAATGTGATCTCGGTGATGCTCATCGTTCCGGACGCCGACGCCGCGATCTCCTGGTACAAAACGGCATTGGGCGCCTCCGAGCTGTGGAACCTCGGTGGCGTGGCCGGCCTCGAAATCGCCGGCGCCCCGTTCTTCCTGCATGAGGTCAACCCGGACAATCCCGCCGAGACCAGTCCCGGTCAGGCGGGCGTCACCAGCACCCGGATCGAGATGTTCGCCGACGACCCCGACCGCGTCATCGAGCGCGCCGTCGCGGCCGGCGCCACAGCGGGGTCGGCCATCGAGGATCACCAGACGCCCTGGGGCACGCACCGTCAGGGCGGTTTCACCGATCCCTTCGGCCACCGGTGGTCCGTCGGCGACCGATCGCCGCTGGGCCGGCTCCGGGACTGACCGGGCCGGCGCCTCTCCGGGGCGCCGGGGACTGATCGGGCCGGCGCCTCTTATCGGCGCCGGCCCGTCGTGGTGGGGTCAGCCGCAGGTGGCGCCGTTGAGCTTGAAGCCGGTGGGGGCGGCGGCGTTGCCGGTGTGGTTGGCCTGATAGCCGATGGTGGCCGAGCCTCCCGCCGGCAGCGAGCCGTTGTAACTGGCGTTGGTGGCGGTCACCGTGCCGCTGGCCGGCGAGTAGGTGGCGCTCCAGCCGGAGACGATCGTCTGCCCGGCGGCCAGGGTGAAGGTCAGCGTCCAGCCGTTGATGGCGGCCGTGCCGGTGTTGGTGATGGTGATGTTGTTGGTCAGCCCGGTGTTCCACGCGTTGACCGCGTTACTGACCTTGCAGGCGCCGGTGCCGCCGGGGGTGGTCGGCGGTGGCGTGGTCGGCGGTGGCGTGGTGGGCCTGGTCGTCGGCGGCGTCGTGGGCGGCGTCGTCGGCGGGGTGGTCGGCTGGCTTCCCCCGGCGGCCGTGACGATGGCGCTGATGATGCCCTGCTGGGTCACCGTCGCGGAGCTGCGGTTGAACAGGCCGAACCCGTACTGGCCGTTGTAGCCGTTGTCCCAGTACGCGGTGGCGGCGCCGTACTTCTTGGCGGTGGACACCAGGGCGCGCGCGAAGTTCGTGCGATACGTGTTGTTCGCCGAGTCGAACGACGTCTTGTCGATAGCGCCGTACTCACCCACGAACACCGGATATCCGCGTACGACGAAAGCGTCGTACATCTTCTTCAGCATGGTGTCCATGTAGTCTTCCTGTCCCCAGGTCGACTTCTTCGCCGGATTGGTGGCGGCCGATCCCCATTGCGTGATGTTGCCGTCCTCCTGGCCCGTGAAATCCCACGGGTCGTAATAGTGCACGGAGATCATGATCCGCTGCTCGCCGCTGGGGATGGAGCTGGACCGATACTGGTCGGTGGGCAGCACGAAGCCGTAGTTGCCCGCGGTGTACTCGATGTTGGTGTTCCAGCCGGGGACGAGCAGCCACCGCGACGCGTTGGTGCCGCCGGTCCGCCGGACCGTGTCCACGAAAATCTGGTTGTAGGCGTTGATGTTCGAATAGCAGGCCGAGGTCGGATTGCCGTACTGCCCGTCGAACTCCTCGTTCATGGACTCGAGGATCAGGTGCTCGTTGTAGCTCTGGAACTTCGTCGCGATCTGCTGCCAGACCTTCTGGTACCGGTCCTTGATCGTCGTCTGGTCGGACGAGTCGCAGATCAGCCAGGAGCCGGTGACGGACTTGTATCCGTCACCGTGCATGTTGATCAGGACATAGAGACCTTGGTTGTACGCGTAATTGACCACTTCCGCGATTCTGGTCAGCCACGCGGCATTGACCGTGTAGTTCGGGCCGGCCCCGATGTTGCCCAAATAGGAGACCGGGATGCGGATCGTCTTGAAGCCCGACGCCTTCACCCGATCGATGAGGGCCTGCGTGATGACCGGGTTGCCCCACGCCGTCTCGCTGGGGATTCCGTTGGAGTTGGCTTCGAGCTGGTTGCCCAGATTCCAGCCGGCGCCCATGTCGGCCACCAGCTGAGGAGCGGTCAGCTGGGCCGCGACGTCGGCCGATGCCGGTCTCGTCACGCCGTACACGGCTCCGGCGAAGGCCAGGGCGGCGGCAAGGAACGCGAGCCCGGCCCTCCTGACTGTCGAACTCATGGAACTTCCTCTCGGACGGTCTCGAGCGCTGGAACCGGCGGTGTCTCCGGCCCGAGCCCGGCGAAGGGAGTCGCCACGGGCACGCCAGCATGGCCATCGAAGCGCTTCGATGGCTACTCCGTCAAGAGAGGGCAGATCCAAGTCCCCACCGGCCGCGAGCTCGTCGGTGACCGGAGTCGGCACCGGATGCTCGCGAATCACCTCGGGCACCACCTCGACCCGCGCCGACGGGAACGATGGCACCGGCTTCTCCACCGCATCGACGCGGTACGCCGGCAACCCGCCGCTGTCATCCTCGTAGACGCGCGCCGGGTGCCTGTGCCGTCCCGCCGGTGACGAGCCCGAACGCCGATGGGATTACCGCACGGACACACCCAGTCGCGTTACGGTCAGCTTGGCGGCAACGGCAACGTCCGGCTCGAGTCCCAGGCGCGGTCCACGACGTCCACGGCCTCGGCCGTCACTCCGGACAGGTCGGCAAGCGCGCCGGGGTCAGGTCGGCCAGGACGAGCCGAGGATGCGTTCGACCGTAGTTGTGCGCTGGAAACCCGGAACGAAATGCTCGAGGACGTCGGCATTCACGGTGCCGATCGTGGTTTCGGGGCGATCCTTCAGGCCGTCGACGTACGCGCTCAGGAAATTGCTCTTGAAATTGTCTCGGGGATGGGCGGCGAGGATTTCCGCGACCCGGTCCTGTTCCAGGTCGTCCCGGCCGAAACCGACCACGTCGGTCAGGACGCCGAAATACGTGGCCGCGATTTCCGGGGCCATCCGGGCGGGGACGCCGGGCGTCGTGTGCAGGGCGATCGCCGTCCAGACCGTCTCGGCCGCGGTCGCCGGGAAATCGTGGTCGAGCAGGAATTTGCGGGCGTGGTCGGCGCTGTCGAGTTCGAAGCGCTGGACGGTGTCGGAAAAGGCGGTCCGGAGACCGGTGTCGTGGAAGATGGCGGCCAAGTAGAGCAGTTCCGGGTCCGGGTTCCAGCCGAGCCGGTGCGCGTGCATCAGGCCGAAGAAGAAGACCCGCCGGGAATGGTGGTAGATGACGGGGACGGTGGTGTCGCGGACCCGGCCGGTCGCCTCGGCGACCGCCGCCGTCTCGGGAATCGTGAAGCCGGCGATGACCTCGGCCATGACCGCTGACCTCCCTGGAAGGTGGGATCGGAACGGCTGATCGAAACTGGACGATCGGCGGACATCGCCGGTCGCGGAGGTGTCGTTAAGTGGTCGAGCACAGACCCGACCACGGAGGTCCGCAAGTGAAGGTGAAACGTATTCTTTTCGGCCTCACGGTCATCGCGGCGACGACCGCCGGAATCGGTGTCGCGGCTACGGCCGAGGCGGCGACTCCGGCGGTGACGTTCACCCGGTTCTACTACAACTCGCCGGGCACCGACAACCGCAGCAACACCAGCCTGAACGCCGAGTACTTCCGGCTGACCAACAACACGTCGGCGACCATTCAGCTGGGCGGCTGGACGGTTCGGGACAAGGCGAACCACATTTATACGTTCAAGGCCACCGCGCTGCCGGCGAAGGCGTCCCTGTACGTCCACACCGGAAAGGGCGCCGACGCAGCCCTGAACAAGCACTGGGGTTCCGGGAACTACATCTGGAACAACGACGGGGACACGGCTTGGCTGAAGAACACCAAGGCCACGACGATCGACACCTGCTCGTGGGGCAAGACCGGCTCCGTCACCAACTGCTAGCGGGCCGCCACCTACCCTGGTGCCGTGACTGATGTCGAAGAGACCGCCGAGCAGCCCGACCTGATCGCCACCCACTACCTGACCAGCATCGAGGACGTGACCGAGCACCTGCGGGCCGCGAACCGGCTCGGCCTCGGGGTCCGGGTCCGCAGCTACCTCGAGGCCGACGACGAGGAAGAGGTGCTGGCCGAGCACTGGGAGGTCGAGCTGTACACCTCGTCGCCGGTCAATGAGGAGGTCAACGAGGAGGTCAACGAGGCGGAGGCCGTCGAGTAGGGCCGGATCAGGAGGCCTCGCGCTGGCGCTCGGTGATCTCCCACGTGAAGACGTGCTGGCGGATCAGCTGGGCGGTCGTCTCGTCGGAGCGGAAGATGAGGATCACCTCGTAGCCGGGCTCGCCGTACGCCTCGCGCACGGTGTGCACGGTGCCGACGACCTCGACGTCGCCGGTGTCCAGGCGCAGGGCGGCCGCCATCGGGTCGCCCACCTTGAGCACCGGCTTCTCGAGCACCAGGCAGCGCAGGCCGCCCTCGCTGATGTCGAGCAGCCGCCCGAGCAGCGGCGTCTCCTCGGGCTCGGGGCCGAGCTGCACGGCGGGGCCGCCACCACCCCGTACGAACTCTCGCCGGTTGCTCGGTTGCGGCGGGCCGATGGGCTTGAGGGTCCAGCGGTACGGCGCGCTGTCGGTGATCTCGACCAGCCGGCAGGGCAGGATGACCCGGGCCCGGGGCTGCGCCCAGAAGATGTCGACCGTCTGGCCCGGCCGTGGCGCCTCGGGGCCCTCGGTCTCCAGCGGCGCGGCGAGGCTCAGCATGTCACCCTCGACGGCCTCGAGCCGGGAACGATAGTTGGTGTCCTCGGTGTGCACCATGAACATGGGCGTACCGAGGCGAGGAAGCTCAGCCACGACGATCTCCTGACCAGACGGGGGATGCTGCTGCCGAATCTGAGTCGGCTCTACAACCCGCGACCTGAGCAAAAACGCAGGCGGCGCTCGAGGAACGCTCGCTCCGGCCCATTGCCGACAAGATCAAGCGCTTGCCGGTACGCCTCCGCGGCCTCCGTGGTGCGGCCCAGGCGCCGCAGCAGGTCGGCGCGGGCCGCCGGGAGCAGGTGATAGCCGGCCAGCCGCCGGTCCGCCGCCAGGGCGTCCAGCAGCGCGAGCCCGGCCGCGGGGCCGTCGACCATGGCGACCGCCACCGCCCGGTTGAGGTCGATCAAGGGCGAGGGCGACACCGTACGGAGTACGTCGTACAGCGCGACGATCTGCGGCCAGTCGGTGGTCGCGACCGTCGCCGCCTCGTCGTGCACCGCGGCGATGGCGGCCTGCAGCGCGTACGGGCCGGGCGGGCCCCCGGTCAGCGCCTGGACCACGAGCCGGCGCCCCTCCTCGATCTTGCCGGCGTCCCAGCGGGAGCGGTCCTGGTCGTCGAGCAGCACCAGCTCGCCGCGCTCGTCCACCCGCGCGTCGCGGCGGGCGTCGATGAGCAGCATGAGCGCCAGCAGGCCGGCCACCTCCCGCTGCTCGGGCATCAGGCGGTGCAGGATCCGGGCCAGCCGCACCGCCTCGTCGGCCAGCTCGGGACGGGTCAAGGCGGGGCCACCGGTCGCGGCATACCCCTCGGTGAAGATCAGATAAATCACCCGGAGCACCGCCGGGAGGCGTACCGGAAGCTCATGGGCTCGCGGCACGCGGAAGGGGATCCGGGCCTCGCGGATCTTGCGCTTCGCCCGCACCAGCCGCTGGGCCATCGTGGCGTTCGGGGTGAGGAACGCGCGGGCGACCTCGGGCGTGGTGAGACCGCCGAGGCAGTTCAAGGTCAGCGCGGTCTGCGCCTCGAGCGCCAGCGACGGGTGGCAGCAGGTGAAGAAGAGGTGCAGTCGCTCGTCCGGCACGTCGTCCGGATCGGCGGGCTCCGGCGGTGGCGGCTCGTACCGGTCCGCCTCCACCTGCAGCAGGGCCAGCTTCGCCGCCAGCACCCGGTCACGCCGCAGCAGGTCGACCGCCCGGTGGCGGGCCGTGGTCAGCAGCCACGCCGCCGGGCGGTTGGGCACCCCGTCACGCGGCCACCGCTGCAACGCGGTGGCGAGGGCGTCGGCGGCGACCTCCTCGGCCAGGTCGAGGTCGCCGAGAGAACGCACGAGCGCGGCCAGCAGGCGCCCCCACTCCTCGCGGAAGACCGCCTCGACCGAGTCGGCCGCCGTACCCATCGGTGACCTCCGCGATCAGGAGAACTCCATGATCGGCCGCACCTCGACCGATCCGTATTTCGAGCCCGGGCACTTCGCCGCCCAGTCGATCGCCGCGTCCAGGTCGGGCACGTCGATCAGGTAGTAGCCGCCGAGAACCTCGCGCGTCTCGGCGAACGGCCCGTCGGTCACCACCCGCTCGCCGTCCTTGACCCGTACGGTGGTGGCCGTCTTGCTGTCCTGCAGGGCCTCGCCGCCCGAGCTGACCCCGGCCTCGTTGATCGCGTTGCTGTACGCCCAGTACTCGTTCATCACCGTCTCGGCCTCGGCCGGATCGGGCGCGGCGGTGGTTTCCTCGCTGTAGATCAGCAACAGGTAACGCATGATGGTCTCCCTCATGTCGGGTGGCCGCCGATCGGCCGCTTCCACCCTGACGACGATCGGGCACGGCGTTATCGACAGCTCCTGCGGATAATTTTCTACGGGATCGGCGCCGCCTCGATGACCGAGAACTCCGTGCCGGTGGGGACGACGCGGGTGACCCGCAGGCCGGCCGCGCGGAGCAGGTTCTCGTACTCGGCCCGCGTTCGTTCCTGGCCGCCGGGCCCGACGAGCATGTTGAGATCGGAGAACGCCGCCGGCAGGCCCGCGGGCGAATGCGGCGGCCCGGTGAGCACCCGTTCCAGCACCAGCATCACCGAACCGGGCCGCATCGCGCGGCGGCAGGTGCGGGCGATGGCCACGGCGGCCTCATCGGGCCAGTCGTGCAGGATCGACTTCAGCAGGTAGGCGTCGGCGCCGGCCGGCACCGCCGTGAAGAGATCGCCGGCATGGATCTCGCAGCGGTCGGCCACGCCGGCCGCCGCGAGCACGGCCGGCGCGGCGCCGACGACGTGGGCCTGGTCGAGCAGATGTCCGTGCAGGTGCGGATGGCGGCCCAGCACGGTCGCGAGCAGGGCGCCGTTACCGCCGCCGATATCGGCGACGATGCCGAACGCGGCGAAGTCGTACGCCTCGAGAACGGCGTCGGCGACGTGGCGGGACAGAGCGGCCATGGCCGCGTCGAAGTCGGCGCCGACGGCGGGATGGCGGGCGCGGTACTCCCACACGGACTCGCCGTGCACGGACGCGAAAGCGTTCTCGCCGGTACGGACGCTGTGCTCGAGCGCGCCCCAGGCGCTCCACATCGACGAGGCGCCGACGAACGCGGCCCAATCGCCCAGGCCCTCGGCGCCGCCCCGCAACCCCGCACCGAGCGCGGTGGAGCTGAAGCGCCCGTCCGGCGCCTCGGCGTAGACACCGGCCGAGGCGAGCGCGCGCAGCAACCGGCGCAGCGAGCGTGGGTCGCAGCCGGTCGCCGCGGCCAGGTCGTCGGCCGTGCGAGGACCCTCCGCGAGGTGGTCCGACAGCCGCAGCACGGCCGCGACGTGCAGGGCCTGCGCGATCCGGAACCCGTTGATCAGGCCGAGCAGGTGGTGGCGAGGTTCGGCATGCTCGCTCATGAGACGGACCGGCGGCGGCGGAACCATCTCCAGGGCTGGAGGACGAGGACGCCGAGAAGGCAGGCGCCGAGGCCGAGGGCGGCGAAGCCGGCGGAGTTCTTCCAGGTCGACTTGTCCGTCAGCAGGTAGACGGCGGTCCGGCTGCCGGTGTCGCGGGCCGGCATCGTGTCGCCGATCGCCGCGCCGTCCGGCAGGCCGCCGGCCAGGTCGACTCCTCGGCGCACGTCCTTGCCGTCGTCGCTCACGAAGTCGCCGAACCAGCCGCAGCGCTGCCGGGGTGGCTGCCACCGGTCGCAGGAGCCCGGTTCGGTGAGCGTGATCGTTCCAGTGGTGCCGCCGCCGTGCGCCGCCCGCCAGTCGGGCACGACCATGGTCAGGCTGCCGACGCCCATGCAGCCGCCGATGACGGCGAAGGCGGCCGCGACGACGAGGAGCCCGGTTCGGGTAGGGGCCACGACACGAGGCTATCCCCCGGTGCGACCCGCGGAAATGTCGAATACTGCAGGTTGACGATCTGCTGACCGGAGGAACCGCCATGTCCTATGCCGTGGACTTCGAGACGGTGTCGACCGTCGGACTCGAGTCGTCACCCGTCGCCGGCGCGCTGGCGGGGCTGCGGGCGAACGAGGCCCGGTACTTCAAGAACAAGTACGGCCACGTCTTCACGGTCGAGCCGGCGAGCGAGGCCCGGTCGGCCGTCGACTGGGTGAGCCGGATCCTCGACGAGGAACGCGGCATCGTCATCGCCTCTCCCCCGCTCGAGGCGACCGCGTTCCAGGTCGAGAACATCCGGATGGCCTACGTCTTCTACGAGAGCGGCCTGTCGATCAACGTGATGTACACCGTCGACGACGGCGGCAAACGGGCGGTCGGGTTCAAGCTCGCCGAGGGGATGGAGGTTCCCGCCGAACTCGGGTCGTTCAAGTTCGCACGGCAGAAGTCGAAGCTGGCGGGCACGATCCGCGGCTCCTTCTTCGTGATCAAGAAGGACTATTGACGCGTACGAGGTGATTGCCGCGCCGCGATTCCTGAGGCAAACGCCGCGCGACCGCCGGGATGATGATCGCGCCGGCGATCAGGTGGGCGGCGGCGAGGGTGATCCCCGTCGAGACCGCCGTGTCCGCCGCCGTGAGCGGCACCGCGAGCGACAGGACGAGCAGCGGCAGCGCCGTGCGCAGGTACGCCCGCCGGGGGTTGGCCGCGAACCGGGCGATCAGCACGACGGCGAACGTGAACCAGAACGTGACGACCAGCGTGCCCATCGCGAACATGCCGACGGTGATCGGGGTGGCGTGGTGTGAGCCGAGGCCGGCCGCCCGCATCGGCACCCCGGCCGCGCGGGCCGCCAGTCCCCACGCCTCGACGGCGACGCAGGCGGCCAGGGCGGCCAGCCAGTTGACCTGCCAGACGGGACGGCGGGCCAGGAACGACGTGAACATGGTGGTCCTCCGGATACTCGAACGGTTGCTTCCGAAGGGACGACGAAGCCGGGCCGCGGTCCTCGACATGTCGAGACGGCCGGTGCGGCTTCGTCTGCTCGGTGAGGATGCTTGATGAGAGCCGAGGAGAGGAACCCGCGGTGAAATACCTTCTGATGATCTACGGCAACCAGGAGAAGTGGTCGGCGCTCGCGGCCGACGACTGGGCCGCCGAGATCGCCAAGCAGGACGCCTACAACAAGAAGTACACGGCGACCGGGGAGCTGCTCGGCGGGTACGGGCTGGCCGACGTCGCCATGGCGAAGCTGGTCACCCGCAAGGACGGCGCCCCGGTGGTCAGCGACGGCCCCTATCTCGAGACGAAGGAGTACATGGCCTCCTTCTACCTGGTCGACGTCGAGAGCGAGCAGCGCGCGTACGAGCTCGCCGCGCTGATGCCGTGGGCGGACCAGCACCCGACCGAGGTCTGGCCGATCCTGCACGAGTCCGCGAACGACGTGTGACGCCCGGCGAGCCGATCGAGGACCTGCTGCGCGAGCTGGCGCCGCAGGTCCTCGGCGCGCTCACCCGCCGCTATGGCCGGTTCGACGCCGGCGAGGACGCCACCCAGGAGGCGTTGTTCCGGGCCGCCCGGCGCTGGCCGCGGGACGGGATCCCCGACAATCCGCGCGGCTGGCTGCTGACCGTCGCGTCCCGCGTGATGATCGACGAGATGCGCAACGAGGACTCGCGCCGCCTGCGCGAGGACGCGGTCTTCGCCGGCACGCCGCAGTCCGAGCTGCTCGCCGGCCCGGCCGACGCGGACCGGGCGGCGGCCGACCGGGACGACTCGCTGAAGCTGCTGTTCCTGTGCTGCCACCCGGCGCTGTCGGTGCCCAGTCAGATCGCGCTGACCCTGCGGGCCGTGGGCGGCCTGACGACGGCCCAGATCGCCGCCGCCTTCCTCGTGCCCGAGGCGACGATGGCGCAGCGCATCAGCCGGGCGAAGGCGGCGATCAAGGCCGGCGGCATCGCGTTCGAGCTGCCGGACGGCGAGGGCCGTGAGCGGCTGCGGGCGGTGCAGCACGTCCTCTACCTGATCTTCAGCGAGGGCTACACCGCGTCCTCGGGCGAGGACCTGACCGCGCCGGGGCTGTCCGGCGAGGCCATCCGCCTGACCCGCTTGCTGTGCCGGCTGCTGCCCGCGGACGCCGAGACGTCCGGCCTGCTGGCCCTGATGCTGCTCACCGACGCGCGGCGCCCGGCACGCACCGGAACCGACGGCGCCCTGATCCCGCTGGACGAGCAGGACCGTACGCGATGGATCGGGTCCTTGATCGCCGAGGGCGTCGCCCTGGTCTCCGAGGCCCTCCCCCGCGGCACGCCCGGCCCCTACCAACTCCAGGCGGCGATCGCGGCCGTGCACGACGAGGCGCCCACGATGGACGACACCGACTGGCCGCAGATCCTCGGACTCTACGAGCTGCTGGACCGGGTCGCGCCGAACCCGATGACGACCCTGAACCGGGCCGTGGCCACCGCGATGGTGCACGGTCCCGGGGCCGGGCTGGCGCTGGTCGCCGCGCTGGAGTCGGACGAGCGGATGCGGCACAACCACCGGCTCCTGACCACCCGGGCGCACCTGAGGCAGCTCGCCGGCGACCCGGCCGGCGCCGCCGCCGACTATCGGCAGGCCGCGCGCCGCACCGCCAGCCTCCCCGAGCGGCGGTACCTCACCGGCCGGGCCAACGCCCTGGACGCCCGGCCGCCGGACGCCTGATCCGCTAGGAGCGGCCGAGGAAGGCGGCCAGCCGGTCGGCCGGGCCCGCGCCGGCGGGCGCCTCGACCTCGGGTCCGAAGATGGCCACGCCGTCGGGCCCGCGGTAGGCGTCGAGGATCTCGACCCGGGCCTGCACGAGCAGCTCCTCGGCGAGCCCGGGGTCCAGATCGGTGTGGTAGCCGATCGCGCGGGCGAGATCCCATCCGTGGGTGAACTGGTCCCGGGCGACCATCGCCAGCACGCCCGCGCCGGAGAACTCGCCGAACGGCAGCGGGAACGTCTTCGCCAGGACGCCCGGGGAACCGAAGGCGGCCAGTGCCACTTCGGTGCTGTCGTCATAGGCGGCCAGGAAGTCGCCGGCCGCGTAGTCCTGGTCGGCGATCTCCCCGCCCGTGACGACCGACGCGCCCCAGCGGACCGAGCCGATGAAATGGTTGATCAACGCGCGCACGTTCCACGACGCGCACGGCGTCGCGGCATCCAGCTGGTCGGGTCCGACCTTGGCCAGCACGGTCCGGGTGCTGGCGAAGGCACGGGTCAGGACGGAGTCTTGCGAATCTCGGGTCATGACAGGCAGACCTCCGGGCACCGGCAAAGGAATCGCCGCGGCGTGAAGCTTCGCCCCGCGGACCCGGGGCGAAGCCCACACGCGGTCGTTACGGGCACACCACGATGCAGCCGCCCCCGCCGCCCTCGGTGACCGGGGCGAACTCGCCGTGCACGATTCCGGTCGTGTGCGGGACGTTGACGCCCTGGTGGTAGTCGAAGTATGTGATTTCCGCGAAGATCTCGTCCTCGTCGTTGCGGTCCTCGTCGAGCGTGGTGCTCGACAGGGTCGCCGACAGTTCGGCCCCGAGGCCGGTCGGACCGGCGGACGGCCAGCCCGGCATGAGGGTCAGGGTGCCGAGGAACTGCCGCCGGCCGTTGTCGTCGCCGAAGAGCGACGCGCGGAAGTTCGAGCCGTGGTCGATGATCTCCTGGGCGTACTGCTGCGACATGGCCGCGTCGAGGCCGACGTGGGCGCGCCACTCGTTCAGGCCCGTGTGCGTGAAGTCGAGGCAGGCGTTGAAGCTGACGAAGTCGTAGTTGCAGGCGAGGTCGCCGGTGGCGGCCCGCGCCGGGCCGACGCCGGCGATCTGGGTCAGCATCAGGATGCCGGCCGCCAGCGGGGCGGCGATCAGGCGGGACAGTCTCATTCCGGTACTCCGTTCTCGGTGGTTGTTCCTGCCGAGAACGCTGCCGACCCGCGCGGCCGCGCACATGGGTGCGCGGCCCCCAAACGGCCCGGTCAGCCCCCTACCTTTCTCCTGAGCACCTGGGTGTTGAGGCCGAGGCAGCCGACCGCCCACAGGTCACCGGCGCCCGCGATCGCGCTCAACGCCGTGCCGGCCACGTTTCCGGTCGACGCGGGCGGTGGCGGCAGCTGTTCCAAGGTGAGAACGGCGCCGTCGGAGGACATCACCAGGGCCGTGTCGGCGGCCCGGTCGGCGAGGTAGCCGACGGCCCAGACCCCGGTCGCCAGCGCCACGACACTGTGCAGCTCGGCGTCGCCCGGCGCGCTGCCGAACACCTCCTGCCAGCCGTTTCCGGACCAGCGCAGCGCGTACGGCTGCCGCTCGCCCGCCTCGCGCCGGTACCCCACCGCCCACACCTGGTCGCCGGTGGCCGTCACGCCGAAGAGCGCCGATCGTGATCCCGGCGCGACATCCAGCTTGATCTGCCGCCAGGCCTGCCCGTCCCAGTGCTCGACCACCGGCTGCTCATCGGCGCCGAGCCCACCGCTGTAGCCCACCGCCCAGACGTCGCCGGCGCTCGTGCCGCTCACCCCGGTGAGATGCACCGGCCGCGAACCGTCGGCCGGCGCCGCGACCGGGCGCCACGCGTCGCCGTCCCAATGCAGGGTCAGGCCCCGGGGCGCGGTGGCGCGGTCCGGCCGGTACGAGCCGACCGCCCAGCCGTCGTCCCGCGCGAGCATGGCGATCGCGGCGAGCGACCCGGAGGTGCCCGGCACGTCGAGGCTCTCGACGGACCACGAGACGCCGTCACCGCGCAGGATCAGCGGAACGCCCTGCTCCGGGTCCGTCTCCCCGGCCGCGGTCGAGAATCCGGCCGCCCACAGGTCGGTCGGCGACGCGCCCGCCACCGCCGTCAGCGTGTCGTCGCCCAGGTGGGCGTCCGGGCTGTTCACCGTGCGCCAGGCGGCGCCGTCCCAGTGCTGCGTCAGCGTGCGCCGCCGGCCGCTCACGTCGTCGCGCCAATCGCCCACCGACCACACGGCGTCGGGGCCGACCTCGGCCACCCCTCGCAGGTTGTTGGCGGATCGGCTCGGGCTCGGGCTGTTCATCGCCGTCCAGGCGCTGGCCGGTGCGGCGCCGGTCAGGGCCAGCGTCGCGAAGGTCGCGACGGCGCCGCCCAGGAATGTTGTCGATCGTTCGGTCATGTCCACTGCCCCCCGCAGTCGAACTTTTCTCCGAAGTGTGGTCGAGGCGGCGGCGGCCATGGCCGACCCGATCAACCCAGTTTCTCCTCGGCACTACCCACATTTCGCAGTTGCGCGGCGAAGTGCACGAGGGCCGCCCGATCGTCCTGGCCGGTCTTCACCAGCAGGCTGGCCACGTGTTTCTCCACCGTGCGCGGCGACAGGAACAGCCGGCCGGCGATCTCCTTGTTGCCGAGACGCTCGGCCACCAGATGCAGAACCTCATGCTCCCGTACGGTGACCCCGAGCCGCCGGAGCGAGACCGGGATCCGATCGGAGCCGCGGCGCCGCTGCCGTACCGGCGCCCCCATCTCGCGCAGCAGCCCGCGGCAGGCGGCGGCCACGCGTACGGCCTCGGTCGCCTGGAAATGGGTCTCCGCCGTGGCCAGCCAGGCCATCGGCGTGCCCCAGCCGTCGGCGAAGGCCCGCTCGCCGACCAGCCGGAGTCCCAGGTGGTGAGCCAGCGGGTAGGGCGCGGCCAGCATCTCGAACTCCGCCATCGCCGCCGTGGCCGCGGCGGCGTGGCCCTCCCGTCCCTCGAGGACGGCCCGGCTCAGCATGACGAACTGCCGGTTCCACCGGGCCTGCCCGTGCGCCGAGGAGGCCAGCTCGTCGTGCTCGGCCCGGCCGGCCGTCCCGGCCAGTGTCGCCAGCAGCAGATGCGGCCCCCGGTTGAAGGAGAGGTAGTGCGGCGGCCGGTCGTCCTCCTTCGCGATCGCCTGCCGCAGGTTGAGCCACGCCCGGTCCCGGTCCTCCTCCAGCAGCGCGGAGAAGGCGAGGCCGAGACCCCAGACCGCGGCCGCGTGGTCGATCTCCTCGCCGCCGAGAATGCGGTACTTCGCGTGCAGCTGCTCGGCCCGGTCCCGCCGGCCGCGATGGGCCGCCACGCAGACGCGCAGGGCGAGCGCGATCAGCCGGGTCTCGGCCAGGCGCAACCGGGCGGCGGCCTCCTCGGACGCCCGCGCACACCGCTCGGCCGCCTCGTACTCGCCGCGGCTGAGGTGCACCATCGCCAGCTCACACTGGATCACCAGGCCGGTGACCACGGCGCCGGCCGCGACCGCGGTGTCGTGGGCCAGCGCCAGCCGGGCCGGCTCCGCCTCGTGGATCCCGTCGAGCACGCCGAGATGGAACAGGAACCGGATGCGCCAAGTCGTCATGCCGTGTCGTTCCGCGATGGCCAGGGCCCGGTCGCACAACGCGCGGCTGGCCGCGAGGTCGTCCCGCCGGGCGCAGCTGGCCAGCACCTCGAGGGCGGCGCACGCGACCTCCGGCTGCCCGCCCTCCTCGGCCGAGCGCAGCGCGCGTTCGGCCAGCCGCTGGGCCCGGGCCATCCGGTCGGGGGCGGGGTGGCAGAACGTCAGCCACGCCTGGACGGCGTCGATCTCGGCGGTGATTCCCGGTCCGGCATCGGGGGCGACCAGTTCTCGTACGATCGCAATCTGGTGTAAGCCC
Source organism: Actinoplanes sp. NPDC051537 (assembly GCF_055586105.1). Classification (NCBI taxonomy): domain Bacteria; kingdom Bacillati; phylum Actinomycetota; class Actinomycetes; order Micromonosporales; family Micromonosporaceae; genus Actinoplanes; species Actinoplanes sp. NPDC051537. Next base: position 34,254 of record NZ_JBVJIU010000018.1, read on the forward strand.
TCCGCCCACCGGCCCGCCGCCGCGGCCGCCCGCGCGAGCCGCAGATGCACCGCCGCCCGGCGCCCGGCCGTGGCGTGCAGATCCAGCCAGCCGCCGAGCTCGGCCGCGCGTTCGATCTCGCCCGCGTCGATCAGCGCGTCGAGCAGCACCTCGCGCAGCTCGGTCGTCGCCGCGTCGCCGGCCGGCTCCCGGTCCACCAGGGACAGACCGCGCTCGGCCTGCGCGATCGCGGTCGAGACGGCGCCCTGCGTCCAGGCCCGGCGGGCGATCAGGCCGAGCACCTCGGCGGCCCGCCGGCCGTCGCCCGCCTGATGCCAGAGCCGGGCGGCCAGGTCGCCCCAGCCGAGCGGGAGGTCGGGATGCCATCGCTCGATCACCTGCGCCGCGCGGCGGCACCGGTCCGCCCGGTCGGCGGCGGTCAGCCCGGCGCTCAGGGCCTCCGCGGTCAGCGCGTGGCGGAAGACGTACATGTCCGGTTCGTCGCCGGGCAGCAGCAACTGGGCGTCGGCCGCCCGGCGCAGGCACGCGGACAGCTCCTCGCCGGCGACGCCGGCGACCGCGCCCGCCACCGAGGCCGGGAACCGGCGGCCGAGCAACGCCGCCGCCTCCACCAGGGCCCGGCCCGGCGGACCGAGCCGCTCGGCGCGCGCGGCGACGGCGGCGCCGAGGGTCGGCGGCACCCGGGACCGCCACGGTCCGCGAACCCGCCAGCCCGTCCCCTCCGGGATCAGCGCGCCCTCGCCGACCATCCCGGCGAGCAGCTCCTCGACGTGGAACGGCACCCCGTCGGCCGCCTCCAGCAGCCGGCTGAGCACCGGCTCCGGAACCCGATCGGGCGGCACGTCCAGGCACTGGGCGGCGAGCCGGATGACGTCCTCGTCGCCGAGGCGGGCCAGTTCGAGGACGGCGGCGGCCCGGCGCCGGCTCGCCGCGCGCAGCAGGTCGAGGCCGGCGCTCGGCTCCGGCCGGAGCGTCGCCACGATCAGCACCGGCTCGTGTTCCAGGTTGTCGACCAGGTAATCGATCACCGCGAGGGTGTCGCCGTCCGCGTCCTGCAGATCCTCGAGCACGGCCACGCAGCCGCTCCGGCCGCCGAGCGACACCAGCAGGCGCAGCACGGCCTCGGCCAGCACGACCGGGGAGTCGTCGGGGCCGGACGGGCGTTCCAGCCGCCATTCCGGCACGAGCCGGGAGAGCGCGGGACGGTACGGCATCAGCCGCGTGTCGTCCGGCGGAGCCGACCGCCGCAGCACCGACATGAACGCCTCGCGCAGCGCCCGGAACTGCGCGGACGGTGTCGTGGCCCGGCCCCGCAGCACCCGCTGACCGGCCTCGGTGGCCAGTCGCATCGCCTCGGCCGCCAGCCGGGTCTTGCCGATGCCGGCCTCGCCGACCAGGAACAGCACGCCGCCGGACCCACGCGCGGCCGCCTCGACCGCGTCGCGCACGAGGGCCAGCTCGGCGCGGCGCCCGACCACGGCGAGACCACCCAGCCGTACGCTCACGGCCTGCGTCACATCGACCCACTCCCCCGTCCGCTTGCGGCGCACGATAGGGGGTGCGGCCGGTCGCCCGGAACCGGCCCGTCGGGATTGCGACGCCGGGGTGGTCTCGCCCGGCTCCGGGGAAGAGGCCCCCGCTCAGCAGAAGAGGTCGAGGAAGGCGACCCACCCGGCCGGCCGGATCATGTCGACGTCCGGCGTGCCCTCGTCACAGCGCGCCGGGTCGAACCCGGCCGCCTCGGCCTGACTCTGGGCGTCGGCGCGAGCCTTGCGGATGGCATTGAACGCGCTGGGCCCGGAACCTACTCCCTCGAAGATCCGGGTAAAAGACGCATCCGCGCCCGCCCGTGCCGGCGTCGCCGCGGACGCCGGCAGCGCCGTCGCCGCGACCAGCGCTCCGGCCGAGACCAGCCCCACCGTGAGGTGCTTCAAACCGCCGACCACTGTCGTCTCCTCTCTCCGTTCCCGCGCCTCAGCGGGCGGGATCGGGCCACCGTATGGCGGCGCGAGGGGACGCGGGATGCGGTCGGACTACCCGGCTTCGGCCGGCGCTCCCCCAGATTCGCGACGTCAGGTCAGCTCGCAGAGATCGCCGCAGACCGCGCTTCACCAGCCGCCGCGCGCCGCGCGCTCCTCGTCACTCGCCGTCATCCTCGCCCCCTCCGAGCGACCGCGCGATCGCCGACTCCCACGACCGCATCATGTGCGGGTAGTGCGCCGCGAACTCGTGCAGCCACTCACCGCCCTCGGGGGTCAGGGCGGTCAGCGCGTACGTGACCTCGACCTCGGTGTGCTCCCCGGCCGGCGTCAGGCGGACCTCGACCGTGCCGGCGTCGCGGGCGGCGGCCACCCGGGCGTAGCGGATGCGGCGGTCGCCGTCGCGGTCGACGACCAGCCAGGTGACGGACTGACCGCCGTGTTCGGTCACGAACACGGTTCCGGCCTCGGCGTCGTCGGTGACGGGCGTCGGGAAACGCGGGTCCCAGCCGTCCACCCAGGTGCGTTCGCCCTCGGCGGTGAACAGGCGGAAGGCCGCGGCGACGGGCAGCGGCACGGTCAGGTTCCCGGTGCGGACGAGCGTCATCGGTTGATCGCGATCAGGACGATGATGGCGGTGATGAGCAGGGCGGCGGCGATCGCGGCGGCGGTGATCTTCGCGGCGCTGTACGGGCGTTCGCCGGCGACCTCGGCCGTACGGGCATTGACCATGATGTTGTAGGTCTTGCCGGCGTGCAGGTAGCACGCGATCCAGACCGGCAGCAGCATCAGCTTGAACGTCACGTCGCCGTACTGGGTGTCGACCTGGTGCACGCGCTGCTCGTCGCCGCCGATGTCGGCTCGGCAGTCCCGGTCGATGGCGGGCGCCATCCGCGACTTCGCGGTCTCGAGGGCGGCTTCCGGCTCGACGTCGTAGCGGAGCGTCTCGTGCCCGGCCAGGTAATCGGGCCGGTACGGCTCGGCGTCCAGCAGCGGCCACGGCTCGAGCTTGTCCAGGTGTTTCGGGGCGATCCGGGTGGTGCCGGCGATCAGCACGTCGTCGAAATCGCGGGAGACCACGCCGCTCGCCGAGCGCCAGCGGGTTCGCTGCACCTGACGGGTCTTCGTCTCGCCGTTCTCGGTGTACGACTCGGTGACCCAATAGTGGTCGCCGCGTTCGCCCCGGTACCGCGAGACCGTGCGGGTGTCGTACGTCCAATGGGGAAGGTAGGTGCTGTGCGACGACTCGGCCGCGGTCACCTTTTTCAGACCGTTCGGCGCGAACCACCGCGACGACGTCCAGTCCTTCAATGCCTTGCGCAGGGCGGACCGGTCGATCGCGAACGGCAGAACCGCCTCGGGCACCACCTGGTCGCCCGAGTCGACGTCGGCGACCAGGGGCGCGCCGCAGAACTGGCAACGGTCGGAGATCTTGTCGCTCTGGGTGACCGCGCCGCAGCCCTTGCAGGTGAAGACGTACGGGGCCAGCGTCGCGATCGGTTTGCGCGGCAGGCCGGCGAATGACGCGTACGAATGCTCGCGAATTTGCCGCCCGGTGGGCGCGAGTTGCGTCTCGGCCCCGCAGTACGGGCATTTGAGCACGTTGGTGCCGGGGGCGAACTCGATGTTCGCCCCGCAGTTGGCGCACGGGTACTGCGTTTGCGTCATCGCCACTCAGCCCTGCGGCGGAAGGGGCGGCGGCACCTGGGCGAAAACGCCGGCCAGCTCGCCCACCTGACCGGCGGCGGTCCATGCCGCCATGCCGTTCTTCCAGACCAATGTCTCGCGGCTCAGCTGACCGGCGGAGGCCATCGAGGAAAGGGCATTCTGGTCGTACGGCCCCTGCTGTTGCCCATTGACGCCGATGAACCAGGCGGCGGTCGCCGGCAACGGCGGCGGCCCGGACGGCGACGGCGTGTTCATCGCCTGGGTCGCCCGCTGGCCCGCGGCCATTCCCAGGCCGAAGCCGAACGACTCGCCGGCGCCGCCCGAGTTGTTGGCGGCGTCCTCCATCGCGTTCGCGGCCTGGAACTTCGTGTAGCTGTCGAGGTCGCCGACCACACCGATCGACGTGCGCTTGTCCAGCGCCTCCTCGACCTCGGGCGGCACCGAGATGTTCTCGATGATGAACTTGGGGATCGCGATGCCGCTCGGCGCCAGCTCGTCGGTCAGCGCCGTGGCGAGGGTGGCGCCGATCGCCTGCTGCTTGGCCGCCAGGTCGAGCATCGGGACACCGGCCGTGGCCAGGGCGCTGCCGAGGTGGCTGACCACCATCTGGCGCAGGTACTCCTGCACCTCCTCGGTGCGGAACTGCGGGTCGGTGCCGACCAGCTCGCGCAGCAGCGTGGCCGGGTCGACGACGCGCATCGCGAACGCGCCGAACGCGCGCAGCCGGACCGCGCCGAACTCGGGGTCGCGCACGATCACCGGGTTCTGGGTGCCCCACTTCATGTCGGTGAACTGCCGGGTGCTGACGAAGTACACCTCGGCCTTCCACGGCGACTCGAAGCCGTACTTCCAGCCCTTGAGGGTCGAGAGGATCGGCATGTTCTGCGTGGTCAGGGTGTACGTGCCGGGCGTGAAGACGTCGGCGACCTGTCCCTCGTTGACGAAGACGGCGGCCTGCGACTCGCGAACGATGAGCTTGGCGCCCATCTTGATCTCGTTCTCGTACCGCGGGAACCGCCAGACGATGGTGTCCCGACTGTCGTCGAGCCACTCGATGATGTCGATCAGCTCACCCTTGAGCTTGTCCCAAAGCCCCATGCCGACTCCCCCAGGACGCCGTGCGCCGGTTTGCGCGCGCTTTTCGCGCGTCTCCGCGCGCGGCGATGACGCTACCAACACCCGGCCAGCGTCATGCGGCGTCGTGGAAGACCAGGCCGAGGGTGTGCCGGCGACCGGTGCGCACGGTGCTCACGCCGTGCCGCATCGGCGCGTTCGACCACCCTCCTTTCGCCGCTCCTTTTCTCGCCACCGGCCGATCCCTGGTGGTGAAGACGAGGCCGTGACCCTGGGGCAGGGTGGTGGCGGAACCACGGGACTGGGCGCGCGGCCGCTGCTCGACCATCAGGAACTCGCCGCCGGTGAAGTCGGCCCCGGGCGCGTCGAGGCCGACGACGACCTGGAGCGGAAACAGCATGTCGCCGAACACGTCGCGGTGCAGCGCGTTCCAGTCGCCGGGGCCGTAGCGCAGCAGGATCTGCGCCGACTTGGCCTGCCCCGCCGCGTGGCACATGCGCAGCCACTCGTCCAGCTCGTCGGGCCAGGGCGCGGGCTTGCCGAGCCTGGCCGCCCAGTCCCGGGCGATCGGCAGCAGGCGCGGGTAGAACGCCTGTCGCAGCTCCCGCACCACGTCCGGCAGGTCGTGGGTGAAGTAGCGGTACTGGCCGGAGCCGAACCGGTGGCGGGCCATGTCCACCGTCGTCCGGAAGCGCGCGGGCTCGTCGTACAGGGCGGCGAGCCCGCGACACTCGGCCGGGGTGAGCAGTTGACCGGTGAGCACGCAGCCGTACGCGTCGAGCTCGTCCCGGTCGATCACGATGCCCCGCCCGTTCACAGCAGGGCCGGTTGCAGGGCGCCCTCATGGGTGAGGAGCCAGACCTTGCGCTCGACGCCGCCGGCGTACCCCCGCATCGACCCGTCGGCGCCGATGACCCGGTGGCAGGGCCGCACGAGCAGCAGCGGGTTCGCGCCGATCGCCGCCCCGAGCGCCTGAACCCGCTCGCGCGGCACCCCGAGCCGCCCCGCCAGCGCGCCGTAGGTGGTCGTCATGCCGTACGGGATCTCGTCCAGTGCGTGCCAGACACGCCGCTGAAGGTCGGTGCCGCCGGCGGTGAACGGGATGTCGAAGTGGGTGAGCTCCCCCGCGAAGTACGCGTCCAGCTGCCGGACGATCTCGCGGAACGGCCCCGCTGTGGACAGCTCGCCGGAGATTGTCGTAGGCGGGCCGTATTCTCTCCCCACCCAGTCACGGGGTGGGGAAGAGTTACGGCCGCCGGACATGGAGAGCGAGCGCAGACCGAAGCCGTCCGCGGTCTCCTCCCCCACCAGACGCAGGTCACCCAGCGGGCTTTTGATCGTCGTGCCGATGGTTTTCATGCTTTCCACACTGCCGCCCGGACGCCTCATTTGCTGGCGGGATTCGGACATCGCGCTTAGCCTGAGCGAGGTGCTCGTCCAGGTCGGCTTCGGGAGTGCCCTCGCCACGCCGCCGGCGTATCTCTCCCAAGCCCGTGGCCACGCCTACGCCTCGGCGTGCTGCGCCGGCCAACGACCCTGCGCTGTGCGCCCGGCTCGGCGCGGCCCAGCCCGGCTCGGCGCGGCCCAGCCTGGCTAGGTCCGGCGCCTCGACCGGGACACGGCGGCCGCCGATCAGCTGGCGGCATACGAGGCGGCGCGGCCCACAGGTGCCGCCGCCGGGTCGCAGGTGCCGGTCGGCGGCGGTTCTGACGCTCCGGCGCCGCCGAGTCCCTAGCATTGCGGGGTGACTCGCGAGGCCGAGGACCTTAACCGGCGGCTGCTGCGTGCCCGGGATGCGATCGACCGGGCGTACGCGGAACCGCTCGATGTTCCGGCGATCGCGGCCGTCGCCTACCTGTCGCCGGCGCACTTCAGCCGGTGCTTTCGGTCGGTGTTCGGCGAGACGCCGCATCGCTACCTGCAACGGCGCCGGATCGAGCGGTCCATGTTTCTGCTGCGGGAGACCGGGCGCAGCGTCACCGACGTGTGCTCCGATGTCGGGTTCACCAGCCTCGGCACGTTCAGCCGGACGTTCCGGGAGATCGTCGGGGAGACGCCGTCGGACTACCGCCGGGGGAACGGGCCGATCGTCGTGCCCGGCTGTGTTCAGATGGTGAACACCCGGCCGCGGGGGGATCGAGCAGTTTTGGAGAAGCCGCCGGCGGGGCGGTTTCCCTAGCCTGAGGGCATGGCAGAGGGGAACGCACGATGATCACGAAGCTGAACGTCACGTCCATCTACGTCCTCGACAAGGACGAGGCGCTGGAGTTCTACGTCGGCATGCTCGGGTTCGAGAAGGGCAACGACGTGCAGCAGGGGCCCTACCGCTGGCTGACCGTCCGGGTGCCGGGCGACGCCGGCGGCACCGAGATCTCGCTGGAACAGCCGGGGGCGCCGTTGCACGACGACGCGACCGCCGAGCAGCTGCGCGAGCTGGTCGCGAAGGGCGCCCTGAACGGGCTGGTGCTCAACACCGACGACGTCAAGGGGCTGTACGAGAGCCTCAAGGCCCGCGGCTTCACCGACTTCACCCAGGAGCCGACCGACCACTTCTACGGCACCGACATGGGCCTGCGCGACCCGTTCGGCAACGCGCTCCGAATCGTCCAGCAGGGGAACGCCACGCCCGCCTGACGCGGCGTTCCCAGTGACGTTCGCAGCGGCGGGTCAGTCCTCGATCGCCTGGTAGAGGGTGGTCCAGAAGTCGTTGGCGAGCTGGGCCGGGGCGGGGATCGTGAAGCCGACCTGGCAGAGCAGGATGCCGGTGAGCCCGTTGACCGGGTCGGCGTAGGTGGCGGTGCCGCTTCCGCCGTCCCAGCCGAACTGACCGATCGGCGCGTAGTCGCCGCGGTAGGTGCGCACCGCCATGCCGAAGCCCCAGCCGCCCTGCTGGCCCTGGCCGAACGAGATGTGCACGTTGTCGCGGGCCATGGCGTCGCGCGGGCCCTGCTGCTCGGGGGTGAGGCGGTTGGTGGTCATCAGCTCGACCGCGGCGCGGGACAGAATGCGGCGGTCGCCGTGCCGGCCGCCGTTGAGGAGCATCCGGAAGTACGCGTGATAGTCGTCGGCGGTGGAGACCAGGCCACCGCCACCGCCCGGGAACGCCGGCGGCGCGCTGTGCCGGCCGCCCTCGGCCGGGTCCCACACGTGGAACTCCCCGGTCGCCGGGTCCGGCGCGTAGAGCGGCGGCAGCCGGTGGAGGTCGCCGGCGGGCACGGCGAAGCCGGTGTCCACCATGCCCAGCGGCTCGAAGACGCGCTCGCGCAGGAACTCGTCGAACGGCCGGCCGGTGACCCGGGCGACGAGCACGCCGAGCAGGTCGCTGCTGATCTGGTACTGCCATCGCTCGCCCGGCTGGTACATCAGGGGCAGCGTGCCGAGGCGGCGCATCCACTCGTCCGGCTCGGGCATCGGCACCGGCAGGTTGGGCGTGATGCCCCGCTCGAAGAGCGCGCCCATGATCGGGGTGCCGATCATCGTCATGTCCATGCCGAGGCCGAACGTCGAGGTCAGCACGTCCCGCACGGTGATCGGCCGGCGGGCCGGCACGGTGTCGTCCAGCTGGGCGTCGATCCGCTTGAGCACCTGGCGGTCGGCGAGCTCCGGCAGCCACGGCTCGACCAGGTCGTCGAGGCGCAGCCGGCACTCGTCGAGCAGGATCATCGCCGCCGCGACCGACACCGGCTTGGACGTCGAGGCCATCCGGAAGATCGTGTCCCGGCGCATCGGCTCACCCCCGTCGTGGCGCATCGTCCCGAGCGCCTCGACGTGGGTCTGCTCGCCCTGGCTGACCAGGGCGACGAGCCCGGGGATCGGCCCGGAGTCGACGTGTGCGGCGAGCACCGCGTGAAGCCGGTTCAGCCCGGTCTCGGAGAGGGACATGGTGTGCTCCTTGGAATAGCGAAATGGATGGTCAGCAGCCGAGGCGGTCGGCGATCACGTCGAGCACCCGGCGCAGATCGCGCGACATGCGCGCCCGCAGCCCGAGCTCGGCGATCCCGGCCGTGAACCCCGGATGGTCGGTCAGGACCCGGTGCACGCGGTGGGTCACCCGCGTGCCGTCCGGGCCGGCGGCGACGGCGTACGTCCCGGCGTACCAGCTCTGCACCGCGACCCGGCACCGGGCCGGGTCGACCTGGATCCGCACCGGCCCCACCGGACCGGCCAGCTCGGCGTGGTAATCGCCGGCGCCGGGGCCGGCCACGACGGTCATCGCGCCCCGCCGCGCCGCCGTGGCCCGGGCCAGCACCAGCAGGTTGTCGTCGCCGACCCGTCCCTCGGCGACGGCGAGCAGGTGCCCGGCGACCGCGGCGAGGGGCGCGGCGAGCGTCCCCTGCACCTCCCACCGGGCGGGCAGCGCGTCCAGCTCGGCGAGGAGGGAAGGCGTGGTGTTCATGGCCGAGAGCTTGGCCGGGCCGGCCGGGCGCGGACAACCGCCGCCGGATCGCCCGGGACGCGGCCGCACCGGCCTGGGCTGCGCTTCTACGCCGATGGGACGCCGTTGCGGGCGTGTCCCGGGACGGGACGGGACACCCGGGCCAGGCCGTCCCGCGCCGCCTCGGCCAGGTAGGCGAGGTCGTGCGCGGTGGCGATCCGCAGGGCCGCCTCGAACTGCGCCGCCGCCGCGTCCGGGTCTCCGACGGCGAGACAGGCTTCCGCGTAGGGGATGAGGCTCCGCACCATCCGATGTGGCTCCCCGGTCCGTTCCAGAATGCGCACCGCCTCGGCGTTGGTGGTCGCCGCCTCCGCGGCGCGACCGAGGTGGCACAGGGCGACGGCGGCGTCGGTGAGACTGGCCGCCTCGAAGATCGGATGGCGGCTCGCCCGGTTGAGCGCGACGGCCCGTTCGGCGAGGTCGAGGGCCTCCCCGGCGTCGCCCCGGCCCAGCGCCGCCCGGCCGAGCACGTCGAGGCACATGCGCTCGGCCTGCCGGTCCAGGCCGCGGGCGGCGCCCAGCACGGCGGACACCACCTCGCGGGCCTCGTCGTGCCGGCCCAGCTGCACCAGCGCCTGGCCCAGGCTGGTGTGCACCCGTACGCCGGTGGCCGCCTCGCCGGGCGGCAGCAGCGCCGCCGCCCGGCGCAGGAGCTCGGCGGCGACCGCGGCGTCGCCCGTATACAGCCGGATCTCGGCCAGCTGGAGCAGGGCGATGGCCTCGCTGACGACGTCGCCCTCGGCGGCCATCAGCGTGCGGGCCGCCTCGAGCTGCGGCGCCGCCTCCGCCAGCCGGCCGATCCGCATCAGCGTCGCGCCCAGCAGGTACCGGTGCGAGGCGAGCAGGCGGCGGTCGCCGAGCCGTTCGGCGGCGGGCATGCTGGCCTCCAGCCCGCGGCGCAGCAGCGCGGTGCCGCCGCGACGCGCGTGCGAGATCGAGGCGAGCTGCCCGAGGCCGACCGCCGTGGCGTCGATGCGCAGCTCCACCGCGAGCGCGAAGGTCGCGGTGAGATTGGCCCACTCGGTGGTCATCCAGTCGACGGCGGCGTCGTAGCCGGCGAAGCGGGGCAGCGCGGGCGGCGGCTCCGACACGATCACCGGCAACGGGATGACGATCTCGACGAGCTCCTTCACGGCCAGCATGCCGGCCAGGTAGTAGTCGCCGAGCCGGGCGATCGCCGGCACCGGACCGGCCGCGGCGTCCTCGGACCGGGCGACCTGCCGCAGCAGATCGTGCATCCGGTAACGGCCCGCCGCCGGCTCCTGGATCAGATGCACATCGACGAGGTCTTCCAGCAGCGAACGGGCGTTCGGCAGCGGAATTCCGGCAAGAGCGGCTGCGGCGTACGCGTCGATGTCCTCCCCCGGCACGAGACCGAGCAGCCCGAACATGCGCCGCTGGGCCGGGTCGAGCTGGCGCAGCGACATCGCGAACACGTCCGAGACCGCGAGATCGCCCTCCCGCAGCCGTTCCACCAGCGTGTCGAGGGTCCAGGCGGGCCGGTGCCGCAGCCGCGCGGCGGCCACCCGGATGGCCAGCGGCAGGTTCCCGCACCGGCGCAGCACCTCGCCGACATCGCCGGGCCGGGTCCTGCCCGCCGACTCGACGAACAGCTCCGCCGCCTCCTCGGCCGGCAGGACGTCGAGCGAGATCGGCCGCACCGCCTCGAGCTCGACCATCCGTCGGCGGCTGGTGATCACGACGAAGCTCGGACCGGCGCCGGGCAGCAGATCGCGCACGTGGCCGGCGTCGGACGCGTTGTCCAGCAACACGATCGCGCGCCGCGCCACCAGCTCCGACCGCCACAGCGCGGCCCGCTCGGCGACCTCGTCCGGGATGCGGCCGGGCGGCAGCCCGAGGGCGGACAACAGGATGCGCAGCGCGTCCGCGGGCTCGACCCGCTCCCGGCCCGGGGTGAACCCGTGCAGGTCGAGGTACAGCTGGCCGTCGGGGAAGTCCGGGGTCAGCCGGTGGGCGGCGTGCACGGCCAGCGCCGACTTGCCGACCCCGCCCATGCCGTCGATCGCCACCACCGACGTGCTCCGCGCGGCGCCGAGCAGGACGTCCAGCTCCGCCTTGCGCCCGGTGAAGGCGGTGATGTCGTGCGGCAGGTCGTTGCGCGCCGGCGACGCGGCCGGCCCGCTCGCCGCGGCCGGTCCCTCCTTGGCCCGCTCCCACACCTCGCGCAGGGGCCGGGGATCGCGGCCGGCGGCCTTGCACAGCGCCACCACCGTCGGCCAGGGCGGGACGGCCTGGCCGGAGAAGTAGCGGGACAGCGAGGAGCTGCTGACGTGGATGTCGCGGGCGAGCTCGCGGAGGCTCCGCCCGGTCAGGTCGCGCAGCTGTCGCAGCAACTCCGCCAAATCGTCGCGCAATTCGTCCGCCCTTTCCGGTTCAGCAGACGATCCTAGGGCGCGTCAGGTCTGTTCGATGGCCGCGATGTTCGCCGCCTCGTCCGGGTCGGGCGCGGAGGTGCCGAGGAACGCGCGCAGCACCTCGACCGCCACGTCCGGCGCGAGCCGCTTGAGGCTCATGGCCAGCACGTTCGCGTCGTTCCAGAGCCGGGCGCCGCGGGCGATCCAGGGGTCCCAGGCGACCGCCGCCCGCACGCCGGGCACCTTGTTGGCCGCGATCGCCGTGCCGGTGCCGGTCCAGCACATCACCACCCCGTAGTCGGCCCGCCCGTCGACCACGGCCCGCCCGACGAACCGGCCGAGATCGGGCCAGCTCTCCGCCGCCTCGGCCCGAACGATCTCGTGGCCGCCACCGATCAGGGCGGCGAGCACCGCCCGGGTGGTCTCGTTCTCGTCGTCGCTGGCGAACGCAACCCGCATGCCGAAAGCCTAAGCCGGGTTGGAGCCCTGCGAGTCGGGGAGGCCGGGCCGCGGCATTGCTCCGCATGGTCCAGCGCCGCCCACTCCCGCACGCGAAAGATCATGGCACGGCGTCTAGTGTCGGTCGCATGGCCGGGGCGACGGTGACCGAGGTGATGGCCGAGCTGGCGGCGCTCGAGGACGCCAAGGCGCGGGCCGTGAACGAGCGGCACGGGGACGATCACGGGGTCAACCTCGGCAAGCTGCGCGCCATCGCCAAACGGCTCAAGACGGACCAGGAGCTGGCGCTCGGGTTGTGGGCGACGGGCGACACGGCGGCGCGGCTGCTGGCGTTGCTGATCTGCCGGCCGCGGGCGTTCGGGCGGGACGAGCTGGACGCCATGCTGCGCGAGGCGCGGACACCGAAGGTGCGGGACTGGCTGGTCGGCTATGTGGCCAAGAAGAGTCCGTACGCCGAGGAGCTTCGCCTGGCCTGGATCGGCGACCCCGATCCGGTGGTGGCGAGTGCCGGGTGGGCGTTGACCACCGAACGCGTGGCGCGGAAGCCCGAGGGTCTCGACCTGGCGGGGCTGCTCGACGTGATCGAGGCCGAGATGAAGCCGGCGCCGGGTCCGCTGCAATGGGCGATGAACCACTGCCTCGCCCAGATCGGGATCGAGCACGCCGGGCACCGCGCCCGTGCCTTGGCGATCGGCGAGCGGCTCGAGGTGCTCAAGGACTATCCGACGCCGCCGAACTGCACGTCGCCCTATGCGCCGGTGTGGATCACCGAGATGGTGCGGCGGAAGCAGGGCGCGTGATCATCAGTGGCAGGACGGCGCGGACCTGACCGGCCAGGCCGCCCAGGACCGGCTCGCCGCCGGCGGTGTAGGCCAGCAGCGCCTGCTGGAACAGGCCGTCGAGCATGCCGTACGCGGCCGCCGAGTTGACCGACGCCGGGCGGCCGGACAGGGCGGCGTAGCGGTCGATGACCCGCCAGATCATCGCCTCCAGCGCGGCGTCGATCTCGGTGATGGGCTCGCGCAACGCGCTCTCGAACATGCTCTGCGTGCGCAGGTCGTACCAGAGGCGGTGCATCGGCGCCTCCTCGCGGATGGTCTCGGCCAGCTTCGCCGCGAACGCCTCGACCAGGCCCTCGGCCGAGGTCGAGTCGCGCACGACGGCGTCGTAGCGGGTGACGCAGCGCGCCTTGTAGTAGCGGACGCTGTAGATGACCAGCTCGAGCTTGTCCTGGAAGTAGTAGTGCACGACGCCGTGGCTGAACGGCGAGTTGCCGGCGATCTCGCGGAGGCTGGCCCGCGCGTACCCCATCTCGCCGAGCGTGAGCAGCGCGCTCTCGGCGAGTTCGTCGCGGCGGCGGTCGAACTTGTCGACCGGTCGTGTCGGGGTCACGTCCCCCATCGTACGAGCTTGACAAGCGTCCAAAGATTTCTTGACAACTGTCAAGCAGAGGCATGTGATGTAGGTCTCTCGAAGGAGCTGCCATGGCACAGATCGATCTCACCGGGCGCCGCGCCCTCGTCACCGGCGGCGCCCAGGGCCTGGGCGAGGGCATGGCCCGCGCGCTCGCGGCCGCCGGCGCGAAAGTCGTCGTCGCCGATCTCCAGGACGACCTCGGCCCCAAGGTCGCCGAGTCACTGGGTGACGGGAGCGGCTTCGTGCACCTCGACGTCACCGACGACGGCAACTGGGCGACCGCCGTCGAGCAGGCGATCGCGATCCTGGGCGGGCTCGACATCGTGGTGAACAACGCCGGTGTCGAGATCACCAGCCTGATCGTCGACCTCGACCCGGCCGCCGTACGCAAGATGCTCGACGTCAACCTGCTCGGCACCGCGCTCGGCATCAAGCACGCATTCCGGGCGATGCGTCCGGGCGGCCCGGCGAACCCGAAAGGCGGCGTCGTCATCAACGTGGCCTCGGTCGCGGCCACCATCGCGTTCCCCGGCATCGCGATCTACTCGGCCACCAAGTCCGGCGTCGACCGGCTGACCCGGGTGGCCGCCATGGAGTCCGGCAAGCTCGGTTACGGCGTACGGGTGAATTGCATCTATCCCGGTCTTGTCCCCACCGCGATGGGCGCCGGTCTCGCCAACGATGTCGCCCGGCTGGGGTTGTTCGGATCGCCCGAGGAAGCGGTCGGCGCCGTGGTCGAGCTGACCCCGTCCGGCCGGTTGGGCGAGGTCGGCGACATGGCCGACGCCGTGGTGTTCCTCGCCTCCGACGCGGCCCGGTTCATCAACGGCGTGGGCCTGCCGGTCGACGGCGGAATGGGGATGTGAGATGGCCGCCAAGCCCGTCGTCGTCTACGGCGCCTCCGGCTACACCGGCCGGCTGATCTGCGAGTACCTGCGCGAGTACAACGTGCCGTTCGTCGCCGCCGGCCGCGACGCCGGCAAGCTCAAGCAGTCGATGCAGGAGAACGTGGCCGGCATCGAGACCGCCGACTACGAGATCGTCGAGGTCGGCCACGACGTCGAGGCGCTGACCGAGCTGTTCGCGGGATCGAGCGTCGTCTGCAACACGGTCGGACCGTTCAGCGTGTACGGGCCGGAGGTCGTCGAGGCCTGCCTGGCGGCCGGGGTGCACTACCTCGACACCACCGGCGAGCAGGACTGGATGATCACCTGCGACGAGAAGCACGGCGCCGACTTCGCCGCGGCCGGCCTGCTGCTGGCGCCCGGCATCGCGCAGATGTACACCACCGGCGAGATCGCGGCCGAGCTCTGCCTGGAGAAGCCCGGACTGGACACGCTGGACATCGCGGTGTTCTGGGGCGGGAGCCCGACGATCGCGTCCACGCTGACGATCCTGGTCAACGCGGCGACCTCGGGCGCGTACCGGCTCGAGCAGAACCGTTACGAGGCCTGGGACCCGGAGGCCGGCCTCTACCAGCTGGTGCTCCCCGGTCAGCACGAGCTGGCCCTGGCGCTGCCGTGGGGCGGCACCTCGCACCCGGTCTGGTACCGCAACGACCCGCGGGTGGCCAACGTCAAGGTGCTCGGCGGCGTCTTCAACCGGGCGTTGATGAACGGCGTGCCGCAGATCGTGGCGGCGGCCGTCGAGGCGACCAAGGACATGCAACCGGATGAGAGGTACGCGGCGCTCACCGCGACGGCGGCGCAGGTGATGAACCAGATGCCACCCCGGGAGAACCCGCGTCTGAACAAGTCGGTCGACTCCGTGCACGCCTCGGGCCCGCTCGGCCGGGCGCACTGCGTCATCTACGGCAACTCGAACTACAAGCAGACCGGCCTGATGCAGGCGTACGCCGCGTACCACCTGCTCCAGCGGCCGCCGCGGCGAGTCGGCTTCGCCTCCGGCTGCCAGGCCTTCGGCCACCGCGAGCTGCTCGGCGTGCTGGAGAGCTTCGGCCTGGTCCGCGAGCCGACGGTCACGGTCGAGCGCTGAGTCATGCGGCTCGTCGACTACCTGGACAAGGGCGCGTCGCTCGACCCGGACGCGCCCTGTCTCACCACGGACGGTGCGACTCGAACGTATGCCGAGGTGCGGCAGCTCAGCTTCCGCATCGCGGCAGCGCTGGCCGCCCGGGGAATCGTTCCCGGAGAGCGGGTGGCGGTGCTCTCCGGGAACGACCCGACGGCCTTCACGTGCGTCTTCGGCATCAGCCGGGCCGGCGCGGTGTGGTGCCCGATCAACCCCCGCAACGAGGCGTACGAGAACCGCGAGCTCCTGGCGCTGTTCGGTTGCACGGCGCTGATCTACCAGGAGTCGTTCGCCCCGCTGGTCGACAAGATCCGCGCTTCTTTGCCCGGGCTGAAGACGCTGGTGTGCCTCTCCGACCTCGACGATTTTCTGACCTCCGCGGGTGCCGACGTCGATCTTCCCGCCGTGGACGACCTGGCCATGATCGTCGGCACCGGCGGGACGACCGGGCGGCCCAAGGGCGTCGAGCTGACCGGGGACAACCTGCTCGCCATGACGGCCATCACGCTGATGAGCTACCCCTGGGCGGATCGGCCGGTCTATCTGGCGCTCGCCCCGCTCACCCACGCCGCCGGGGTGCTCTGTTTCCCCGTACTGGCGAAGGGGGGTGAGATCGTCATCATGCGCAAGCCCGACGTCGCCGCGTTCGTCGCGCTGATCGAGCGGCACCGGGTGACGCACACCTTCCTGCCGCCGACCCTGATCTACATGGTCCTCGCGCACCCCGCGCTGGACGAGGCCGATCTGTCGTCGCTGCGCTGCTTCTGGTACGGCGCGGCGCCGATGTCCGCGACCCGGCTCGAGGAGGCGTTGCGGCGGCTCGGCCCGATGGCGCAGCTGTTCGGCCAGACCGAGGCGCCGATGATGATCTCGACGATGGCGCCGGCCGACCACTACCTGCCCGACGGCAGCGTCGCGCGGCATCGCCTGTCGTCGGCCGGCCGCCCGTCGCCGCTGGTCACCGTGGCCATCATGGGACCGGACGGCGCGCTGCTGCCGCGCGGCGCGACCGGCGAGATCGTGTGCCGCGGCGCGCTGGTGATGCGCGGCTACCACGGCGATCCGGCGGCGACCGCGGCCGCCTCGGCGCACGGCTGGCACCACACCGGCGACATCGGCTACCTCGACGACGAGAACTATCTGTTCATCGTGGACCGGGCCAAGGACATGGTCATCACCGGCGGCTTCAACGTCTACTCGACCGAGGTCGAGCAGGCCCTCATGCAGCACCCGGCGATCCAGGACTGCGCGGTGATCGGCCTGCCCGACGACAAATGGGGCGAACGGCTGACCGCCATCATCCAGCTGCGCGCGGGCGCGACGGCCGACAAGGAGGAGGTCGCCGCGTTCGTGAAGGCGCGGATCGGCAGCGTGAAGACCCCGAAGCAGATCGAGATCTGGAACGACCTGCCGCGCTCGAAGGTCGGCAAGGTCCTGAAGTCCGACTTGCGTGCCCGGCTGACCGAGCCTACCGTCTCTAAAGAACGTACTAACGGTCTTTAGAGGAGGTCGCAATGATTCGACCATCCGCCGTGGTGGCCGCCTTCGCCGCCGCCACCGGGGCGCTCGCCGCCACACCCGCCCAGGCCGCGCGCGCCGACACCACGCCACCGTCCGCGCCGTACATCCTGTACGCGTCCGGCCTGTGCTGGGCCGCCGGCCCGTACCCGCTCACGATCGGGATCCAGCGCGCGACCGACAACGCGACGGCCCAGGCCGCCCTCACCTACCAGGTCTTCGCCGACGGCGTCCTGCTCGGCACGCTGCGCGACACCGGCACGGAGTCGGGCGTGTGGGGCACCCTGCACTTCCCGCACGGCGGCCCCCAGACCGTGACGTCCCGAGCGGTCGACGCGGCCGGCAACCGCTCGGCGCCCAGCAACGCCGACGTCATCACGACCTACCACTGCTGAGAGACACCACTTGCTAGCTTCGGCGATGTGAGCGGTCGGCCGAGGGCACCGCACGGTGGAACCGGGGAAGGCGCGGCGAAGCTGGGCCACGGCCGCCACATCCGCTCGCGCCCGATCGCGGCGGGCAGCATCGCCGAGGCGCACGAAGCGATCGCGGCGATCACGTGGGCGAGCCGGCCACGCACGGTTGCCGCCTCCGGCGAGTTCCGGTCCGACTTTCCGCGCGGCGCCGAGTTCGCCGGAGGCGACGACGGCTTCACGGCGCGGGCGGCCGAGGCCTATCGGCGCATCCGCAACAGCCCCGGCGACACGGCACGCGTCGCCGCGAACACCGGGATCGACCCTCGGATCGTCGAGGCATGCGCCAGAATCTGTTCGTCCAGCAGCACGACGTGGCCCTCGGCCCTGGGCAGGTCGAACGTGGATATTTCACGCCGGACGACGGCATCGTCGACCTTTGGGACGGCGCCACGCACGGGACGCTGAGCCCGACCCGCATAGCCGAGTTCCGCAACCTCGCCGCCCACGAGTACGTCGAGAACAAGCTGATGGAGGCCGACGTCCCCTACCGTTCGGCCCATCCCGACTCCTACGACGCCGACGGCGACCACGTGCTCCACCCCGACCATCCCAGCGCACACGATCTGGCGCCCAACGAATGGCGACCCGAGGCGCCCCTAAGGAGTACTTCCGCCGCGCGGCCCGCTGGGCCGCCGCGTACGAGTGCGACGCGCCGCTCCCCTTCTTCGACATCGCCGCGTGCGTCGACCCTGGTGTCCGGGCCGACGAAGCCGTCGTGGACGAGTTGCTCCGGAAGGCGGAGGGCGGCGGCCGGAATGTCGCCCGGATCGTGCCGTTCATTTTGCAGTGGACTGCCCTGCGCGCCACGCCGGGTGTCGGGCTTCCCGGCGAACTGGACGATCCGTACGAGCCGCTGGTTCTGCTCTTCGAGCGCGGCGGCGGGTTCCACATCGAGAACGGAGCGGTCGACCTCGAGTGGAAGTCGGTGCGCATGGCCGGATGGCGCGACCCGCGCCGGGGACTCCCCGATGGCCGGCTTCGACTCGGCCGCGCTGGACGAGATCGACCGGGCCGGTTCGCTCGCTCAACTCGGCCGGATCATGGGATCCGCGGAGCAACAACAGTAGATACATTGATCGCGTCAAATTTCCCGGACTTGGAACGGGGACGCGATGCGATTTACGGAAATAACGTCCAGAACCGCAATGACTGTCGTCCTGACGGCGGCCCTCACGCCACTTCTGACGGCGAGCCCGGCCAGCGCCGGGTCGTGCAGCACCGATCCGTCCTATCTGGGCTCGGTCCCGAGCCCGGAAAGCTACCTCGGCTTTCCGCTCGGGGCCGGCCAGCAGCGGGTCGTCACCAACACCGAGATTCGCGACTATCTGGGCGCGGTGGATCAGGCCTCCGACCGCGTCGTCACCGGGACCATGGGCACCAGCGTGCTCGGTCAGCCGCTGCGGTACGCGGTGGTCTCCGGCAAGCGGGTGAGCCGCGGCACGCTCGACGCGATCCGCGCATTGAGGGATCCGCGCACGCTCAGCGCGGGGCAGGCGCGCCGGATCGCCAAGGACGGGCCGGCCATCGTGTGGATCGCCGGCAATGTGCACGGCGGGGAGACGAGCGGCGCCGACGCCTCGCTCAAGACGTTGTACGAGCTGGCGGCCGGCCTTTCGTGCGCCGTTCGCGAACGCAACGACAACCTGGTCACCGTCATTCTGCCGACCCAGAATCCGGACGGCCGGGACGCCGCCCGGCGGCAGAACGAGTTCGGCTTCGACCTCAACCGGGACTGGTTCGCGCGTACCCAGCCGGAGACCGACAGCAAGCTCGAGCTGCTCCGGCAGTATCCGCCGCAGGTCTTCATCGACGCGCACGAAATGGGCGGCCGGCGCTATTTCTTCCCGCCCAACGCCGACCCGATCCATCACGAGATCGCCGATCAGCCGGTCGACTGGATCAACCGGATCGGCGAGGCGAACAAGGCCGCGTTCGGCTACAACGGCGCCTGCACCGAGACGAACAACACCGAGTGCTACTTCAACTACGACACCTATGACCTGTTCTACATGGGATACGGCGACACCGTTCCGGCCACCGGATTCGGGGCGGCCGGCATGACGTACGAGAAAGGCAGCGCCTCCGCCGTCGAGGATCGGGTCCAGCAGCAGTTCAACACGCAGTGGGCGACGCTGGGCTGGGCATCGGCCAACAAGCGCGAGGTGCTGACCGGCTACTACCAGATCTGGGCCGATGCGCTGGCCGAGGGCCGGGCCGGCGCGCTCGAGCCGAACGAGGTGGTCCAGCCCGAGAACGAGGTCCAGTTCCCGGTTCCGGACATCAAAATCAGGTCGTATTTCCTGATGCCGGGCCGGCAGCTCGGCGACGTGCGCCGGCTGGTCGAGCGGCTGCGCAAGATGGACGTCGAGGTCTACGAGGTCAAGAAGCCGCTCACCGTGCGGCACGCGCGCATTTTCGGCGGCCGCACCGGAAACAACGTCACGGTGCCGGCCGGCGCCTACTGGATCCCGATGGACCAGCCGCAGAAACACTGGATCCAGGCGACCCTGGGCGAGGACCCCTACGTCCCGTTCCCCTACTTCTACGACGTGTCCTCGTGGAGCAATCCGCTATTGATGGGCATCGACACGATTTACACCGGCGACGACGTTCACCCACGCGCCGACCGGGTCAAATTCATAACCGGCGGCCGTACGGGATCAGCACCGCGAACCGGCTCGTACACCTATCCCCTGGATTCGGCCTCGGCCGCCCAGCTGACCTTCCAGCTGCTGAGCCAGGGCACCGCCGTGACCCGCGACGCCGGCCGCGCCGAGGTGCCGGCCACCAGCGTGACGCCGGCCGTCGATCGGCTCGCCCGGTCGCTCGGCGTGTCGCTGACCCCGCATCGCCGGCCGTCACCGGGCGAGAAGCTCGTCCGGCCCGACGTCGGCCTGTTCCGCGGCACCGGCGTCTCGACCACATCCGGCTCCTACGGCGAGGCCCGCTACGTGCTCGGTCAGCGCTGGGGCCTCGACCTGACGCCCGTCACCACGGCCGACATCAACGACAACACGCCCGCGTTCACCGGCCGTACGGTGCTGCTCGTGCCCGACGGCAGCAGCGCGACCGGCGGTCTGACCGCGAGCGGCCAGGCCAACCTGCGGAACTGGATCGCCCAGGGCCACACGTACGTCGGACTGCGCAACGAGGGCACCCGGGTGGCCCGGTCCGCCGGGCTGACCTCCACCACCGAGAAGGCCAAGCCGGACGACTACCTGGTGATCGGCTCGCACCTGCGGGTCGACGTCGACCCGAGCAGCCCGGTCGCGCTGGGCCGCCCGGCCGAGGACTTCGAGTTCAACAACGACGACCCGATCCTCAACCCGAGCACCACCGGCACCAACGTCCTGACCTACCCGGCCGGCGACACGTTCTGGCACAACGGCTACACCGTGGACGCCGACACCCTCCGGGGGACGGCGGTCGTGGTGGACGAGCCGACCGGCGCCGGGCGCGCGGTGCTGTTCGCGTACAACCCGCTGTTCCGCGCCTACAACGAGAGCGGCCTGCAACTGGTGGCCAACGCGCTGCTGACCCCGGCGGCGTCGCCGGCGCCGCTGCGCACGCTCGGCGCCGATCCGGCCCGCGCGGCCGCGGCGGCCGAGCCGGCTCCGGCCAACCTCGGCGGCGAGTGGCGTCCCGGTCGCATCCGGGTGGCGGCGGCCGACGCCGACCGTACGCGGCAGATCGTCGCCCGGTACACGAGCACGGCCACGATCTCGGTCGTGGGCGACTCGGCGTACCTGACGATTCCGAACCCGCAGGGTCTCGCGTTCGACGAGCACCCGTTCCTGCGGGACCTGGTGAGTGACCTGCGCGCGGCACGCATCCCGTTGCGTTCCGTCGTGGGCTGAGCAGTTCCGGCCGGGGCCGCGAGGCCCCGGCCGGCGCTTACAGCACCTTGGCGCCGTACATCTCGCCGAGCGGATCGGCGAGCAGCTCCAGGCGCGCGCCGTCGGGGTCGCGGAAGTAGATCGACGTCCCGCTCTCCTCCTCGTACGGCACGTTCGCGGCGCCGAGCCGGTCCCGCAGATGCCGCCATTGCTCCGGCGTCACCGAGATGGCGAGGTGGTGCAGCCCGCCGAGGACTTCCGCGTACGGGCCGAGGTCGAGACCCGGCAGATCGAAGAACGCCAGCAGATTGCCGTTGCCGATGTCGAAGAAGAAGTGGTTCGAGCCCGGGTAGTCGCGGTTCTCGAAGATCTCGGTCAGCGGGAACTCGAGCACCCCCTGGTAGAACTCGATGGTCCGCCGCACATCGGAGCAGATGAGCGCGAAATGGTGCAGGCCGCGGGCGCTCGTCGGCGGCCGCCCGGGCGCGGGGTGAAGGTAGTCGTCACGGATGCGGTCACGCTCGGCCGCGATGGCTTCGAGATCAATCGTCATGGCCGTTCCTCCCGACGCAATCGTATGCGCGCATACCGGTGTAGGCTCGCGCCGATGCCGAATCACGCGCGCCCGGTGATCACCATGCGCGACATCGCGGCCGCGTCCGGGGTCTCGCAGAGCACCGTGTCGCGCGTGCTCAACAACGCGCCGACCCGGGTGCCGATCGCGGCCGAGACCCGCGAGCGGGTGATCGAGGCGGCCCGTCACCTCGGCTACCGGCCCAACCCACTGGCCCGCGGCCTGCGCGGCGCGTCGACGAACCTGATCGGGGCCGTGGTCCGCGACTTCAGCGACGTCTTCTACGCCGGCGTCATCGAGTCGCTGGTGGTCGAGTCGATGGCCCACGGCTACAACGTGGTGCTCGGCCACGTCCACGGCCAGGTCGGCGAGGGCGCCCCGCTCACCACCGTGCTCGAGACGCGGCACACCGACGCGATCATCTTGCTCGGCGACATGCGGGCCTATCCGGAACTGCTCGCCGACCTGCGCGACTCGCCGGTGCCGGTGGTCGGGCTGTGGCAGGGCACGAGCCCGCTCGACTTCCCGGCGGCCAACCCCGACGACCGCGCGGGCGTGCAGGCCGGGCTCGAGCATCTGGCGTCGCTCGGGCATCGGCGGATCGGTTTCCTGAGCGCGGAGCTGCCCAACGAATACCGGATCCGCGAGGACGCGTACGTCGATTTCATGCGCGAGCGGTTCGGCGGGGTGCCCGACGGGTACCTGCAACGCTGCCCCGGCACCCTGGACGGCGGCGAGTCGGCGCTGACCGCCTTGATGAGCCGCCCCGAGCCGCCGACGGCGGTGGCCGCGTCGACCGACCTGGTCGGCGTGGGCGCGTTGCACGCCGCGCACGGCCTCGGCATCCCGGTGCCCGCCGGCCTGTCGGTGGTCGGCTTCGACGACATCCTCATCGCCGCCCACACCGTCCCCGCCCTCACGACCCTCCGGATGCCGATCGCCGAGATCGTCGGCTGGGGCGTGTCCCGCGCGGTGGCCCTGGCCAAGGACCCGTCCGGTGTTCACGACCCCGCCACCGCCGAGTTCCCGCTGCACCTGATCGTCCGCGGCTCGACCGCCCCGCCTCCGCAACCCTGATCCGCACGGCCCTGATCAGCGCGGTATCCAGACGCGCATACCGCCGGCGCCGCGGTTTCCCCAGGCGAAGTACGGAATCGCGCCGGCCGAACCGCCGCCGGACACCGGGACGGTGACGCCGACCATCGACTCGGCGAGGTCGG
Organism: Actinoplanes sp. NPDC051537; assembly: GCF_055586105.1. Classification (NCBI taxonomy): domain Bacteria; kingdom Bacillati; phylum Actinomycetota; class Actinomycetes; order Micromonosporales; family Micromonosporaceae; genus Actinoplanes; species Actinoplanes sp. NPDC051537. Next base: position 57,315 of record NZ_JBVJIU010000018.1, read on the forward strand.
GTCGAGGCGCCGACCGCAGCGGCCGGCCCGGATCCCAGGAGAGCTCCTCGATCTCGGTCAGCGGCGGGGCGTCCGCCGCCTCGACGCAGTAGACGAGCGGGCCGCGTTCGACCGCCACGCAGCCGCGCACGGCGTCGACGCGGGGGTCGGGCTCGGTGATCCGGGGCGGCAGGTCGAGGCTCAGCTCGACGACGTCGCCGGGCTGCCAGCGCCGGTGCCGCTTCACCACGCCGGCGTCGACCGCGAGCGTGCCGTCCGGGCTGGTCAGGGTGGCCGACCGGCACCATCGGGGCACGCGCAGGGACAGGGTCCACGGCTCGGCCGGCGTTTCCACGAAGCGGACCGTGACGCGGCCGTCCCACGGGTAGCCGGTGCGCACCTCGAGGCGGGTCCGGTCGGAGGCGACGTCGGCCGACGCGTACTGGTGAATCTGGATGCCGCTCTCGTCGTACGTCGCCAGATATTGCGGCCAGGAGCTCAGCATGCGCATCAGGTTGGGTGGGCAGCAGGCGCAGCGATACCAGGCCCGTCGCTCGCCGGCGCCGCCCGGCGCGCGATGCGTGCGCCGCTGCAGGGGGTTGGTGTAGAAGAAGCGCGTCCCGTCGAGCGAGAGCCCGGGCAGCACGCCGTTGAACATGGTCCGCTCGATCGCGTCGGCGTAACCGACCTCGCCGGTCGCCAGCAGCAGCCGCCAGGCCAGCATCACGCTCGCGATCGCCGCGCAGGTCTCCGCGTACGCGCGATCGGGCGGCAGCTCGAACGGGTCGCCGAACGCCTCGTCGCGATGCCGGCTGCCGAGGCCGCCGGTCAGGTACGCGCGGGTGCGCATCATGTCGTCCCAGCGGCGGCGCACGGCGGCCAGCAGCCGGTCGTCCCCGAGCTCGACGGCGACGTCCACGGCGCCGCAGTCCAGGTAGAGCTGCCGGACCGCATGACCGGCGACCGAGGCGGCATCCCGTACCGGCTCATGGTCCTGGAAGTAGGTCGCGCCGAAGCGCTCCGCCCCGGCGAGCGTCCCCCGGCCACGCAGCTCGAGCATCCGGGCGGCCGTCGCCAGATGGCTCCGGTCGCCGGTCACCCGGGTGAGCTCCACGAGCGCCATCTCGATGCCGGGATGGCCGTCGATCAGCCCGGGCGGCACGTGCGCGGCGGCGCGGACCGCGATCGACAGCAGCCGGTCGTCGTCCAGCGCGCGGTGCCACGCCACCGCGGCCTGGATCAGGTGGCCGAGGCAGTACAGCTCGTGACCCCAGGACAGATCGCGGTACGGCTCGCCGCCGCTGACCACCTGGACGTAGCTGTTCAGGTAACCGTCGGGGCGCTGGGCCGCGGCGACGATCCCGATCACCTCGTCCGCCGCCTCGGCCAGGCCGTCGTCGGGCCGGCGGGCCAGCTCCCACCCGACCGCCTCGAGCCACTTGTACACATCGGAGTCGAGGAACGGCAGGGTGCCGCCGACCGAATCGGCCGAGGCGCGGTACTCCCCCGCCGAGTTCCCCGCCTTTTCGGCGGCCAGGCGGAGGTTGTTCAGGGTGCCGGCCGACCGCAGCTGGTCGAGGCCGTGCGGGATGGTGCGTTCGCGGTTGATCCGGATCCGGTCGCCCCAGAACCCGCCCACGAGCGAGACCTGCGGCGCGTCGAACGGGGAGAATCGGGCCCGGGAGGGCTGGACGACGACGACGCTCATTTCACGGCTCCGCTCATCAGGCCGGCCATGTAGTACCGCTGAAGCAACAGGTAGACGAGCACGCACGGGAGGATCGAGATGGTGACGCCGGCCTGGAGCATTCCCCAGTCGGTGCCGCCGAGGCTGGTCTCGGTGCGCGCGGTCGCGAGGATCACGGGCAGGGTGAACTTGGCGCTCGAGCTCATCATCACCAGCGCGCCGAGGAACTCGTTCCAGGACGTGATGAAGGCGAACAGCGTGACGGTGACGACGGCCGGCACGGTGGGCGGGATGAAGATCCGCCAGAGCGTCTGCAGCGACCCGGCGCCGTCCATGACCGCGGCCTCCTCGAGCTCGCGCGGCACCGCGGCGAAGCTGTTGCGCAGGATGTAGAGGCTGAACGGCAGCTGGATCGTGGTGTGCAGGACGGCCAGCCCGACCAGCGAGTTGGTCAGGCCGATCTTGGCGAACATCAGGAACATCGGGGTCAGCAGCGCCTGGTACGGCACGATCAGCGAGAGCAGGAGCACCACGAAGATCAGCTCCTTGCCCGGAATCGGAAACCGGGCGAGGGCGTACGCGGCGGGCACCGTGAGCGCCAGCGTGAACAGGATCGTGAGGACGGCCGTACCGAAACTGTTGCCCAGGTAGGTCAGCAGTCCCTCCTGGTAGTCCCACAGGCGCCGGTAGCTGTCCAGGCTGAACCCGTGCGGCAGGTACGTCGGCGGGGTGGCGGCGGCCTCGGCCGTCGGCTTGATCGAGGCCAGCACCGAGTAGAGCAACGGCAGCAGCATGACCACGCCGATCGCCACACAGCCGGCCGCCACCAGATAGCCGGCGCGCCGGACCGGCATGCCCCTCGTGGCGGCCCGGATCCGCGCCCGTTCCAGCGTCGCCGTCACGACTCGCTCCGGCGGGTCAGCACGAGCTGCACGATCGTGAACGCCAGGATCGTCACGGCGAGCATCAGCGACAGGGCGGCGCCGTAGCCGAGCTTCAGGTACGGGAACGAGTTCAGGTAGACGAAGAAGACCGAGGTCGCCGTCTCGTTCTGCGGCTGCCCGGCGGTCATGATGTAGAACTGGTCGAACGCCAGCAGCGAGCCGATGACGCTGACCAGGGTGACGAGCAGGACGGTGCGCATGGTGAGCGGCAGAACGACCCGCCCGATCCGCTGCCAGTAGCCGGCGCCGTCGACCAGGCTCGCCTCGGTGATCTCGGTCGGCACGGCCTGGATCGCGCCGACGAACAGGATCATCCCGAAGCCGATCACCTTCCAGACCACCGAGGTGCTGATCGCGAAGTTCGACGTGCCGGCGTCCACCCCGAGCCAGAGCACCGGGTGGTCGACGATGCCGAGGTCGAGCAGGATCCGGTTGATGACGCCGAAATTCGTGCTGAACAGCCAGTACCACAGCAGGCTCGAGACGCCGAGCCCGATGACGACCGGGACGAAGATGACCGTACGGGCAAATGCTCGTGCCCTTGATTTCGGCGCCGTCAGCAACGCCAGCAGGTAGCCCCCGACGATGAGCACGGGCGTGATGAAGACCGTGTATTTCAGCGTGAACAGGAACGACACCCAGAACTGCCGGTCGCCGAACGCCTGCCGGTAGTTGTCGAGCCCGATGAACCGGGGCTCGGTGATGAGCGACCAGTCGTGCAGCGACATCCACATCATCCGGCCCAGCGGATAGACCGTGAACGCCAGCACGAACGCGAGCGCCGGCGCCACGTAGGCCAGCCCGATGTACCGATTTCTGCGGGTGCGCTGCACGACTGTCCCCCTCACTCAGGATTTCGCTGCGATCTCCTTCATGGACTTCTTCGCGTCGGCGATGACCGCGTCGAGGTCGTCGTCGCTGTAGTAGGCGCGCTGGAGCATCTTGAGCCAGGGCCCCTGCGGCGAGTTGATCTGCTCGAAGAACGTGAGCGTGTACGGCGTGCGGCCGACGGTCAGCGCCTTGGCCACGTCCTGGACCAGCGGCTCGGACTTGAAGTACTTGTTGTCGACCATGTCGCTGCGCGTCGTCAGGTTCAGCGCCTTCGCGTACACCTCGACCTGCACCTCGTCGGAGAGCAGGAACTTCATGAAGTTGACCGCGTCGTTGACCCGCTTGCTGCCCTTGGGCACCACCACGAGGTCACCGCCGATGAACGAGGCGTTCTTCCCCGGCTCCATGCCGGGCAGCAGGGCGATGCCGAACTTCATCGACGGGTTCTGCTGGCGGGCGAGCGTGATGTTGAAGTTGCCGGTGCCCATCATGCCGACCTTGCCCGACCCGAACTGGAGGTGGAACGTCTCGCCGTTCTCGGTGCGGTCGCCGGCGTGCACGTTGCCGGCCTTGACCATGTCCCGCTCGAACTGGAGCACCTGCTTGACGCCGTCGCCGACGAGCGGCTCGTCGCCGGGGCCGGCCGCCTCGATCTTCGCGCCCGAGGCCCACATCAGCGGCCCGACCGTGAAGATGTTGCAGCCCGCGCAGTTGCCCGGCAGGTAGTAGCCCTTGATGTCGCCGCCGAGTGCGGTGATCTTGTCGGCGTCGGCCCGCAGCTCGGGCAGGCTGGTCGGCGGCTTCTCCGGATCGAGGCCGGCCTTCTTGAAGAGATCCTTGTTGTAGAACAGCGCGGAGACGTCGGCGTAGAGCGGGACGCCGTAGAGCCGCTTCTCGTAGGTCGCGACCGTCATGTGCCCCTTGCTGGCGGTCGCCAGCTCGGGCCAGCTCGAGATCCGGTCGGTCAGGTCGACGAGCTGCTGCGCCTTCTCGAACTGCGGCGCGTAGATGAGGTCCATCCCCATCAGATCCGGGACCTGACCGGACGCGATGCCCTGCGCGATCTTGCCGACCATCTCGGTGTGCGGGATGTAGGTCAGCTTGACCTTGCAGTCGGGATTCTTGGTGTTCCACGCCGCGACCAGCATGTCCACCATTTCCTTGTTGCCGCCCGAACGCTCCCACATGGTGAGCTCGCCCTTCGAGGCGCAGCTCGTCGTGGCCGCCACGTTCTGGCCGACCGTGGAATCCGGTGAATCAGCCCCCTGCGAGCAGCCCGCGACCACGATCACGGCCGTGACTGTAAGGAGGGACATCCTTCTCATCCGCGTGCCTCCCGTCTTCCGGTTGCCGGGGACGGTATCGCGACCGCATACGTTTGCATACATACGTTTGCGGCGGATGGAAAAACTCCTATTAGCGGAGATAGCCGTCGTTGTCGCAGGTGCGGCGCTGGACGACACAGTCCTTCGTGCGCTTGTTCATGGCGTCGGCGTCCCACACCAGGAACGCGTCGCCATGCATCGACGAGGCGCTCTTGCCGACCGGGTCCGAGGACAGGTAGTAGCCCTGCGTCGTGCCCCTCACCCCGTACTGGATGTCGAAGGTGAGCGCCGGGATCCGCACCGGATGATCGGCCGGGCAGCCCTTCTCCCTTGCGAAGGCGACGTGGTCCTTGTGGTTGGGGCTGTCCAGGTGCTTGCCGTCCCAGCAGTCCGGGAACTGGAGCATGAAATGCAGGGTGGCGGGCTCGCCGCAGATCGGCCAGTTGCCGTTGGCGCTGCGCGCGATGCCGTCGAGGTCGCCCGGGCCGTAGAAGGCGCAATAGAACTGGCCCTGGGCGCCGCGCGGGGTCGGCGTCTTCTTCTTGGCGTCGCCGGCGATCATCCGCAGTCCCGTGGGGATCGGCATCACGTCCGCCGAGCTGCCGCGGAGCGATCGGTAGTAGACGCGGAAGCCGGTGGTCTCGACCGGTTTCTTGGTGGCGGCGTCGTAGAGGGTCGGCACCCAGTACGAGGAATGGTCGACGCCGGGCTTGCAGGTGGAAGCGGTGAACCTGGTCAGGTCCGCGGCGGTGGTGTCGGCGTCGACCGCCTTGTTGCCGACGAAGGAATGCATGTGCGAGGCGCCCGGCAGGCCCGGGAAGACGATCGGGTCGTCGGCGCGGCGGTGGCTGTAGGTGCAGTCGGCGCGGAACTCCGGGAGATTGCCCACTCCGGACGGGACCGGGTCGATTTTGCGCGCCTTGAAGGCTGCTACCTGCTTTTGCCAGGCCGCCTTGTCGACGGGGATCCAGCCGTTGGTCTCCTTTTCGGCCGGCTTGCTCGCGGCCGGGCTCGCGGCCGGGCTCGCGGCCGGGCTCGCGGCCGGGCTCGCGGCCGGGCTCGCGGCTGGACTCGCTGCCGGGCTCGCTGCCGGATTTGTCGCCTCAGCGGCTTTTGCGGTCGCGGCCGTCGGCGGCTCCGGATTGCTCGCGGCCGGGTGCGCGCACGCCCCCGCCCCGGCGAGCAGAAGAACGACCAATGCACTGCCCCAGAAGGGCTTCGCGGTGTTGGACACCCTTGGGAGACCGCCGCTTCCGCCCGCCATAACACAAACAACCAGCGATCTTGCCAACGCCCGCGGCGGCTCGCTATCGTGCATCGCTTTCGACGCATCTCAAAATAGGGAGACCCGACATAATGACCGCCACCCAGACCGCCGCCACCGGCTCGAAGTCCTGGATCGCCGCGCTGCTGATCTGCTTCTTCCTGGGCTCGCTCGGCATCCACCGCTTCTACGTCGGCAAGGTCGGCACCGGCATCCTGATGCTGATCACCTTCGGTGGCCTCGGCGTCTGGACCCTGATCGACTTCATCACGATCGCCGTCGGCAAGTTCTCCGACAAGCAGGGCCAGGCCCTCGCCCGCTGACCCGCGTCTCGCCGGGCGTCCCCGCGTTCGGGGGCGCCCGGTTGTCGTTTGCCCTGTTAGCGTGCGTCGATGGAGCGGGTCGACTACGACGCGAGACAGCACGCGGTCTACGCCACCGGGCGGGCCATGCCCGACGACATGCGCGAGGCCTGGGCCCGGGTGTTCGCCTCCTGGGCGCCGCCCGCGCGGCCGCTGACGGTTCTCGACCTCGGCTCGGGCACCGGGCGGTTCACGCCCACGCTGGCCGGCACGTTCGGCGGGCCCGTCTACGGCGTCGAGCCGTCGGCGCGGATGCGGGAGCAGGCCGCCGCGCACCCGCGGGTCGCATACCTGGCCGGCAGCGCCGAAGCGATCCCGCTGCCGGACCGATGCTGCGATCTCGTGCTGATGTTCCTGATGTTCCACCACGTCGTGGATCGGCCGGCCGCGGTGGCCGAGATCCGGCGGGTGCTGCGGCCGGGCGGGCGGGTCCTGCTGCGCAGCACCTTCGCCGACCGCATGCCCGATCTGCGGTGGCACGACTTCATCCCGGCGGCGCGGCCGGTCGAGCAACGGATGTTTCCCACCCTGACCGAGGTGGTACGCCTTTTCGAGGCGGAGGGCTTGTCGATGGTGGCGATCGACCGGGTACGCGAGACGTTCGCCCCGAGTCTGGCCTCTTACGCGGCTCGGATGCGGCTGCGGCCGATCTCCACCTTCGAGCACCTCGCCGAGGACGACATCGTCCGCGGGCTCGCCGCCCTGGACCGCGCCGCCGAGGCGGAGACGATCCCCGAGCCGGTGACCGCCGAGGTCGACCTGCTCGTCCTCGGGTAGATCAGATCTCCAGGGCCTCGACGCGGGCGGACGCCACCGGGGAGCCGGCCGGCACCTCGAAGCCGCCGAACGCCACCAGATGGCCGCGGACCACGGCCGCCGACAGCGAGGCCCGGCCGACGGCGAGCGGGGCGTCGATGGTCCGCCACCGATCGGCGTGCGGGTCATAGATCTCGGTCGTCCGCAGCGGGCCGTCCGAGCTCGCCCCGCCGACCACGAAGATCCGCCGATCGCCCGCCGCCACACCCGGATTGCCGCGGCCCGTGTGCAACGGCGCGACCTTGCGCCAGGTGTCCGCGGCCGGGTCGTAGCGCTCCACCGTCGGCTGGAAGACCTTGATGTCGACGCTGCCGGCGATCGCGTACAGGTGACCGTCGAGCACCTCGGCCTTGAGCACGCCGCGCGCCGTCGGCATCGGGCGCACGTCGTGCCACGAGTCGCGCTTGATGTCGTAGTAGGCGACCGCCGTGGTCGCGTTGTCGTCCGCGTCGAAGCCCCCGACCACGTAGACGCGCTCGCCGATCGCGGCCGCCGCGGCCCCACCACGCGCGCCCGGCAGCGGCCGCCCGGTGCGCCAGCGGCCGGTCCGGTGATCGAGGACCTCGACCACGTCGACGGTCTTGTCGCCGACGAATCCGCCGAGCACGTAGACGTCACCGTCCCGAGCGGTCGCCGCGGCCGGATTGCCGCGCGCGGTCGGCATCGGCCGGATCTTGGTCCACCTTCCGGTCGCCGGGTCCAGCCGCTCGACGGAGTCCAACTCGGCCTCGAAGCCCGAGGTGAAACCCCCGATCGCGTACGTGATGCCGGTCGTCGTCCCGATCAGACCACCGCGCGCCTCGTTCAGCGATGGGCGGGCCTGCCATTCGTTGTGTCCCATGCTCTCCACGCTGCCGTCCGCTGTGCGACAGGCGCCATACGACGTACGTCGTAGGGTCACGCTGTGGCCATCGCGCTCGGTGACAACACACTCCGGCGGCTGCTCGCCCCGTCGCCGACGATCGACGACGTCCTCTCGGCCGCGGCCGAGGCCATCCCGTGCGACGTCGTCTCCTGGTCGCGGCTCGACGTGGCCGGCCGGCGAGTGCTGGACAGCGTGTGTTCCCTCCCGGATTCCGACGATCTCGAGGACGCCTTCTGGGCGACCTACCACGAGCACCCGCTGTGTCACGGTCGCGGCGAGCCGCTGCCGGTCTGCGCGATCGGCGACCTGCTGTCACCGCGGGAGTGGCACCGGACGGCCATCTACGCGGAGTACTTCCGGCCGTGCGGGATGGAACACGAGCTGGGCGTGAAGCTCGCCCACCCACCCGGCCAGACGAACGTGGTGCTGTTCGACCGCGGCCCCGGGCCCGACTTCGACGACCACGACCGCCTGGTGCTGACGCTGCTGCGCCCGCACCTGGAGGCCGCGATCCGGCGCATCATCACGCCGTCGCCGTCGCTCACCCGCCGCGAGAAGGAGGTGCTCGACCTCGTCCGCCACGGCCTGACCAACCAGGCAATCTCCCGGCGGCTCGGCATCTCGCCGCACACGGTGCGCAAGCATTTGGAGAACGCGTACGCCCGCCTGAACGTACACAGCCGCACCGAGGCGGCCTACCAGGGACATTGATGGACGCCGCTTGTTAGCGTCGGAAGACATGGACGCCGCCGAGCGGACCCACCGATGACGGCCCACCCGCGCCGACCACACGGCGGCGGTGGCGACGACGGCGGCAAGCCACCCGGCCACCGCCCCGGCGGCCCCGGAGGCCCGGATGACTTCGGCAGCGTGCGCGGCGCCATGGAAGCCGCCGAGCGAAGACTCTCGGCGAGCAGACCCACCTCGCCCCCGGGCGGAACACCCCGCGCCGCCGGCAGCCACCCCGACGACGTGCGACTTCAAAGCATCATGCGTCGGTACGAACTACTCGGCGACGATCCGCCCAAGTTCAATATCGCGAACAACGACGCCGCGCACGAGAAGGCACACACGCTCGATCACCACGGTCCGGACATGCCCATGACCAGGGATCCGAACGCCAAGACCGTCGAGGGCCGGATTTACGGCGATACGGGATGGGGCAAGGCGGCGAGCGGGTCCTACAAGTGGACCGATCACACGATCATGAATCGCGAGATCAACCAGTACGTCCGCGACAACTGGCCGGCCATCCGCGGCGATCTCGCCATCGACGGATCGCACGAGAGCGTCTTCGACGCCGGTCATCGGATCGGCGTGGGCTACTACAACAAGGGGATGTTCGGCGCGGGACCGCGTCAGTCGCAATACGACGTGACCAGCCTCGTCCGGATCCGCATCAAGGTCGCGGAAGGCTCGGATCCCCCGATCCCGTTCGTCCTCTCCGCCTTCCCGGCCGGACTAGGGTAAGCCGATGGATACGTCTGGCCTGCCGGAATCGGTCCGGGCGCGCATCGCGGAGCGGTCGGCGCTTCCCGCGATCGAGAAGGTGCGGGCACTGCTGCACGGATACGTCGCCGATGCGGAGACGTTCGAGGAGATTCGGGGAGATCTCGCGAGCACGGCGAGGACCGACACGCTGTTTCTCCGTCAGTATCTGTCGGCCCTCGAGACGATCCTCGGCGAGCCCCAGCCGGCCGGAACTCTCCTGCGACTGGTCGAGGGCGACGGCAACTGGGGGATCGACCGCGACCCGACCGACGCCGGGGCGGCGGGCTTTCTGCGGGAGCTGGCCGCCATGCTGCGGGACGTGATCGACCAGGCCGGGTAGGGCCGCACTTATCGGTGAACTTCGATATGTTCGCCGGGGACAGAGACCACGTCGGGCCGTGATCCGGTCCGCCGACGGAAGGAAGTTCCCGTGCGACGACTGCTTGTGGGCTTGATCGCCACGGCGTTGGCCCTGGCCGGGACGGGGGTGGCCGCTCAAGCGGCGCCCGCGCCCGGTGGGTCGGGTATCGGCGACAGCTACTACCCGGACTACGGCAACGGCGGGTACGACGTCTCCCACTACGACATCCGGCTCCGCTACACGCCGGCCACCGACAAGCTGACCGGCACCACGACGATCCTGGCCACCGCCACGCAGGACCTCAGCCGGTTCAACCTCGACTTCCTGCTCGACGTCTCCTCGATCTACGTCAACAACAGGCCGGCGGCGTACGCGCGAGAAGGCGACCACGAGCTGGTGGTGACCCCCGCCCGGACCGTCGCCGCGGATGCCCCGATGACGGTCGTCGTGCAGTACTCGGGTGTGCCGTCGACGAAGGTGGCCGAGGGTTTCACCGCCTGGATCCGCACGCCGGACGGGGCGATGGCGGTCGGCGAGCCGGAGATCGCCTGGTGGTGGTACCCGAGCAACGACCACCCGCGGGACAAGGCCACGTTCGACGTCTCCGTGTCGGTGCCGGACGGGGTCGAGGCGATCAGCAACGGGACGATGCCGCGGCCGCCCGTACGGGAAACGCTCGGTTACACACGGTGGAGCTGGCGCTCGTTGAAACCGCAGGCCACGTATCTGACCTTCCTCACGATGGGTCAATACGACGTCACTACTGACACGGCTGCGAACGGGGACACGGTCTACAACGCGTACTCCCAATTGCTCAGTCCCGACTTCCGCGACGCGGCCCGGGCGAGCGTCGAGCGCACCGCCGAGATCACCGATTGGGAGAGCACCGTCTTCGGCCCGTGGCCGTTCGAGGCCCGCGGCGGCATCGTCGCACCGCCGAACACGCTGGGCTTCGCGCTGGAGAACCAGACGAGGCCCAACTATGCCGCCTCGTTCTTCCGGCGCGGGTCCAACACGTACGTGATCGCGCACGAGAACGCGCACCAGTGGTTCGGTGACTCCGTGTCGGTGGCGGACTGGCAACACATCTGGCTCAACGAGGGCTTCGCCAGTTACGCCGAGTGGCTGTGGTCGGAGAAGAACGGCGAGGGCACGGCCCAGGAGATCTTCGACTACCTCTACGCCACGTATCCGGACGACGCCACGATCTGGGCCACGCCGCCGGCCGATCCGGGCGTGCCCGAGCTCTTCGGCGACGCCGTATACGACCGCGGCGCGATGACCCTGCACCAGCTGCGGCTCGCGGTCGGCGACGACAACTTCTTCACCATTCTCCGTACGTGGACCGCCGATCACCGCTACGGGAACGGCACCACGGCCGAGTTCGTCGCGCTGGCCGAGAAGATCTCCGGTCAGGATCTCGGCGCGCTGTTCCAGGCCTGGCTCTACACGCCGTCGAAGCCGGTCGTGGCCGCACTGAGCGCGAAGAAGGCCACGAAGGCGCCGAAGTCGTGGGCACAAATCAGCCGGACCCACGCGCTCCTGCAGGAATAGAAGTCCGTACCGATTGACAGTCCTGAATGGTCATCGACAGGGTGGAGAGCGACATCCTTCGATGACGCAGGAGGTTCGATGTCTTCTCGGGTCCGTTGGACGGCGGCGCTCTCCGCCGTCCTGCTCACCGTCGCGCTCGTCCCGTCCGAGGCGAGCGCCGCCGCACCCGCGACCACCACCCCCGCCGTGAACGTCGCGCTCAGCGGCGGCGAGCACGCCCTCATCCGCTTCCGCCTTCCCGACGACGCCGCGTTGCAACGGCTGGTCGCGAACGGCGCCGACATCGCCGCCCGGCCGAAGACGGCCGCGGACGGCGCGGTCCTGGCCGACCTCGTGGTCGACTCGGCCGAACTCGCCGCGCTGACCCGCGACGGCGCCACCCCGCTCCAAGTGATCGAGCGTCAGTCCGACGGTGCCCGCCGGCTGGCCCAGAGCAAGGCCCGGATCAGCGCGGCCGCCGCCGACACCCTGACGTTCCTCCAGGCCTACTGGTGGACGACCAACGGGCGGACGTTCCTGCAGACCCAAGTCGCGACCACGGCGACCGACGATCCCGATGTCGAGATCACGGTCACCTGGCGTACGGCCGATGGCACTACCGGCAGCTACCAGCTGATCCGCTTCGAGGACTCGGGTGAGTACCAGTACCACTACGCTCTGCCGCAGCGGCTGCCGGCCAAGCCCGTCTCGGTGACGGCCACCTCCAGCCTCGGCGGGCAGAGCCGGGCGATCACCCCGGCGGTCTGGCCCAATGCCACTCCCCCGGCGCTGCCGAGCGGATATCAGAAGGACTTCATTCAGGCGTACATGACGCCGACCGACATCAGCGCCCGCATCAAGCGGCTCAAGAAGCAGTATCCGAGCCTGGTCGACGTCATCGATCTGCCCAACAAGACCCAGGGCTACCGGCGTACGGCGGTGGCCTATCTCGGCGATCCGAATGCGGCCGCGGTCGTCGTCGAATCGGTCAAGTTCGGGGATCAGGGCATGAACGGTGTCCAGGTGAAGACCGTCGATCCCGGAAAGGCGAACCGGCCGCTGTCCGCCACGTACAAGGACCGGGTCTTGACCTTGAGTCTCGCCACCGACGCCGCCGGCCAGGTGATCAGCACGACCGACGATGTCGCCGCCTTCATCTCGGCGAAATACCCGCAGCGGTTCCGCGCGGTTGTCGAGGACGGGTCCGCCGGCCTGCCGATGCCGGTCGCCGGGCCGGTCAAGCTGGACGACGGGCTGCTGGGCACCGAGGTGTCGAAGAAGCCGTGGACCGTGCAGGCGCTGCGCATCGGAAAGGTGCGTGACGGATCGAAGGTCGGCGTTCTCGCGTACAGCCAGGAACACGCGCGGGAATGGGCGACGCCGTTGGTCACGCTCGAGTTCGCCGAGCGGATGCTGGCCAACTACGCCACCGATCCGGAGACCCGGCGGCTGGTCGACTCGGTCGACATCTTCGTGATCCCGACGGTGAACCCGGACGGCGCGAACTACACCTTCAACGACTACAACTTCCAGCGCAAAAACCTGGTCAATCACTGTACGGGCACGAGCCGCGACCCGAAGTACCGCAATTCCTGGGGCGTGGACGTCAACCGCAACTACACCGTCGGGTCCTACTTCGACGGATACGTGGGCGGCAGCGGGAACTGCCTTTCCGGCACGTACTCCGGCACCGGTGAGCTGTCCGAGTCCGAGAGCCGGAACGTGATCGCCCTTGCCTCCGCGCATCCGAACATCAAGTACGCAATGAACGTGCACAGCTACGGCGGTTACTTCATGTGGCCGCCCGGCAGTTACAAGGCGGACGGCCGGGTCACGCTGCCGCGACCGTCGATCGACGAGTCGAAGTTCTTCCTCGACAGCGCCCGCCGGATCGTGGGCGCGATCGCCGCCTCGCGCGGAACGGTGACGTGGCCGGCCCAGACCGGGCCGGTCGCGGACGTGCTCTACTCGGCGGCCGGCAACTCGGCCGACGAGCTGTACTACGAGCTCGGCATCGACGCGTGGGACTTCGAGGTCGGCAACGACCTGTGGAACGACGCGACCCAGGACTGGGAGGGTGTCGGCTTCCAGCCGCCGTACGACGAGGCGCACGCCGAGTCGCAGGAGTACGCCGGTGGTCTCGTCGAACTGGTGCGGGTCGCCAGCGAGACCGCCCCGATGTAGGCCGCGAAAGCGCGCCAGCGCTTGAACCAGCCGCTGGCGCGCAACCCTTTAGCCCTCCCCCACCCTCTTACCGGGTGGGGGAGGACTAAAGCACCCGCCTACGACAACTTTCCGCGGCCGTCCACAGGGCGAAACTCAGGACGACGAAGAGAAGGCGGCGTCAAACGCGGCCGTCGGGGCGTCGAAAGCCAGCCGCCGCACGAACTGCAACGCCTCCGGGGCTCCGAGCAGGCGGTCCATCCCCGCGTCCTCCCACTCGATCGAGATCGGGCCCGCGTAGCCGATCGCGTTCAGCGCCCGGAAGCAGTCCTCCCACGGCACGTCCCCGTGCCCGGTCGAGACGAAGTCCCAGCCGCGGCGCAGATCGGCCCACGGCAGGTGGGAGCTGAGCCGGCCCCGGCGCCCGTCACCCGTACGCACCTTCGCGTCCTTGCAGTCGACGTGGTAGATCAGGTCCTTGAACTCGAGGATGAAGTTCACCGGGTCGAGGTCCTGCCAGACGAAGTGCGAGGGGTCCCAGTTCAGCCCGAAGGCCGGCCGGTTGCCGATCGCCTCCAGCGTGCGGCGGGTCGTCCAGTAGTCGTACGCGATCTCGCTGGGGTGGACCTCGTGCGCGAACCGCACCCCGACCTCGTCGAACACGTCGAGGATCGGGTTCCAGCGGTCGGCGAAGTCCTGGTAGCCCCGGTCGATCATGGCTTGCGAGGCGGGCGGGAACATCGCGACCGTGTGCCAGATCGACGATCCGGTGAAGCCGACGACCGTCTTCACGCCGAGCTTGGCGGCCGCCCGGGCGGTGTCCTTCATGCGTTCCGCCGCGCGCTCCCGGACGCCTTCCGCATCGCCGTCGCCCCAGATCACCGCGGGCAGGATGTCCTGATGCCGCTCGTCGATCGGGTGATCGCAGACGGCCTGCCCGACGAGGTGGTTGGAGATCGCGTAGACGGAAAGGCCGTGCTTCTCCAGGACGGCCTTCTTGCGGTCGATGTAGTCGGGCTCGGCGAGCGCCCGGTCGACCTCGAAGTGATCACCCCAGCAGGCGATCTCGAGGCCGTCGTAGCCCCACTCGGAGGCCAGCCGGCACACCTCGTCGAAGGGCAGGTCGGCCCACTGGCCGGTGAAGAGCGTGATGGGTCGTGCCACTGTCGTCTCCCTGATCGCAGCCGAAATCGGCGGACGGCGAGGGGTGACCGACCGAGAACAGACGACCGCGCGGGCGGTACGACCGGCCGGGCTTGCGCCTCCCGAACCGGCCCGCCCGAAGCGGCTGAGAAAACCCTACCGAAAAATCAGCGCGCGGGGCAGGGCTCGTTCTCCGGCGCGAGGCCGAGGGCGGCCAGCTCGGCCAGCAGGTACGCGACGTCGCCGGCCACCTGCTCGGGCGTCGGGTCGGGCACTCGGCTGAGCAGCGTCAGGTATTCGGTGAGGGGTCCGCCGGCGCCGAAGACCTGACGCAGCGCGGACCGCCACGCCTCGGTCGTCCCGCCCGGCACCGCGGCCAGCCGCACCTCGATGACCGAGAGCCCGGCGTCCGTGAGCGACTCGATGCCGGCGGCCGGGTCGGCCCAGGTGCGCGCCACGTGCCCGAGGTCGAGGCAGACCCCGAGGCGTTCCTTGTCGAGCCGGCTCAGCGCCGTGACGGTCTGGTCGGGGCCGTCGAGCACGAGCCCGGGCGCGGGCTGGAAGCCGACGCGCACGGCCCGGCCGTTCTGCCAGGCCAGGTCGGCAAGGCCGGCGGAGAGGCGGCGCAAGATGCCGGCGCTCGCCTTGTCGGACGCCTCGGCCCAGCCGGCCCGCGGGCCGAGCCCGATCGTGCTGACCGCGCCGCGCACCGCGTCCTCGTCGAGCAGGTCGAGCAGGATGCGGGCCAGGTCGAGCGTGTACTCCCGGCGGGCCGGCTCGGTCCAGGCGGGCGACGCCCCGGCGGCCGACGTCCCGGCGGGCGACGTCCCGGCGGGCGACGTCCCGGCGGCCGACGTCCCGGCCGGCGACACCCCGGCCGGCTGTTCCTCGCCGCCGCCCTCGCCGAAGAGCGCGCCGCTCAACGTGACGACCTCGAGCCGGCGGGCGTCGAGCTCGGCACGAAGCCGGGTGCGGGCGCGGCTCTCGACGGCGAGGGCGGCGGCGAGCGAGGGGGGAAGGGCCAGGTTGACGCCGAGCAGGTCGACGCCGAGGCGCGCGCGGACGGCCCCGTAGGTATCGAGCTGGGAGACGATTCCCGGTAGATTGCTGTCGGGCCGGGGCGCGATCTCACAGCTGAGGTGCACGATCCGGCCGGAAGGATGTCTCAGCCGCATCAGAGTCCTCCCCGGGCACCGGTGCATCTGCACGTGCATCCGCGCGTGCTAAGGCGTCCAGTATGGACCATACGGGCGTCGATCCTCGACGCACGCGGAACGGCCCGTCGCGTTGCCATGACGCCTCCATCCATGGGGTGTGTCTGCCCTCGGATACGAGCGTCATGCGCCCACAGGATCAGCGGCGTACCGACCGTGCGACGCGGTGACATGCGCGGACATGATCCGGCGGCCGCGATTCCATCGGCGTTTGCCAATGCGCGCGGCTAGGGTGACCTGCCGGTAGGGAGCTGCGCGAGCAAGCGGCCACGCCCTCAGCGAGCGTGTTCAATGTGCACTATCAGCACCTTCGGACACGCACGCGCCGGTCACCCGTGCGGGCGCACGGGTAGTCCAGAAAGCGCGACAGTAATCCGGAAAGAGGGTTTTCCGTCGCGAGCCGGTCCGGCATGGGGCGCAACCATGCCGTCCCTCACCGGCTCGCGACGGACGCCTTCGTACGCGAAACGCGTTGTTAAAGATCCACCTTCGTCCACTGCGTCGACTCGGCCGACCGGGCGACCGCGTCGAGGACGAGCTGGATCTGGAGCGCGTCGGCGAAGGACGGGGCCGGGTCGGTCCCGTCCGCGATGGACGCGATCAGGTCGCGCATCTCGTGGGTGAACGAGTGCTCGTAGCCGATCAGGTGCCCCGGCGGCCACCACGCCGCCATGTAGGGGTGGGTCGGCTCGGTCACCAGGATCCGGGCGAAGCCCTGCTCCGCCTCGGGCCGGGTGGCGTCGTAGAAGCTGAGCTCGTTCATCCGCTCGAACTCGAACACCAGCGATCCGAGCGACCCGTTGAGCTCGACCCGGATGCCGTTCTTGCGCCCGGTCGCGAAGCGGGTGGCCTCGTACGTGGCGACCGCTCCCCCGTCGAGCCGGGCCAGGAACAGCGCGGCGTCGTCGACCGTGACGTCGCCGAACTCCTGACTCCCCGAGGCCGAGAGCCCGGACGAGGCGGTAGGCAGCGGACGAGATCCGACGAACGTTTCCGTCAGCGCCGTCACCGAGGAGATCGACTGCCCGGTCACGTACTGGGTCAAATCGATGATGTGCGCCCCGATGTCGCCCAGCGCACCGGAACCGGCCACCTCCTTGCGCAGGCGCCAGACCAGCGGGAACGAGGGGTCGACGATCCAGTCCTGGAGGTACGTGGCGCGGACGTGGCGCAGCACCCCGATCCGGCCGTCGGCGACCATCTGGCGCATGAGCGCCACGGCGGGCACCCGGCGATAGTTGAATCCGCACATCGCGCGTACGCCCCGGGTCTGTGCCTCGGCCGCGGCCGAAGCCATCTCTCTCGCCTCGGCCACCGTGTTGGCCAGGGGTTTCTCGCAGAGAACGTGTTTGCCGGCGGCCAGCGCCGCCAGCGCGATCTCGGCGTGCGTGTCACCGGGCGTGCAGATGTCGATGAGATCGATGTCGTCCCGTTCGATGACCGAGCGCCAGTCCGTGGCGTGCGACTCCCAGCCCAGCTTGGCGGCGGCGGCCGCTACCCCATCCGAGGAGCGGCCGCACACCACCGACATCCGTGCCGACAGCGGCAGGTCGAAGAAGTGGTTCACGGTGCGCCACGCCTGGGAGTGCGCGGCGCCCATGAACGCATAACCGACCATGCCGACCCGCAGCTGCTTCGACATGAAATATCCCCTTAGAAGCCCAACTTGGCGTACTTATCAGCGTTTTCTTTGGTGATCGTCTCGGACGCGAGCGTGATCTCCTTGGGCACCTGCAATTCCACAAGATCACTCATACCCTTACCCTGCCCGATCAGGCGAGCCAGCGAGATCGCCGAGGACGCCATCGACGGGCTGTACGTGACCGTCGCCTTCAGCACGCTGTTGTCGGCCGTGATCGCGTCGATGGCCGCCTTCGAGCCCGCGCCGCCGACCATGAAGAACTCGCTGCGGTTCGCCTGCTTGATCGCGGCGAGCACGCCGATGCCCTGGTCGTCGTCGTGGTTCCAGAGGGCGTCCATCTTGGGCAGCGCCTGGAGCAGGGCGGTCGCGGCGGCCTGGCCGGAGTCGGCCGTGAACTCGGCCGGGCGCCGGTTGGCGACCTTGAACCCGTACACGGCCAAGGCGTTGTTGAATCCCTGCGTGCGCTCCTGGGTGAGTTCCAGCGAGTCGATGCCAGGGATCTCGCCGATGATCGGGTTGCTGACGCCCTTGGCCTTGAGCTGCTCGCCGATGTACTGCCCGGCGGCCAGCCCCATGCCGAAGTTGTCGCCCTTGATCTGCAGGCGGAAGGCGGCCGGGGAGGGGAACGCGCGGTCGAGGTTGACGACCGGGATGCCGGCCTTCATCGCTTCGAGGCCGGCCGAGTTCAGCTCCTTGCCGTCCCACGGGAGCATCACGATCACGTTGGGCTTCTGCGCGATCAGCGTCGACAGGGCGGCACGCTGGGCCGCGGCATCGGCGCCGGCTTCGACGGTCTTGAGCTCCACGTCGGTGTACGCCGCGGCCTGCGCCTTGGCGTTGTTGGTGATCGCCGCGATCCAGCCGTGGTCGGCGGCCGGCGCGGAGAACCCGATGACGACCTTCTGACCGGCCGCCGCGTTCGCGTCGCCGCTCGAGTTGGTCTTCACCTGCGCGTCGGTGCCGGGGTCGTTGCTGGTGCAAGCGGTCAGGAGCGCGCCGGCGCCGACGGCCGCGCCGCCGAACAGAACGCGCCTACGGGACAAAGCGGACATGATTCCTCCAAGGGGTACCCGGCTTCCGGGTCGGGAAGTGTCAGCGCTTGAGAAGGTTGGTGAGGGAGCGATACCGGAACTGCTGGATCAAGACGGCGGCGACGATGATGCCGCCCTTGACCATGTTCTGAACCTCGGTGGAGAGGTTGTTGATGGCGAACAGGTTGGTGATGGTGGAGAAGACCAGCACCCCGAAGAGGGCGCCGATGATGGTGCCGCGGCCGCCGCTGAGCAACGTGCCGCCGATGATCGCCGCGGCGATCGCGTCCAGTTCGTACAGATTCGCCATGGCGGCCTGAGCACTGGTCGCCTGGGACGTCAACATGATCGCGGCGATGCCGCAACACAGGCCGGAGAGCGCGTAGAGCAGCACGGTGTGCCGCTTGACGTTGATGCCGGCGAGCCGGGCGGCCTCCGGGTTGCCGCCGACCGCGACCGTGCGCCGGCCGAACGTCGTGCGGTTGAGCAGCACCCATCCGGCGGCGACCACCACGGCCAGCATCCAGACCAGCAGCGGGATGCCGATCAGCTTCGTGGTCGCGATGGCGTTGATCGTGTCGTTGGCCGAGACCTGGGTCTGCTTCCCGGAGATCTGCGCGGCCAGGCCACGAGCCGAGACCAGCATCGCGAGCGTGGCGATAAAAGGAACCAGCCGCCCGTACGAGATGAGCACCCCGTTGACGAGACCCACCGCGATGCCGACCACCAGGGCCGTGAAGATCATGCCGATGGCGCCATAGCTCTGGGTCGCCAGCGTGGTGCTCCAGACGCCGGCGAGCGCGATGATCGCCCCGACCGACAAGTCGATGCCGCCACCGATGATCACGAACGTCATCCCGACGGTGACGACACCGATCGCCGACGCCTGCTGGAGGATCGTGAGGATGTTGTTGCGTACCCAGGTCGGGTCGGAGTACAGCTCGGGCTTGGTGATGATCCCGATGACCACCAGCGCGATCAGCACGCCGACCAGGCCCAGGTTGCGTACCGCGTTCTCGTCGAGCCCCCACTTTTTCCGGGAGGCGGGCGCCGTTTCGGCGATCATGCTGGCTCACCCTCCAGAAGCGACCCCGCCATCACGAGGTCGAGAACGGTGTCTTCGTCAAGTTCCCCGGCCGGCGCCTCATGGATGAGCCGGCCCTCGCGCATCACGAGCACCCGGTCGGCCAGGCCGAGCACCTCGGGCACCTCGCTGGAGACCAGGAGCACGCCCACCCCGTCGGCGGCCAATCCCCGGATCACCTGGTAGAGCTCGGCCCGCGCGCCCACGTCGACGCCGCGGGTGGGCTCGTCGAGCAGCAGCAGGCGGGTGTCGCCCAGCAGCCAGCGGCCCACGACCACCTTCTGCTGGTTGCCGCCGGAGAGCGTGCGGGCCGGGCGCTCCACGTCGCGCGGTCGCAGCTCGAGCTGGTCGGCCGTCTTGAGGGCGGCCGCCCGCTCGTCCCGGGCGTCGGTGAATCCGCCGTGCGCGAAGCCGGCGAACGACGACAGCGTCATGTTCTTGTAGACCGGCTCGTCGAGCAGCAACGCCTGGCTCTTGCGCTCCTCGGGGGCCATTCCCATGCCCAGTCGTACGGCCTTTCCGACGCCGGTGATCTTGCTGCCGGCCAGCGTGATCGTGCCGGCGTCGGGTCGTCGCGCCCCGAAGATCGTCTCGAGCAGCTCCGACCTTCCGGAGCCGACCAGGCCGGCGATTCCCACGATCTCGCCCGGCGCCACCGTGAGGCTCGCGTCGGCGAACTCGCCGTGCCTGGTCAGCCCGTCGACAACGAGCAGCGGATCTCGTTCTGCTGCTTTCTCGGGGCGCGGCGGGAACACGTACTCGATGCTCCGGCCGGTCATCTTTCCGACCAGCTCCCGTGTCGGCGTGGTCCGCGCCGGCAGGTTCGCCGCGGTCGTGCGCCCGTCCTTCAGCACCGTCACCCGGTCGCCGATCTCGCGGATCTCGGCGAGCCGGTGCGAGATGTAGATGACCGCGATGCCCTCGGCGGTCAGCTCGCGGATGATGCGGAACAGGTTGGCGACCTCGTCATGGGCAAGCACGGCGCTGGGCTCGTCCATGACGATCAGCCGGGCGTCGTGCGACAGAGCACGGGCCATGCTGACGATCTGCTTGCCGGCCGCGGGCAGCTTCCGGACCATCTGCGTGGCCGGGATCTCGGCGTGCCCGAGCCGGGTGAGGATCTCCTTGGTGCGCCCGGCCGTCGAGCGCCGCCGGGTGAACCCGAACCGCCCGTGCTCGTGACCGAGGAACGCGTTCTCCGCCACCGACAGGTCGTCGACCAGGTCGAGCTCCTGATAGATGGTGGCGATGCCGGCCCGCATCGCGGCCTGCGGCGTGGCCGGCGCGAACGGCTCGCCCTGCCAGGTGATCTCGCCGCCGTCGGCGTGGTGCACCCCGGCCAGCACCTTGATCAAGGTGGACTTGCCGGCGCCGTTCTGCCCGAGGAGGCAATGCACCTCTCCCGCGCGCACCTCCAGCTGCACGCCGTCGAGCGCGCGTACGCCCGGGAAGGTCTTGACCACATCGGTCAGTTGCAGCACGACCTCGCCGGTGCTCATGACGCCTGCTCGAAGGCCATGTCGCTGGCCAGCACCGCCGCCCCGGTCACCCCGGCGCGGCCACCCAGCTCGGACAGGACGACGGGGAGATTTCCGGTGGCCAGCGGCAGCGACCGGCGATAGACGACGCTCCTGATCTCGGCTAGTAGCACGTGCCCGAGCTGGGCCAACCCACCCCCGATCACGATCATCGAAGGGTTGCCGAAGGAGACCAATGTGGCGAGCACGCCGCCCACCCGCCGGCCGCCCTCGCGGATCAGCCGGATGCAGGTGACGTCGCCCTCGGCCGCGCCGTCGGCCACGTCCTTGGCGGTGAGCTCGCCGCCGCCCTCTTTGCCGCCTTGGCCGTCTTTGCCGTCTTTGCCGGCCAATCTCTCGGCCAGTGCCGGCGACTCCCCCGCGCGGGCCGCCGCCAACGCGTCCCGCGCCAGCGCCGCGCCGCTGAACAGCGCCTCGAGGCATCCGGCGTTGCCGCACGAGCAGACCGGCCCGTTCGCGTCGACCTGAATGTGCCCGATGTCGCCGGCGCACCCGTCGACCCCGCGATAGACGGCGCCGGCCAGGTGGATGCCGCACCCGATGCCGGTGCCGATCTTCACGAACAGGAAGTCGTCGACGCTGTGCGCGACCCCGCCGTGCCGCTCGCCGATCGCCATGATGTTGACGTCGTTGTCCACCACCGCCGGGCAGCCGTGCTCGCGGGCGAGCACCTCCCGCACCGGATAGCGATCCCATCCCGGCATGATCGGCGGCGAAACCGGCACCCCGTCACGGAAGCTGACCGGCCCCGGAACCCCGATTCCCACGGCATCGAGGCGCTCGTACGCCCCGTCGGTGCGCGCCTTGGCGAGCAACTCGTTGACCCGTTGCAGTATCGCCTTGGGCCCCGACCGGATGTCGGCCGCCTCCCGATAGGCGGCGACCGGCTCGAGCCGCCCGTTGGTCACCTCGATGTCGATCGAACTTGCCCCCAGATCGACAGCCGCGAACCGTAGCCGCGGGTGAATCTCCACGAGCGTCGACCGCCGCCCCCCGCGCGAGGCCGCCATCCCCGCTTCGGCGATCAACCCACCCCCCACCAGGCGCTCGACCTCGGCGAGCAGGCGTGGGCGGGTCAGCTCGAGCCGGTCACCGAGCTCGGCTCGGGACACCGGCCCTTCGTCCCGAAGCAGCCGCAATATCCGCAGGTGCGGAGCGTCGGCATAAAACACGGACACCTCCGGGCACTCACAAGTTCATCAACACCGCCGTGTTGTGCCCGTCACATTAGGCTCCTTCCGCCTCCACAGTCCATACCTTCTCGAAGATCACTCCCAACTTTCGTCGCCCCCACCAAAAGTTAGGCCCTTGCCCGGCATTTGATCATGCCCAGAGCCCCGTTCTCGTACGCGCCACCCAGTCCCCGAACCACCTACGCAGACGGCGTCCGACCGGTGCAACACGGCTCACGGCTTGTTGTCGTAGCCCACGGCTCACGGCTTGTTGCTGTAGCTCACGGCTCAGCGCTGGTGGCCGTGGCGCACGGCTTGCTGGCTCGCGGCTCGCGGCTCGTGGCTCGCGGCTCGTGGCTCGTGGCTCGCGGCTCGCGGCTCGCGGCTCGCGGCTCGCGGCTCGCGGCTCGCGGCCCAGCATGGCCGCCCAGCCCTTGCCGGCCTACTTTGCTCTGCCTGCTATCCGATCCCACGGCCCAGCCCGCTTGTGGACAACCGCAGAGAAACGTCATACCCGGTTGCTCAAATGGGCCCCACCCGAAAAGGGTGGGGGTGGCCTGGGTACGGCCAGTAGCTCGAAATTCAGCGCTGACCCTCGGGCGGATGCCCAGCCGGCTCAGCGCGGCGGACCGGGGCGGGTGAGCTCTGCGCGGCGGGACTGAGGCGGGTGAGCTCTGCGCGGCGGACCGAGGCGGGTGAGCTCGGCGCGGCGGACTGAGGCGGGTGAGCTCTGCGCGGCGGGACTGAGGCGACCGCCCGGGCCTGCCCAATGCGGCGGACCGGGACAAACGCCGGACCGGCTCAACGCGACGGACCAAGGCAAGTGCCGGGCCGGCTCAACACGACGGACCAGCACAAGCGCCCGACCGGCTCAACACGACGGACCAGCACAAGCGGCCGACCGGCTCAACACGGCGGACCAGCGCAAGTACCGGGCCGGCTCAACGCGGCGGACCAGGGCAATTGCGGCGGGCCGTCGTAGCTGGGCGAATGCGGGGCGGCGCGTCCGGAGAATGGGGTAAGCGCAACCGCCTACGCAGGTCGCCCGGGTGGGGCGAGTGATTTGGGCGCGTCAGCGCCCTGCTCGGCCCGCCCGGGTCCCGGCGGGAGCGACGGTCTGTACCCACCACCCACGCACGACAATGGTGAATTCGACGACGCCCGGCTAATCGACCGTCAGGCCCTTTTCGCTGCCCTTCTTGAGCTTTCGGTCGTCGCGCAGCTCGAGGAACGGCTCGTCGGACGGGTCGTGGCCGGCGGCGATGGCGCGGCCGCGTTCGAGTTCGGCGTCCAGCTCGGCGCCCAGCAGGATGGCGATGTTGGAGATCCACATCCAGACCAGGAAGGCGATTACACCGCCCAGCGTGCCGTACGTTTTGTTGTAGTTGGCGAAGTTTGCCAAGTAGATCGCGAACGCGCCGGAGGCCACCAGCCACAGCACCACCGCGAAGATGCCGCCGGGGCTGACCCAGCGGAAACCGCCGGTCTTGGCGTTCGGCGACGCCCAGTAGAGGATCGCGAACATCAGGCTGACCAGGATCACCAGCACCGGCCACTTGGCGATGCTCCAGGCGGTGACCGCGACGCCGCCGAAGCCGAGCTTTTCGCCGACCACCCGGGCCACGTCGCCGGTGAAGACGACGATGAAGGCCGAGATGATCAGCATGAGGCCGACGACGGCGGTGACGCCGACGCGGATCGGCAGGGTCTTCCAGATCGGGCGGCCCTCGGGGACGTCGTAGACCGCGTTCGACGCGCGCATGAACGCGGCGATGTAGCCGGACGCCGACCAGAAGGCCAGCACGATACCGATGATCACCGAGAGGCTGGCCTTGCTCGAGCCGTTGACCTGGCCGAGCACGGTGTTGACCAGGTCTTGGATCTGCTTGTTGGTGGTCACCTGGTCGATCGTGTTCTGCACCGTTTGGCGGCCGTTCGAGCTCAGGAACCCGAGGATCGACACGAGCACCAGCGCGCCCGGGAAGATCGACAGGACGCCGTAGTAGGTCAGCGCCGCGGCCCAGTCCGAGATGTTGTCCTCGGAGAACTGCTTGAACGTCCGCTTGACGGCCGCGAAGATCCCCTTGAACCGCAGCTGCGACGGCGAGTCGGGGCCGGCGTCGGGCGGCACGGTGTGTCCGATCTTTCCGGCGTCGGGGCCGGTCCGCGTGGTCGAGGCGGCCGCGACGTCGTAGTCCTCGGCCCCTCGGGCGCGAGCCTGCGTCGCCTCCGGCCCGTCCTGCGCGGCGGCCGTAGCGGTGCCGGCGCTCGACTTGGCGTCGTCGTGGTCGTCATCGGCCTTGTGGCGAAGCTTCATAGCGGGGTCCCTCCGGGCAGCGTTCTCTCCGGGCCGTCCGCACGAAACCTCCCCGCTACGTGCGACAACGCCCACCTTGGCAATGCCCGCGGATGCCGCCTCCCTAACGCAACCGGCCAAATACGGTCGTTCGCGCTGGGGCAGCGGTGCGGGGGTGGGGGGTCATGGGAGCGGGGCCGTCGCCCGGTTCGGCGACAGCCGACAGCTCACGTTGCGCGACCGCCAGCACCGGCCTCGGGCCGCACGCCTCCAGATCTTGGAGAGTTTGTGCTCGCCACGCGCCCGGATTCATCAAGATCTCGAGTGAGTCACCGGCCTGGCACTGGCTACGGCAAGCACGCTGTCACCAGGGGCCTTGAACGGCCGGCTCGGCGGCAGCTCAGCGGCGGCCCGGCCACGATCGACGGGGAATCGGCCGCCACGCATCCAGGGCATGTCCTTTCGATCGCCCGCTGCCGGATCAAAGCAACGACGAGCAGCAGCGATGACCGGCGCAGCGCGTGGCCGGAGCAGGCCATTGCGCGCGACTCTGATGACCCGCTCGACCGGCACCCCTACTTGCAGAGCATCTTCTGCATGCGGCGACCCGCCACGGTCAGGCCGAGCCCGAGCAACCCCAGCAGGTAGAGCACGTCGAGCAGCTGGATGACGCCGAGCGGGCCCAGGCTCAGGGCCCGGATCAGGTCGACCGAGCGGTACAGCGGGGTCGCCTCGATCACCCAGCGGAGCGCGGCCGGGTAGCGAGTGGCGGGGACGAACGTGCCGGAGAACAGGAACAGGGCGAACTGCGCCGAAGCGATCAGGTCGAAATCCTGCCAGCTGCGGATGATCGTGGACGTGGCCATGCCCAGGGCGCCGAAGGCGAAGCCGACCAGGACCGTGGCGGGGAGCATGGCCAGCGCGCGCAGCGGGGTCGTCAGGTCGAGCCCCACCATCAGCACCAGGAACGCGGCCGAGTAGAGCACGCCGCGCACCATCGCCCAGGCCAGCTCGCCCAGCGCGATCTCGATCGGGCGCACCGGCGTGGCCAGCATGCCGTCGTAGAGGCGCATGAACTTCATCTTCCCGAAGAAGTTGAAGGTGGTCTCGGACAGCGCCCCGGTCATCGCGGCCGAGGCGAGCATGGCCGGCGCCACGAACTCGGCGTAGCTCACCAGCCGGCCGTCGGGCAGCGGCAGGTCGCCGATCAGCCCGCCGACGCCGACCCCGATCGAGAACAGGTAGAGCACCGGCTCGAGGAAACCGGAGAGCATCACCACCCAGTACGCCGAGCGCAGGCAGGCGACGTTGCGCTCGGTGACCGACATCGCGCGCCGGCCCATGCCCGCGGCGACCCGCGGAAGCACCAGATTGACGACCGGCATCTCAGACCACCAACTGCCGGCGGAAGCGGTCGTGCGCGAGCCAGGAGCCCAGCCCGCACCAGGCGAGCAGGTAGACCGCGTGCCCGAGGCCGCCGAGCCCGGGTGCGACGCCGAGCATCGCGTCGCGGCTGAGGTCGACGCCGTGCGACAGCGGCAGTGCCCACGCCACCCAGCGCAGCAGGGTGGGCAGCGACTCGATCGGGAAGAACACCCCGGAGAACAGGGACATCGGCAGCACCGCGAACCGCATCAGGATCGCCAGGTAGCTGTCGATCCGGACCGACGCGCTGTAGGCCACCGTGGGCGCCGCCACCGCCAGGCCGACCAGCAGCGAGATCGGCAGCACCAGCACCGCCCACCCCGAGTGGACCACTCCGAACAGGACGGCCACGACGAGGAACACCACGGTGCTCAGCAGGATGCGGAACAGCATGAACAGGATGTGGCCGCCGAGGATGTCGGCCACCCGCAGCGGCGCCGCGGCCTGCGCGAAGTAGACCTTGAGCCACTTGAAGTAGCTCAGCACCGGCCAGGTCGCCTCGCCGAGCGCGGCCTGCACCGCGGTCGAGGCGATCAGGCCGGGGACGATCCAGTCGAGGTAGGGCACGCCGTCGACGCCGCCGGTCACGTACGCCCCGACGCCGACCCCGAACCCGAGCATCGTCAGCAGCGGCATGACCAGCATGGACAGCGCGCTCGACCGCCACGTGCGGCGGTAGTGGACCAGGTGATATTCCAGGACGTGGGTCATCAGTCCACCAGCGTCCGGCCGGTGAGGTGCAGGAACACGTCTTCCAGGCTGCTGCGGCGGACCAGCACGCTGGCCGGGCTCAGCGACCGGCGCTGCACCTCGGCGGCGGCCTCGTCGCCGTCCTCGACGTAGAGCAGGATGCGGTCGGGCAGCACCTCGACGCGCTCGCCCAGGCCGGCGAGCTTTTCCGCGTACGCCTCCTGGGACTCGGCGGCGAACCGGAGCTCGACCACCTCGCGCGTCGAATACTGCTCGATCAGGGCCCGGGGCGAGCCCTCGGCCACGATGCGGCCGCCATCCATCACCACGAGCCGGTCGCACAGCTGCTCGGCCTCGTCCATGTAGTGGGTGGTCAGCACCAGCGTCACGCCCTGCCGCTTGAGCCGGAACAGCCGCTCCCACACCAGATGGCGGGCCTGCGGGTCGAGGCCCGTGGTCGGCTCGTCGAGCAGCACGATCTCGGGCTCGTTGACCAGGGCCCGGGCGATCGTGAGCCGTCGTTTCATGCCGCCCGACAACGGCTCGACCTGACTCGTCGCCCGCTCGCCGAGCTGCACGAACTCCAGCAACTCGGCGGCCCGGCGGCGGGCCACCTTGCGCGGTATGCCGAAGAAGCGCGCGTACGTCGTCAGGTTTTCCTGGACGGTGAGCTCCATGTCGAGGTTGTCGAGCTGCGGGCAGACGCCCAGCTTGGCCCGGATGCGGGGGCCGTCGCGCCGGGGATCGAGCCCGAGGATCCTCAGCACGCCCTCGGTCGGTGGCGAGACGCACCCGATCATGCGCATGGTCGAGCTCTTGCCGGCGCCGTTGGGCCCGAGGAAGCCGAACGCCTCACCCCGCCGCACGTCGACGTCGATGCCGTCGACGGCCGTGAAATCGCCGAATCGCTTGACCAGACCGCGCGCATGAATGAGGGAGTCCACGCCGCCGACCCTAGAGAACGGGTATGACAAAAACCGCCGAATATCAGTCCGCCGGGGTGGTCGCTCCCCGCGCGGCCGAGACGAGCTCCTCGGTCAGCTCCACGACCGCGGGCAGCGCCACCGGCGTGCCGGAGTCGTAGCGCACGGCCCAGGAAAGCCCGTTCCGCCCGGGAACGCGACGGCCCACCACCCGTACGCCGCCGGTGTTAAGCGTGTGATGGGCGGTGTACGCCACCGACCGGGTCACCCGGGTGCGCACCTGGTCGGGCAGCTCGCCGGGCTCCAGCAGCAGGAAACCGATCACCGGGCCGTCGACGAGAACCACGTACTCGTCGCGCTCCTCGGCCTTCTCGGCCGGCGTGATCCGCAGCTCGCGCCCGGACCAGGCGGCCTTGTGGATCTCGTGCCAGCCCAGCTTCTCACCGCCCGGCAGCCACAGGCCGTGGTTGGTCGCCACCAGCGCCTTCGTCTCGTCGACCGGGGCCCACGCCACGACCCGCTCGTCCGCACCGAGCGCCGGCCGCAGCGCCGCCGGAAGCTTGGGGCGCCTCTTCAAGAAAGTCACAGTCCACCTGCCGCCTGATCGCGCAACGCGCGCGCCTGCTGTTCGAGCGAGAAGAGCTCCCCGGCCAGCGCCAGGTACTCATCCTTGTGCGCCACCGGGTTGAGCCGCTGCACCTTCGACTTGAGATCACGAATACGGGTCGTCACCGAGCCGACCTGGAGCCGGGCCAGCGTGATCTGCACGTACCGCGGGTCGACCGCGCCGTCCACGCGCAGCGGCTCGACCGCGAGCTCCGAGATCAGGCCCTTGCCGGCCAGGTCGTCGCAGCAGTCGCGCACCTTCTCGATCCACACCACGCCACCGGCCGACGCCGAGCCGGCCCCGCCCGCCTCGGCGATCGCCGCCCGGATCGCCCGGTAGACGCCGTCGCCGTAGTCCTCGGGGCCGACCACGTCGTACATCGGGCCGGCCAGCACCGGCTCCTGGAGGGCGAGCTTGAGGGACTCCCGCTCCACCAGCCGCTGCGGCGACTCGGCGGCGCGGGCCGCCTGGGGCGAAGGCGACGCTTCCGTGCCGCGCATCGCCGCGCTCACGGCCCGCTGCACCGGCTCGAGATCCATCCCGAGGTCGCCGGCGAGCTTTCGCGCGTACTCCGGCCGCTTCTCCCTGTCCTTGATCTTGGCAACCAGCGGCGCGGCCTTGCGCATGGCCTCGACCCGGCCCTCGACCGTGTCCAGATCGAAGCGCGAGATCGTGTGCCGCAAGGCGAAGTCCACCAGCGGCTCCCGGCCGGCGATCATGTCCCGTACGGCGAGATCGCCCTTCGCCAGGCGCAGCTCGCAGGGGTCCATGTTGTCCGGGCTCACCGCGATGAACGTGCGGCCGACGAAGCGCTGGTCCTCCTCGAACGCCCGCAGCGCCGCCTTCTGGCCCGCGGCGTCACCGTCGAACGTGTAGATGATCTCGCCGGTGAAGCTGTCGCTGTCCATCAGCAGCCGCCGCAGCACGCCGATGTGGTCGACGCCGAACGCCGTGCCGCAGGTCGCGACCGCCGTCGGCTCGCCCGCCTCGTGACAGGCCATCACGTCGGTGTAGCCCTCGACGATCACCGCCCGGCCGCGCTTCGCGATCTCGCGTTTCGCCTGGTCGATGCCGTAGAGCACGTGCGACTTCTTGTAGAGCGGCGACTCCGGCGTGTTGAGGTACTTCGGGCCGTCGTCGTCGTCGAACAGCTTGCGCGCGCCGAACCCGATGACGTCGCCGGTGAGGTCCTTGATCGGCCAGAGCAGCCGCCGCCGGAACCGGTCGATCAGCGAGCCCGAGCGGGCCGGCTTGGTGAGACCGGCCGAGTTGAGCTCCTCGGCGGTGAAGCCCTTCTGCCGCAGGTGCTTGGCGAGCGCGTCCCACGAGTCGGGGGCGAAGCCGCAGCCGTAACGCTCGGCCGCGTCCTTGCCGAAGCCGCGCTGCGCGAGGAACTCGCGGGCCTTGCGCGCGCCGGGCGTGCCGAGCTGGTCGCGGTAGAACTCGGCCGCCGACACGTGCGCGGCGAGCAGGCGCTGCCGCTGCCCGGTCTGCGGGCGGGGCGCGCTGGGCGAGTTGTCGACCTCGTACCGAAGCTGAATCCCGGACCGCGACGCGAGGCGCTCGATCGACTCGATGAACGACAGATGCTCCGCGTCCATCAGGTACTTGATCGCGTCCCCGCCCTGGCCGCAGCCGTGGCAATAGTAGACATTTCGGGCAGGGGCCACCGTGAAGGACGGCGTCTTCTCGTCGTGGAAGGGGCACAACCCCTTCAGGTTTCCGCCGCCCGCGGGCCGCAACGTCACCGTCTCGCCGATGATGTCGGCGATCGACGTCCGGTCCCGGACCAGCGCGATGTCCTCGTCCTTGACCCTGCCCGCCACGGCATACATCCTGCCTCGCGCGAGGCAGGAGCCGCCACCAGGGTCCCGCGCGGCGTTTGAAGCGTCAGGCGCGAGCCGCCACCAGGGTCTCGCGCGGCGTTTGAAGCGTCAGGCGCGAGCCGCCACCAGGGTCCCGCGCGGCGTTCAAAGCGTCAGGCGCGAGCCGCCACCAGGGTCCGGTGCCACGCGACGGCGGCGTGATCGGTGAGCGACGCGACCTGGTCGACCACCACCCGCAGTGCCGCGGCATCACTCTCCGCGGCGTCGTAGAGCGGTCGAAAGACGACGTCCAAACCGGCGGGCGTACGCAGTAAAGCCCCCACCAGCTCGACCAGGATCTCCCGCTGCTGCTCGTACCACTCCTCCGCCGCCCGGGTTCGCATCACGTAGCGCAACGCCATCCCCTTGAGCAGGGCGCACTGATTACGCACGGTTCGCGGCACGATCAGGTCGGCGTCGTACCGGCGTACCGGGTCGGTCCCGTACCGGCTCTGCGTCGCGCCCACCGCCGAGGCCACGAACCGGCCGGTCAGGACGCTCGTCATCCGTTTGAGCGTGACCTGCGCGCCGAACGTGCCGTCGTAGCCGGCGACCGCCGCCACCGCGGGGTCGGCGAGCAGCTGGTCGAGGGCCGGAGACAGGGCGGCGGGAGGCTCCTCGGAGTACACCGCGGCCACGTCGGCGCACAAGGCGGCGCGCTCGTCGGCCGAGTCGAGCAACGGCCGCAGCGACAGATATCCGCCGTGCACCCCGTCCTCGACGTCGTGCACGGAATAGGCGACGTCGTCGGCCCAGTCCATCACCTGCGCCTCCAGGCAGCGACGCTCGCCGAGAGAGCCGAGAGAGCCGAGAGAGCCGAGAGAATCGAGAGAATCGAGAGAATCGAGAGAATCGAGAGAATCGAGAGAGCCGAGAGACGAGGAGCGCATCCAGTCGAACACCGGGCGGTCGTCGGGATAGACGCCGAACTTCCGCCGGCCGGAAACACGCGGCCACGGGTACTTGCTGCACGCGTCGAGGGAGGCGCGGGTGAGGTTGAGGCCGGCGCCGGGGACCTTGGCCTCGAGCCGGGTGAGCACGCGGAGGGTCTGCGCGTTGCCCTCGAAGCCGCCGCAGGGCTGGGCGACCTGGTCGAGGGCGTGCTCGCCGTTGTGGCCGAAGGGCGGGTGGCCGAGGTCGTGGGCGAGCCCGGCGACGTCGACGACATCCGGGTCGCAGCCGAGGCGGGCGCCCATCTCCCGGGAGATCTGGGCCACCTCGAGGGAGTGCGTCAGACGCGTACGGAGGAAATCGTCCGACCCGGCGGTGTGCACCTGGGTCTTGGACGCCAGACGCCGGAAGCCGGCCGAGTGCAGCACTCGTGCCCGGTCGCGCTGATATGGGGTTCTTCCGTAGCCGCTGTCCTTGGCCGGTTCGGTGATCCACCGCTGGGCGTCGGGCGCCGTCATGATCCCAGCCTAAGCGTCCCGTCCCCTGTGCCGATCTAGTAGCCGTGGAGTCCGATTCGCGAAGCGGCCGAGGCCTGACCATCGTCGCGCGCCTTTTGATCATGGGTGCGGCGGGGCTGCTGTCCGTCGCCCTGGTGGTGGGTTTCGCCATCTACAGCTCGTCGGTGCAGGCCGACGCCAGCCGGGAGATCGCCCGGGTGAGCAACGGGATGAGCGACCAGTGGAACGCCGACATGATGCACGACGCGCTGCGCGCGGACGTCATGTCGGCGCTGGACGCCACCACCGATGCGCAGCGCGAGGCGTACGGGGTCGCCGATGTGACCGATCACGCCACCACCATCCTGGAGATGTTCGACGCGGCCGCGGTTGAGGCGCCGGCCGCCCTCCAGGGCGAGTACGCGCAGGTGCGGCCCCGTCTGGTGGTCTACGCGGACACCGCGAAGGCGGTCGTCGAGACCGCCGCCACCGACCACGCCAAGGCCGCCGCCGACCTCGCGGGGTACCTGAAGATCTACTCGGAGCTGGAGGAGAAGCTCGGCGCGCTCGACGATCACATGCTGGCGGCGGTGGAGGCGGCCAGCCAGCAGGGTGTCGCGTCGGCCCGCAAGAGCAACTGGATCATCGCGATGGCCGGCCTGGTGGGTGCGCTGATCACGATCCTGGCCGGGTGGCAGACCCTGCGGGCGATCCGGCGGCCGCTGCGGGAGATGCTGTTCGGCCTGCGTGCGGTGGCGGGTTGCGATCTGACCGTACGGGTGCCGGTGCTGCACCGGGACGAGCTGGGTGAGATGGCCGGCGCCCTGAACAGCGCGATGGGTGCGCTCCGGGAAACGGTGTCGGCGACCGCCGTGCGCGTCGGCACGTTGACGACGGCGAGCGGCGATCTGCGGTCGCTCGCCGGCGACCTGGACGCGTCGGCCGAACGGACGTCGACCGAGGCCCGCAGCGCGGACGCCTCGGCCCGGCACGTGTCGGTGGCGGTGACCGACATGATGACCGCGACCGAGCAGCTGTCGGCGTCGATCCGGGAGATCTCCCGGCAGACGGCGTCGGCGTCGGTGACCACCGGCGAGGCGACCCGGAACGCGGCGGAGACGGCCCAGGCCGTGGCCCGGCTGAGCGAGGCGAGCCGGGAGGTCGGCGACATCGTGCAGCTGATCACCAACATCGCCGAGCAGACCAACCTGCTGGCGCTGAACGCGACGATCGAGGCGGCCCGGGCCGGCGAGATGGGTAAAGGTTTCGCGGTCGTGGCGACCGAGGTGAAGGACCTCGCGCAGGAGACGGCGCAGGCGACCGCGGACATCACCGCGAAGATCTCGGCGATCCAGGAGATGACCTCGGGCACCGCCGACGCGATCGCGGCGATCACCGGGGTGATCCAGCAGATCGACGACGGTCAGCGGACCATTGCCGCGGCGGTCGAGGAGCAGGCGGCCACCACCGACCTGATGACCCGCAACGTGCACGAGGTGTCGGCGGCGGCCGGGGAGATCAGCGGCACGGTCTCGAACATCACCCGATCGACGGAGGCGACGGCCGAGGGGGCGAACACCACCCGCGGCTCCGCCGAGCAGGTGAGCTCGGCGGCCGGCGAGATCGAGACGTTGGTGGCCCGCTTCCGGTACTAGACCTTTCGCGCCGAGAGCACGCAGAACTCGTTGCCCTCGGGGTCGGCGAGGACGACCCAGCTCACGTCGCCCTGGCCGATGTCGACGGGCCGGGCGCCCATGTCGACCAGGCGCTCGACCTCGGCCTCCTGGTCGTCCGGGCGCAGGTCGATGTGCAGCCGGTTCTTCACCGTCTTGGGCTCCGGGACCGGGGTGAACAGCAGGCCGGGCAGCTCGTCGGGCGCGCGCCGGATCTCGACCTCGTCCGGGGCCTCGTGCACGATCTCGTACTTGAGCGCCTCGGCCCACCATCGGGCCAGCCGGTGCGGGTCCTCCGCGTCCACGACGACCTGTTCCCAGCTGATCGGCATATGGCGCCCTCCTTATCGAAAAGTGACGATCATGTTACGCGCCTCCGCCGGGGGAACCTCGCACCGAACGGCGCACCGAGCGTGCGACGACACGTCTCGATGCCGATGAGGATGCGAGATGTGCCGGGACGGACGAGGTCCCGGCCATCCGTTCGGGGAGCGAGTCGTGACATCTGTGGCACCGGCCATCGGCGCCTTGCGGCGCCTGCTGAGCGAGTTGGGCGAGGACTGGCGGACCGGGGCGGTCGAGGTGGGTGGCCGGCCCGGCGGCGTGCTTTATCTGGTCGCGGGGCGCATCGCGTACGCGGAGACGCCCGCCACCCCGACGCTGGGTGAGCGGCTCGTGGTCTCGGGCCGGGTCAGCACCGAGGCGTGGGCGGCCGCCCGGGCCGAGGGACGCGGCGCCCGGGTGCTCGTGCGGGAGGGCCTGATCGGGCAGAACGAGCTCGCCCTGCGGCTGGTCGCGGCGATCGGCGACGCGACCCGGCTGTTGCTGCGGGCCGAGGGCGCGCCGGTGCGGTTCGTCCCCGGCGCCCGGCATTGGCTCGGTGGCGTGGTGCCGCACCGCGTACCCGGTCCTGATCTCTATCGACGCAGCGTGACCAATGCGCCGAGGCCGCGTCCCGGCCGCTCGCGCTCGGCGGTCTGAGGCTCCGGACCATGACGCACAGCGGGTGCGACTTCTCGCCGCAACGTCGCCGCAGGATGGCCCACGGTGACGGCGCGGGGAAGCCGTCCCGCGGAACAAGGGGAAAGCGTGCCCGGGGTCGATCACTGTTTGCAGGAGGCCATGGCGATTCCTGGCGCGGTCGGCGCCAGCATCGTCGACTACACCACCGGCTTCCCGGTCGCCACGACCGGAGCCGCACCGAACTCCGACCACGAGGCCGCCGCGGCCGGCACGGCGGACGTGGTCCAGGCCGCGACCAGCCGATCGCTGTTCGTCTCGGCCGTCCCGCACGACCTGCTCGAAGACCTGATCATCACGACCGCCGGGGGCTATCACCTGCTCCGCCTCGTGCAGACCGACTTCGACAGCCGGCTGGTCCTCTACGTCTGGCTCGACCGGGTGCAGGGGAACCTCGCGGTGGCCCGCCGCCGCATGCAGAAGCTCGCCGACGACCTCGTCGTCGTCTGACCTTTCCGGGAGAGACGTTGTCCACCTCGAAGACCGCCACGCCGGCG
Organism: Actinoplanes sp. NPDC051537; assembly: GCF_055586105.1. Classification (NCBI taxonomy): domain Bacteria; kingdom Bacillati; phylum Actinomycetota; class Actinomycetes; order Micromonosporales; family Micromonosporaceae; genus Actinoplanes; species Actinoplanes sp. NPDC051537. The sequence continues at coordinate 92,144 of NZ_JBVJIU010000018.1, forward strand.
CGCCTGCTCTCGCAGGTCGCCGGGGAGCGGGAGACCGGCGCACTGGTGGTCGGCGGCCACCCGGGCGGCGCGGTCTACGTCCTCGAGGGGCGGGTGATCTACGCCGAGTCGCCGGCCGCGCCCGGCGTCGGCGAGCTGCTCACGTCGTCGGGCCGGTTGGCCGGGCGCACCTGGCAGGGCGCGCTCGACCAGGGCACGTCGACCGCCCGGGTCGGCCGGCTGCTGGTCGAGCAGGGCCATCTCACCCAGGGCGAGCTGGAGCTGTGCGTGCTGGGCGCGACCTACGACGCCGCCTACTTCGCGCTCGCGCCGGCCTCGGCCCCGGTCGAGTTCCTGGCCGGCGCGACGCACTGGCTGGGACCGGTCGTGCACGTCGACCCGGCCGCGGTCGCCCGGGAGGTGCGCCGCCGGGTGCGGCTGCTCGACGAGATCTTCCCGGACGCGCGGGTGGACACGGCCGCGGTCACGCCGGTCCCCCGCCCGCCGCGGGAACGGCTCACGCTGACCGCGCCGCAGTGGGAGCTGCTGGTGCACGCCGACGGCCAGCGGACCCCGGCCGACCTCGCGCTGCTGCTCGGCCGGGCCGGCTACGCGACCATTCAGGAACTGCGCCGGCTCGCGGCGGCGGGGCTCCTGGATCTTCCGGACGTACGCGTGGAGAGCCCCGAGTTCGTCCGGCTCCCGCGGGCCCGGGGCACGGCGGTCCCGTCGCGGCGCCCGGTGGTCACGCCGGACGACTCGCCGACCGTCCCGGTCATCCCCGCGCCCGCCCCGGCTCCGGCCCCGGCTTCAGTTCCGGCTCCGGCCCCCGTTCCGGCCCCGGCTCCCGTGCCCGCGGCCCCGGACGAGACCGGCGCCAACGGGACGGTCTACCGGCCGCCGCGGCTGGCCCGCCGGAAACCCGGGGCCAAGCTGCCGAAAGAGGTCGCCGGCGAGACCCCACCGGTCCATCCCGGCACCGACGAAGTGCTTCTCAAACGCATCCGTACCGCACTGAGGGCCCTGCGGTGACGCGCGCGCCCCCGACCCTCCGACCCTCCGACGAGAAAGCGAGACCGAGGATGACGGTGGACCCGGCGGTGCTCGAGGAGCTCGACCGCCTGCGGGGCCGGGTGCCGGAGCTGTCCGGCAGCGTGCTCGCCACCACCGACGGGCTGGTGGTCGCGCACGACGCGCACGGCATCGAGCCGGACGGGCTCGCCGCGCTGGCCGCCGCCCACCTGGCGCTGGCTCGCCGGTTCGCCCACGCGGTGAACCACGGCGAGCTGCGGGAGTCGGTCGTCGAGTGCGACCGGGGCTACATCACCACCTACACCGCCGGCCCGAACGCGCTGCTCACCCTCGTCACGTCGGGCGACGCGAACCTGGCGATGGTCCACCTCGAGGCGCGGCGATGCGTACGCCGGCTCGTGAAGATCCTCGCCATCGGGGCGAAGCCGCAGGCCCGCCCCGAGATTCCCACGCAGGCCGGCCCGGCCGCGCCGCTGGCACGGCGCACGCCGATGGCCACTCTGCCCAACAACGCCCGCCGCCGGCAGGCGGCGGGGTGAGCGACCGGCGCATCCCATGTGCCGGGCCACCGGCTCACTCACCCGAGCTAGCGGCACCCGCCGCATGCCGGGGAAACGCGGCTCCCGCCGCCCCGGCGCGACGCTTCCGGGCGTCACGAAGGAGAACAGCGGCACCCGCCGCGAATCAACCGGTACCGCCGGCAAGCGGCGGACCGCCATCCCACGCATACGGAGGACCATCCATGGGTGACATGGACACCGCACTCAAGGAAATCATGGAGATCGACGGCGCGATCGGCGTCGCCCTCGTGGACCACACGAGCGGCATGGCGCTGGGCACCGTGGGCGGCGGCAAGGAGCTCGACCTGACGGTCGCCGCGGCCGGCAACACGGACGTGGTCCGGGCCAAGCTGCGGGCGATGGAGATGCTCAACATCTCCGAGAAGATCGAGGACATCCTCATCACGCTCGACACGCAGTACCACATGATCCGCCCGCTCACGAGCCGCTCGGGCAAGGGCCTGTTCCTCTACCTGGCCCTGCGCCGCGACCGGGCCAACCTGGCCATGTCCCGGCACCAGCTACGCCGCATCGAGAACGACCTCGACGTCTGACCCGGCCGGCGTTTCCATGCCCGCTCCCGGCGGGGAGGGCCGCACCGCCCTCCCCGCCCGCAGGCGCCGAGTGCCCGTTCAGTAGGGCTGGGGGTTCTTGTGGCCGCCGAAGGTCTCCAGGAGGATCTCGCGCTCGCCGTCGGTCAGGTTGGTCTCGACCAGGCGGCTGTGCTCGCCCATGCCGTGGAAACGCTCACCCAGGCGGTCGAGGTTGCCGGCGTCGGTGACCAGGAACAGGGCCGACGTGCCCTCGGTGATCTCGGTGCGGATCTTCTCCAGCTGTTCCTTGGTGATGCCGGAGTCCTCGGTGGCCTTGGAGAGGGCGCCGATCGCGGCGCCGGCTACGCCGCCGATGACGGGGATCAGGAAGAGGGTGCCGGCCACGATGCCCCACAGCGCGCCCCACCCGGCGCCACGCCGGACGCTGTCGCGGCTGTGGTGCACCCGTTGCGGCTCGGCGGCGCCCTTCGGCCAGGTGATCACCGCGTGGTCGAGTACCTTGACCAGACCCTCGCCCTGCGCGTCCTTGAGCACATCGGCGGCATGCTGCGCGCCATCGGGGTTATCGAACTTCCACACCGTAAACGTCGTCATGTCGCGCTCCTGAGAGAGACTCCGGACGGAGGACTGACGCCCATCGTCGGACGCGCGGCGGGCGCCTCCCTCATCCCGGGCGGACGAAATCATGCCGACGAATCGACCTCGGACGATCTCGAGCAGGGCGGTCAGCGCGATCGGGAGCGCGGCCAGGGCGAACACCACCGGCAACGGAAGCGGCAACGCGAACCCGGCGAAGAGCAGCACGGCGAACACCTCGGCCGCGAAGCCGCTCACCGACAGGACCGTGCTGCGGGCCGACCCGGTGATCTCCTCCTGGAGCCGGGTCTCGGACCGGATCATCGCGTACTGCAACAGCCCGAACGCCGCGGCCACCGGAACCATCCCGACCAGGTGCGGCATCAGCGCGCCGCCGGCCAGCAGCACCGCGGCGGCGGCGATCACACCGGGAAGACCCGTGGCGTAGCGTCCGGCGAGCGCGCTTCCCGCGGCCATCGCCAGGGCGGTCAGACCGAACAGCAGGGGTACGGCGGACGTGGCCGCCCCCTTCTCGCGGGCGAGCAGAGGCAGGTACTCGTCGAGCGCGCTGAACCCGGGCAGCAGCGCGGCGACCAGGACGGCGAGGACCATGCGCCGGCCGCGGACGGACTCGCGCAGGCCGGAGCGCAGCAACGAGAAGTAGCTCTCCTCGGCAGCTTCCTCACCCGTACCGCGGGAATCGGGAAGTCGCAGCGCGAGCAGCGCACCCAGCGTGACCACCGCGATGCTCGCGATCCCGACCAGACGGTAACCGCCCAGGGTGTAGGCCGGCGTCGCGAGCAGCGTGGCCGCGAGCATGGCGAGAATGCCCACGGTGCCCGCACGACCCATGATCTTCGCGTACGCCGCGGGCGCCCCGACCTGGTCGTAGACCAGCGCCTCGAGCGTGCCCGACGCCATCGCGCCGCCCAGTCCCCACAGGACGAAGCCGAGCGCGAAGCCCGGGAAGGCCGGCCAGATCAGCCACAGCGCGTAGCCGGCGGCGGTGAGCAGCTCACCGATCGCGTAGAGGCCGCGGCGGGACCAGGCGTCGGCCAGCGCGCCGGACGGCACCTCGAACGCGAAGGCGACCACCGACCAGATCGCGAACAGCGTCGAGATCTCGCTGGTGGACAGCCCGGCGTCGGCGAACAGCAGCGCGTAGACCGGGTAGAGCAGGACTCCGTCGGCGCAGGCGCGGACGGCGTAGAGAAGTCGTGATCAACGTCAAGCCGGATGCATGCCCTCATCCTGCCCCGGCCGTCAACCCAGATTCGCCTCGTCGGCCGCGGCGCGACCGGACTCCCATCCCTCGAGGCTGTCCACACGACTTCCGCGGGCTCGCACCGTACGGGGAAATGCTTTGGTCACCGCGTCCCGGACCCGCAGCTCGCGGCCGCGCAGGACCGGCAGCAGATCGGGTTGGTCGTGCTGGGCGATCTCGCGGCGGGTGGCCTCGGCGAGACGTTCGCCGATGCGATGGGCGTACGCGACGAGGAAGCTCCGCCGGAAGGCCTTGATCCGCGCCTTGCCCTTCGCCGGCTCGTCCCTGGCCATCGCCCGGTTGGCCTGCACCAGCAGCGACGTGTAGAGCAGCTCGACGCCGTCGATGTCGGCGTCGAAGCCGAAGATCGTCGAGAAGGCCAGCTCCGGCGACCAGACGGTGTGGCAGTGGTTGGCCCGCGCCACCGCGTCGAGCAGGCTCGCCTTCTCACTCTCGTAGGGGTGGTCGACGCCGATCCGGCGGGCCAGCGGGGTCTCGCCCGGCTCGGCCGTCAGCACCTCCTCGATGCTGTGGCGGGCGATGAGTTCCTGGGCCTTGGCCGAGAACGCCTCGGCCTCGGCCGGGAAGTCGGTCGCCTCGGCCTTGGCGAGCAGCGCCCGCACCCGTTCCAGGACCCGGTTCTCGGCGCCCCGCAGCCGTTTCACCGGTTTCGCACCGGGCGGCGGGACGAGGGTCTCGATGCGCGGGAGTTTGCGCAGCTCTTGAAGGAGGCTCAGATGCGCGTCGAGCTGCTTGAAGCGGTCGGCGGCCCCGGCTCCCCCGCCGCCCCGGCCCGCGTTACCGTCCCGGCGCGCGCTGCCGCCCCGGCCTGCGCCGCCTCCACCGCCGCCGGCCAGATCGTCGGCTTGCGCTTTCCAGCGCGGGTCGATGTCAGAAAATTTCGGCACATAGCGGTGCGTGGCCTCGGCGATCGCGCGCGCTTGGAGCGGATCGCCGAGCCGGGCCACCACGCGGTGCAGCTCGGCGGGCTGCCAGCCGGCCTGGAACAGCCGGTCGACGGCCACGTCGAGGGCGCTCCGCAGGGCCGCGTCGACCTCCTGCGCCGGCGCGACGGTCAGCCTGTCGAGCCCGTCCTCGTAACGGAGAGTTCCGTCCAGCACCTCACGGATCGTGCTGGTCATCCGCCCGACTCGTCGGTCTCGGCGCCGACCGGCACCGTGTCGTCGTCGCGGCTGTCGAGCCAGCCGTACGGCAGCGAGACCTTGCCCGGCGCGTTGACCCGTCCCCGCGGCTGGCCCAGGGCGTCGACCGGGAACGGCACCGAGGGGTCGAGCTTTTCGAGCAGGTCGTCGAGCTCGGCCAGCGACGAGATCATCGCGAGGCTGCGGCGCAGGTCACCGCCGACCGGGAAGCCCTTGAGGTACCACGCGACGTGCTTGCGGAAGTCGGCGCACCCGTGCTTCTCGTCGCCGAGCGCGTCGACCAGCAGCTCGGCGTGCCGGGACATGATCTTCGCGACCTCGCCGAGGGCCGGCAGCACCGGGCGGTAGCTCGCACCCTGGGTGAACGCGGCCTCGAGGTCGGCGAACAGCCACGGCCGGCCCAGGCAGCCGCGGCCGACCACGACCCCGTCCACGCCGGTGTGCTCGACCATGCGCAGCGCGTCGGAGCCCTCCCAGATGTCGCCGTTGCCGAGCACGGGCACGTCGAGCGCCCGCTTGAGGGTGGCGATCGCGTCCCAGTCGGCCTTACCCGAGTAGCGCTGCTCGGCGGTGCGCGCGTGCAGGGCGACCGCGGCCACGCCCGCCTCCTGCGCGATCAGACCGGCTTCGACGTACGTGAGATGGTCGTCGTCGATGCCCTTGCGCATCTTGATCGTGACCGGAATGCCGAAGGGCCGAGCCGCCTCGACGGCCTGAGCCACGATCCGCCCGAACAACCGCCGGCGCCAGGGCAGAGCCGACCCCCCGCCGCGCCGCGTCACCTTGGGCACCGGGCAGCCGAAGTTGAGGTCGATGTGATCGGCCAGCCCGTCCTCGCCGACCATGCGCACGGCCCGGGCCGTCACGTCCGGATCGACCCCGTAGAGCTGAAGGCTGCGAAAGTCTTCGTCCTCGGCAAACGCGATCATCTTGAGCGTCTTGGGGATCCGCTCGACCAGCGCCCGCGTCGTGATCATCTCGCACACGTAGACGCCGCCGCCTTGCTCGCGGCAGAGCCGCCGAAACGCCACGTTGGTGATCCCCGCCATCGGAGCCAACACAACAGGCGGCTTGACGGCGTGGTTTCCGAGCACGAGCGGCAGTGTCACCCCTCAAGGGTGCCATGTCGCATGCCTAGCCCCAAATCCACGGCCGTGGTACTCTCCCCTACGAAAACCCCGGTCGCCTCTGCTTCGGCATGCCGCCGGGGTTATTGATTTTCCCGGGCCTCTTTCCGAGCGCCACCGCCGTGCGGCCGTGCCGCTCGATCCACGCCCGGCCGATCGGGCAGATCCAACGGGCGACCGTCAGCGCGGTGGCATGAATGTCGGCGATGGGCCGGGTGAACATCGCCTCGTGATGCGCCAGCCGATTGCGCGAAACCTGCAACGTCTGCACGGCATCACGAACCACGCGCCGGGACCGGCCGGGGAAGACCTGATAAAGACTCGTCCGCCAGAGCGTGCGGTCGTAGTGGTTGGCGAGCAGGAACCGCCAGAATCCCAGACTCAGCTCCGCCACTACATGACCGGGAGTCTCGCCGTGCGAGGCCGCGCGCTGCCGAGCGATGCGGATCACTTCACCGAGACGCGGTTGGAAGACCTGGCCGGCATCGAGATACCACCTCGGCTCGGCGAAACGCCGGGTCGACCATTCCGTCAGGTTCTCGTGGATCGCGTTGCGCAGAACGACCTCCACGTGCCCGATCGTCGTGGCCAGCGCCGCCGAGACCTCCGCGTTCCAGACGTAGAGGTCGAGAGCCGCGGCCGGATCGCCGCCGGTGGCAGCGACGTAAGGGCTCAGCCTCTCGGGTGACAACCTGCGGGTCACCACTGCAATTTCGGCCAAATCGATGGACATCGTCCGGACTCCTCCCCCGTCGTGATCGGCCTATCCTAGTCCCATGACAACTCGTCACGCAGCAATCATCGGGCGCGTCCGTCACGGATCTGGCACAGTCGGGGGCATGGGTGACGACGGGGCTCGGCGGCTGGTGGTGGTGTTCGAGTCGCCGGTGGCGGAGGCCCTTCTGCGGCTCGCCGTCGAGGTGGGGTTTCAGTCGGTGCTCGTCGAGCCGGATCAGACACGGCTGCAAGGGACTCCGCGGCCGCACGGCGACCTCTTCGTGCACGATCTCGCGGCGGCGCACCTGGACGAGACGACCGACGTCGTGCTCAGCGATCACCATCGGGCTGAGATCGGCGAGGTGCTGCGGGAAGCACTGGCCGCAAAGACGCGGTGGATCGGGATTCTCGGGAAGCCGACGATCGAGGGGCCGCACGTCGGGATGCTGCGCGACCTCGGGGTGCCGGACGATCAGATCGCGCGGGTGCACCGGCCGATCGGGCTCAACATCGGGGCGAAGACCCCGGCCGAGATCGCTGTCGCGACCCTGGCCGGGCTCATCGCGGACCGTAACGACAGGCCTGGCGGCCTGGAGTTCTAGCAGCCCGGAAGCCGCTTGAGCAGGTAGTCCTCGACCTGCGACAGCGCGACCCGCTCCTGCTTCATCGTGTCGCGGTCGCGGATCGTCACCGCGTCGTCGGTGAGGGTGTCGAAGTCGACCGTGACGCAGAACGGCGTGCCGATCTCGTCCTGCCGGCGGTAGCGCCGGCCGATCGCCTGCGAGTCGTCGAACTCGACGATCCAGCGCTTGCGCAGCGTGTCGGCCAGGCCGCGGGCCTTGGGCGACAGGTCGGGGTTGCGCGACAGCGGCAGCACGGCCACCTTGATCGGCGCCAGGCGGGGGTCGAAGCGCATCACGGTGCGCTTGTCGACGCCGCCCTTGGTGTTGGGCGCCTCGTCCTCGTCGTACGCCTCGAGGAGGAACGCCAGCACGGCACGGGTCAGGCCGGCGGCCGGCTCGATCACGTACGGGACCCAGCGTTCCTGCTTTTCCTGGTCGAAGTACGAGAGGTCGACCCCGGAGTGCTTGGAATGCGTCGACAGGTCGAAGTCGGTCCGGTTGGCGATGCCCTCGAGCTCGGCGAACTCGGTGCCGCCGAACTGGAAGCGGTACTCGATGTCGACGGTCCGCTTCGAGTAGTGCGAGAGCTTCTCCTTGGGGTGCTCGAAGAACCGCAGGTTCGACTCGGAGAGGCCGAGATCGCGGTACCAGTTCCAGCGCTGCGACAGCCAGTACTCGTGCCACTGCTCGTCCGACCCGGGCTCGACGAAGAACTCCATCTCCATCTGCTCGAACTCGCGCGTCCGGAAGATGAAGTTGCCCGGCGTGATCTCGTTGCGGAAGCTCTTGCCGACCTGGGCGATGCCGAACGGCGGCTTCTTGCGGGCCGCGGTGGCCACGTTGTTGTAGTTGACGAAGATGCCCTGGGCGGTCTCGGGCCGCAGGTAGTGCAGGCCCTCGGCGCTCTCGGTCGGGCCGAGGTAGGTCTTCATCAGGCCGTTGAACATCTTCGGCTCGGTGAACGTGCCCTTGTTGCCGCAGTTCGGGCAGTTGATCTCCTGCAGCGAGGACGGGAGCGAGCCGTGCTTGGCCTCCCACGCCTCCTCGAGGTGATCGGCGCGGAACCGCTTGTGGCAGGACTGGCACTCGGTCAGCGGGTCGACGAACGCGTCGAGGTGACCGGAGGCGGCCCACACGTCACGGGCCAGGATGACGGCGGAGTCGAGGCCGACGATGTCGTCACGCTGCTGCACCATCGTGCGCCACCACTGGCGGCGGACGTTCTCCTTCAGCTCCACGCCCAGCGGACCGTAGTCCCAGGCCGAGCGGGTTCCTCCGTAGATCTCGCTGGAGGGGAAGACGAAGCCACGGCGCTTGGCCAGGCTGACGACGGAGTCGATACGGTCGGCGGGCATGTTCCTCCTACGCCGGCTGGGTGTCGGCGGGGACTGCGAGTGCGAATGGATCGGGACAAACAGCGAGATTACTCTCCGAGCTCACACACCTCGAACGCGCCCGTGTCGTTGTCCACGCCCAGGTAGGCCTCGAGCTTCGCGCTGTCGCCGTTGTCATAGACGGCGTCGACCGGCACCGACCAGCTGACCAGATCGAACTTCCCCATCGTGTACGTCCGGATGGCCGGCTCCGAGGTGACCTTGGTGCGGAAGGCCGCCGGGCTCTCACCCTGTTGCGTCTCGTCGCAGAGCATCCCGTAGGCCGCGTCGTACCGCCCGTCGCGCAGCGCGTTGAGGTAGCCGCCCACCGCCGCGTGCGCCTTCTCCTGGTACGACCCCTGGCTGGACAGGGCGATGCCGATGATCGCGGCCAGGCCGCCGCCGCAGACCAGCACGATGACGCCGGCCGCGATGCCGATGCTGAGCCCGATGCGCTTGCCCTTGCCCTCGACCGGCGGCGCCGGGAACGGCGGGTAGACCCCGGGCCCCGGCGGCGGGGCGGGCGGCTCCTCCGGCACCGGAAAGGACTCCGGCACGGGCGGTGGCGGAAAAGCGGAAGCAGGCGGAAAGGCGGGAGGTGGCGGGTATGCCGGCGGCGAAGACGGCGGGGCGAAAGCCGGCTGCGGGTACGACGGATAGCCGGTGCCCGGCTGCGGCACGGGAACGTGAGGCTCCGTCGTCATAGGGCCAGATTAGCCGTCAGCGCCAGGGCTCGGCCGCCCGGTCGCTGGCCGTCACGACCACCTCGCCCCCGGGCGCCGCGCTCGCCAGCGTCTCGAACGCCGACGGCTCGTCCACCGACTCGGAGAGCAGCGGCGTCGCGTGCACCTTGACGTCGAACCCGCCCAGCGCCCGCCGGTAGGCTCCCACCGACTCCCACTCGGTCACGAGGGTCCAGTGGGTGGGGTCGTCGAGCGCGCGGGTGAGCCGGCCGGAGAGATAGCCGGGCCGTTCGGCCAGGGCGGTGAGGGCGGCGTGCGCCCGGAGCACGAAGCCGTCCTGCGTGTCCGGCTGGACCATGAAGCGGTTGAGCACGAGCATGCGACGAGCGTACGCAGATGCGAGGAGGCGACATGGTGGCACCGTCCGAGAACCTGCTGCGCCGGCTGGCCCGAGTGAGCCCGACCACGGCCTTCATCGTGGCACTGGCGCTGATGCTGGCCGGTCTCTTCCTGCCCGGGATCGTCGGCGCGGCCCTGCTCTTCCTGCTGGCCGCCGGCCTGGCCGCGCTGACCTTCACCACCTGGCCGGTGCAGCCCCCGTCGACCCGGGCCTTGCGCGTGGTGATGCTCGTTCTCCTCCTCGCAGGTGTTGTCGCGAAGGCGATGTAGCAACGACTCATGCGCTTTTGACAATCATTATCATTGTCGGCGACAGTGGGTGGTATGCCCCGCGCCCTGCTTGCCGTGCTCCTGACGCTCGCCGTCGCCGCCGGCTGCGCGGGCCGGGCCGCCGCCGGGGGGTTCACAGGCGGGAAGCTCAACGTCGTCACGGCGTTCTACCCGTTGCAGTTCCTCAGCGAGCGGATCGGGGGCGACCAGGTGACCGTCACGAACCTCACCAAGCCCGGCGCCGAGCCGCACGACGTCGAGCTCAACCCGCGCCAGGTCGCCCAGGTGGCGGACGCCGGTCTCGCGGTCTATCTCAAGGGCTTCCAGCCGGCCGTCGACGCCGCCGTCGGGCAGGAGGCGAAGGGCCGTTCGTTCGACGTGGCGACCGTGGTCGAGCTCATGCCGTTCAACCCGGACAGCGACGAGAGCGGCCTCGACCCGCACGTCTGGCTCGACCCGGTCCGGTTCGCCACCATCGCCGGGGCTCTCGGCGATCGCCTGGCGCAGGCCGATCCGGCACACGCGGCCGACTACCGGACCCGGGCGCACGAACTTCAAGGTCAACTTCAAGGGCTGGATGACGCGTACGCGAAGAGCCTCCGCAGTTGCGAGCGCCGCGAGCTCGTCACCAGTCACGAGGCGTTCGGTTATCTCGCCGCCCGCTACGGGATGACCCAGATCGGCATCACCGGCATCTCGCCCGAGGCCGAGCCCTCCCCGCGCCGCCTCGGCCAGGTCGCGGCGGAGGCCCGCCGCACCGGTACCACCACGATCTTCTTCGAGACGCTGGTCAGTCCCAAGGTCGCGAACACGATCGCGCGCGAGGTCGGCGCCCGCACCGCCGTGCTCGACCCGCTCGAGGGCCTGACCGACCGGGACGCCGACTATTTCACCGTCATGCGCGCCAACCTGGCCGCGCTCACCACGGCATTGGGGTGCACCTCATGAGCGTCGTCGACGTACGCCATCTCGCGGTCGGTTACGACGGCCGGGAGATCCTGCACGACGTCTCGCTCGCGGTCACCGGCGGCGAGGTCGTCGCCATCCTCGGCGCCAACGGCTCCGGCAAGTCGACGCTGATCCGCACGATCCTCGGGCTCGTTCCGGCCGCCCGCGGCGACATCGACCTGTTCGGCACCGCGCAGCGGAAGTTCCGGGACTGGGCCCGGGTCGGCTACGTGCCGCAGCGGCTCGGCGCCGGCAGCGGGGTGCCGGCCACGGTCGGCGAGGTGGTCGCCTCCGGCCGGCTGGCCCGCCGCGGCATCTTCCGCCCGTCCGGCGCCGCCGACAAGACCGCGGTCCGCGAGGCGCTCACCGACGTGGGCCTGCTCGACCGCATCGGCGACCCGGTCTCGACGCTCTCCGGCGGCCAGCAGCAGCGCACGCTGATCGCCCGGGCGCTGGCCGGCCATCCCGACCTGCTGGTGCTCGACGAGCCGACGGCCGGCGTGGACGCGGCCAGCCAGGAGGCGTTCGCCCAGGCGCTGGGCCGGTTCGCGGCGGCCGGCGGCACGATCCTGCTGGTGGCGCACGAGCTCGGCCCGCTGCGGCCGCTGATCGACCGGGCCGTCGTGGTGCACGAGGGCCGGATCGCGCACGAGGGCCCGCCGCCGGAGCCGGCCGGTCACCACGCCGACCCCGACCACGACCACGTGCACCCGCACGCCGTCCTCGAGCAGGCCGGCATCTGCGAGTGGGCCCCGACCGATCGCATGACCGCCAACTGATGGACCTTTTCGCGTACGACTTCATGATCCGCGCGTTGATCGGCGCGTTGGTGATCGGCCTGGCCGCCCCCGCGCTCGGCATCTACCTCGTGCAGCGGCGCCTGTCGCTGATTGGCGACGGGATCGGTCACGTGGCGCTGACCGGCGTCGGCGTCGGCCTGCTGCTGCACCACTCCCCGGTGATCAGCGCGGTGATCGTCTCGGCGGCGGGCGCGGTCGGCATCGAGCTGATCCGGCAGCGCGGGCGCACCTCCGGCGACCTCGCCCTGGCGCTGCTGTTCTACGGCGGCATCGCGGGCGGCGTGGTGCTGGTCGGGCTCTCCGACGACAGCAGCAACGCGAACCTGATGCAGTACCTGTTCGGCTCGCTGATCACGACCTCGCCGCAGGACCTCGTGGTGATCATCGTGCTCGGCGTCGCGGTGCTGGTGGCGATGACCGTGTTCCGACCGGCGCTGTTCGCGGTCTGCAACGACGAGGAGTACGCGCGGGTCAGCGGCCTGCCGGTGCGCACCCTCAACCTGCTCATGGCGATCACCACCGCGGTCACGGTCACGATTGCCATGCGTACGGTCGGCTTGCTCCTGGTCTCCGCCCTGATGGTCGTGCCGGTCGCCGCCGCCCAGCAGGTCACCCACGGTTTCCGCACCACCATGGGACTCGCCATGGTGATCGGCCTCGGCGCCGCCGGCGCCGGCGTGGCCGTCTCCGCCGAGATCGACACCGCGCCCGGCGCCACCACGGTCATCCTCGCCCTCGGCGCCTTCGTGGCGATCTCGGTCGGCGGCGGGGTCCTCCGGGCGCTGCGCCGGCGCGCCCACCAGCCAGGGGAGGTGGAGCCACCCGATGTCGTCCTCGCCTCGCGATAGGTTGGCACCAGCATGACGACGACGGGCTACGAGGCGTACGAGTCGGCCGGGGAGCTGCTGCGTGCCCTCTCCGCGCCGATCCGCGTCGCGATCGTCGCCGAGCTCGGCGTGGGAGAGCGCTGCGTGCACGAGCTCGTGGAGAAACTGGGCGCGCCCCAGCCCCTGGTGTCCCAGCATCTGCGGGTGCTGCGCGGCGCCGGCGTGGTGCGCGGCGCCCGGCGCGGACGCGAGATCGCCTACTCCCTGGTGGACGATCACGTCGCGCACATCGTCGCCGACGCCGTCAGCCATGCGAGGGAGGTCCGATCGTGAACGCCGCCGACTCGACCGCGCAGCGCAACACGAAGCAGCGCAGCGCGGTGAGCGCCGTGCTCAACGACGTCGAGGGCTTCAACAGCGCCCAGGATCTGCACGCGAAGCTGCGCGAGCGGGGCGAGCGGGTCGGCCTCACCACGGTCTACCGCACGCTGCAGGGCCTCGCCGACGCCGGCGAGATCGACGTGATGCGGCCGCCCGGCGGCGAGCACCTCTACCGCCGGTGCAGCCAGGGCCACCATCACCACCTGGTGTGCCGCTCGTGCGGCCGGGCGGTCGAGGTCGAGGGCCCGGCGGTCGAGTCGTGGGCCGACCGGGTGGCCGACCAGCACGGCTTCGTCGACGTGTCGCACACGATGGAGATCTTCGGAACCTGCCCGGAGTGCGCGGCCAAGCGATAGCACCAGCCACATGGGACGCTTTGCCGGTGAAGCTTTACGCCGAGCGCATCCCCACCGCCATCCGTCAGCTGCTCACCGACATCCTCGTCGTTATCTGGGTCTACGTCTGGATCCGGGCCGGTCTGTGGGTGCACGAGATGGTCGAGAAGCTCGCCGTCCCCGGGCAGAAGCTGGAGACCGCGGGCGGCGGCATCGCCACCAATCTCGCCGACGCCGGCAGCAAGATCAACCGGGTCCCGCTGGTCGGCGACCAGCTGGTCAAGCCGTTCAACGGCGCCGCCGACGCGGCCCGCTCGCTGGCCGACGCCGGCCATCAGCAGCAGGCGATCGTCGACCAGATGGCGCTGGTCCTGGCGCTCCTCGCGGTCTCGGTGCCGTTCGCGCTGGTGCTCTTCCTCTGGCTGCCGCTGCGGTTGCGCTGGATGCGCCGGGCCGGGGTGGCCACCTCCGTACGCACCGAGCCCGCCGGCCGCGACCTGCTGGCCCTCCGCGCGCTGGCCACCCAGCCGCTCAACGAGCTCGCCCGGCTCGGCCCCGACATCGCCCAGAGCTGGCGCAACGGTGACGCCGAGGCGGTCGACGCGCTGGCCGGGCTCGAGCTCAAGCGCCTGGGTCTGACCGTGTCGGGCCGCCGCCGCTGACCCGCTCGTCCTCCTCCTCGGCGTCCTCGTCGATCCAGCTGTGGCGGTACCACGGGAAGGCCGCCCACAGCAGGACGAACCAGAACGCCGCGACGCCCGCGAGGATCAGCGCGATGCCCCGGCTGAGGATGAAGTCGGTCACCAGCAGCACGCTGCTCGCCATCGAGACCAGCAGGAACGCCAGGCCGCCGGTGGCCATCCGGTGCGCGTAGCGGACCAGCTCGGGCTTGCGGCCCTGCCGGAACAGGGCGCGGTGGAAGGCGACCGGGGCGATGATCATCGCGGTGGAGAACGCGGACGACAGCAGCGCCACCACGTACACGTTCTCCTGGAACGACGTCGTCCGCGGGAAGCCGTTGGTGAACGGCAGCGTCAGCAGGAACGCGAACAGGATCTGGACGCCGGTCTGCGCGACCCGCAGCTCCTGGAGCAGGTCGCCGAAGTTGCGGTCCCAGCGCTGTTTCTCGGTCTCGTCCCGGACCTGGCGTTTCTGAAGTCCCAGCCGGGACGCGATGTTCATGCGCCGGTTATCCGGGCCAGCGCCGCGTCCGCGACCGCCGCCGGGCTCTGCTCGGGCGCCCAGTGCGAGACGCCACGCAGCACCACGAGCTGGTAGCCGGCCTCGACCCAGTCGCGGGTGCGCAGGGCGGCGGTACGCGCGACGACGCCGTCGCGGTCGGGCCAGATGTACGTGGTCGGCACCGTGATCACCCCGACCGGGGCCAGGTGCTCGCCGACCAGGCCGCGGTACCAGTTCAGCCCGCCGGTCAGCCGGGCCGGGTCGTCGCGCATCGCGTCGGCGTAGAGGGCCGCGCGGTCGCCGATCGGGCGCAGCATGGTCCGCAGCGCCGCTGCGTTGCCGGCCGTCAGGACGCGCTCGGCCACCGGCGACCGGAACAGGGCGAAGTAGGCGAACCGGGCGCGCTGGGTCGGGCGTACGCGCATCGCCAGCCGCAGCGCCCGCGGGTGCGGAACCGAGATCGCCGTCAGCGTGCGCACCCGCTCCGGATGCGTCGCCGCGAGCATCCAGCCGACCTGCGCGCCCCAGTCGTGGCCGATCACGTGCGCCGACTCGACGCCGAGCGCGTCCAGCACCGCGATCGCGTCGGCGGCCGGTTCGGTGGCCCGGTAGGCGGACACCTCGGACGGCCGGGCGCCGGGCGAGTAGCCGCGCTGGTCGAGGGCGTACGTGCGCAGACCGGCCTCGTGCAGCCGGGGCAGGATCAGGTCGAACTCGCGGTGGTCCTGGGGAAAGCCGTGCAGGAGCAGAACCGGGTCACCGTCGGCGGGCCCGCCCTCGTACACGTCAAAGGTGAGGCCCCGCGCCTTGATCTCCATGTTCTTGATCACTCCTCAACTGTCCCAGTGCCACCCACGGTGTTAGCGTCATCGAAACACATGCAATGAAAGTTGTTCGCGACGGCGGAGATCGTGTGCATCGCTTCCGCGCTGCGCGGGTCAAGGTAGGTCGCGAACAACCTTCACCGACAGGGGAGCGCACAGCGCTGAGAGTGCGGGGTAACCCGCAGACCCTCGTACCTGATCTGGGTAATGCCAGCGCAGGAAGCTCGGTCTTTTCTCCAGCCGCGCCGTGTACCAGCGGCGTGCGTCTCCTCCCGGTACCTACTGGGAGGCAATCATGGCAACCAACACCACCAACCGATGGCGCACGATCGACATCGTGATCGCCTCGATCGTCGCGGTCGCGTTCGGCGTCATCTTCTGGGCGTGGAACCTGCTCTGGAACGGGCCGGCCGACGCCATCCCGCTGCCCGGGCGCGCCCTGCTCTACGGCATGTGGCTGGTCCCGGCCGTGCTCGGCGCGCTGATCGTGCGCAAGCCCGGCGCGGCGTTCTACACGCTCACGCTCGCCTCCCTGGTGAGCGTGGCGATCGGCACCAGCTGGGGCTGGACGCTGGTCGTGCAGGGCCCGCTGGAGGCGCTCGGCGCCGAGCTGATCTTCGCGGCGTTCGCCTACAAGCTGTACAACCTGCCGGTGGCCCTGCTCGCCGGCGCCACCGCCGGGGTCGTGGCCTCGGTCTACGACGCGTTCGTCTGGTACGGCGGCACGTCGTGGGCCACGCTGCGCATCCCGTACATTCTGCTCGCCGCCCTCTCCTCCCTGGTGGTGGCCGGTCTCGGCAGCATTCTGCTGGTGCGGGCGCTCGCCCAGACGGGTGTGCTCGACCGGTTCCCGGCGGGCCGATCGCGCGCGCTCGTGTGAACCTTGATTCCATGTGAATCATGAGCAAGGTCGAGCTGCGGGGTTTCGGATGGCGGCATGCGGGCCGCCGCGCCTGGGCGGTCCGCGACGTCGACCTGTCCGTCGAGCACGGCGAGCGGGTGCTCCTGCTCGGTCCCTCGGGGGCCGGCAAGAGCACCCTGCTCGCGGCCCTGGCCGGGCTGCTCCCCGACGACTCGGGCGAGCAGGCCGGCACGGTCGCGATCGACGGGCGTGACCCGCGCGAGGCCCGCGACCGGGTGGGCATCCTCTTCCAGGACCCGCAGACCCAGCTGGTGATGGCCCGCAGCGGCGACGACGTCGCGTTCGGCCTGGAGAACCGCGGGGTGCCGGCCGCGGACATCTGGCCCCGGGTCAGCGACGCGCTCGACCGGGTCGGCTTCCCCTATCCGATCACCCGCTCGACGGCCGCGCTCTCCGGCGGCGAGGCCCAGCGGCTGGCGCTGGCCGGCGTGCTCGCGCTGCGGCCCGGCCTGCTGCTGCTCGACGAGCCGACCGCGAACCTCGACCCGGCCGGCGCCGCGCTGGTCCGGGAGGCGATCGGCCGGTCCCGCGGCGACGAGACGCTGATCGTCGTCGAGCATCGGGTGGCCGAGGCGCTGCCGCTGGTCGACCGGGTGGTGGTGCTCGAGCCGGGCGGCGGGATCCGGGCCGACGGCGCTCCCGAGATGGTTTTCGCCGCGTACGGGGACCGCCTCGCCGCCGAGGGCGTGTGGGTTCCCGGCTTCGCCATCCCGCCGTTGAAGTCCCCGACGCCCGCGGCCGACCAGGTGATTTGCGCCGAGGAAGTCGCGGTCGCGCAGCGGCTCGCCCCGGTGTCGATGGCCGTGCGGGCCGGCGAGGTGCTCGCCGTGACCGGTCCGAACGGGGCCGGCAAGTCGACCCTGGCGCTGGCCCTGGGCGGCCTGCTCCCCCCGACCGGCGGCCGGGTCACCGGGTTCGGCGATCCGCGGCCACCGCACAAGTGGCGGGCCGCGACGCTCACCCAGCGGATCGGGTCGGTCTTCCAGAACCCGGAACATCAATTCGTGACCGCCCGGGTCGCCGACGAGCTCGCGGCCGGGCCCCGGCGCGTCGGGCGGACCGATGCCGAGATCAAGGACATCGTGGACGCCCTGCTCGACCGGCTGCGCCTCACCAAGCTGGCCCAGGCCAACCCGTACACCCTCTCCGGCGGTGAGGCCCGCCGGCTGAGCGTCGCCACCGCCCTGGCCACCGCGCCACGCCTGCTCGTGCTCGACGAGCCGACCTTCGGCCAGGACCGGCGCACCTGGATCGAGCTGGTCACGCTGCTCGCCACGCTGCGCGACGAGGGGCACGCGGTCGTCGCGGTCACGCATGACGACGACTTCGTGCAGACACTCGCCGACCGTACGTTCGCGCTGGGGTCCTCCCGATTGGGCGACCCACTCCCCCGCCGGCGGCGGTCATGAGCCTGGCCATGCAGCCGGTCGCCAACACCGCCGCGCCGCTGGCACGCCGCAACCCGGTCGCCAAGCTCGCCGCCGCCCTGCTCTTCTCGCTGCCGCTGATCACCACACTGGACCCGCTCACGCCGGCCCTGGCGATCGCGGTCGAGCTGACGTTGCTACCGCTGTTCGGCCTGCGCTACGGCGTGCTGGCCCGGCGCGCGTGGCCGCTCGCGATGGCGTCGGCCGGCCTGCTGGTCACCATGGTGCTGTTCGCCGCCCAGCGCGACGGGCGGCTGCTGCTCGATCTCGGGCCGTTCGACGTGACGACCGGCGTGCTGGTCTCGGCGCTCGGGCTGATCCTGCGGCTGTTCGCGATCGCGCTGCCCGGCGTGATCGTCTTCGCCACCACCGACCCGACCGACCTGGCCGACGCGCTGGTGCAGAACGCCAAGGCGCCGGCCCGGTTCGCGATCGGCGCGCTGGCCGCCTTCCGGCTGCTGCCGCTGCTCGGCACCGAATGGCAGATGCTGACGCTGGCCCGCCGGGCGCGCGGGGTCGACACCGGCGTCCGGGCCTTCCCGGCGACCGCCTTCGCCCTGCTCGTGGGGGCGCTGCGGCGGGGCACGCGGCTCGCGGTGGCGATGGACGCGCGGGGCTTCGACTCGTCCCGGCCACGCACCTTCGCCCGGCGGCAGATTTTCACCAAGGCCGACGCGTTGCTCATCGTGGGCGCCGGGGTCCTGGCCGCGATCATCCTCACCACAAGCATCCTGACCGGCCTGTTTCGACCGATCATCAATTGACCCTGGGCTGGTCATCACCGACCACGGCAGCCCGCCCGCTGGGGGTCAGTCTCACTGGATTCTGTCGTTGTCGCCGGCACCGTGCTCGGCCCCGCTCGACGCCCGGATCGACACCGGCGATTTCGTCGGCCCGCGGTACCGCCTCGGCGAACCACCTTTTCTAGGCTGATGCGGTGACTCGTCCGACTCTGCAGTCGATGCTGGCCGAGGCGCGCAGCGGGGTGCTGCTCTACGGCATCACCCCGCCGCGCCTCGACTCCACCCCGTCCCGGATCCGGGAGATCGTCGAGGTCACCCTCGGGCGGCTGTCCGGGCTCGACCTCGACGGCCTGATCCTCTACGACATCGACGACGAGTCCGATCGCAATCCGGCGTCACGTCCCTTCCCCTATCTGCCGACGCTCGACCCGGCCCGGTTCCACGACCAGCACCTCGACGAGTGGGACCGTCCCGTGGTCATCTACCGCTGCGTCGGCAAGTACGACGAGGGCGAGCTGCGCGACTGGCTCGGCGGCGCCGACCCCCGGGTGCTCGGCGTCTTCGTCGGCGCCTCCTCCGGCGACAAGCCGGTGCGCACCGACCTGCGCACGGCCCAGGCGCTGCGGGCCGAGGTGCGGCCGGAGATGCCGCTCGGCGCCGTCGTGATCGGCGAGCGGCACACCCGCTCCGGCGACGAGCACCTGCGCATGCTGGCCAAGCAGGAGCGGGGCTGCACGTTCTTCATCTCCCAGGTGATCTACGACCTGAGCGAGACGAAGAACCTGATCTCCGACTACTTCTACGCCTGCCGGGAGCGGTCGCTGCAACCCCGGCCACTGATCTTCACGCTGTCGCTGTGCGGGTCGGACAAGACGCTCGCGTTCCTCCAGTGGCTCGGCGTGGGCATCCCGCGCTGGCTCGCGAACACGTTGCGCCACTCGTCCGATCCGCTGGCCGACTCGTACCGGGAAAGCCTGGCAATCGCGAGAGACCTGCGCGAGTTCTGCGAACGGCTCGGGATGCCGTACGGCTTCCATGTGGAAAGCGTCTCGATCCGCAAGGCGGAGATCGAGGCCTCCACCCGCCTGGCCGCCGCCCTTCGCGCCCTCCTACGGGAAGAGGGTCATGGCGGGGCCGGTCGCGATCGCGATGAGGTCCTCGACGCTCAGCGGTAGGTCCGGCCGCGACGGTTTCTGCTGCTCGGAGGTCGTGGTGCCGCCCGGCCCGATCCCGGTCGTGACACCGTTGGCCGCGCTCGCGAACGCCGTCGTGTCGCCGCCGTAGATCCACACGTTGACCAGCCGGTACCCGCTGGCCGCCCGCACGTCGAGCACCATGACGGTCTCACCGTGCGGCCCGGTCCGCACCGTGCACCCGTTGCCGTCGCAGCTATCGGTCGCCTCGGCCGCGCTCTGGGACGTCGCCGAGACCCCGAAGCCGATCTCGCCGGCCCCCTTGTCGTCGCGCACCACGGCCGACGCGCTGATCACCGGCGGCGAGGTCTCGGCCGGCCGATCCGGGTCGAACGTGCGGAGCGGGTACGCCTCGAGCGGTTTCGTGCCGGCCGGGGTGGCCGAGTCCCGGTAGAAGTCGGTGCCGTCCAGCAGCGGCGGCACGGTCCTGGCCAGGTAGCAGCTGATCCGGGCGCTCGCGTGGGCGGGCGGCTCGGACGGGATCCGCATGCCGAAGACGTCGGGGGCCTCCTTGCTCGCGGCCGGTTCGCTCGCCGCCGGTTTGCTCGCGGCCTCGCAGAACGGCTCGGGATCGAGCGTGGCCCAGAAGGGTCCGTCCAGCACCGGGATCGTCGCCGCCGTCTCGTGGCGGGGCAACGCGGCCACGGTGAGGCCCGCCGCCAGCAGCACCGCCGCGGTGACCGCCCCGATTCGCCTCCATCGGCGTCGGCGCCCGGCGACGACGATCCGGTCGAGGCTGAAGGCCAGCGGCGGCGGATCGGCGGTGTAGGCGACGAGCAGGTCACGGATGTCGGTGTCAGCCACGGCCGCGGCTCCCCTCGCTCATGGCCGCGCGCAGGGCGGCGATCCCCCGCGCGGACTGGCTCTTCACGGTCCCCTGGGCGATCCTCAGCAGCGCGGCGACCTCGGCGACGGGCAGATCCTCGAGATGCCGCAGCACCACGACCGCACGTTGCTGGGCGGGCAGCTTCCGCAGCGCGTCGCCGAGTTCCTCGTGCCGCTCGACGGCCGGCGCCACCCGGTCCGGGGGCTCGGCCACCACCGTCTCGCGGCGATGCTTCCGGATGTGGGTCAGATACGAATTCACCAGGACCTTTCGCACGTACGCGTCGATCGCGTCCCCGCGCACCCGGCGCCAGCGCGGATACACCTTCACGAAGGTGATCTGCACCAGGTCGTCGGCGGTGTGCCAGTCCCCGCACAGCGCATAGGCGAGCCGCCGCACGGCGCCGACCCGCCCCGCGAAGTAGTCCGCGAACTCCGCATCCGTCTCACCCACGACTTAACAACCCGGGCGGCCCCCCGAAAGGTTCAACCGTTCCCGTCGATTTCCGCTCCGGTCGATTTCCGCTCCCGTCGATTTCCGCTCCCGTCGATTTCCGCGAGATCCTGGGCGTCGAGCGTGATGCCGCCCGCCGCGATGTTCTCCCGCAGGTGCTCGACGCTGCCCGTGCCCGGGATCGCCAGCACGTGCGCGCCGTGGTGCAGCGTCCAGGCGAGCCGCACCTGATGGCCGGTCACCCCGTGCCGGCGCGCGACCCGGTCGACCGCCGCGTCTTCCTGGTCCGCCCCCGGCCCGCTCTCCCGCCCGCCACCGGCGATGGCGAAGAACGGCACGAACGCGATTCCCCGCTCCCCGCACACTCGGACGAGCTCCGCACTGCGCCGATTGTCGATCGCAAAGCTGTTCTGCACACACACGACCGGCGCGATGCCTTCCGCCTCGTCGAGCTGCTCCTTGCGTACGGCCGAAAGCCCCAGATGCCCGATCAGCCCCTCCTGCCGCATCGCATTCAGCGCCGCGAATCGCTCCCCGATCGGCTCGGCACCGCGAAACACCCGCAGATTGACCAGATCAAGCCGTTCCACCCCGAGCCGCCGCAGATTTTCCTCGACCTGAAACCGCAGCTCCTTGCCGGTGCGAGCGGCCCCGAACTCCCCACTGGGCAAAATCCCGGGCCCCACCTTGGTAGCAATGAACACTTTCCCGTCGTACGGCCCCAGAGCGCGCCGAATAAGCTCGGTCGCGTACCGCGTCGCGCCCGCCCCCACGTCGAGCACCCCACCCGGCGAAAAGTAGAACGCCGCCGTGTCGATGTGGTCGACGCCGAGCTCGACCGCGGTCCGCAGGACGCGGATGGCCTTGTCCGGATCGGGGTCCACGGTGAGCCGCATGGACCCGAACCCCATTCGATTGACGACCCGGTCCCCGAGCCGCCACGTTCCCGCGGCCGAGGCCGCAATCTCCCCGTTCAGCACCGCCGCACGATACCGCCGGCCGTCGATCAGGAGATCGATCCCGGATCTGCCAGCCAGTGCACGGGTTGCCCGGTCACCCGCGCGACCTGCACAAAGTCGCGGTCATAGTGAAGAAGAACCAGCCCGTGGGAGTCGGCGGTGGCTGCCGTCAGCAGATCGACCACGCTCGCCGACCGATGGCAACCCCGCTCGCTGAGGACGGTCTGCACATCGGTTGCGCGCTCGAATACTCGCTCCGGCATGACCACCCAGCCGAACACGTCACGAAGAAGGCCTTGCTGACGTTGCCGCTCGGAATGCGACCTTGCGGTGTAGAGGAGCTCCAACTCGGTGACCGGACAGGTGGAGACCAGGCCCGATGTCAATGCTTCCGCCCAGTCGGCGCCGATCTTCGGGTCACGCAGCATCCGGACCACCGCGCTGGTGTCCGCCAGGAACCGCATGACCGTCATCGTCGGACCTACCGGTCCAGGAGCTCGTCGAACTGCCCGGTCTTCGCGATCTCCACCAGCTCAGCCAGCGCCCGGGCCCGGCGTAGCCGAGTCTTCGCCTCACGCAGCGCGGTGTTGACCGTATCCGCCACCGTGGCCGTGCCGTAGATCTCCGCTGCGGCCGCCAACGCACTGTCATCGATATCGATGAGAACTTCGCCCATCCGCACCTCCGAGGCTCGCCCATCCACGCCGACCACATGTGCTGTTGTCATGAGACTAGCCTAGTCGCATGACGAACGCCGATGCAACGACGATTCCGCGTCCAGGACACCTTGACGAAAGTTTGCTCGCCAGGCGCACAGGTCCGCCCAAGCTCTAGACGCGCACCCCTCAGTCCGATGGGTGGAGCGCACGGCGCGCAAAGCCCAAGGCGCACGGGGGCGCAAGGCGCACGGGGGGGGGGGGCGCAAGGCGCACGGGGGCGCAAGGCGCACGGGGGCCGCAAGGCGCACGGGGGCCGCAAGGCGCACGGGGGCCGCAAGGCGCACGGGGGCGCGGGGCACGAGCCGGGCGCATGAAAGGGCAGCCCGCGCGGGCTATCGCCCCCAACCGGGGAGAAAGCGCGCTCCCAGGGTTGCCTCCGCGGCCGCGCTGCGCATCATGGGAGACGCTGTGAGAGCGCTCTCTCGTGGCTGTGACTCCGTGAACATCGAGGTTGCTTCGGCGAGGCCGGCTGGGACGATGGGGCCATGTTGGTTGCGTTCTCTGTTACGCCGATCGGGGTTGGCGAGTCGGTGGGCGACCTCGTCGCCGAGGCCGTGCGGGTGGTTCGGGAGTCGGGGCTGCCCAATCGGACCGATGCCATGTTCACCACCGTCGAGGGTGAGTGGGACGAATGCTTTGCCGTGGTGAAGCAGGCCGTGGAGGCGGTGGCGAAAGCCGGCGCGCCGCGGGTCAGCGTGTCGCTCAAGGCGGATGTGCGGCCGGGGGTCAGCGACGCGCTCACCGCCAAGGTCGAGCACATCGAGCGGGCCCTGAACGAAAGCACACCGTGAGACGCCTGGTCATGTGGGACGTCGACTACACGCTGCTGCGCGGCGGCGGGGTCGCGGGCCGGGCGTGGAAGGCGGCCTTCACCGAGATCACGGGGCTCGACTGGCTGGCCGATCCGGTGTTCGGCGGCCGGACCGACATGGACATCTGCGCCGAGGTCTTCGCCGCCCACGGCGTCACCGACTGCACCCCCGAGCGCTTTTTCGAGCGATATATCGCTCAAGTCGGGAAAGTCAGGCACGAGTTCCGGCAGCAGGGGGCACTCATGCCCGGGGTCAAGGCGGTGCTCGACCGGCTGAGTGAAGAGCCGGGCGTGGTGCAGACACTGGTCACGGGAAATGTCCCGGAAGTCGCCCACGCCAAGGTGGCCGCCTTCGAACTGGAAGGCGCCTTCGACGCGGAGGTCGGCGGCTACGGCACCGACGACAGCGTGCGGGCCACGCTGGTGCGGCGCAGCCTGGAGCGGGCCGAGGCGAAGTACGGCGAGCGCTTCGCCCCGGTCGTCATCGGCGACACCGTGCACGACGTGACGGCGGCACTGGCCAACGGCGCGCTGGCGGTCGGCGTGGCGACGGGGTCGACCCGGATGGCCGACCTCGTGCTCGCGGGCGCGCACGCCGTGCTGCCGGATCTCTCCGACGTGGACGCTACGGTGCGAATCCTGATGACTTAGGCGGCGCCACCGGGTTGGGGACGGCGCCGCCGAAGCGCCGGTCGCGACCGGCGTAGAGCTCACACGCGTACCACAAATGGCGTCGGTCGAAATCGGGCCAGAGGGTGTCGAGGAAGACCATTTCCGCGTACGCCGATTGCCAGAGCAGGAAGTTCGAGGTGCGCTGCTCCCCGGACGGCCGCAGGAACAGATCGACCTCGGGAATCTCGGGGTGGTAGAGGTACTTGGCGATCGTCTTCTCGTTGACCTTGTCGGGTTTGAGCTTGCCGAGCGCGACGTCGCGGGCGATGGCGGCGGTCGCGTCGGCGATCTCGGCCTGACCGCCGTAGTTCACGCAGAACTGCAGCGTGAGGGTGCTGTTCTTCTTCGACATCTCCTCGGCGGTCTGCAGCTCCTGGATCACGCTCTTCCACAGCCGGCCGGCCCGGCCCGACCAGACCACCCGCACGCCCAGGTCGACCAGCTGGTCGCGGCGGCGGCGGATCACGTCGCGGTTGAAGCCCATCAGGAAGCGGACCTCCTCGGGCGAACGCTTCCAGTTCTCGGTCGAGAAGGCATAGGCCGACAGGTACGGGATGCCGAGCTCGATCGCCCCTTCGATGGTGTCGAAGAGCGAGTACTCCCCCTGCTCGTGGCCCTTGGTGCGGGAGAGCCCCCGCTCCTTGGCCCAGCGGCCGTTGCCGTCCATGACGATTGCCACGTGCTTGGGCAGCGCCGCCTTGGGCAGCTCGGGCGGGCGGGCCCCGGAGAGATGCGGGGTGGGCGGACGCGGCATCAGGAAATCTCCCGTCGATCGACCAGCGGCAGCGAACGCAGCGCCCGCTCCATGTGCCATTGCAGGTGGGCGGCGACCAGGCCGCTGCACTCCCGCCGCACCGGCGGCTCGGAGTTGTCGGCGACCGGCCAGTCGCCGTCGGTCAGGGCGCTCATCAGCGCGAGCGTGGCCGGCGCCGGGTGCGCGGCGCCGGGCGGCCGGCAGTCGGGGCAGACCGCGCCGCCGGCCGGCACCGAGAACGCCGCGTGCCGCCCGGCGGTGCCGCAGACCGCGCACTCGGCGATCGCGGGCGCCCAGCCGGCCGTGGCCATGGCGCGCAGCAGGTAGGCGTCGAGCACCAGGCCGCCGGCGTGCTCGCCGACCGCGAGCGCCTTGAGCGCGCCCAGGGTGAGCTGGAACAGCCGCAGCGACGGCTCGCGCTCGATCGGGGTGAGCCGCTCGGCGGTCTCGGCGATGGCGCTGGCCGCCGTGTAGCGCGGGTAGTCGCTCAGGAACTGCTTGCCGTAGAGCGCGACCGCCTCGACCTGGCTGACCGAGTGCAGCGAGCTGCCGACGCCCTCGGGCGAGCCGGCGAGCTGGAGGTCGATGTGGCCGAACGGCTCGAGCCGGGCGCCGAAGCGCGAGGTGGTACGCCGGACGCCGCGGGCCACCGCGCGCAGCCGGCCGTGGCGGCGGGTCAGCAGCGTGATGATGCGGTCGCTCTCGCCGAGCTTCTGCACGCGCAGGACCACCGCGTCGTCGCGGTAGAGCTGTCGGCGGTAGCCGGATCCGGTGGGCACGAGAGTCATTCTGCCTCGGGGGTACGACAGAAGCCTCGGGGGTACGACAGAAGCGGCGGCGGTACGACCAACCCTGACCCGGATCTCAGGGTCATCTAGGGGATGGCTCAGTGAAGGGACCGATGGTGTGCGCGTGCCGCCCCCGAATAGCGTCAGGGCCATGACCACGATCCTGACCCGGCGCGCCGGAGCCCTCGCCCTCATCGCCGCGACGACGGCCGGCCTCACCGGCTGCGCGGGAGTGATCGGGGCCAAGATGACGTACGACGACACGGTCAAGGGCAAGATCACCGACATCGTGCTGACCGGCGGCGCCGGCGACGTGGCGATCGGCACGGCGGCGGTCGACGCCACCACGATCAACCGAGTGATCCGCCGGTCCACCAACCCCGGCGAGTCCTTCCACCTCGACGGCACGACGCTGACCATCGACACGTCCTGCGGGGTGAACTGCTCGGTCAGCTACAAGATCACGACGCCGCCCGGGGTGAAGGTGCACGGCAAGCAGCACTCGGGCGACGTCACGCTCGACGGGGTGGCCGACACCGACCTCGAGGTGAGTTCGGGCGACCTCACGATCAGCGACGCGACCGGCCCGGTGCAGGTCCGCGCCACCTCGGGCGACATCAAGGTGCTGAACGCGAAGGGCTCGGTCAAGGTCAAGGCGACCTCCGGCAACGTCGAGGCGCTCGAGGCGGGCGGCCCGGTCGACGTCGGCGTCACCTCCGGCGACCTGCGGGTGTCGCTCTCCGCGCCGAACTCGGTCACCGCCCACGCCAGCAGCGGCAACATCGATGTCACCGTGCCCGAGGGGAAGTACAAGCTGGTCACCAGCGCCGGCTCGGGCGACGTGCACACCGACGGCATGACGAGCGACGCCACGTCGAAGAATGTGATCGACCTGCGCGTCACCAGCGGGGACGTCACCGTAGCCTCAACTCCGTGAGCTTCTATCAGCCGCTGGGTGACGACCACTACGCGCCGACCGAGTCGACCGAGAGCCCCTGGGACAGCGCCATGCAGCACGGCGGCCCGCCCGCCGCCCTGCTCGGCCATCTGCTGCGCCTCGACGGCCTGAGACTGGCACGCATCACGGTGGACTTCCTCGGCCCGATACCGCGCCGCGACTTCCGGGTCGAGGTGTCGCCGGTGAAGCCGGGCCGGCTGACCGCGCTCAACGAGGCCAGCATGGTGATCGACGGCCGGGTGGCGGTGACGGCGCGGGCCTGGCACATCGCGCCCGGGCCGCAGCCGCCGACGATCACCGAGACCGAGCCGGTCCCGCCCCTGCCGGCGACGTCGGATGAGTTCCTCGCGTTCATCGACGGCTGGGGCTACGGGCGGGCGATCGAGTGGCGGTGCACGCGGGGCGGCCTGGACGATCTCGGCGAGACCCACGTCTGGACGCGCGTGACCATGCCGCTGATCGACGGCATCGAGCTCGACGGGCAGGACCGGGCGCTGATCGTGGCCGACTCGGCGAACGGGCTCTCGGCCGAGCTTCCCCTCGACAAGTGGCTCTCGATCCCGCCGACGATGACCACCACGCTGCTGCGGCCGGCCCACGGCGATTGGGTGCACCTGGCCTGCCGCACGATCCTCAGCGACGACGGCCTGGGACTGGCCGAGGCCGTCGTCTCGGATTTCGACGGGAAGGTCGGGCAGGTCGCGCAGCCGCTGCTGGTGCGCGCCCGGTAGGGCTCAGGCGTTGGTGCGGACCAGGGCCGGGGCGGGCGACACCGGGACCCGCCGGCGAGCGACCCCGGGCACGAGCGTGGGCCGGCGGCCGGCGGCCACGTCCTCGACCCAGCCCACCGCCGCCACGATGACCGACAACAGCGTCACCACCACGGCGAGCCGCCAGCTGATCCCGACCCAGCCGAAGATCGGCAGCCCGGCCCACTCGGCGAACCGGGCCACCGCCACGATCAGCGGCACGTGCCAGAGGTAGATCGTCAGGGCCCGGGCGTTCAGCACGGTCAGGATCCGGCGCGGCCGTACGGTCGGCGAGATGCCCAGCGCGACCAGGATGAACGCGGCCGACCAGAGGGCGTTGCCGAGCGGGATGTCGTTGAGGTCGAAGCCGCGCGGGCCCGGATGCGTGAGCGTCCAGGCCGCGCCGAGGACGGCCAGCGCGCCGGCCAGCCACCAGCGGCGACGTTTCAGCAGGCCGTCGTGGTGGGCAAAACCGAGTAGCCAGGCCCCGCCGTAGAGGGCCATGTCGTGCAGCAGCGGAGCGGGCTTGAAGCCGGCGACGGTGATCACAACAAGAGCGACATATGGCGTTAAAATAACCAGGAGTGGCGCGCGGCGGAAAGCGGGCAACACCAGCGGCGACAGCAGCACGAACCAGAGGAAGTCCCGCAGGTACCACATGGCGCCCAGGCCCTCGAGCCAGAACCCGGTCGCCGGCGGGTCCTGGATCGGGAAGGCCCACAGCAGCACGCGCCAGTCCCAGACCAGCCCGATCGCCAGCATCGCCGGGACGGCGACGGCGACCAGCACCCAGACCGACGGCAGCAGCCGGTGCAGCCGCTTCTCCACCGCCCACGGGCCGTAGCGATCGAGGGAGGCCGCCATCAGGGAGCCGGCCAGCGCGAACATCACCGACATGGCGGGAAAGACGACGGTCAGCGCGGCCCAACCGGTCGAGTGGTAGACCACCACGCGAACGGTGGCGGCGGCGCGCAGCAGGTCCAGGTACTGGTTACGACGCATAGGACCTATGGCTTACCCAAGCATCACAGGTTCGTGCAAACCAGCGTGAACTATCCCATATCGCACAAAAACTAGAAACCCAGCTTGCGCAATTGACGGGGATCACGTTGCCATTCCTTGGCGACGCGCACGTGAAGATCGAGATACACCTTGCCGCCGATGAGCTGTTCGATCTCCGCCCGGGCCGTGCTGCCGACCTCCTTCAGGCGAGCGCCGCGCGACCCGATCACGATCGACTTCTGGCTGTCCCGCTCCACGTAGAGATCCGCGTAGATCTTCGTGAGCCCGCCCTCGACGATCATCTCTTCGACCAGCACCGCGATGGAGTGCGGCAACTCGTCCCGTACGCCCTCGAGCGCCGCCTCCCGGATGAGCTCGGCGATCAGCACCTGCTCGGGCTCGTCGGTCAGCACGTCGTCCGGGTACAGCTGGGGCGATTCCGGCAGATACTTGATCATCACGTCGACCAGCTGCCGCACCTGGTGCCCCGACACCGCGCTCACCGGCACGATCTCGGCGAAGTCGTGCAGCTTGCTCACCGCGAGCAGATGCTCGGCCAGCCGCCGCGAGTCGACCAGGTCGACCTTGGTCACCACCGCCACGATCGTGGCCTTCAGCTCGGCCATCTCGGCCGAGATGAACCGGTCGCCGCGCCCCACCGGCTCGTCCGCCGGGAAGCACACGCCGATCACGTCGACCTCGCTCCAGACCTCCCGCACGAGATCGTTGAGCCGCTCGCCCAGCAGCGTCCGCGGCCGGTGCAGACCCGGCGTGTCCACGAGCACGAGCTGCGCGTCCTCCCGGTGCAGGATGCCGCGAATGACGTGCCGCGTGGTCTGCGGCTTGTTCGAGGTGATCGCGATCTTCTGCCCGATGATCGCGTTCGTCAGCGTGCTCTTGCCGGCGTTGGGTCGCCCGACAAAGCACGCAAATCCGGCGCGATAGACCCCATCGCCGGCTTCGCTCAGCGCCGATTCGGCATGGCGATGCACCTTCCGCGAGCGGCCCTCACTCTCCGGTGCGGACCCCTTGCCCGTACGCGGTGAAGCACCCCCGCCGGAAGCAGCCGCCTTCTTGGTCGCACCGCCCCGGTCGCCGGCACCTCGCGCACCCGCCGCGCCGCCGGGCCGCTGGCCATCGCCGCCGCCCGCACCACGCGCACCCGCCGCGCCGCCGCGGCGCTGCCCGTCGCCGCCGCCCGCACCACGCGCACCCGCCGCGCCGCCGCGCCGCTGGCCGTCGCCGCCGCCCGCGCCGCGCGCACCCGCCGCGCCGCCGCGCCGCTGGCCGTCGCCCGCGCCACGCGCACCCGCCGCGCCGTCTCGCCGGGCGCCGCGTTGCTCGCCCGCGGCCTCGGCCCGCCGGGCCGCCCGGCGTTCCTGCCGCCGCTGCTCGTTGCGCTCCCCGGCGGTGAGGCGCCGCTCGCCCGGCCCGCCGGACCGACCACCCGACTGGCCGCCGGAAATATCGGAAGAAGGGGATTTGCGCGAGGGCCGGCCCTCGTCGGGGGTGGAGCTGGACGCGTCGGTCATGCGGTGACCGAGCCGAGCAGCGAGCCGTCCGGGGCCGCCACGTGGATGGGAGCGTCCGAGCCGAGGTCCCGCACGGCCGCATGGCCCGCGCCGTCGAGCTCCGACGCCTCGGTCACCACCGCCGCTGCCTCGAGGCGGGTCGCGCCGGACGCCGCGGCCGACGCCACCGCCAGCTGCAACGCGGTCACGGCCAGGCTGGGCAGCGCCACCGTGGCCGCCGCGTAGGTGCGGCCGTCCTGGTCGCGTACGGCCGCGCCCTCGACCGCGCCCACCCGCGCGCGTGCGCTCCGCGCCAGGGTGACCAGCTTGGTGTCCTCGGCGCTCAGCGCCTCGCCGTCGGTCGCCGGCACCGAGGCGCCGGCAAAGGTCTGGTCAGGCATCTGCGGTCTGTCTTTCCTCGGATTCGGTATCGGTATCGGGCTCGGCCGCCGGCTCGGGCGGGTCGATCCGTCGAACGAGCACGGAGTCGATCCGGTTGCGCCGGCCGGTGGTGCCCTCGGCCACCAGGTGCAGGCCGCCCACGTCGACGTGCGCGCCGGGGATCGGCACCCGGCCGAGCGTCTGGGCGAGCAGGCCGCCCACCGTCTCGACCTCGTCGGCGGGCAGCTCCACGCCGAACTGCTCGCCCAGGTCCTCGATCGGCAACCGGGCGGTCACCCGCACGGCGCCGTCCTCGAGGTGCTCCACGGGCGGGCGCTCGACGTCGTACTCGTCGGTGATCTCGCCGACGATCTCCTCGAGGATGTCCTCGATCGTGACCAGGCCCGCCGTGCCGCCGTACTCGTCGACCACGATCACCAGGTGGGTGCGGGCCGCCTGCATCTCGGACAGCAGGTCGTCGACCGGCTTCGACTCGGGCACGAACGTCGCCGGGCGCATCGCGTCGGCCACCGCCTGCGCGGTCGCGGCCGGGTCGCCGGACTGGGTGCGGCGGATGACGTCCTTGAGGTAGAGCACGCCGAGCACGTCGTCGACGCTGTCCCCGATCACCGGGATGCGCGAGAAGCCCGAGCGCAGGAACAGGTAGAGCGCCTGCTGGAGAGTCTTCGCGGTCTCTATCCACACCATCTCGGTGCGCGGCACCATCACCTCGCGGGCGATCGTGTCGCCGAGCGCGAAGACCGAGTGGATCATCTCGCGCTCGCCGTGCTCGACCACGCCCCGCTGCTCGGCCAGGTCGACGAGCTCGCGCAACTCGACCTGGCTGCCGAACGGGCCCTCGGGGAAGCCCCGGCCCGGCGTGACGGCGTTACCGATCAGGATCAGCAGCGACGCCAGCGGGTTGAGGACCTTGCCGAGCCAGCGCACCAGCGGCGCGGCGGCGCGGCCCACCGCGTACGCGTGCTGCCGCCCGATCGTCCGCGGGGCCACGCCGACCACCACGAAGCTGACCAGCGTCATCACGCCGGCCGTGACCAGCGCGGCCTGCCAGCCGATCCCCCAGCTGTCGACGGCGACCAGCGCGATCAGCGTGGTCGCGGTCAGCTCGCACAGCAGACGCAGCAGGAGCAGCAGGTTGAGGTGGCGAACCACGTCCTTGGCGACCGCCTCGAGCGCCGCCGCCCCGCGCTGCCCCTCGCGCGCCATCTCGGCGGCGCGGGCCAGGGAGACCGTGCCCAGCGCGGCGTCGGCCATCGAGGCCAGCCCGGCCAGCAGCACCAGGACGACCGCGAAGGTGATCAGTTGCACGTCCGGCAGGCCCGCCGTGGCCTGGCCTGCCGCGAGTAGAGGTGCGGGCTCCACCGAGATCAGCCGGCCTGCCGGGTGGCTCGCCAGGCCTGCAGCAGCCGGTTCTGCAGCGCGAACATCTCGCGCTCCTCCTCGGGCTCGGCATGGTCGTAGCCGAGCAGGTGCAGCGCGCCGTGCACGGTCAGCAGGTGCAGCTCGTCGGCGGCCGAGTGACCGGCCGCCGCGGCCTGCTTGGCGGCCACCTCGGGGGCCAGCACGATGTCGCCGAGCAGCGCGGGCTCGCCGGTGCCGGCCTCGCCCGGGCCGTGGTCGACGCTGCCCTCGTCCATCGGGAACGCGAGGACGTCGGTGGGCCCGTCACCACCCATCCAGCGATGGTTGAGCTCGGCCATGTAGTCGACGTCGACCAGCAGGATGGACAGCTCGGCGAGCGGGTTGACACCCATCTCGTCGAGCGCGTACCGGGCCACCGCGAGGATCGCGTCGGTGTCGACCTCGACTCCCGACTCGTTGGCGATCTCGATGGACATAGTGGTGCTCTTTACCCCTTGGTTTCAGCGCCTACGCCCGGGACGGCCGCCACCACTGGCGGCTCGTCCGGGCACGGCGTGGACGGATTGTGCGGCGGCGTGCTCCTGCTCGACGTCGTAGCGCGCGTAGGCGTCGACGATCTCGGCGACCAGCCGGTGCCGGACCACGTCGGCGCTGGAGAGCTCGGCGAAGTGCACGTCCTCGACATTCTGCAGGATCTCGCGAACGATCTTGAGGCCGCTGGTCGTGCCGCCGGGCAGGTCGACCTGCGTGACGTCGCCGGTCACCACGATCTTGGCGCCGAACCCGAGCCGGGTCAGGAACATCTTCATCTGCTCGGGCGTCGTGTTCTGCGCCTCGTCGAGGATGATGAACGCGTCGTTCAGCGTCCGGCCGCGCATGTAGGCCAGCGGCGCGACCTCGATCGTGCCCGCCGCCATCAGCCGCGGGATCGACTCGGGGTCGAGCATGTCGTGCAGCGCGTCGTAGAGCGGCCGCAGGTACGGGTCGATCTTCTCGTTGAGCGTGCCGGGCAGGAAGCCCAGCCGCTCGCCCGCCTCGACCGCCGGCCGGGTCAGGATGATCCGGTTGACCTGCTTGGCGGTCAGCGCCTGCACGGCCTTGGCCATCGCCAGGTAGGTCTTGCCGGTGCCGGCCGGGCCGATGCCGAAGACGATCGTGTTCTGGTCGATGGCGTCGACGTAGTGCTTCTGGCCGAGCGTCTTGGGGCGGATGGTGCGACCGCGCCGGGAGAGGATGTTGAGCGTCAGCACCTCGGCCGGTCGCTCGGACGTGTTCTCCTCGAGCATGGTGGCGGTCCGCCGCACCGAGTCGACGGTCAGCGTCTCGCCCTTCTCGATGAGCTCGATCAGCTCGGAGAAGAGGCGCTCGGCCGTCGCGTTCTCGGCGGGGTCGCCGGTGATGGTGATCTCGTTGCCGCGCACGTGCACGTCGCTGGCGAGAGTTCGCTCGATGAGCCGCAGAATTTCATCCTTGGCACCCAGCAGGTTAACCATGATCTTCGGGTCGGATACCGAGATCTTGGTCTGCACACGCGCGCTGGAAGGGTTCGGCGTACCGGTCATAGGGCGGCCCGGAGGCCTCCGCCACCTGCTCTCATCTGTGTCACGGAAGGATCGTGCCATCGTATCCGCTGAGCCGCTCGCCCGCCGATGCCATTATCCGCCGTTGCGCTCGGCGCCGTCCGAGGCGACGCCGCCGTCGAAGGCCTCCTGCAGCCGCGTGAACCGGTACGTCGCCCAGTGCATCAGCACGATCGCGCCGCTCGCGTCCCGGGTGAACCGCAGCAGCTCCCCCGCCTCCCGCCCGGAGACGGTGCGCAGCACGTCCGGCCGGTCCGGCAGCGGCCGGAAGATCGACGGGGGCATGTCGGCCGGCGCGCCGACGACCCGGGACTGCAGGGCGCCGCCGTGCCAGGAGAACGTGAACTGCGAGCCCTCGCTCCACCAGACGCCGAGCGCCGAGCGCAGCTCGCGGGGCGCGGGCGGGGCCGGCGCCCACGGCTTGACCTCGGCCGGGTCGATCTCGACCGCGAGCCGCAGCAGCTCGTGCACCAGCTCGTTGATCTCGTCGGCGGTGCCCGAGGAGCCGAGCACGGCGCAGCCGAGGCCGTCGGGGGTGCCCTCGCCGCCACGCCGCCCGTGCACGCCGGCCAGGAAGCCCGGCATCGCGCCGTTGTGACCGACGTCCATGGACCGCCGGCCCTGCGGGTGCAGCATCAGGCCGAGGCCGAAGCCGGAGAGCCAGGTCACCTCGTCGCGGGTGGTGTGCGGCCAGCGCATCTCCTCGACGGTGGCGGCGGCGAGCACCTTGCCGTCGGGGTCGGCGAGCTCGGGCGACACCAGGAACGCGGCCCATTTCGCCATGTCGCTCGCGGTGCTCCAGAGCTTCGCGGCCGGTCCGGCACCACCAAGATCAAGATCGGGCTCCGGCCGTACGGCGTCCGAGTACTCGTCGACCAGATAGCCGACCGCCGCCTCGGGCGGGGTGCCGGTCGTGGTCGAGGTGAGGCCGAGCGGCTCGAGGATCCGGTCGGCGACCAGCCGCTCCCAGGTCGTGCCGTGCAGCCGGGCGACGAGCTGGCCGAGCACCCCGAACGCGAGGTTGGAGTAGTGGAACCGGCGGCCGTCGGGCAGCACCCGCTCGGCCCGGTCGAGCTCGGTGAGCATCCGCTGGGCGTCCGGCGAGACCAGCGTGTCCCAGACGTCGCCGTGCGGCTCACGCTGGAATCCGGCGGTGTGCGAGAGCAGCCGGCGGATGGTCGCGTCGCCGTGCGCGGGCAGGTCGAGGTACGCCGAGAGCGGCTGGTCGAGGTCGAGCAGCCCCTCGTCGCGGGCCTGCATCACGAGCACCGCGGTGAAGGTCTTGGTGACCGACCCGATCCGGAAGCGGCTGTCCTCGTCGAGCGGGAACGACGGGTTGCCGGAGTCGCCGACGGTGAACACCCAGGGCTCGCGGTCGGCCCGGACCAGCGCCACCGAGAGGGCCGGGACGCGGCCGCCGGCCTGGGCCTTGCGGGCGGCCCGCTCGTACCGGAGGAACGCGGCGCTCATCGGATCGCCAGCATCGGGCCCAGCGGCTCGCCGCCGAGCACGTGGGCATGCACGTGGAACACTTCCTGCCCGGCGTACCCACCGGTGTTGAAGAGCAACCGGAAGCCCTCCATGAGCAGGCCCTCGCCCTCGGCCACCGCCGCGCAGGCGGCGAGTAGGTCGGCCGAGCCGGCCGGATCGTTCTGCGCGAGGGTGACCACGTCGGCGTGATGGTCCTTGGGAATCACCAGGACGTGGACCGCGGCCTTGGGGTCGATGTCGCGGAACGCCAGCGTCGTCTCGGTCTCGTGCACGACCGTCGCCGGGATCTCACCGGCGACGATGCGGCAGAACAGGCAGTTGTTGTCCACCCCAGGGATCTTAGGGTTATTGCCATGGTCGAAATCGAGCACGTCCTCAAGCAGCTGAGCCTCGAGGAGAAAGTGTCCCTGCTGGCCGGGCAGGACTTCTGGTCACTTCCCGCGATCGAGCGGATCGGGCTGCGCTCGCTGGTGATGTCGGACGGGCCCATCGGCGTACGCGGGACGGGCTGGGCGCCGGACGACCCGTCGATCGCGCTGCCCAGCCCGACCGCCCTGGCCGCGGCCTGGGATCCGGAGCTGGCCGAGACGGCGGGCCGGCTGCTCGGCCAGGAGGCGCGGCGCAAGGGCGTGCACGTCGTGCTCGGCCCGACCGTGAACCTGCAGCGCACCCCGCTCGGCGGCCGCCACTTCGAGTGCTACTCGGAGGATCCGCTGCTCAGCGGCGAGATCGCGGTCGGCTTCGTGCGCGGCGTGCAGGCGCACGGGGTGGGGACGACCGTGAAGCATCTGGTCGGCAACGACTTCGAGACGGACCGGATGGAGGTCGACGTCCGGATCGGCGAGCGGACCCTGCGGGAGATCTACCTGGCGCCGTTCGAGCGGGTGGTCGAGGCCGGCGGCTGGGGCGTGATGAGCGCGTACAACGGCGTGAACGGCTCCTCGATGGCCTCGAACGGCCGCCTCCAGGACGAGATCCTCAAGCGCGAGTGGGGCTTCGACGGCGTGGTGGTCTCGGACTGGCGGGCCGCGCGCTCGACGGTCGGCGCCGCGCTCGGCGGGCTCGACATCGCGATGCCGAAGCTGGAGAACCCGTGGGGCTCCGCGCTGGTCGACGCCGTGCGGTCGGGCGATGTGCCGGTGGAGGTCATCGACGACAAGGTGCGGCGGGTGCTGCGTCTGGCGGACCGGGTCGGCGCTTTCGGCGACTTACCCGATATTTCGGATAATTTGGACGGTGACCGCGTCGCGCACGAGGTCGCGGCTCGCTCGTTCGTGCTGGTCCGCAACGAGGGCTACACGCTTCCGCTGGAGGCCGCGGCCCTGACCAAGGTCGCGGTGATCGGCGCCCTCGCCCTCGACGCGCGGGTGCTCGGCGGCGGCAGCGCCCAGGTCTCGCCGCCGCACACGATCTCGCCCCTGGAGGGTCTCGGCCGCGCGCTGTCCGGCGTGGACGTCGAGTACGCGATCGGCGCCGACCCGCGCCCGTTCCTGCCGGCCCTGCACAACGCCACCCGGGTGGTCATCGGCGCGCTCGCCTTCGAGGTCGACCCGGCGGCCGTGCGCTGGATCGGCTCGCTGCCCGGCGGCCTCGACCCCGACGACGTCGACGGCCTGCGGCTGGAGACCGTCTACACGCCGGCCGAGGACGGCGAGCACACGTTCGCGGTCTCCGGCTTCGGCACGTTCAAACTGACGATCAACGACATCGTCCGGTACGAGGGAACGCTGCACCCGCCCGGCACCGGGCGCGCCGACCTGCTCCTCTCGCCCCGCGAGCAGCGGGTGACGGCGACGCTGGCGGCCGGCGAGCCGGTGCGGATCGTGCTCGAGCAGACCATCGCCCGCGGCGCCGGCCACTCGGTCGCCACCACGCTCGGCCACCGCCCGCCGGCCCCGGACGAGGACGGGATGATCGAGGAGGCGGCCGCGCTGGCCGCCGGGTCCGATGTGGCCGTGGTCGTGGTCGGCACCACCGAGCAGGTCGAGTCGGAGGGCTTCGACCGCACCTCGCTGGCGCTGCCCGGCCGGCAGGACGAGCTGGTGGCGCGGGTCGCGGCGGCCAACCCGCGCACGATCGTGGTGGTGAACGCGGGCTCCCCGGTCCTGATGCCGTGGTCGGGCGATGTCGCCGCGATCCTGCTCACCTGGTTCCCGGGCCAGGAGGGCGGTGCGGCGCTGGCCGACGTGCTCCTCGGCGTCGCCGAGCCGGGCGGCCGGTTGCCGACCACGTGGCCGCGGGCGGAGGCGGACTGCCCGGTGCTCCGGATCAGCCCGGAGAACGGCGTGGTCGCGTACGACGAAGGGGTCTTTGTCGGTTATCGCGGCTGGCTGCGCTCGGGCAAGGAACCGCTCTACGCGTTCGGGCACGGCCTCGGCTACACGACGTGGAGCTACGACGAGATGGTGGTGACCGCGACCGAGGCGGTGGTCACCCTGAGCAACACGGGCGCGCGCTCCGGGCGCGAGGTGATTCAGCTGTACGTGTCACCCGCGGCCGCGGACGAGACCCGTCCCCGGCGCTGGCTGGCCGGCTTCGAGAACGTCGAGGCCCACCCCGGCGAGACGGTGACCGTCCGGATCCCGTTGCCGCCGCGCACGTTCCAGGTCTGGGAGGACGGCTGGACGACCGTGCCGGGCTCCTACACGGTGGCCGCCGCACACGCCCTCGACGACGTGCGGATCGAGGGAACGGTGACCATCTAGGAGCGGGACTGCCAGGCCTGCCACAGCTCGGCGTAGCGACCGCCGGCCGCGACCAGCTCGGCGTGCGTGCCCTCCTCCAGGACGGCGCCGTGCTCGAGGACGACGATCCGGTCGGCGGTCGCGGCCTGGGTGAGGCGGTGCGCGACCAGCAGCGTCGTGCGGCCCCGGGTCGCGGCCAGCGCCGACTCCTCGAGAACCCGGGCGCCCACGCTGCCGGCCTCGGCCGTCGCCTCGTCGAGGATCGCGACGGCCGGGTCGACCAGCACCAGCCGGGCCAGCGCCAGCTGCTGGCCCTGCGCGGCGGTCAGCGGGTGGCCGCCCTCGCCGACCGGGGTCAGCAGATCGCGCGGGAGGGCCGCCACCCAGTCGGCCGCTCCGACCGTGGCGAGCGCCTCGCGTACCTCCTCGTCGGTCGCGTCCGGCCGGGCCAGGCGCACGTCCTCGACCAACGGGCCGGCGAAGACGTGCGTCTCCTGGCTGATGATCGCGATGACGCCGGGCGCGAGCTCGTCCACCGGCACGCCGCCGGCCGACGCCGTTCCGCAGGCCGGGTGCAGGATGCCGGCGGCGATCGAGGCGACCGTCGTCTTCCCGGCGCCGGTCGAGCCGACCAGGGCCACCCGCTCCCCCGGCTCCACCCGCAGCGTGATCCCGCGCAGCACCGGGACGCGCTCGTCGTACGCGAAACAGATGTGGTCGAGCTCCAGCCCCGCCTTGTCCAGCTTGATCGTCCCGGCCGGGGCGACCGGCAGCGTGCCCACCCCGACCAGCCGGGCCAGCCCCGCGCCCGCCTCCTGGATCTCGTCGAAGGTGAACAGGATCATCCCGATCGGGTTGAACAGGCGGTGGAACAGCACGGCCGCCGCCGCCGTCTCGCCGACCGTCACCCAGCCGCTGCGCACGAACCAGAAGCCGGCCACCAGGATCGTGCCGAGGCCGACCAGCTCGGCCCGGTTGATCCGGCCGACGAAGCGGGTGAAGAGCGTGAAAACCCCGACGGACAGATCGCGGGCGTACGCCGAGGCGGCGTCGATGCCGGTC
Organism: Actinoplanes sp. NPDC051537; assembly: GCF_055586105.1. Classification (NCBI taxonomy): domain Bacteria; kingdom Bacillati; phylum Actinomycetota; class Actinomycetes; order Micromonosporales; family Micromonosporaceae; genus Actinoplanes; species Actinoplanes sp. NPDC051537. Next base: position 130,829 of record NZ_JBVJIU010000018.1, read on the forward strand.
AGGTGCCGCTCCTCGAGGCGGTACGCGTGCACCGTGCGCACCCCCTGCATGCTCTCCATCAGCAGCTGCGACCGCGCGCCGATCGCCTCCCGCTCCCGGGCGTAGATCGGCGCCGAGCGCGGCAGGTACCAGCGCAGGGCGGCGAGGTAGAGCGGCAGGGCCGCGAGCCCGGCCACGCCGAGCCGCCAGTCCAGCCCGAACATGGCGACCACGCTGAGCGCGCCGAGCAGCAGCGCCGAGATCACGGTGGGCAGCACCTCGGCCGCCGCCGTCCCGATCGCGGCCACGTCGGCGCCGACCCGGGAGAGCAGGTCGCCGCGGCCGGCCCGGTCGAGCACGGTGGCCGGCAGCCGCAGCGCCACCGCCACGGTCTGCTCGCGCAGGGCGGCCAGGATGCGCTCGCCGAGGCGGCTCACCAGGGCGGTGGTCACGCCCGAGGCGACGCCGCCGATCAGCGCGGCCACGACGACCAGCAGGGCGATCGGGGCCAGCGCGGCGGGATGGGCGTCCTCCCGTACGAGATCGACCAGCCGGCCCAGCGCGGTCACCGGCACCACCGACGCCGTCGCCGCGACCAGCCCGGCGGCGAGGGTGAGCGCCAGCTCGAGGCGGCGGGCACGCAGCTGGCCGAGCAGCCACCCGCCGGTCTGCCGCGGGGTCGCGACCGGGAGCGCGCTCATCGCCGCGGCCCGTTCCGCAGCGCGGTCATCGCAGCGGCCTTTTCTGCGGCGCGGTCATCGCGCGGCGTTTCTGCTGCGCGCTCATCGCGCGGCCTTTCCGCGGCGCGCTCATCGCAGCACCGCCGCTCGATAGGCCGGATCGGCGGCGGCCAGCGAGGCGTGGGTGCCGGTGGCGACGATCGCCCCGTCGCGCAGCACCACCACCCGGTCGGTGACCGCGAGCAGCGCCGGGCTGGTGGTGACGATCAGCGTGCCGAGCGTCGAGCCGGGCCGGTGGCGCAGGTCGCGGATGCCGCGGGCGATCGCGTGCTCGGTGACCGCGTCCACGGCCGTGGTCGGGTCGTGCAGCACCAGCAGCCGGGGCTCGACGAGCAGCGCCCGGGCCAGCGCGAGCCGCTGCCGCTGGCCGCCGGAGAGGGCCGCGCCGCGCTCGGCGATCGCGTGGTCGAGACCGTCGGGGTGGGCCGCGACGACGTCCTCGGCCGCCGACGCCCGCAACGCGCCGTCGAGGGTCCGCTCGGCGTGCTCGCCGAGCACGATGTTCTCCCGGATCGTGCCCGTGAACAGCTCGGGATGATGGGGCGTGACCAGCACGTCGGGCGAGCCGTCGTCGTAGAGCTCGAGCAACGCCGACGGGTCGGTCTCGACCACCACGCCGAGGCACTCGCCGTCGGTCGGCAGCACCGGCGGGTCGGAGGTCGTGTCCGGCGACGGCGGCGTCGCGGCGAGGACGTCGGCGATCCGGGCGGCCGAGGCGCGGGCGGTGGCGATCCAGCTCGGCGCGGCCGAGAGCGTGCCGAACGGCTCGCCCAGGAACGCGGCCAGGCCGATCACGGTGACCAGCTCGCCGGCGGTGATCCGCCCGGTCAGTGCGAACCAGCCGGCCAGGATCGCGATGCCGCAGGCCAGCAGCGTGCTCACGGTGGTCGAGGCGATCTGGAAGCCGCCCTGGGTGCGGGCCGCGAGCAGGGTGGCCCGCAGCGCCTGGCCGCTGACCTCGCGGTAGCGGGCGTCGGCGGCTTCCTGCGCGCCCACCCCGCGCAGCGGCCGCAGGCCGGTGACCAGGTCGGTGGCGAGTGAGGAGGCCCGCCCGGCGACGTCCTGCCGCTCGGCGACCCGCCGGGTGATCCGCGGCGCCGCCTGCTGCAGCGCGATCAGCACGATCGGGGTGCCGACGAGCACGACCAGGCCCAGCGGCACCGAGATGAGGCAGAGCCCGACGGCGCTGACCGCCGTGGCGACCAGCGCTCCGATGATCCGCGGCACGTAGTCGAGCAGGTAGGACGCGTGGTCGGCGTCGGTCGTCGAGATCGTCAGCACGTCGCCGGTGCGCACCTCGGCCCGCGGGTCGAGCACCTTGGCCGCCACCTCGAGCCGCAGCGTGTGCGACTCGTCGGCGAGCGCCCGCATGAGCTGCCGGGCGCCGTTGCGGTAGGCCGTGGTGAGCAGCAGGAAGAGCAGGCCGAGCAGCGCCACCCAGAACACCAGGCGGGACAGCGAGCCGGTCGAGACGGCCTGGTCCACGGTCTCGCCGATGAGGATCGGCACGAACGCCTCGCACGCCTGGTGCAGCGCGATCAGGGCGCAGCCGGCCAGCAGCCGCCAGCGGTTGCGGGACACGGCCCGCCACAGGATGTTCATGCGGCGAGACCCACTTTTCCTCCCAAGCCCGACGGCGTGCGCCTCTCCGACACCGGGCTCGCACGGCACGGACCACCGACGGACGCACCGGGACACGGGGGACCGGGCGCGGCACGAGCGTGCGGCGACCGGAGTCGAGGCTCATCGGATACCGACCTTTGCGCGGCGGACCTCTCAGATCAAGACCTCGCCTCAAGACCTCGCCGACGCTGACCAGAAGGCTAGCCTAACCAGCTCCCTCGCTCATGATCACGTGGGCGCTGACTCTCTGTGATGTGGGCCGTCTTGACGGAGAGTAATTCGCGGCTATAGTCGGACAGGTCCGATTCACCCTTTATGCCAGGTAGGATGAGGTCGTATGCCGCTCACGTCACCGGACCGTCACTACTCTCCGTCGGCGTACGACCTCGACGAGACCGCAATGCGACGCATCGTGGCCGCCGCCCTCACCACGTACGGCGACCGCCCCGGCCGTTTCCTGGCGCTGGCCGTCTCGGCGTCGTCCCCGCTCGCGGACGTGGCCCGCACGGTCGAGCGGATGGTCTTCGAGCCGACCTTCCAGATGGACGCCCGCACGATGACCGAGGAGTACCGGCGCTACGAGGACGACAGCCTCTTCTTCCTGGTGCTCGACCGGCGGACGGGCCTGCCGGCCGGCGCCGCCCGGGTCATCGACGGCGGCGGCAAGACGCTCGACGACGCGCCCGACTGCATCGACACCTCACTGTCGACGATCGTGGCGCTGCACGATCTGCACAACGGGCGGATCTGGGACTTCGCCACGCTCGCGGTGCTGCCCGCCTACCGCGGCGGCCGGTCCGGCCTGGCGGTGAGCTCCCTGCTCTACCGCACCTTCCTCAACGCGGGGCGGCTGGCCGGCGTACGGCACCTGGTCGCCATGCTCGACTACCGCGCCCACCGCAACCTCAAGCTGATCGGCGTGGAGTTCGCGCCGATGGCCGGCTCGGAGCCGTTCGACTACCTCGGCTCACCCTCGACCGAGGCGCTGCACGCGCCGTTCCCGGAGCTGGTGCCCGCGATCGCCCGCCAGGCGGCTCGCCTGCGCCGGCCCGGCACCCCGTTCCACGGCACCCTGCCCGGCCGAGGCCTGCGCCGCATGATCACCCGCCGCATCGCCGCCCGAGTGGCCCAGCAGATCTCCTCGGGCGACGGCCTGGACGAGAGCATCGTGATGCCCGGGCTCGATCGTCGTCAGCTGGTGCGCGCCCTCTAGGGCGATCGAGGCGAGCCGCCGACAACATGCGGCGCTCACCAGCGATCGAGCCGCGCCGACAACACCGACAACGCCGCCACCCCCGCCGTCGAGGTGCGCAACACCTCGCGCCCCAGGCGCACCGCGACGGCGCCGGCCTGCTCGAACTCGAGACGTTCGGCGTCGGCGATGCCGCCCTCGGGCCCGACCACCAGCACGATCTCACCGCTCGGCAGGTCGGCCACCGCCAGCCGGACCGTAGCCTCCTCGTGCAGGACGAAGGCCGCCCCGGCGTCGGCCAGGCGGGCGGCGATCTGCTTGGTCGAGCAGTCCGGGTCGCCGCCGACCGTCGGCAGCCAGGCTCGGCGGGCCTGCTTGGCCGCCTCGCGCGCGGTGGCGACCCACTTCTCGCGGGACTTCGCCCCGCGGTCGCCGCGCCACTGGGCCACCGACCGGGACGCCGCCCAGGGCAGGATCTCGTCGACGCCGATCTCGGTCATCGCCTGCACGGCCAGCTCGCCCCGGTCGCCCTTCGCGATGCCCTGGGCGACGACCAGGCGCGGGCTCGGGGCGGGCTCGAACGACCGGTCGCCGATGGCCAGGTCGACGCTGCCCTTGCCGACGGCGGTCACCGACGCGGTCGCGCGGCCGCCGCGGCCGTCGGCGAGGATCAGCCGCTCGCCGGCGCGCAGCCGCTGCACGGTGGCGGCGTGGTGGCCCTCGGGGCCGGTCAGGGTCCAGGACGGGCCGGCGGGCAGGTCGTCGACCAGGAACAGGGGCGCGGACACCCCCGCACGGTACGTCACCAACCGCCCGGGGACGGGGCCGAGGTGGCGACGGTGAGCAGCGCCATCAGGGCCACGAAAGCGGCGACGGCGAAGGCGAGCCGGCGGCGGGCGGGGCTCGGCCGGAAAGTCCGTCCGGTGGCCCGGGGCAGCACGATCTCGCGCAGGTCGGCCTCGACCTCGTCGGCCCGGGGGCGATCCGCCGGGTTGCGGCGCAGCAGCCCCTTGAGCACGGGCATCAGCGGGCCGGCGTGCTCCATCGCGTCGGGCGGGTCCTCGCCGAGAGCGCGCAGGGTGTCGGTGACGGTGGGGCGGTCGTACGGCGGGCGGCCCTCGACGGCGTGGTAGAGCGTGGCGCCCAGCGACCACAGATCGGACTCGGGCAGCCCCTGCCCCTCCGACATCCGCTCGGGGGCCAGGTATTTCGGCGAGCCGAAGACGATGCCGGCCCGGGCCAGGTCGCGCACGGCCTCGGCGGTCACGGCCGGGCTGAAGTCGGCGAGCTTGACCCGGCCGTCGTCGGCGATCAGCACGTTGCTCGGCTTGACGTCCAGGTGCAGCAGCCCGGCCTGGTGCACGGCGGTCAGCGCGCCGAGCACGCATCGGCCGACCCGGGCGGCGCCCTCGGGCGGGAGCGGGCCGTCCTCGTCGATGATCTGCTGGAGGGAGCGGGCGGGGACGTACTCCATCACGATCCAGGGCGCCTCGGCCTCGGGGAGCACGGCCAGCGTGCGTACGAGATGGGGATGGCTCACCCGCGCGAAGGTCCGCGCCTCGCGGGCCGTGAGGTCGCGGAACGCGTCGGCGTCGGCCGGATCGATGCCGTCCGGCAGGGCGCCCTTCTTGATCGCGACCGGCAGGCCGGCCTCCTTGTCCCAGGCCAGCCAGACCCGGCTGAGCCCGCCGGCGCCGAGTGGTTCCACCAGCCGGTAGCGCCCGGCGACGAGGTCCCCCGTCCTCACAAACGCCTCGCTGTCACCATGCGGGTAGAAGTCCGACGATCCGCTTAGACCGTACTAGATCAAACCACAGGGCTTGGCCCGACTCCGCGTGGTCTCATCCGCCGGGAGTCGGGGTGAACGTCGCGACGATCTGGTCGAACATCGGCAGATCGGCCGCCCACCGGTCGCGCGGGGTGCGCCATTCGAGGCTGAACATGCGGTCGCCGGTGTCGTCGAGGATCGCCAGCCGCATCGCCCGGATCTGGCCGGCGGACCGGTCCTGATACGTGTACTCCCAGGTCGGCTGGGGCACGGAGGGCGGCTGCACGATCTGGATGCGGCGGTACCCGGGCAGGTCCGCCTTCAGCTCCTCGGCGGTGAAGGCGGCGATCACGTTGGCCGGCGCCTCGGCGACGGTGATGGCGAGGCGCGGCCAGGGCGCCTGGCCGGGTGCGGAGCTGAATTCGCCCGATCCGGTGACCGCGCCCGGCCACTCGAGCGGCAGCCCCACGCGGTAGCCCGGGCCCTCGGTGAACCAGTAGAAGCCGGCCGGCAGCATCTCGCCGCTCGGCAGCGGGGCCGCGGCCGTCGGCGGGTGGGCGGCGGACCCGGTGTCGGGCCGCGTCACCGCGAAGATCGTGACCAGGGCGACCAGGACGGCGAGGGCCCCGGCGAGCGCCGTGAACCGGCGGCGGGCCGGCGTCACCTCGGCCACCGGCGCGGGCGGCGTCTCGGCCGGCGGGGCGGGCTGCTGGATGATCTTCCGGAGCTCGGCCTCCACCTCGTCGGACTTGAGCCGGCGGGACGGGTCGAGCCGCAGCAGCCCCTCGAGCACGGGGGTGAGCGGGCCGGCCAGCTGCGGCGGGTCGGGCGGTCCCTCGGTCGGCGCCAGCAGGGTCTCGGTGGTGGTGGCCCGCACGTACGGCGGGCGGCCCTCCACCGCGTGATAGAGGGTGGCGCCCAGCGACCACAGGTCGGACTCGGGCAGCGCCACACCGTCGATCAGCCGCTCGGGGGCGAGGTATTTGGGCGAGCCCAGCACGATGCCGGCGCCGGCCAGGGCCCGTACGCCCTCGGTCGTCACCGCCGGCCCGAAGTCGGTGAGCACCACCCGGCCGTCGTGGGAGATCAGCACGTTGCTCGGTTTCACGTCGAGGTGCAGCAGCTCGGCCCGGCGCACGGCGAGCAGCGCCTCGAGCACGGCCAGCCCGATGCCGGCGACCCGGGCCGGCGGAAGGGGCCCGTTCTCGTCGATGATCTGCTGGAGCGAGCGGGACTCGACGTACTCCATGACGATCCACGGCGCCTCGTCGTCGGGCAGGACGTCGAGCGTGCGCACCACGTTGGGATGCCCGACCAGCGCGTAGGCCCGCGCCTCGCGGACCGTCCACACCCGGAACAGGTCCTGCTCGTCGCGGGTCAGACCGTCGGGCAGGTGGCACTTCTTGATCGCGACTTGCCGGTCGTCGGACTGGTCGTAGGCGAGCCACACCCCGCCCATGCCGCCGCCGCCGAGGCGCTGCAGGAGCCGATAGCGCCCCGCGACGAGCTGCCCCAGCATCTCCATCCCGGCCCCATCCCAGGCGTTTGCAGATCAACAACTGTCTCTGAGCACCGACCGTACTTCATCCACGCTCGGTACGGGAGACGTCGCTCAGCGGTCTCGACCTTGTTGTGACGTGGGCGTATGGTCGGTCGCGACTTTCCTCCGAGTGGGCGATGGTAGGCAATGCGGACACCTGGAAACGGACGGCTCTGGCGGGCGCTGCCGATCCTCTGCGCCGGTCTGCTCTTTCTCGTACCCGGCACGGCTCCGGCCTCGCCGGCGGCTCGACACGAGGCGCCCGCGGCGGCCGGCCTGGCCCTTCAGCTCGAGACGCCCACGGCCGCCGACCTGGCCATTCAGCTCGAGGCACTGCTCGGCCAGCACTCGGTGCTCGCGGCCGACCTGATGCGCAGCCGCATCCGCGGCGACGACGACTTCGTGCAGGCCGCGAACGCGGCGCTGGGCAAGAACACATCGGCCATGACGACCCTGGTCGGGCAGCTGTTCGGGCAGGCCGCGGCGGACAAGTTCGGTCCCATGTGGTCGCAGCACATCGTGGGGCTGTTCGGCTACGCGGGCGCGATCGCGGCGCAGGACAAGGCGGCGCTCGAGGCCGCCCGCAAGGAGCTGGTCGAATACGAGCAGGAGCTGGGTGACTTCTTCGCGGGCGCGTCGAAGGGACGGCTCAGCCAGGCCGCGGCCCGGGCCGCCGTCGTGCAGCATGTCGGACATCTGACAGCGCAGGCGGACGCCTACGCGGCCAAGAACTACGCGGCGGCCGACGATCTCTACCGGATGGGCTATCAGCACACGTACGACCTGGGTCTGACCCTGGCCAAGTCGCTGCTCCCGGCCAAGGACGTCGCGACCCTCGAGCAGCCGTTGTGGCGGCTGCGCTCCCAGCTCGGCAAGCTGCTCGCCGAGCACGCCGCGCTGGTGGAGGACCTGACCCGGGCCGCGGTGACCCGCTCCCCCGACTTCGAGTCGTCCGGCGACATGATCAACGGCAACACCGCCGACCTGGCAGCCGCGATGGACACCCTGTTCGGGGCGGCCGCGGCGAAGCAGTTCCAGTCGCTCTGGGCCGATCACGTCGAACAACTGGTGGCGTACGCGAGCGCCACCGCGGCCGGCGACAAGACCAAGCAGGACCAGGCCAAGACCGAGATGGCCGGCATCGAGAAGCGGATGGCCACCTTCCTGGCCGGCGCCACCAGCAAGCGGATCAGCCCGGCCGACCTGACCGCGGCGCTCCAGAAGCACGACATGATGCTGATGAAGCACGCGGACGCGTACGCGGCCAAGGACTACGCCACCGCCCACGACGTCGCCTACGACACGTACCAGGAGATGTTCGACCTGGCCACGAAGATGGCGGACGCGTTCGGGGCGACGGTGGCGGCCAGACTGCCGCGGGGCGGCGCGCAGACCGGGTACGGCGGGATGGCCGCCGTCGTGGAAAGCCGCTGATGCCGTCGTACACGCGTGTCCCGGCCCTGGCCGCGCTCGCGCTGGTCCTGCTGGCCGTGCTCGCGGGCGGCCCGCCGGCCGCCTCCGCGGTAGCGGGAGGGGTGACGCCGCCGGCCGCCGCTCCCAACAAATCTGACAAATCTGAAACATCCGGTGAATCGTTCAAATCGGTGCGCACCTACGACTCGGTCGCGGTGCCGACCCGGATCCGCATCCCGGCCCTGCACGTGAACACCAAGATCGAGCGCCTCGGCCTGCAAACCGACGGCACCATCCAGGTCCCGGCCACCACCGACGTCGCCGGCTGGTACCAGTACGGCCCGCGTCCCGGCCAGGCCGGCCCGGCCGTGATCCTCGGCCACGTCGACTCGAAGTCCGGACCCGGCATCTTCATCGACCTCTACCGGGTGAAGCCGGGCACGGCCGTCACGGTCGAGCGCTCCGACGGCACCTCGGCGACCTTCTCGATCACCAAGGTCGAGCGGGTGCCGAAGGTGCAGTTCCCCACCGACCTGGTCTACGCGCCCACGCTCGACCCCACACTCCGGCTGGTCACCTGCGGCGGCAGCTTCGACCACTCTCGCGGAAGCTATCGGGACAATGTCATCGCGTTCGCCGAACCGGCCTGAGCCCCGCCGGGCCCTCGAGCCCCGCCGGGCCCTCGTGGCCCTGGCGGCCGTCGTCATCGCCCTGCTGGCCGACGCGGGGCCGGCCGCCGCGGCCGTGCCCCTGCCGATCGCCGGGGTGCTCAGCGGCGGCGGCGAGACCGCGCTCGTGGTCGACCTGAGCGCGAGCAACAGCACCAGCACGCGCAGCGCGCAGGTCTCGGTCGGCGGCCGTCAGCAGCACGCCGACCTGGTGCCGATCATGTCCGACGGCCTGGCCGTCTCGATCGTGGTGGACGCCTCGACGGCCGGCGCCAAGTCGTTGCCGGCCTGGCTGAGCGCCGCCGCCCGGTTCATTCTCGAGGCCCCCGCCACCACCCAGGCCGTGGTCATCCCGGACCGCCGGCCGGCCGCCGCCGTGGCCACGCCGACGCGCGGACCGCTGGGTGTGGTCGGCTCGCTCGACGGCATCCGGGCGGCCGGTGACCGGGACACCGAGGCCGCCCTGACGCTGGCCCGCGGCCAGTTCCCGCGGGCCGAGACCGGCCGCCGGGTGGTCGTCATGTACACGTCGGCGGCCGACGCCGGCGGCATCGAGGCCGCCGACCTCGCCGACGACTTCCGGGCCGGCGGCACGATCCTGGTCGTGGTCGGCACCGCGGCGGCCGGCGAGTTCTGGTCCGAGGCGGCCGCCGCGACCGGCGGCTTCTTCGCCCCGGCCGGCGAGCCCGTGGTCGTGCCCGCGCTCGACCAGGTCGAGTCCACGCTGCGCGACCGCTACCTCGTCTGCTTCGCGACCCCGCCGGCGCTGCCGGCCACCGTCGCCGTGAAGGTCGACACCGGCGACCTCACGATGACCGGCGAGGCCGTGGTGCCGGCGCCGGGCCACCCCCGGGAGGGCACGGGCACCTCGACCATCATCGGCACGATTCTCATCGCGGCGGCGGCCGCCACCGTGCTGGCGGTCGTGGTGCTGCTGGTCAGCCGCACCCGGCGACCGCGGCCCGAGGCCGGGCCGCCGGGGCTGACGTCGGTCTTCATCGGGCGCGCCGGCGTCCCGCAGACGGCCCGAGGGCAGGCCTCGGTGCCGCGGGAGCACGGCACGCCCTGGTCATAGCCGAGCTGCTAGGAGTCGGCGTCCAGGTGTTTGCGGGACTGATCCCGCACCCGGCCGAGCGCCGCGTCCCACTCGTCCGGCGGCGCGTCGACCGCTCGCCCGCCCGAGAAGTAGTCCGAGTGCCCGATGACCGCGGCCCCGATCGCCACCACGGCGGCCAGCGACACGATCACCTGGAGGCCCTGGGCGATGTCCTCGTACCACGAGTACCACCCGGGGTAGAGCAGCGCCTTCACGGCCGGTATCCGATCGGGGATCGCCGACCCGGTCAGGTTGCCGAAGTACACCGCCAGCGTGCGCGGCTCGGTGGCGTCGGCGCCCACCCCGAACAGCCCGACCAGGGCGAGCAGCACGCCCGTGATCAGCGCCGTGGTGCGCGCCCACAGTCGCCCGCGCATGATCCAGATGCCCAGGCACCCGTACGCGATGCAGAAAAGCCCGAGTATCACCAGCTGGATCGCACCGTCCCGGCCGCGCAGCAGGGCCGGCGCCTCGATGCCGTATTCCGTCTCGATCTTCGCGAGCAACGCGATGAGTTGCTTCTCTTCCGTCGTTCCCCACCAGTGCAGCTCCAAAATGCCGTCGAGCAGGAGCAGCAGGCCGACCGGCGCGAGCGCCATCGTCAGCCACGCTGCCACCCGCACGAGGCGTGGAGCATCGGTCCCCGTCATGCCGCGCATGCTAGACCCGCACGGCGGTCGATCTCATCCCCAATTCTGCGGAGCGGGCTGCCGGGTGGTCACGTTGATGCGGTTGAAGAAGTTTGTCGTCGCGATCCACAGCACGATCGCGGCGAGTTGCTTCTCGTCGAAATGCTTGGCCGCCGCGTCCCAGATCGCGTCCGGCACCGCGTCGGCCTGGTCGGCGAGCCGGGTGGCCGCCTCGGCGAGCGCCAGTGCGGCCCGCTCGGCGTCGGTGAAGTACGGCGTCTCCCGCCAGACCGCCACCGCGAACAGCCGGTCGTCGGTCTCACCCGCCTTGCGCATGGCGCGTGCGCCGGAGTCGACGCAGGGGCCGCAGCCGTTGATCTGGCTGGCCCGCAGGTGCACGAGCTCGAGCACGGCCGGCTCGAGACCGGCCGAGTGGGCGGCCTTGTAGAGGAAGTTGACCGCCTTGACGGCGTCCGGGAGCAGACCGGCGGGGTTCTCGATCCGAGCTGTCATGATCCTTCTCCTCGATTTCGCGTGGCGCCGTCACATCGGCGCGTTTTCGTTCGTCGGAGGGATGACGAGGAGCGGACGGCGAATGTGACCAACGTGGCGCAAGTCACATATAGGGAGAAATCGCATGGATGACCTGGCAGCGCGGTTCGAGCAGAACCGGCCCCGGCTGCGGGCGGTGGCGCTGCGCATGCTCGGCTCGGTCAACGAGGCGGACGACGCGGTGCAGGAGGCATGGCTGCGATTGAGCCGTACGGGTGACGACCGCGTCGACAATCTCGCGGCCTGGCTGACCACGGTCGTCGGCCGGGTCTGCCTCGACATGCTGCGTCAGCGCACGGCCCGGCGCGAGGACGAGTACGTCGCCGAGCCGCCCGCCGCCGTGCCGAGCCCCGAGGAGGAGGCCGTGCTGGCCGACTCGGTCGGGCTCGCGCTGCTGGTCGTGCTGGAGACGCTGACCCCGGCCGAGCGGCTCGCCTTCGTGCTGCACGACATGTTCGGCGTCTCGTTCGACGACATCTCCCCGGTCGTCGGCCGCTCCCCCGACGCGGCCCGGCAGCTGGCCAGCCGCGCCCGCCGCCGGGTCCGGGCCACGCCCGCCGCCGACACCCCGGCCGACCGGCCGATCGTCGACGCGTTCCTGGCCGCGTCCCGGGGCGGCGACATGGGCACGCTGCTCACGCTGCTCGATCCCGACGTCGAGATGCGCATCGGCCCGGTCAGCCAGGACCGCGGCGCCGAGGTCGTGGCCCGCTTCTTCGCCGGCCGCGCCCAGGCCGCGCGGGCCGCCCTCATCGACGGCACGCTCGGCGTCGCGGTGATCGTCGGCGACGAACGCCGGGCGGTGCTGCGGCTCACCATCGTCGAGGGCCGCATCACGGTCATCAGCGCCGTCACCGACCCGGCGCGGCTGATGGCCCTGTCGATCGTGCCGCTAGAGGACTAGCACCAGCCGCCCGTTCGTGTCGCCCGAGGCCTGCCGCGCCCAGGCCTCGGCGACGTCGGCGAACGGCACCACCTCGTGCGCCACGGTGAGCCGGCCGGCCGCCGCGTAGCCGGCCACCTCGGCCAGCGACTCGGCCCGCTGCGCCACCGACAGCGCGTTGTTGGTGTAGCCGAGCACCCGCAGCGAGCCACTGCGCAGCGTCGCCGAGTCGATCGGCGCGGTCGCCGCCGCCGAGCTGCCCAGGTTGACCAGCCGGCCGCCCGGGCGCAGCACCCGCAGCGCGGCCGCGGCCGGCACCCCGAAGACCGGGTCGAGCACCAGGTCGGCCGGGCCGGACGCGTCGCGGATCCGGTCGGCGAGCGACGCCGGGTCGTCGTCGGGCCGCAGCCGCACGGCCTCCACGGCGCCGAGCCGGACCGCCCGCTCGCAGGCCTCGGGCGATCGGGCCACGGCCACCACCCGGCCCGCCCCGGAGAGCAGGGCCAGCTGGACGGCGGCCTGGCCGACCACGCCGCCGGCGCCGAGCACGACCACGGTCTCGCCCGGCGTGAGCCCGCCGGTCCGGGTGAGCGCCGAATGCGCCGCCACCGCCGAGAGCCCGAGCGCCGCGATGAGCGGCAGCGGCACCCCGCGCGGCAGCGGCACGACGTCGACATGGGCCACCGACACCGCCGCGGTCATGCTCCCGTCGCCCGGCCGCATGCCGGCCGACGTGGCGAACCAGACCGGGGTGCCGTCGTCGCGGTAGCCGACCCCCTGGACCCCCGGCACGTACGGCGTGGCGGGCACCCCGAAGTAGCTGGTGCCGCTGGCGCAGAACACGTCGAGCGGGGTGATCGGCGCCGCCGCCACGGTGATCGGCACCTCGCCCGCGCCCGGCACCGGCGCCGGCCGCTTCTCCAGCGCCGGCGGCCGGCCGCAGATCCGCAGGACGGCCGCGGGGATCATGTCGCGATGTCCGGGTAGGGCAGCGCGAAGTGGGCCATGCGGGCGCCGTACGCCTTCTGATATTCCAGTGGTTCGGTGTTGTCCCGCTCGAACATCGCGATGAACAGCGTCAGCGTGAGGAACGGGTGCGCGCCCAGCTCGAACAGCTTGCAGTGGTCGTGCCCGATCAGCGCCGCGCGCTCCTCGTCGGTGAAGCGCTGCCAGGTGCTCGCCTCGCCGGTGAGGCAGTTGAGCACCGTGTTCGCCCGTTCTTCCTCCCACCACAGCACCAGCTCCCGTGGTGCGGACCGGTAGCGCTCGACCAGGTCAGGATCGCGGTCCACCGTGTACAGGAACTTGTTCAGCAGGTACTTGCTCATGCCGGAACTCCGTTCGGGTACCAGGTGAAGTAGGCCTCCATGGTGTGGAACAGATCGAGGCTGTCGACGTAGTCGGCCTTCGCGCCGGCCCCGGCGACGCCCATCATCAGCATGAAGTCCATGAAGCCGTGGGTGGCGTTGCCGGGAGCGTGCAGGCTGTCCAGCGACACCTCGCGCAGGCAGCTGTCGAGATCGCCGCTCGCGATCCATTCGACGGCCCTGCGGTCGAACTCGGGGTCGGGGCCGTGCGGGCCGAACTGCCGCGGACCGCCGAGCTCGAGCGACAGGTGCCCGGTGCCGATGACCGCCACCCGCAGGTGCGACGGCCACTCCTCGACGATCCGGCGAATGGCCTCGCCCAGCGCGACGAACCGCTTCGGCTGCGGCAACGGCGGCGCGAAGATGTTGGTGTAGATCGGCACGATCGGCAGGTCGGCCTCGGGCCGCAGCGTGATGATCGGGCAGGTGACGCTGTGGTCGATCCGCAGCTCGTTGCTGAACGCCAGGTCGAAGCCCTCGTCCAGGCCCGCCCGCAGGATGTGCGCGGAGAGGTCCTCCTGGCCCTTGAGCAGCATCCGCGGCAGGCCGAACTCGCGCTCCTCGTTGTACCAGTTGGCGTCGTAGAACGGCGCCTTGCCGACCAGGAACTGCGGCATGTTGTCCAGCCACAGCTGGTGGAAGTGGTCGGAGCCGACCATCACCAGCACGTCCGGGTTGGCCCGGGTCAGCGTCTCCCGGAACGCGGTGATCTTCCGGACCCACTCGTCCGCGAACGGCGGCCGGTCCTCGCCGGTGGAGGTGCTGGCGCGGTAGTAGAACGGATGGTGGGTCGAGGCGATGACCGCGACGATGCTGGCCATAGTCAGTCCTCTCGGGATCCGGGAAGGGGTTCGTAGACGGCGTTCCGGTCGACGGCGAGGTAGATGTCGTTCGCGATCGGGCGGCGGCGCTCCTCGGCCAGCTGGCCGAGCAGTCCGGCGGCCCGGGCCAGCAGCGCGAAGCCGCGCAGCAGGTCGGTGGGGAGCCCGAGGTCGGCGAGCGCCGCGCCGCACACGCCCGCGCCGTTGAGCGGCAGCGTCCGGCCGAGCACCTGGGGGTGGACCCGGCCGATCGCCTCGAACAGCCGCAGGTGCGGGCCGCGCAGGCCCTCCTCCTCGGCGATCGCGATCAGCACCGGGGTGCGCGGGTCCTGCTCCTTGTGCACCGGATGGCCCAGGCCGGGGACGAAGCGGCGCTGCTCGCGGGCCTTGCGCACGGCCTCCAGCGCGATCACGTCGTAGTCCCGCTCGGTGCCGGCCTCGACCAGGGTGTCGGCGAGGAAGCGGCCGCAGTCCTCGGTCACGCCGAGGAACCGGGAGCCGCCGCCGAGCAGGCCGGCCGCGAGCGCGCCCTGCAGGGAATCCGGGGCCGAGAGGTACGTGAGACGGGCCGCGATCGCCGTGGGCGTGAACCCGTGGTCGGCCAGCGCCACCAGCACCGCCTCGAACAGCCGCGTCTCCCCCGCGGTCGGCCGCCGCCCGGCCACCAGCCAGTACGCGAGCTCGCCGAACCCGACCTTGCCCATCAGGTCGGCGGCGAGATCCTGGCCCAGCAGCGAGATCGTCTCGGGTGTCGACGTGCCAAGCCCCGTCGGGAACCTCAACTCTTCACCCTTTTTCGCGGGTTCTCCGCGCCGTCCGGAGGACCAGGCGCCGGTTAGCGGCTCATCAGCCACGCGCGGATCTCCTCACCGTGCTCATCCAGCCCGGGCGGCGGCAGTTCGTACGCCGCCGGGGTCTCGGAAAACGTGATCGGGTTGCGCACCGCCGGCACGCCGCCCGCGTCGATCACCGGGTTCAGGCCCAGCTCGGCGGCGAGCGCCACGCCGCCGTCGATGGTGTTGATCGGCGCGCAGGGCACGCCGGCCGCGAGCAGGTCGCGGAACCAGTCGTCCTTGCCGCGCTTGGCGAGCCGCTCCACGAGGATCGGCCGCAGCGCCTCCCGGTTCGCCGTCCGGTCCTGGTTGCGGGAGAAGCGCGGGTCGTCCGGCAGGTCGGGCAGGTCGAGCACCTGGCACAGCTTGCGGAACTGCCCGTCGTTGCCCGCGATCACGATCAGCTCGCCGTCGGCGGTGGGCAATGGCTCGTACGGGAAGAGGCTTGGATGTGCATTGCCCATCCGGAAGGGAATCGTGCCGCCGGCGACGTACGCGCTGGAGTGGTTGACCAGGCCGGACAGCGCCGAGCTGAGCAGGTTGACCTCGATGTGCTGGCCGCGCCCGGTCTGCGCGCGGTGGTTCAGCGCGGCCAGGATGCCGATCGTCGCGTGCATGCCGGCCATCACGTCGAAGACGGAGATGCCGGCGCGGTAGGGCGAGCCGTCCGGGTCGCCGGTCAGGCTCATGAGCCCCGAAATGGCCTGCACCATCAAGTCGTATCCGGGCATCTCGGCGCCGGCGCCCGAGCCGAAACCGCTGATGCTGGCGTAAATGATCTTGCTGTTCGCCGACGAGACGGACGAATAGTCCAGCCCGAATCTCGACAAACCGCCCGGCTTGAAGTTCTCGATCATGATGTCGGCGCGGCGGGCGAGCTCGCGGGCGGCGGCCAGGTCGTCCGCGTCCTTCAGATTGAGGGCGATCGACCTCTTATTCCGGTTTATCCCGAGGTAGTACGTCGAGACGCCGTCCCGCACCGGCGGCATCCAGGTGCGGGTGTCGTCCCCGCCCGGGCCCTCCACCTTGATCACCTGCGCGCCGAGGTCGGCCAGCAGCATCGTCGCGTACGGCCCGGCCAGGATCCGCGAGAAATCCGCGACCAGCAGACCGTTCAATGGGCCCTGCGCCATCATTACCGCCCGTTCTGCGGACACTCGTCCGCCCGATCAGACTGCCCTCGCCGACCAGCCCTGTCAACGGCGTCTTTACAAAACTGAAACAGGCTATTGACCAGGTAGGTGACCGGGAGCACACTGACGCCACTCGCCCTGCCCGCAGTGCGGACAGTGGTCCGGAAACCCTCGAAAGGATGGGCGATGAGCGACAGCGACCGGCCGGTGGTCTTCCGAAACGGCCTGGTTCTCACCATGGACGACGCGCACACCGTGCTCACCGACGCCGACGTGCTGGTCGTCGACGGCAAGATCGCCGAGGTCGGCCCGGGCCTGGCCGCACCCGACGACGCCGTCGAGATCGACGCGACCGGCGGGATCGTGATGCCCGGCATGGTCGACACCCACCGGCACATGTGGCAGACCGCCATGCGGGGCTACGGCGCCGACTGGACCCTGACCCAATACTTCGTCTGGTACTACCTCGAGTCCGGCAAGCTGTTCCGGCCCGAGGACATCTACGCCGGCAACCTGCTCGGCGCGATCGAGGCCATCGACTCCGGCGTGACGACCACCGTCGACTGGTCGCACGGTCTGCAGACCACGGACCACGCCGACGCCGCGGTCGACGCGCTCGAGGCCGTGCCCGGGCGCTTCGTCCTCGCGTACGGGAACATCCAGCAGGGCCCCTGGGAGTGGTCGACCTCCGACGCCTTCCGCGACTTCTACCGGCGGCGCATCGACGGCGGCAAGCTGGCCGGCTTCCAGATGGCGTTCGACATCCCCGGCGCCCCCGAGTTCCAGGAGAAGGCGGCCTTCGAGGTCGCGCGCGAGCTGGGCGCGTCGGTCACCACCCACGCCGGCGTCTGGGGCGCCACCAACGACGACGGCATCCGGCTCATGTACGAGAACGGCTTCATGACCCCGGGCACCGTGTACGTGCACGCGGCCTCGCTGAGCAGCGACTCGTACCACCGGATCGCGGCCACCGGCGGCTCGGTGTCGGTCTCCACCGAGAGCGAGCAGAGCGCCGGCCAGGGCTACCCGCCCACCTGGCAGCTGCGCAAGCACGACGTCCCGGTGTCGCTCTCGATGGACACCAGCGTGTGGTGGAGCGGCGACCTCTTCTCGGCGATGCGCACCACGCTCAGCGCCGACCGGGTCCGCGAGCACCAGGAGGCGCACGGCAAGAAGGAGACGGTCACCCACCACGCGCTGCGCGCCGAGCAGGTCGTCGACTGGGGCACCCGCGGCGGGGCCAAGGCGCTCGGCATGGACTCGTCGATCGGCGCGCTCACGCCCGGCCGCCAGGGTGACGTGGTGCTGATCAAGAACGACGCGTCGCCGGCGATGTTCCCGGTGCTCAACCCGTACGGGCATGTCGTCTTCCAGGCGCAGCGCGGTGACGTGCACACGGTCGTCGTCGGCGGCCGCATCGTGAAGCGGGACGGCCGGCTGGTCGGCACCGATCTCGCGGCCGCCCGCGCCAAGGTGGACGCCACCATCGCGTACCTGCGGGAAACGATGGGCGAAGACGCCTGGCAGCGTGGCATGAACCCGGACATCCCCGAGGCGCGCATCCTGCACAACCCCTACCAGTACACCAAGTAGGGTCCCGTCATGACCGATAGCGGAAGGGGCGCCGGGCCCGACTTCATCGAGGCCCTGGCTCGCGGCCTCGATGTCCTGCGCTCCTTCCGCCCCGGCACGCCGGCCATGACGCTCAGCGAGATCGCCGGGCAGACCGGCCTGGCCCGGCCGACGGTCCGCCGCATCCTCATCACGCTGGAGGCCCTCGGCTACGTGCGCGCGGCGGCGCGGGGCTACGCGCTCACTCCCCGGGTCCTGGAGCTCGGCATGGCGTACGTGAACGCGCTGAGCATGTGGGACGTCGCCCGCCCGCACATGGAGAGGCTGGTCGCGCAGACCAACGAGTCGACGTCGATGGCCCAGCTCGACGGCGGCGACATCGTCTACGTGGCCCGGGTCGCGGTCCCGAAGATCGTCACCCTGGCCGTCACGATCGGCACCCGCTTCCCGGCCCCGGCCACCTCGATGGGCAAGGTGCTGCTCGCCGCCCTGCCCCCGGCCGAGCTGCCGCGGGTGCTCGGGGAGGGCTCACGCTCGGGCGTCACCGCGCGCTGGCAGCCGTCGGCCGAGGAGCTGGAGGCGGCGCTGCGCGAGGTGCGGGCCAAGGGCTGGGCCCTCGCCGATCAAGACCTGGCGCCCGGCGTCCGCTCGATCGCCACCGGGGTACGCGACGGCGACGGCAACGTGGTCGCCGCCATCAACGTGACCGTGCACGCCGCCGAGACGTCGGTCGAGACGCTGCTCGAGGAGCACCTGCCCCGCCTGCTGCGCGCCGCCGCCGACATCAGCCACGACTGGTCCCGGACCGCGGCCGTCCCCGCCGTCACCGTCTGAGCACGTCGTCGAGAAAGTCGGCGCCGGCCTCGGTCAGCGTGCCGACCTCGACCTTCGCGCCCACGAAGACGTGTCCCGCGCCCTCGACCGGCAGCACGTCGCAGCGCACGCCCTGCTTCCGCAGCGCCTCGGCGAAGCCCACCGCCTCCGCGAACGGGACGACCTCGTCCTCGGTCCCGTGCACGAGCAGGAACGGCGGCGCGTCCGGATGCACGTTGTGCAGCGGGCTGGCGATCCGCGCGAACGCCGTGCGCTCGCTCAGCGGACCGCCGAGCAGCAGGGCCGGACTCGTGAACGGGTCGTCCTGGTTGCGCAGCGTGGACAGGTCGGCCGGCCCGTACCAGAGAATGACCGCCTGGATCGCGGTCTCCCCGAACCCGGCCAGCCCCGCGATCGCCGCGAGCTGCCCGCCGGCCGATTCCCCCAGTGCGGCAAAGCGCCCCGGGTCGAGCCGCAGCGCCGCCGCGTGGTGCCGCAGCCAGCGGATCGCCGCCTCGACATCGGCCTGCTGCGCCGGGTAGGTGGCCTCCAGCGCCAGCCGGTAGTCGACGTCGGCGACCGCGTAGCCCCGGGCCACCAGGCGCTCGTGGAACCGCTGATCCACGGTCCACACCCGGCTGCCGCTGATCCAGCCCCCGCCATGGATCCACAGCACGACCGGAAACGGACCCTCCCCCGGCGGCACATGGAGATCGAGCTGAAGCGGGCGATACCCGACCGGCACCGAGACCACGCACCCGGCGTGGGTGAGCGTCGAGCGCGGTTCGGGGAGGGGCTGAAAATCGTTCATCGGCCCATTCTCGACCACCGGCCGCTCGGGCTTGGGCGATCCCCCCGCGGCCCCTCCCCACGCTGAACGGGTCAGCCGCTCACCGAGAACGAGTTCGTCACGAAGTCCTTTCCGCCCGACGATGACGTGATCTCGTAACCGAACTGCACGTTGCCGATCGTCACGTTTCCGAACCAGCCCGCCGAGCGGATCCACTGCGCAATCGCCGCGACATTGACCGTCCCCGACCCCGTGTTGCCGGTGCGCACGAACGAGTACACATTGTTCGCCCCGTTCGAGCCGCGGTAGATCCGCCACGTGTGGCCGCCCACCGTCGCCGTCGTCTGGAGCGTTCCCAGCGGGCCGACCGCGCCGTAGTGGTTCATCCACAGCATGATCTCGTGGGCATTGTCCGCGGACCAGATGTCATAGGCCGTTGTGAATGCCACCCCACTGGTCGGCACGGTCACGTTGAACGAGCTGCTCAGCGACCCGAGCGAGCTCACCGACCGCCCGATGTAGCGGGTCGCGTTCGGATAGGACTTGATGCCGCCGGTGTTCGGGTGATTGGCCCACACGCCCCAGTTGCCGACCGAGTTGGCCCAGATGGTCTGCGGCCCGTACCCCGATCCCCAGACGTTGTTGTAAAGCGTGTACCCATTGCTCGACCAGGTGCCCCAGCGGTCGGTCGAGTACCACACCGCGGCTTGCGCGGTCCCGGCCGTGAACAACAGGGTCAGCGCGACGACGAATGCCCCGATGGCGAGGCGGGCGGAACGCAGCACGAAAGGCCTCCACTTCCCAGCGCCGGGGAGTGGAACGCCGGCTCGAAAACATAGATGATAGTCGATCTGTCAACTCGGCGTGCGGCACGACCCGAGCGGTGCCAACCTGATCTCATGAAGCAAACCGACGACCTGTTCGACCCCGAACCCGACCGCTGGGGCCTGCGCGGCGACCCCTGGGTCTGGCAGGCAATGCGCGATCACCTGCAGGGCACCTATCTGCCGCCCACGCTCGGCGAGGCCGAGGCCATGCTCTACAACGCCTTCAACCGCATCGTCGGCGTCGATCTCGCGACCGAGATCTCGCCGTCGGTCTACCGCGCCGAATTCGCCCACGGCGGCATGTCCTCGGGCCAGGTCCACCTCGACACCTGGCGCGGCGAGCTCATGCCCCTGCTGATCGATCGGGCGCGAGCAAAAATCTGATTCAAATTCACGCGGAGGTACGCGACGGCACGAGTCCCGCCGAGCACCGCGACCCTCTGCCACGAACGGCCGCAGCGCGACTCTCGCGCGGCCCGGTGGTACCGCTATGCCTTTCGGCACAGCAATCGGAATTCACGCCGACGCATGAGTCGCAGCACCGTCGCGGCCGGATTGCCGAAAGCGCGCAGCCCCTTCTCCGGCGGGCACGGCTCGATCCGATCGATCTCGTACTCCACCCCGCGCACGACGACCCGGCAGCGACCGGCGGCCTCGACATTGCGATACCACGCGACGTCCGGGCCGTAGGTGAGCTCGGCGACGAAGTCGTCACCGATCCGGGCCAGGAGCAGCGGGGTCTCGTACGGCCGCCCGGTCTTTCGCCCCTCGTGGCGCACCAGGGCGAAGGGACCGCGTCCCGCGCGGGCCATCCGGACCGTGACCCGGTTGAGCGTGTTCTTGACCAGCCAGAGCCACGCCCGGCGGATCTTTCTCAATCGCGGTGCTCGGTGCAGGCCGAATCGGCCGCCGCCCCGACGATGACCCGGTCGATGGCCGCCTCCCCCTCGACCGCCGCCTCGGCGATCGCCTGGTCCAGTGCCACCGCGACCTCGGGGCCGGACGCCTGCAGGAGCTGGCGGGTGATCAGCTGAAGGTGACCCACCTGCTCCGGCGTGAGGGCGTCGAAGACCAGCCGCCGGGCCTCGCGGACGTGCCCCGGCGCGGCCCCGGCCAGCATGGCGAACCCCTTCTCGGTGAGCATCGCCTCGGTGCAGCGGACCTCGCCGTCGCGCACCTCGCGCCGCACCCAGCCCTGCCGCTCGAGCCGGCTGACCGCGTGCGACAGGCGTGACGCCGAACCGCCCGCGAACAGGGCCAACGCGTTCATCCGCACCGGACGACCGGGCGGCCGGGAGAGCGCGGAGAGGATCGAGTACTCGAAGAAGTTCAGGCCCGAATCGCGCTTGAGCTGGGTGTCGATCGCGGTCGGCAGCGTCATCAGCAGCGAGATCAGGGTCATCCAGGCCCCGCGCTCATCGTCGGTCAGCCACAAGACCTCGTCGTCCGGCGTCGGCGTCGTGGTGTTTGTCACCACTACAGGGTACCCGTGTTGAACATTCAACACCGGCCGTGGCAAGCTTCAGGACGAGGCGGTGTTGAACATTCAACACCCCCAGATCAGGGAGCTATCGCCGTGACCGTTCTTCGCATCGACGCCAGCATCATGGGCCCGCACTCGGCCAGCAGCGAGCTCGCCGACCTGGCCGAGGCCGAGTGGCTGGCCGTCCGGCCGGAGACCACGTTCGTGCGCCGCCACGTCGGCGCCGACCCCCTGCCCGCCGACGCCTGGGCCGCGGGCATCCACGCCGGTTACACGCCCGAGGAGCAGCGCACCGAGGAGCAGCGCGCGGCGGCCGAGCTGAGCGCCACGCTGGCGGCCGAGCTGCGCGACGCCGAGGCCGTGATCCTGGCCCTGCCGCTCTACAACTGGGGCGTCTCCCAGCACGCCAAGGTCTGGATCGACCTGGCCATCGCCGGCGGCAGCCAGGGCGAGCGCCTGCTCGAGGGCAAGCCCGCCATCGTGCTGACCACCCGCGGCGGCGGCTACGGCCCCGGCACCCCCCGCGAGGGCTGGGACCACAACACCGCATACCTGCGCCGCATCGTCGCCGACGTCTGGGGCGCCGACCTCACCCTGGTCGAGCGGGAGCTGACCCTGGCCGGCGTCAACCCGGCGATGGACCCGTTCCTGGAGGCCGCCGAGCTGCTGAAGAAGGCCGCCCACGAGGCCGCCGGCCACGCGGGCCGCACCCTCGCGTCCCGCTGACCGCCCGCTGGACCGCCAGCTGATCGCCGGCCTGACCGCCCGCTGAAAGGCCGGCCGACCGCCCGCTGGTCGCTGGCTCGACCGCCCGCTGAAAGGCCGGCCGACCGCCCGCTGACCGTGACGGGCCGTCCGCCCGATGTGCGCCCACCCGATGAGCGCCCGCCGGACCGCCTTGACCGCTGCTGACCGTGACGGGCCGCCCGCCCGATGAGCGCCCGCCGGACCGCCTGACCGCTGCTGGCCGTGACGGGCCGCCCGCCGACCGGGCGGCCCACGCGCAGCTCTGCTCACCTATACGCGCCAGAGGTCGTCCGCCTTCAAGGATCACCGGCCATGGGAACGACGCTCGCGGCGGTATACGCCGACGGTTGGGACGACGGCCTCGTCAATCCGATCTCGCGGGCGGCCGCCGAAGCACGAGACCAGTCCGGCGCCCCCTACACGGTCGTTCTCCTGCGCGACGGCGGTGCTCGACATCTCCGGCGGTGACGGCTGTTACGGCCTGGCCCCCTCCGCCGGTCAGGACCCGCTGGACCTCGGCGCGGGCGAGTTTTTCGGGCTCGGGGTCGACGCCGGCCCCGCGGGCTTCGTCGACGAGGACAACCGCGAGCGCCTCACCGACGTCTGGGAGGACCTCCCCGGCCTGCTCGATCCCCGCCGGACCACGCTCGACGGCCACGAAAGGGCCGAGCGGGTGGGGCGACGGAGCGTACCCGGATCAGTGACCGTTGAAGGCGTCGCGCATCCGGCTGAAGAACCCGCCCTGCTTGCTCAGCTCGGCCACGTCTTCGCCGCGGGTCTTGGCGAACTCGCGCAGCATGCGCTCCTGCTCGGCGGTCAGCTTGGTCGGCGTCCTCACGTCCAGGTGCACGAAGAGGTCGCCCCGGCCCTGACCGCGCAGGTGCGGCACGCCCTTGCCGCGAATCCGCAGCGTCGACGCCGGCTGGGTGCCCGACTTGACCTCGATGGCCTCTTCGCTGTCGAGCGTCTTGATCGTCAGGCGGGTGCCGAGCGCCGCGGCCGTCATCGGCAGCGTCACGCGGCAGTGCAGGTCGTCGCCCTTGCGGGAGTAGACGTCGTGCGGCCGCTCGTGGATCTCGACGTACAGGTCGCCGGCCGTGCCGCCGCCGGGGCCGACCTCGCCCTGCTGGGCCAGGCGGATGCGCATGCCGTCCTCGACGCCGGCCGGGATCTTCACGGTCAGCGAGCGGCGGGTGCGCACCCGGCCGTCGCCGGCGCAGGTCGGGCAGGGGTGCGGGATGATCGTGCCGTGGCCCTGGCAGGTCGAGCAGGGGCGGGACGAGACGACCTGGCCGAGGAACGTGCGCTGCACGCTCTGCACCTCGCCACGGCCGCCACAGGTCTCACAGGTGGCCAGGTGGGTGCCGGGCGCGGTGCCGGCGCCGGAGCACTGGGTGCACAGCACCGCCGTGTCGACCGTGATCGGCGCCTCGACGCCGAAGGCGGTCTCGACCAGGTCGAGCTCGAGCCGCAGGATCGCGTCGGCGCCGGGCCGGGTGCGCGGGCGCGGACCACGGGCGCCACCACCGGCGGCGGTGCCGAAGAACGCGTCCATGATGTCCTGGAAGCCGACGAACGGGCCGCCCGGACCGCCGGCGCCACCGGGACCCACGCCGCCACCGGGCGCGAGCGGGTCGCCGCCGAGGTCGACGATCTGCCGCTTCTGGTCGTCGGAGAGGACCTCGTACGCCGCGTTGATGTCCTTGAACTTCTCGTGCGCTTCCGGATCGGGGTTGACGTCCGGGTGGTACTGCCGAGCCAGCTTGCGATAGGCGCGCTTGATCTCGTCGTCGGTCGCCTCCCGGCTCACGCCGAGAATGCCGTAGTAATCCTTGGCCACGGGGTTCGGAGTCCTCAATTCTGTGCCAGCAGGTCGCCGACGTAGCGTGCCACCGCGCGCACCGTGGCGATGGTGCCGGGGTAGTCCATCCGGGTGGGGCCGAGCACACCGAGCCCACCCACGATAGTCGCGCCCGGGCCGTAACCCGTGCTGACCACGGACGTCGACCGCAGGTTGTCGATCTCGTTCTCGTCGCCGATCCGGACGCGCGTCTTGCTCGGCTCGAGGTCACCGATGAGCTTGAGCAAGATGACCTCCTCCTCCAGCGCCTCGAGCACCGGCCGCAGCGTGCCTTGGAAGTCCAGCACACCGCCCCGTGTCAAGTTCGCCGTTCCGGCGAGCATGAGACGCTCCTCGCTGCGCTCGACCAGGGTCTCGAGCAGCACGCTGGCCAGGCACGCCATCGTGCCGCGGTGACCGGGCGGGCAGTCGTCGACCAGGCCCTGCACCAGCGGCGGGGTGTCGGCGAGCCGCTGCCCGGCGAGCTTCTCGTTGACCTTGCGGCGGAGATCGGTCACGTCGTCGGCGGGGACCGGCCCGGGCAGCTCGACCAGCCGCTGCTCGACGCGGCCGGTGTCGGCGATCATCACGAGCATGAGCCGGGTCGTGGAGATCGGCACGAGCTCGAGGTGGCGCACGCTCGAGCGGGCCAGCGACGGGTACTGCACGACGGCGACCTGCCGGGTCAGCTGGGCGAGCAGCCGCACCGTGCGATGCACCACGTCGTCGAGGTCGACGGCGCCGATCAGGAAGCGCTCGATCGCCCGGCGCTCGGCCGGGCTGAGCGGCTTGACCTTGGAGAGGCGGTCGACGAACAGGCGATAGCCCGCGTCGGTGGGCACCCGGCCGGCACTGGTGTGCGGCTGGCGGATGTAGCCCTCTTCCTCGAGCACGGCCATGTCGTTGCGCACGGTGGCCGGGGAGACGCCGAGCTGGTGCCGCTCGACCAGGGCCTTGCTGCCCACGGGCTCCTGCGTCTCGACATAGTCCTCGACGATTGCCCGCAGCACTTCGAGCTTGCGGTCATCCAGACTCATATGACCCCTCCCTCGGTACGCACCTGGCACTCCCCATGACAGAGTGCCAGTCTACGTCGCCGCGCGCGGCAACGCGATGATCGAGTGGACTGTCTATTCATCGACTCGTACCGCATGTCGCCCTCGACCGTATTGAGCTGCGGTCCTACGGTGTCAGCCATGACTGAACCACCTCGCCCGCCCGGTGAAGGTAGCCCTAACGACCCCACCGCGCCGTTCAACCCTTATGGGGGCAACGAGCCGACGTCCGGTTCGACACCGCCGCCGTCGTCACCGCCCCCGCCGCCGGGAGGTTACGCGCCGCCGCCCTCCGGTGGCTACAACCAGCCGCCGGCCGGTGGCTACAACCCGCCGCCCGGTGGGGGATACAACCCGCCGCCCGGTGGCGGCTACAACCCCCCGCCGCAGCAGCCGTACGGCGGCGGCGGTTACAACCCGGCGCCGCCCGGTTCCGGTCTCGACGACAAGAACTGGATCCTGATCAACCACTTCGGCGGCGCGGCCGGCGCCTTCCTCGGTGGTGGCTGCTCGGGCTGGATCGTGCCGCTGATCGTGCTTCTGGCCCGGGGCAACCAGTCCCCGGTGGTGCGCGCCGAGGCGGTCAAGGCGCTGAACTTCCAGATCCTCTGGTCGATCATCGCGCTGGTCGGATGGGCGACGACCTGCCTGGTCATCGGCTTCATCATCGGCCCGGTGGCCTGGCTCATCGCGATCATCTTCGGCGTCATCGCCGGCGTGAAGGCCAGCAACAACGAGCCGTACAACTACCCGATGACGGTTCAGATCATCAAGTAGGTGGCAGCGCCGGGTCGGGGGCCCGGCGCATTCACCTCTCACACGACGTCACGGATCACGGCGTCGGCCAGCAGGCGGCCGCGCAAGGTCAGAATCAACTTCCCGCGCCCGTACGCTTCGCGGTCGAGCAGCCCGTCGTCCAGCGCCCGCTCGGCGCCGGCCGCGTCGACCCGGGCCAGCGGGATGCCGTCGCGCAGGCGTACCCGCAGCATGATGTCCTCCACGCGACGGTCCTCGTCGGTGAGGATCTCCCGGGCGTGCCCGGGCGAGACCCCGGCGGCGAGCTTCTGCCCGTACGCCGCCGGATGTTTGACGTTCCACCAGCGCACCCCGCCGACGTGGCTGTGGGCGCCCGGCCCGAGTCCCCACCAGTCGGCGCCGGTCCAGTAGAGCAGGTTGTGCCGGCAGCGCGCGGCTTCGCTGGTCGCCCAGTTGGACACCTCGTACCAGCCGAAACCCGCCTCGGTCAGCGCCGCCTCGGCCGCCAGGTAGCGATCGGCCGCCACGTCGTCGGACGGAAAGGGCAGCTCGCCGCGGCGCATGCGGGCGGCCATCCGGGTGCCGTCCTCGACGATCAGGGCGTACGCGCTGACGTGGTCGACACCGGCGTCGACGACCGTGCGGAGCGACGCGGCGAAGTCGTCCGCCGTCTCGCCCGGCGTTCCGTAGATCAGGTCGAGGTTGACGTGCTCGAACCCGGCCTCGCGCGCCTCCCGCGCCGCCTGCGGGGCCCGGCCCGCGGTGTGCTTGCGGTCGAGGATCCGCAGGACGGCCGGGCTCGACGACTGCATGCCGAGGCTGATCCGGGTGAAGCCGTTGCTCCGCAGCCGGCGCAGATACTGCGGGTCGACCGACTCCGGGTTGGCCTCGGTCGTGATCTCGGCGTCCGGCGCGAGGCCCCACGCCTTGTCGATGCCCTCGAGGATGCGGCTCAGGTCGTCGGCGCTCAGCAGGGTCGGGGTGCCGCCCCCGACAAACACGGTGTCCACCTTTTCCGGTTTTATCGTGTTTTGGGCCCTTGCCAACTCCGCGAGCACCGAGTCGGCGTAGGTCTCGCGGCTGACACCGCTGCCGAGCTCACTGGCCGTGTAGGTGTTGAAGTCGCAGTAGCCGCATCGGCTGGCACAGAACGGCACGTGCACGTACACCGCAAATCCGTTTTTACCGGCATCAGCCGCCGCCTCGGGCGGAAGCGAGCCGTCCGCGGGTACGGGTTCGCCATCGGGAAGTGCGCCGGCCATCCGTCAAGTGTGCACGCACCCCGTTAGGGTCTCGCCATGGATCTGGTCCGTACCGCCACCGTCGCCGGGGTGACCACCGTGACCCTGGACAGCCCGGCCAACCGCAACGCCCTCTCCACGCCCCTGATGACCGAGCTGCTCGAGGCCCTCTCGGCCGCCGTCACCGACCCGGCCGTCCGCGTGGTCGTGCTGTCGCACACCGGCTCGGTCTTCTGCTCGGGCGCCGACCTCAAGGAGACGGCCGAGGCGCGGGCCGCGGGCCGGGTGCCGGCCGAGAAGCTGGCCGACATCCTGGCCGCCCTGTGGGAGTTCCCGAAGCCGGTGGTCTGCCGGGTCGGCGGCCCGGCCCGCGCCGGCGGCCTGGGCCTGATCGCCGCCGCCGACATCGCGGTCTGCGCGCACGAGTCGACGTTCGCCTTCTCCGAGGTGCGCCTGGGCGTCATCCCGGCCGTGATCAGCGCCACCGTACTGCCCCGCCTGGCCCCGCGCGCCGCCACCGAGCTCTACCTGACCGGCGACGTCTTCGACGGCGTGCGCGCCCAGGAGATCGGCCTGGTCACGAAGTCGGTGCCGGCCGAGGGTCTGGACGCGACGATCGCCGCCTACTGCGACGCCCTGATCCGGGGCGGACCGCTGGCGCTGGCCGGCGCGAAGCAACTCCTGCGCCGCGCGCCGGGCCCGTCGATCCGGGCCGACCTGGCCGAGCTCTCCGAGCGCTCGGGCGGGTACTTCCGCTCCGCCGAGGGCGTCGAGGGCGTGACCGCGTTCCGCGAGAAGCGCCCGGCATCGTGGGTCCCGCGCCGCTCCGGCCAGTAACAGCTCACTCTGGCCGTCGTTGTTTACCCTTGTTGCCTGAGTCCCCGGGGAGGTGCGAGTGCGCAAGACACCGATCGCGGTGCTCGCGTTGTTCGCGCTCGCCGGGACGCTGGGGATTGTCGTCGCCATGCGCGGCATGTCCGGGAAGATCCCGTTGCCGACGATCGGGCCCGAGTGCACCGTTCGCGCCGATGGTGAGGTCACGCTCGACACGGTGCAGATGGCCAACGCCGCGACTATCACCGCGGTCGGCATCCGCCGCGGCATGCCGGAGCGGGCCGTCGTGGTCGCGCTGGCCACCGCGCTCCAGGAGTCCAAGCTGGAAAACCTCGACGACGGCGACCGCGACTCGGTCGGCCTCTTCCAGCAGCGGCCCAGCCAGGGCTGGGGCACGCCGGAGAAGATCCAGGACCCGCGCTACGCGGCCGACAAGTTCTACACCGCGCTGAAAAAGGTCAAGGGCTGGCAGAAGATGCGGGTCACCGACGCGGCTCAGAAGGTGCAACGGTCGGCCTATCCCAACGCGTACGAGAAATGGGCCGACGAGTCCGCGGTGCTGGCGCGCGCCCTGACCGGCCGGGCCACCGGGGCCGTCGCGTGCACGGTGACCGGATCGCCCGTCCTGCGCGGCGCGGCCGCGGCGGCGGCCCTGATGAACGGGCTGAAGCTGGACTGGGGCAAGGGCCTCGCCAAGACGCCGGCCGCGGCCCAGGCGGCGGGCCTGACAGTGGCGGTCACCGATGCGAGCACCGGCTGGCGGTACGCGCACTGGCTCGTCTCGCACGCCTCCGACACCGGCCTCGAACGGGTACGTTTCGCCGATCTCGAATGGCACGCCCCCGACGGGAAATGGCAGCCGGTAACCGCGGACGCCGGCGTCGACGAGCGTCAGGTCATCGCCCAAGTGTTCAGCTGACGTCGACAAAGTCCGTTCCGGACGATCGGGAACGCTCCCAGTTTCGGATTGCTCTCGGTGATAGCGCAGCGTATATAGCGCCATGGACAGATAGCTACTGCCCTGGTACTAAGTAGGACGTGTCGAGGGCGATCGAATGGATCCTGCTGGGTACGGCGAGCTGTCTGGCGATCATCAGCGGCGTCCGGTGGCACCGTCCCACGCGTGTCGGGCCGTGGGTGCTGCTGGCCGGCGCGATCGCCTCGCTGGCGATCGGTGACATCTTCTACGCGACGCACGCGATGTCCGCCGCCGACGCCTGCTACCTCTCCATGTTCGTGCTGGTCGCGGCCGCGTTGCTCCAGTTCACCCGGGGCGGCTCGCTGCTGGTCGACCGCGCCCGCCTGATCGACCTGCTCGCGGCCGCGTGCTCGACGCTGCTGGTCGTGTGGGTCTTCGTGATCGGCGGCAGCGGCCAGATCGGCAAGATCTCGGCCGCCGACGTGATCGGCGACCTGCTTCTGGCCGGGGTCGCCGCCCGCCTGGTCCTGGCGGCCGGGCGCAACGTCTCGGCGTACCTGCTGCTGGCCGGTTCGGTCGGCATGCTGATCAGCGACATCGTCTATCCCATGGCGCCGGGCAAGATCACCGAGGTCGGCTACATCGTCCTCTATGTCACGTGGGGCCTGGCCGCCCTGCATCCGTCGATGACCCAGCTGACGCGGCCGATGTCGCCACGCCCGACCCCGTGGCGCGGCCATTGGGCGGCGCTGCTCGGCGCGGCCGTGGCCACCCCGCCCGTGGTGCTGCTGATCGAGGCGCTCAGCGGCACGGTCCGCGACGGCGTGGTGATCGCGGTGGCGGGCGGGCTCACGCTGCTGCTGACCATCACCCGGCTGGCCGATTCGATCTCGCAGAACAGCCAGGCGGCGAGCCGCGAGCGGGCGCTGCGCACGGCCAGCGGCGCGCTGGTCGCCGCGGCCGACGCGCCCGCCGTCGAGGAGGCGGTCCACGCGGCCGTCGCCCAGCTGATGCCCGCCCAGCCGGCGCGGGTCGTCTTCACCACCGACGACGCCGCCGTGCCCCCGGCGCCCACGTCGGGCCCGCACGAGCGCAGCTGGCTGGTCGGCGCGGATCCCGACGAGACCACCCTGGTCTGTCCGCTGTGGCTGGAGCCGATGTCGGTGGCCCGGCCGAGCGGGGGCGCGCTGGTGCTGACGGCCCGCCGCGAGGCGCTGATCGCCACGCGGGACGCCGTCGAGGTGCTGGCCGGGCAGGCGGCGCTCGCCCTCGACCGGATCGGCCTGGTCGAGGCCGTCGGCCGGCGGGACAGCGATCAATACCTGCGGACCGTGATCGGAAACACGGCCGAGTTGATGCTGGTGATCGACGACGACCAGCGCATCCGGTACGCGAGCCCCGCCGTGCACGAGCTGCTCGGGGACGACGCGCTGTCGCCGCTGGCCACGCTCAGCGACCTGGTTCACCCGGACGACCGAGCCGAGGTCGGGCGCGCCTTCCAGTCCAACGGGGACGGCACGCTGTTCTGCTCGCTCCGCCGCACCGACCAGTCCCAGATCATGATCGAGGCCACCTACCGCGACCTCCGCGAGGACCGCCTGGTCCGCGGCTACGTGGTAACGATGCGCAACGTGACCAGCGCCCACGACGCGGTCGACCGCCACCCCCACCGCGACCACGTCGACGAGTTGCCCGCATGGGTAAACCGCCGCAGCGCGCAGCACAAGTTCCGTTACTGAGGCGCCGCCCTCTTCTCCCTTGCCTCGCCGCGACCTCGGCCCTCCCCTTCTTGGCCTCGCCGCGCCCTCCCTCCCCATCTTGGCCTCGCCGCGCCCTCCCTCCGCCCTTCTTGGCCTCGCCGCGCCCTCCCCTCCCCCTTTTGGCCTCGCCGCGCGCCCTCCCCTCCCCCTTCTTGGCCTCGCCGCGCCTCCCTTCTCCCCTTCCCTGCATTCCGGCCTTCGCCCTTCCCGACCTGCGCCCTTCTTCTTCGCACGGCCCCCTCTCCCCCTTCGCGAAATTGACGCACGCGAAAGCGCCGGACCTGAACCAGGCCCGGCGCTTTTCGTTATTCACATGTGGGGAGAATTGCTTGTCCCCGTGGGCTCACAGCCCGCCTCAGCCAGTTGGTTGCTTCGCGACAAGCGTCGTTGCCTGCCTCGCCACAAACTTCTCGCCGAGGCGAGCTGCTCGCGTCAGCGGGTAAGGCGGCGGCGGCTGCCGATGCCGGCGACCAGCGCCACACCGACCGCGGCCAGAACCACCTGGAAGGCCAGCTCGATCCAGTCGAAGCCCTTGGTTTCGGCAACGCCGAACGCCCGGGCCAGAACCGTGCCGAGCAGGGCCGCCACGATACCGATGACCATGGTCAGCCAGATGGGAATGTTCTGCTTGCCGGGCACGACCAAGCGGCCCAGCGCACCGATGATCAGACCGACGATAAGCGCGGTGATGATGCCGGTGACAGTCATGAGGTTCCTCCTCGGGGGTGGAGCATCCGTTGCGTCCGTCGAGCCCCAGATTTCCCGAGTACCGCAGAAACCAAACCGACTTATTTTTTGGACGCACCCTTCGTGTCAACCGAGTCGGATGTCGACAGCGCGGCGATGAAGGCCTCCTGCGGCACCTCGACGCGGCCGACCATCTTCATCCGCTTCTTGCCCTCTTTCTGCTTCTCGAGCAGCTTGCGCTTACGGGTGATGTCACCGCCGTAGCACTTCGCGAGCACGTCCTTGCGGATCGCCCGGATCGTCTCCCGCGCGATGATCCGGGCGCCGATGGCAGCCTGGATCGGCACCTCGAACTGCTGCCGCGGAATGAGTTTCTGCAGCTTGCTGGCGATGGTCACGCCGTAGTTGTAGGCCTTGTCCTTGTGCACGATCGCGCTGAACGCGTCGACCGGCTCGCCGTGCAGCAGGATGTCCACCTTGACGAGGTCGGCCACCTGCTCGCCGGAGGGCTCGTAGTCGAGTGACGCGTACCCCTTCGTCTTGCTCTTCAGTTGATCGAAGAAGTCGAAGATGATCTCGGCGAGGGGCAGCGTGTAGCGGAGCTCGACCCGCTCGCTGGACAGGTACTCCATGCCGAGCAGACTGCCGCGACGGCTCTGGCACAGCTCCATGACCGAACCGACGTACTCGTTCGGCACCAGGACCGTGGCCCGCACGACCGGCTCGTGGATCTCGGCGATCTTCCCGGTCGGGAACTCGCTCGGGTTGGTGACGACCTTCTCCTCCGCGTCCTCGGTGTAGACGCGGTAGACCACGTTCGGCGCCGTGGAGATCAGGTCGAGGTTGAACTCGCGCTCCAGCCGCTCGCCGATGATCTCGAGGTGCAGCAGGCCGAGGTAGCCGACGCGGAACCCGAAGCCGAGCGCCGCCGACGTCTCCGGCTCGTACACCAGGGCGGCGTCGTTGAGCTTGAGCTTGTCGAGCGCGTCACGCAGCGCCGGGTAGTCGGAGCCGTCGATCGGGTAGAGGCCCGAGTAGACCATCGGCTTCGGATCTTTGTAGCCGCCCAGCGGCTCGGTGGCGGGCCGGATGTTCCCGGTGACGGTGTCGCCGACCCGGGACTGGCGCACGTCCTTCACGCCGGTGATCAGGTAGCCCACCTCGCCGACGCCGAGCGCGCCCGCCTTCTCCATCTCGGGCGAGACGACGCCGATCTCGAGCAGCTCGTGCACGGCGCCGGTGGACATCATCTTGATCCGGTCGCGGGCCTCGATGCGGCCGTCGATGACCCGGACGTACGTGACCACGCCGCGATAGACGTCATAGACCGAGTCGAAGATCATCGCTCGCGCCGGCGCCTGGGCGTCGCCGACCGGCGGCTGGAACTGCCGGACGATCTCGTCGAGCAGATGCTCCACGCCCACGCCGGTCTTGCCGGAGACCCGCAGCACCGCCGAGGTGTCGACGCCGATCAGCTTGGCCAGCTCCTCGGCGTACTTCTCGGGCTGCGCGGCCGGCAGGTCGATCTTGTTGAGCACCGGGATGATGTGGAGGTCGTTCTCCATCGCGAGGTACAGGTTCGCGAGCGTCTGCGCCTCGATGCCCTGCGCCGCGTCGACGAGCAGCACCGCACCTTCACAGGCGGCGAGACTGCGCGACACCTCGTACGTGAAGTCGACGTGCCCCGGAGTGTCGATCATGTTGAGGACGGCCGAGTCGCCCTTCTGGTCGCCCTCACGAACCACCCAGGGCATGCGCACGGCCTGCGACTTGATGGTGATGCCACGCTCGCGCTCGATGTCCATCCGGTCGAGATACTGAGCGCGCATCTGACGCGGGTCGACCACCCCGGTGATCTGCAGCATCCGGTCGGCCAGCGTCGACTTGCCGTGGTCGATGTGGGCGATGATGCAGAAGTTGCGGATGCGACTCGGGTCGGTATTCCCGATCACATTCACAGCAGGGTCGAGCGGTCCAGGCACGATCTTCCGTTCTTCTCAAGCGATCCACCGGTCGGCGGTCTTCTCGAGCGACCACCGGTCTCCTCGAGCGATCCACCGCCGGCGGTAGCACCGGCAACAGGCATTCGCGCCGGCGATGAGCCGGCCCGTTTCGCGCCGCCGATAAGCCGGCGCGGAGGTCGCCGGCAAAGACCGGCACGCTCTATCGTCCCACGCCCGCGTGCGAGCCCCGATCACACCCGTTCAAGCGGCGCATGCGGAGCCGGCGGCAGCTCGGCACAGACCACGTCACCCGGCCGAACGGCCCCACCACGCAGCACAACCGCCATGACGCCCGCCTTGTAGACAACGTCACCGTCCGCGCCCCGCCCGATGACCTCCTTGAGCAGCCCCTTCTGAAACACGTTGATCTGCGCACACGGATTCCGAAGCCCAGCCAGCACGATCGCCGGCCGCGGATCGTCCCCCCGAGCCCGATCCCGAGCCGCCGCGGCCGCAAGAGCCACCGCCGACGCCGCGGTAGCCGCATCAAGCTCGGCCGCCGCCGCAACCTCGAGCACAGCCGCCAGCGTCCCCCCGGCTCCCAGCCCGGCACCGCCGACCGCCATCACGTCCGGCCCAGCACCCTCCGCCGCCCCCGTCGCGCGCGAGCCCGCGCCCTCCGCCATCGCAGCCGCACCGGCGCCTAGCCCGGCACCGTCCGCCGTCGCAGCCGCAGCGGCGTCCAGCCCCGCACCGCCCACCGTCGCGGACGCGCCCAGCCCGCCAACACCCGCCTCAGCCAGTCTCAGCCCGCCCCGGTCGGCCGCAGCCGCGCCCAACCCCGCGGTGTGCCCACGCCCACCCGCCATGGCCTCCACGGCCGTCTCCGCGCCACCGCCAGCCGTCTCCGCGCCACCGCCGGCCGTCCCCGCCGGACCGAACCGCAAGATCGTCCCCACCGGCAGCGCGAGCAGGTCGATGCCGCTCGTCGTCACGTTCTCGCCCAGATTGCCCGCCGCGACCGCGTATCCCTTGGCGCCGACCTCGGCAAACAACTCCTGCTGAATCAGGTGCACCTGCCGGAAGTTGGGCTGCGTCGCATCGGCCCGCACCCGGCCCCGATGCTTCACGTGCACACCCGCGTGCACGTCGCCCGCCACTCCGACCCCGGCGATCAGCACGATCTCGTGCCGCACCGGCTTCGTGAACGCGTAGGTGTCGTTACAACTGACCGCCGCGACCGTTCCCTGTCCAGCCTCCATGAGCCCGAGTCTCCCCCGAGCGCTCCCCACGCTCGACCCGGATTCCCACGCCGTGGCCGCCTCTCCGGCCACGGCTCGAGCCACCTACTCCGGCGGCTCGAGGAACAAAGCCGACAACCGCGGCAATCGCCTCTGCATCTCCTCCTCGTTGTCGAAATCCCACAGGTCGGCCGCGTCCGGCCTGGTCACCGGCTTTTCCCCGAGCGGCATCCGGGACCCGGTCGCCTGCCGATAGGCCTCCTCGGCGATCGTCAGCACCTCTCCCGCCTCGAACACCGCCCCGTTTTCCGCGGCGGCCCGCACCGCCGGAACGTCGGCCAGCGAGTCGGGCGATTTCACGGATCGCGCCACGGCCTCTCGCCCGTGCGCGATCAGCCAGCCGCGAAAGCCGTCGAAGCCCTCGTCGGAGCAACCGCCGTTGATCAGGTAAGCCGCCGCCCACAGGTCTTGCGTTCCCGAGGCGACCATGACCTTGTCGAGGTGGCGGGCCCAGGCGACGATCTCTTCCGGGTCGCGGGTGGCCAGGTCGGCGGCGGCGCGTTTGGCCACCTCACCCGGGGAAGCGGGCCGATCGGCGGTCGCCCGGCCGATGACCGCCCAGAAGTCGTCGGTTCTCATGGGCAGGATCCTGCCAGGGGGGTACGACAAAATCGGGGACGGCAGGATGGACGGGTGCGGCCGATCTCCCTGCCCGAAATCGCTTACGGTGCTACGGCCGTACGCCCGAATTGGTCTGACCTGCCGGAATCGCTCAGAAATACCATCGCCGCCCGCCTCGGCGCCCCCGTCGTCCGCGCGCAGAGCGCCGGCGGCGGCTTCACCCGCGCCTTCGCCGCGATTCTCACGACTTCGACCGGCTTGCGGGTATTTGTCAAGGCCGCGCCACTGACCAACCCCACATCCGGGTGGTACGCGCGGGAAGCCGCCCTGACCTCGGCGTTGCCCGAGCAGATCAGCGCACCCCGGCCGCGATGGACGCTCGCCGATTCCGGCTTTTTCGTCCTATGTCTGGACGCGATTGACGGCCACATGCCCGCCCTGCCGTGGCCGCCGGCCGAGCTGGACGCCGCCCTGTCCGCCTGGTCGACGGCCGCCGAGGCCCTGCAAGATCCGCCGCCGGAGCTTCTGGCGATCGGCATGCCCACTTTGCCGGACATTCTGCGCGCCGAAATGTCCTGGTGGTCCGAAATCGCGGCCGGTCGCGAGCCCATGCCCAAAACAGCGAAAAGCACTCCCGCGCCCGTACGCCTCCGTGAGCTCGCGGCCCTGGAGCGATCCCTGCCCGACGTGGCGTCCGGCCGCCGGATGATGCACGGTGACCTGCGTCTCGACAATGTCATGATCGATCGCTCCGGCCGGGCGTGGCTGTGCGACTGGACTTGGCCGTGCCTGGGCGCTCCCTGGTTCGACACCGTGACGCTGCTGGTCACCGCGTTCGCGAGCGGCCTGGACGCCGATGCCCTCCTGGAACCGTGGAACGCGCCCGATGAGGGGGTGGATGGGGCCTTGGCGGCACTCGCCGGATATTGGCTGGTTCGCGCCGCCGACGGCCCCAGCAGCGCCTCCCCGCACAGCCGCCAGCACCAGCGGTTCAGCGGCGAACAAGCGCTGGCCTGGCTCGCCGAGCGCCGGGGCTGGTGACCCGGCCCGGGCCGTTTTGGCGGGTCGCGGCGGTGCTGGTAGTCTGGTTCCTCGCGTGTGGTGACGCGCCGCTGTTCGCTGTTCCGGCAGCCGATTGCTCGAGGGCGATCGACGGTGGTGACCACCGCGCTTGAGACCAGTTTCCGAACACCTAGTCAGGACAAGGCTGTCGCGTGGCGAACATCAAGTCCCAGATCAAGCGCAACCGGCAGAACGAAAAGGCCCGGCTGCGCAACAAGTCGGTCAAGTCGTCGCTGAAGACCGTGATTCGCAAGCTCAACGAAGCGAGCGAGGCGGGCAACGCCGAGACGGCTACCGCGCTGCTGCGTGACGCCTCGCGTCAGCTCGACAAGGCGGTCAGCAAGGGCGTCATTCACAAGAACCAGGCGGCGAACCGCAAGTCGGCCATCGCCAAGCGGATCGCCTCGCTGTCTGCCTGATCCGTCAGGCTGCCTGATTCGTCAGGTTCCGGCGCGGCGGCACGGAGGCGGCCGCGCCAAGGCTCGCCACCGGCGAGCCGGTCATTGACGACCACACCCGGGCATCGCCGGGCCTTCCACAAGGCCCGAGGCGATGCCCGCGTCGTTTCAGGTGCTTTTGTTGCGCACTCAGCCGCTTTCAGATTTGCGGCTTGAGGTGTGCCTCGCGCCCGGCTGCCTTTGCTCCTGCCATGAACCCGGCCGGTTTCTTGACCGCCGCGCATCCGGCCGCATTCGGCGTCCGCGCGCTCACCCGCTGTCGAGCCCGCCGCTTTCGGGCATCCGCCGCTCACCCGCAGGCGAGCCCCGCCGTGCACTCTGCCGCCCCCGGCCTGCCGATGCCGAGCCGCCGCCGCACACCCAGGCGCGCCTCGCCAAGCTCGCGGCGCCGGCGAGCACCCTCAGCCACACATCCGCGCCGCCCGGCCACCGTCAGGCGGCCGGTCTCGGGTCACTCGTAGCGGCGCATCGCCGACTGGCGGACCCTCTGCTGCTGCGCCTCAGCCTGCTCGGCCCACGGCCGCATCACCGGCCCGCCGAAAT
Organism: Actinoplanes sp. NPDC051537; assembly: GCF_055586105.1. Lineage (NCBI taxonomy): Bacteria > Bacillati > Actinomycetota > Actinomycetes > Micromonosporales > Micromonosporaceae > Actinoplanes > Actinoplanes sp. NPDC051537. The sequence goes on from NZ_JBVJIU010000018.1 coordinate 168,258, forward strand.
CACGGTTGACCACCCCGGGCAGCCGGGTCGTCGCCTCCTCGGCGATCCGCATCGGCGGCGCACCCGCCGGGGCCGGCCGCAAGACCTCCGCCCGCGCGGTTGCCCGCCCGGCCGACCTGCCCCGCGGCGTCAGCGCGCCGGCGATCACGTCGTTCAGCTTGACCATCAGCGCCACGGTCATCGGCAGCACGATCACGCCCCACCAACTGACCAACTCGGCCAGGGCCAGCAAGGCACCCAGCGCGACCGTGCCCTCCAGGAACACGAAACAGAGGAACCCGCTGGGCGCCACATGCCGCAGGCGCAGCACACGCGCGTACAGCGGCTGATGCGCCCCCTCGCTGCGCCGGCTCCGGCTCATCGCGCCCCTGCCCCACGACGGGCCGCCGCGACGGCGAAAACGGCCTGCTCCAGCGCATAGCCCCGATCTTCCGCCCCGCCCTTGACCGCGGCGTTGCAGTCGGCCGCCGCGCGCATCGCGTCGACCAGCCCCTCGGGCGTCCAGCCCCGGCTGCGTTCCTGCGCCCGCTGGATCTTCCATGCCGGCATGCCGAGCGTGCTCGCGAGCTGATACGGGTTGCCTCGCCCGGCGGCGGCAACCTTGGCCACCGTACGGACACCGTCCGCGATCGCGTCGGCGATCGGCACCGGGTCGACGCCGACGTGCAGCGCCCACCGCAGCGCCTCCAGCGCGCCCGGCACATCGCCGATCATCGCGGCGTCGGCGACCGTGAAGCCGCTCACCTCGGCCCGGCCCTTGTAGTAGCGCGCCACCACGGCCTCGGTGACCTTGCCGTCGGTGTCGGCGAGCAACTGCGAGCAGGCCGCCGCGATCTCGCGCAGGTCGTTGCCGACGGAGGCGAGCAGCGCGGACGCGGCCGCCTCGTCACACTTGCCGCCGTTGCGCCGGAACTCGTCGCGCACGAACGCGATCCGCTCCCGGTCGCCCTTGAGCTTGGCCGCGGCCACGACGGTCGCGCCGGCCGAGCGCAGCCCGTCGGCGAGCGCCTTGCCCTTGGCCGCACCCAGGTGCGCGACGATCAGCGTGACCTCGGGATCGGGATTCTTCGCATACGCCAGCAGCGCGGTGATCAGGTCTTTCCGCGCATCCTGTCCACTGCGGATCACCAGCACCCGCCGCCCGCCGAACAGAGACGGGCTCAACATCTCGGCAACCTCGCCGGCGCTGATGGCACCGCCCTCATACTCCCGGACATCGGCGCCGGGGTCGGACGCCCGCGCCGCGTCGACCGCCGCGGTGATCGCGCGGGCGGCGAGCAACTCCTCGTCGCCGAGGACGAGCAGCAACGCTTCGGGAGGTGGTGCGGTGTTCACGCTCAATATCGTCGCACGGGGGGCTGACGTTTCCGCGAGGCTCACTCCTACGCGCAGAACGCCGATCACCGAATGCGAAAGCAGACATATCGGCGTCCCGACATGTAACGGTCGTCGTAGAGTCGCTCGATCAGGCTGGATGTCTGTGCCCCCGGCCGCGCCGCTACCAAGCCCATCGACCGGCGTAAGACGCCAAGAATCAGCCACAAGACCGAACTAATCGGTCGATCCCGGGCGTGTCGGCATCTCTGACGGCAGCATCGAGCCGATCCATGCGTCCACCCGCACCCCGCGATGCACGAGTCGCTGTCGCAGCGTGGCCTCCAACCGGAAGCCCGCCTTCTCGGCGACCCGCCGGGATGCGACGTTGCCCACTTCGGCCCGCCACTCGACCAGCCCGAGCCCGAGCTGCTCGAACGCCCACCGGCACAACGCCCGAACCGCCACCGTGGCCACCCCGCGCCCCCGCGCCGCCGGATCCATCCAGTACCCGATCTGCGCCGCCCCGCTCCCGTCCAGCCCGAGCCCGACCCGTCCCAACCGCGCGCCGTCCCCCGCGCCGGTCACCACGAACTCGGCCCGCTCCCGGCGCTCCCACGCCGCGATCGCCATCTCACGAACGAAGTACTCGGCGTCGGACCTGCGGTAAGGCAGCGGGATCTGCAGGAATCGCTGCACCGCCGGGTCCAGCGACACGTCGTGAACCCACGGGATGTCCGCCACCACGAACGGCCGCAGGACCAGATCGCCTGCCGTGATCGGCTCTCGCTCCATCCCGGCATTCTGGCCGCTCAGTGCGCCGGCGGAGACCCGCGGGCCACCACCGCGAGCCCATGACCGGTGGCGACCGCGGCGAGATCACCCTGCTGGTCCGTACGCATGACCCGCGCTCCCCCACGAGCAAGCCGCCCGAGCAGCGGCGCATTGGGATGCCCATAGTCGTTGTCCTTCCCCACCGACACGAGCGCAACGGCCGGATCGATGGCGTCGAGAAACTCCGGCGCCTGATAGCTCGACCCGTGATGCGCCACCTTCAACACATCGGCCCGCAGCGCCGCCGGCCCGAGATGCCGGAGCAGCTCGTCCTGCTCCTCGGTCTCCGCGTCCCCCGGCAGCAGCACCGTCTCGCCGTCGACCTCGGCCCGCAGCACCAGCGAGTTGTTGTTCGGGTCGGAGTTGGTGCCGTGCAGCGGCTCGTACGGCCCCAGGACGCTCAACCGCAGCCCACCCACCGAGTACCCCCAGCCCGGCCCCACCGAATGCAGCCGGACCGCCCTCGCCGCCGCCTCGACCGACGCACGCCCGGCCGTCGGCTCCGGCCAGTCCGGCCCGACCACCGCCCGAACGGCCCGCCCACGGAACACCCCGGCCACCCCACCCACGTGATCGGCATGGAAGTGGCTCACCACGAACAGCACGACCTCACTCACCCGCAGCCGCCGCAGGCAGTGGTCGACCGGATCGGGTTCCGGCCCGGCGTCGATCACCACCGCCCGCGAGGGCCCGGCCGGCAGCACGATCGCGTCGCCCTGCCCGACCGCGCACGCCACCACGATCCAGTGCTTCGGCGGCCAGCCCGCGGCGATCACCCGCACCGGCAGCGCGCCCAGCATCCCCGCCAGCGCCACGACCAGCACCAATCGCCGCGCCAACGGTCGACGCGCGGCAACAAGCAGCGCCACCGTGATGACCGCGAGCAGCAGCGCACCCCGGACCCCGCCCGGCCACGGCAGCGCCCCGGCCGGCACCCGGGCGCCGTAGGTCGCGACCAGCACCAGCCACTTCGCCGGCCAGTGCGCGAGCCACGCCGCGAACTCCGCGCCGGCCGGCCACACCGGCGATATCAGGGCGGCGGCGACGCCGAGCAGCGTGGCCGGCGCGATCGCGGGCACGACGAGCAGGTTGGCCGGAATCGCGACGATGCTCACCGTGCCGGACAGTCCGGCGACGACCGGGCCGCAGGCCACCTGCGCGGCCGCCGGGACGGCCAGCGCCTCGGCCGCGCCCGGGGGCCATCCGCGGCGCCGGAGCGCGTCCCGCCACGGCGGAGCGAGCAGCAGGAGGCCGGCCGTCGCGAGCACGGACAGCGCGAACCCCGGGTCGGCGGCGAGCTCCGGGTCGTACAGGATCAACCCCGCGACCCCCGCGGCCAGCGCCGGCAACGCCGCCCGGGGCCGCCCGGAGGCCAGGCCGATCAGCCCGATCGCGCCCATCGCCGCCGCCCGCACGACGCTTGGGGACGGCCGGGCCAGGATCACGAAGCCGAGCAGCACGACGGCGCACACCGACGCCCGCACGACCGGGCCGGCCCGCGTGTATTTCATCGCGAAGAGCACGACGCCCAGCACGATGGCGACGTTCGCCCCGGAAGACGTCGGAAGGACATATACGTGAAAGGCCCGGACCACCAGCGGCAGCAGTCCGGGCCCTGATCGCAGAGGAGCTGCGACCGTGAACGAATTTACCGCCCAGGCCAATGGCCAGGCGCCCGTCGAGCACCTGGCGCCCATCCAGGACGTGTTGCGGCCGATGGTCGCGCACGAGGTGGCCCGCCAGTTGGAGGCGCCGGCCAAGACCCGCTGGACCTTCGACGACTACCTGCACGTCGTCTACGCGCTCGCCTGGTGGGCCGGGCTGATCATGATCGGCTTCATCCTCGGTGGCGGTGCGCGGTGACCCGCGGACCGCAGTGCCGCTACAGCGGGAAGTACCAGCGGTGCGGCAACGAGGCCGTCGACCCGGTCGGCGAGGTGCTGCTGTGCGAGCACCATCTGGCGCTGGCACTGGAGCTTTTGCAGCGGCGCGGCGCGGTGCCCGCCCTGACCACCTCGTCGAAGGGGAACTGACCATGACCGACACCACCTGGATGCCCGTGCTCGTCTTCGGACGCAGTGACGAGGAATGCTCTGTCTGCGGCGGCCTCCTGGACGAGAACTACCTCCACTCGATCGCCGTGGGCGTCAAAAACGGCGGGCCGGCGTGCGAGACCTGCGTCGAAGCCCTGCCTGGCGAGATTGGCAAGGGACTGTGGCTGCTCGCCGAAGGCCTGACGCAGATCGACTCCGCCATCTTCGAGCTGCCGCAGCACCTGCGTCCGTCGATGACCAAGAGGGCAATGGACACGGTCGCGATGATCCTGCAGTGGCGCCTCGGCCCGACCACCGACGAGGAGAAGGCCCAGTTCGTGGCGGACATGGCGGCTGAGGGCAAGGTGCTCCGCCTGTCCGGCAGTCGTGTCGTACCAGCCGCCATCTACGACGCCGAGAAGCACGGCCCGTTCTTGCCCTGACGCTTGGAAACCAACGCGGCCCGTTCCCATTCGGGGGCGGGCCGCTTTAGACGCTAAAGGCCGCTACTCGTCCTCGGCGTACCGGCTGGTCTTGATCCACGCCTCGACGTCTTCCTTGCGCCAGATGGCGTTGCCGTCTGCCCACTCGTCCCAGGGCTCCGGGAAGCCGCGCCGACGTGACACGACGTATGCCTGCTGGCGGCCCACGCCGAGCCGGTCGGCGATGTCGCCCGTCGTGTACAAGCGCCCCTTCAGTCCCACCTTGATCACGTTAGGTACCGCCAAACCTTACGTACGTCCTTTGGCTACATCCTGTACACACATCCTGCGTAGGCGTAACCTCCGCCGCATAGCCCCCCGGGTCGTTGCCCTGCGAGCGTGGCCCGGGGGCGCTCCGTCGCAGGAGGAGGTGGTCTCCCATGGGGGACGAGATCGACCAGCGCGCCAACGACCTGCCGCCCGAGTGGCTGTCCGACACGCCCGCCTCGGACCCGCCCAGGCGCTCCGTGATGCGCGAACTCGCAGCCGAGCCCGGCTCCGGCCTGGTCGAGCTGGCCGATGGCGTCTGGTATCAGCCCAAGCCGCCCCCGGACCTAGACCTGCCTCACTGCCGCGAGCCTGAGTGCACCGGCGGCGGCGAGCGTCCGGCCGACGGCGTCTATCCGGGCTTCGTGCACATGGTCTTCCTGTGCACGGAATGCGCAGACCGGGCCGGGGTCACGGTGGCACCGATCCCCGGCTACACGCGCCGCCCGGACCGCGACAAGCTCAGCTGATCAGCTGGACATCCGTCTCCGTCCTGCTGCCGAAGGTTGACGTAGCGCCGTCCGTGGTCGACACGGGCGTGGCCGAGGCGGTCCACGTGCTCTGGTAGTGCACCCGGTTGACCCGCGAGACACCGACGTGGGCCGCACCGCCGATGACGAGCAGCTTCGCGCTGTTGTTCGCGGGGAACGCCATGAGCACGCCGTCGATCGTCAGCGAGCCGATCTGCGAGCCCTGGTCGCCGAGGAAGACCTGGCCACCGCTGCCGCTGTTGAGCGTCTGCCGCACCCGCACCCGGCTGAACGTGACGTCGGTGGAGGTGATGTTGCGGATCCAGATCAGCGACGGCTGGGTGGTGTTGTTGAGCTGCACGTCGATGTCGGCGATGTTGAGCCCGTCCACCGTCGCCGGTCCGACAGCCGGGGAGCCCGAGCCGGGGTCGTAGGTGATGGCGATGGGCCGCAGCGACGTGGTGCCGGAGATATTGCGGGCGCTGAGCTTCTTCACCTTCTCGGTGTTGTTCGCCGTCACCTTCAGGGCGCACAGCGAGCCGTTCGGGTAGACCCCGTCCACGGTCACGTCGGTGATGTCGCCGCGCACGTCGTCGTAGGCCGGCCAGTCGCGAGCGGTGAACGCCACCATGTCGTCGCCGGTCGTCCCGGAGATCGCGCGCACGTCGACCGCCCGGGCCGGGCCGGTGAAGTGGATGCCGTCGGAGAACGTCGAGAGGGAGATGTTGCGGACCTTGACCTCGGTGACGTCGCCGATCGCGACGGCGTACTTCCCGACCCCGGTCGACACCCGCAGGTCCTGCACCGTCAGCCGGTCCATCTGCCGCAGGAAGATCGAGTGGAGCTGGTTGCCGGTGCCGCCGGCGGTCGACCCGCGGTTCCAGGTGCCACCGGCGATCATCACGTCGGTGAGCCGGCCGCCCGAGCCGTTGGTGAGCATGTTGAAGCCGCCACCGACGGCCTGGATGGTGCACCCGAACATGATCAGGGCGCTGTTGCTCTTCTTGAGCTGCAGCGCGGCGGTGATCTTGTACGTCTCGCCCGGGTAGCCGATCACGATCGACCGGCTGTTCAGCGCGGCGTTGATCGCCGCCGTGTCGTCGCTGCCGTTCGACGGACCCAGCGACGCCAGGTCCATCCCGCTGTCCTGCGCCATGGAATCCGTCTCCCGCGCTAGTAGGAAGAATGCGTACTCGAGTGCCTGCATGTCACGCGCTCGTCCCGACGAGGACGACCTTGTAGGTGACCGCGCTGCCCGACGACGAGTTGGCCACGTTGATCAGGTCTCCGGTGGCCGCGGTGACCGTGATCCCGGCGCCGGGCCACACCAGCGCGATCTGCCCGCCCGGCTGAATGTCGATGCCGCTGCCCGCGGTGGTCCACGGGACGCCGTTGGACGCAGGCCGGTAGAACTTCACGTTGTTGACGTTCGTGGTCGCCGCCTGCACGAGCACGGCCTTGAGCTTGGCGACGGTGAACGTGTTGCCGAACGGGTCCACCAGGGTGCCGCTCGCGAGGTCCAGGTCCTCGTTCGCCGACGCGTTGATGGTCCGCTGGTCGTGGAAGATGCGGTCCGCCATGCCGGAGCCGGTGCCGCTGGTGAGCTTGTATCCGGCCTTGACCTTCAGCGTGTCGGTCGGCGTCGACAGGTCGAGGACGTTCTTGTAGGTGGCGGCGAACTCGGTGGTGACCAGGGTCGCAAGGTTGAGGGTCATGATCGTCTCCTGTCGAGCGGAACTGTCCGGGGCGTGGTTGGCCTACGATTCGCGAATCCACTCGGCGGTGAACGAGCAGGCGCTGGCACCTGCGGCGCCGGTGCCGATCGTTCCGCCGGACGCGGTGAGCTGCCCCATCAGCTCCACGTAGTCCGACGAGCTGGTGGCCTCCACGAACACTGTCGGGGTCGTGATGCCGACGGTCCCGGCGGTCGAGCCCTGGTAGAGGCCGGCGGCGGAGCCGGTGATGTCCGACGAGCCGTTCTTGCGGACCTGGGCGCGCGCGATGGTGACGTTGCTGTTGGCCGGGATCACGTAGGCGCCGCTGACCTTCCACCAGCCGAGCCGGTTGCCGATGACGAACCGGGACGTGTTCGACGAGTTGTCGTGGATGCCGTGCGAGTCCTTGATCTCGGTGGTGAACGTGATCGCGGTGAACGTGGCCGACGTCCAGCCGGACTGCGTGACGGACTGGACCGCCGTGCAGATCGGCTTCTCCGACACCTCGTTGGTGAGCACGCTCTCCAGGTTCCCGAGCGACGTGTCGACCGCGTCCGCGAGCTCCTTCATGTCGGTCGGGATGTCGGGGGCGTCGCTGTCCTCGGGGTACGGCCAGTGGTATTGCGCAGTGGTTCCCATAGCTGCTCCTCTAGAACGGCGGGACGGTGAGCCGGCCGACGATTGCGTACGAGTTGTTCATCTGTGCCAGCAGCACCGTGTCCCCGGCGGCCAGGAACGGCGCACCGCCCATGTCGACGAAGGGGACGTCGGCGAGCTCGGTCTGGTCGATGCGCACCGTGTTGGTCCCGTCGGTGACCTCGAACGCCACGACGTAGCCCATCCGGAAGCAGCCCGGCGCCTGCTCGGTGGCGAACAGCGTGCTGAGGTCCTCGCTGCGCATCAGAACCCCACCCCGATCTGCGTCACGGTCTTCTCCTTCGTCTCCGCCTGCATCGCGGCGTTGTCGAGCGGGACCGTGAGGCGGGTGATGACGTGCACCTCGCTGTGGCCGGGGAACTTCACCTTCACCGGGTCGTAGGGCTCGAGCGCGGGGTTGACGATGCTCTGGAAGTTCACGGCGTACGGGATGCCGAGGTTGTCCAGCAGCAGCTTCCGCGCAGCGCTGGCCGCCTGCTCGGCCGTGGTGATGAACGGCGAGCTGTAGAACCGCGGCGAGCGGCCGAACGGGCCCGAGTAGTAGGTGATGCTGCCCGGGTTGTTGTCGTACGCCTTCGCCGACACCGGCGGTGTGTCGTCGAGCGACTCCCCGGTGGCGATCACCGCGTTGTAGACGTTCTCGTCGTTGACCTCCTGCGAGGCGCTGACGAGCACGCCGCCCTTCCCGGCAGTGACGTCCCACACGGAGACGCCCGGGTCGGGCGGGTCTTTGATGACCAGCACGCCGCGGTAGTCCCAGTACCAGATCTTCCCGAGCCCGGTCACCAGCTCGTTGAGGAAGGCGTACCGGTCGTCCTCGGTCACCAGCACCCGGTTGAGGGCCTGGGTGTCGCTGCCGTCGTCCCACTCGATCGTCGCCCACGGCAGCACCTGGTGGACGAGCAGATCGACCGCGTCGCCGTAGGTCTCGGTCTTGCCGAACTGCATCGGCGACTCGATCCGGGCACGGATGAGGTTGCGCATCCGGTCGGAGCCGGCCACCCGCACGGCGCCCTTGATGTCCGCCTGCTCGACCGCGGTGATGCGGAAGTAGCCGAGGCTGACCCACTCCACGCCGTCGTTGCCGAACCGCAGGCCGCGCCGGACGAACGCCTCGTTGCCGCTCGGTGCGAGGTCCGACAGGGTGCTGCCGGCCACCGTCAGGTCGAGCGTCGAGCGGACGTCGGCGCCGGAGTCCATGTCCACGTCGCCGGAGACCACGTCCAGCAGCGTCCCGGTGGGCTCGACGCCGGTCTGGCCGGGCTCGACCAGCCACGCCTCGGACACGAAGCTCTGCGAGCCTCTCAGGGTCCGCAGGTAGCGGTCGCTGACGGCCCTCATGGCACGATCACCGAGTCCGGGGACGACACGTAGCTCGGGATCAGCGAGTACGTGGCGAAGGCGGCGTCGAGGTCGGCGTAGGTGTCGAAGTCGGCGGCGAGCGACCCGTAGGACACCGTGTAGCCGACGATGTCGGGGCCGGGCGCGGCGACGTTTACCAGCGCCAGGTCGAAGTAGCGGCGCACCGAGCGCACACCGAACCGGCGCCGGACCATCTCGTTGACGACCACGTAGCCGCCGGGGATCGTCGAGCCCGCGGGAACCTGGATGAGCAACGGGTCGCCGCTGGCGAACACCAGCTCGAGCGAGTCGGCGTCGGCCAGGTCGTCGGTCCACAGCGACATCGACCACTCGCGGGACTGACGGACGTCGGTCACCGCGATCGGGTCGGACCGGCCGACGATGTTGTAGAGGACGTTGCGGCCCGCCCGAACGATGTCCTCGTGGCTCTCGACCTGGACGACCCGGTTGAGGTACGGCCGGTAGATCGACTTCAGCCACACGCCGGTCTGGCTCGGGGTGATGGTGGTCGAGAAGACGTTCGAGTCGTCCTTCACGCGGTAGTAGTTCACGACCCCGGGCAGGAACTCGTAGTCGTCGAGGTCGGCCGTGTCGGAGCCGCTGATCGTGACCGCCGTGCCGCCGCGCACAGTCGTCCACCGCGACCCGTTCGGGCTCCACTCGAACAGCGCCTCGGTGCCGACGGTCAGCGCCGTGGCGGCAAGCTGGACCCGGCTCAAGGTGGCGTCGAACGTGGCGGTGAGGCTCATGCTGCGCTCCTCGCGACGGCCCGCCGCTTCGTCTGCCGGTTCTCCTCGCGGACGACCCGCACCACGCGGGAATCCACCGCTTCGTTGCCGATGTAGACGTGGACGTCCCCGCCGCCGAGCTGCTCGTTGGGGATGATGCGGCCGTTGCCGGGCGCGACGAACTGTTCCGGACCGCGCTCGCCGACGATGTAGCGCTTGCCCGCCGTCACCGGACCGCCGGCCGCGCGGTGCCCATGTACGGCCTCGTCGCCGGCGTTGTTGGTCCGCAGCACCGTCGTGACCGTGATGGTCTTGCCGTGCAGGGCGTCGAGCTTGGCCTGCAGCGCCTTGACGCGGGCCTCGGCGTCGTGGGTGTTCGCGTTGACCGTGGTGTTCTTCTTGGCTGGGATGAGCCCGAGCTGGTCGGCGAGCGCCTTGGCCTTCGCCGCGCTGCCGGTCATCTGCGTGGCCAGCCGGATGAACGCGGCCCGGTTCTGCGCCGCGACGTCGTTGGACTTCTTGCCCTCGCCGTTGACCTTGACCGTGGCGTTGTACTGCGCGAGGTAGGACTGCGCGAGGCTGCTGAGCGCCTGACGGTTCGTGCGGCCCTTCTCCGTGCTCGCGTCGAGGGTCTTGCCGTTCTCCTTCAGTGACTTCTTGAACCTGTCGACCGCGGCGCCCACGTCGGTGGTCGAGTCGTAGAGGGCGTGCCCCGCGTCGGAGAGGTTGTTCATCTTGTCGGTGAACGACACCAGCGGGCCCGACGCCGCGCCGGCCGACAGCCCCGTCTGCTCGATGGCGCGCGCAGCGTCCCCGCCGGTCTTCGCCGCGATCTGCTGCGCTGCCGCGATACCGAAGTACTGACGCTGGACCTGCTGGCCGAACACGCCGAACTTGGCGAGGAAGCCGAAGGTCTCGGCGAGGACGTTGATGCTCTGGCCCACGACCTTGATGGTGGCGTTCAGCCCGCCGAAGACGATCTGCAGAGCAGCGGCAGCCTCCACGCCATTGTCGGAGAGCTCGTCGAAGACCTGGCCGACGGCTTCCCCCAGCCCGGCTATCCCGGCGCCGATCGTCTCCAGGACCGGGCCCGCGTTGTGGACCAGCTTCTCGAAGCCGTCGCCGATCTTCTCGATGGCGAACGCGGCGCCCTGGGTGAGCGTGCCGAGGTACTTGCTCGAGTCGCCGAAGATCTGCTTGAAGTTGATGGTGTGCAGGGCGCTGTCGATGTCGTGGATCCCGGCGATGGCGGGCTCGACGAACGACGAGGCCGCCGCCTCCAGCTCGGTCTTCAGACCGGACGCGGCGCCCTTGAAGGCGCTCTGAACCCGCGGGTCCTTGGAGACCAGCACCAGGCCGCCGATGACGCCGCCGAGGCCTGCACCGCCGATCACAGCGGCCGCAACGGTGCTCCCGAGAATCGGCGCCGCCGCGATACCGACGCCCGCCAGGACGGGGGTCAGGACGGCGCCGACGGAGCTGAGCGACTCGCTGAGGCTCCCACCGAAGACCTTGGTGAACTTCGAGACCTCCTGGGTGACCTCCTTCTCATCCGGGATGAGGGCCTTGAGGATGTCGGCGTTCTTGCTGAGGTTGCGGATCTCGGTCTGCTGCTTGCGCATCGCCTTGCTGATGTCGATGCGCTCGGCCGCGGTGCCGGCGTTGGCGAAGGCGCGCGCCAGCGACCCCAGCTCGTGCTGCGCGATGCCCAGCTCGTTGTGCAGCCGCGAGAGGGACTTGGCGTTCTCGTCGGTGGCGTGGCCGAACTTGCCGGTCTTCTCGGTGGCCTTGTCGAGGTCCTTCTGGGTCTTCTTGACCTCGTCGTCGGCGCGCTTGAGGCTCGACAGGAACGAGCGCAGGCCCCGCGACGACTTGTCGTTGATATTGACATCGGCTTCGACATCACGCGCCATCAGCGGATCACCTCCAGCGCCTTGTCCAGGCCGCGGTCGGCAGCCTTCGACCACTCATCGGAGGTTGTCACCGGCACGGTGAAGTAGCCGGGCGTCACACTGGTGGCCGACCACTGACCGCGGCCGCGGCGGCCCCACGCCGGGTGCCGGGTCTTGCCGGCGTCCAGGCGCCTGATGTCCGAGCGGCCGCCGTCGGAGTTGCGGCCACCCTGGAGCTTCACGTGGATGGTCGTGCCGCGGATCTCCTGGTTGGCCTTCACCTTGATCGCGGCGGCCCACCTGTTGAGCCCGCCACGCTTCGGGAGAGTCGCCAGAGCGCGAGCGCGCACCGCCTTACGAACGACCGGCACCGGCTGCTTCAGCGCGGCGGCGAGCTCGTGCAGGACGCGCTCTTCGCGGACCATCTGCTCGACGGTCCGGATGTAGTGCTCAAGACTCTCCGCCACTTTCCCTCCCCCGGCTCAAAAACTCGGCATCAGAAATCAGGTCCTGAACGGTCCGAAGCTCCCGTGGCGGCATCTGATTCAGTTCCGTGTACGTGAAGGGCAAGCCCCAGGCATTGCATTGGTGAAGCAGCAGGATCAGCTCTCGGACTGCTGACCCTTCTGGGTAGGGTCCACCTCTTCGTCGTCGTCGCCTTTCGGCCACGCATCGACGCATTCGGCGTCGAACCGCCTCCAGTCGAGCTCGGACTTCTTCGTCCGGCGGAGCGCATTCCAGGCCATGTAGCGGAAACGCGTGTGGACCCCGTTGTCGGTGTAGAGGTCCGAGCGCTCGAACGCCACCGCGTCTCGCTGGTCGACGGTCACCTCGAGCTTGCTGTCGTCCTCCATGACGACCTCGAAGACCGTCCGGTTGATCCCTGGCATCGCTCCTCCTTGAATGCCGCCGGGCTAGGCCGCGGAACCCCTCACGGGCTCGCCGACCACGGGGAACGTGCCGTCGAACGTCGCGTAGCTGCCCTGGTCGCCGCCGACCGGAACGGGAACCGCGATGATCGTGAACGTGTAGGTGTTGTTGCCGGTGCCGCGCTTCGGGGTCAGCACGATGTCGACCTCCTCGCCGGCGTTGTCGAACAGGTAGTCCGACAGGCCGTCCTCGACCTGCGGGCCGGACACGTCGAACGTCCAGGTGGTGCTGTCCGAGTCGGCCAGCACATAGCCGGGATCGAGCGTCCGAAGCTGCTGGGTCGGCGTGTCCGGGGTCAGCACGGCCTTGGTCGTGTTGCCCAGGTATTCGATGCCGTCCCAGGTGATGGAGCAGTCCTTCATGTAGATGCGACCGGTGACATTCGGCATCAGTAGTCACTCCTAGCTTTGATCTGCATTGCGAATTGGGAGTTGGAATCGGCGCCGAGGTTCACCAGCTCTACGCTGTCGACGATTGCGACGCCGTATTCGAGGGCGTCGACAATCGCGTCCACGTGGTCGCTCATCCACTGAGCCGCGGTTGCTTCGTCCTGGTGCATGAACACCACGACGGAGAAGTTGTTCTCGTGCTGCCCGGTCGCCTGATCCCGGACCAGCGACTCCTGGACGTACCAAGTCACGCCGGGCTCGGTGTGGGTGGCCGGGCGCACCGGGTACGCCTGGATGAAGCCGAGCGCCCCGACCGCGGCGACGACCTCGTTGCGCATGTCCATGAGGCTCATCCGACGATCAGCTTTCGATACGGGGCCTCGTACCGGCGCACCTCGGGATCGGTGCTCGGGGTGTAGCCGGTGAACGGAGAGTCGGCGTCAGCGGCGTTGCTGGCGCTACGCATCTCCCACGCCCGCTTGACCCGGCGCAGCAGCGCGAGCCGCAGATCCGCCGGGTAGGCCGCCGGGACGCGGCACCGCGCCCGCTGGGCGGCCGCCTCCGCCTGCAGCAGCTCGTCGAGCAGTTCCATGTCCACCGTGATGCCGAGGTAGGCCGCGGCGTCGTCAGCGGTCGGCATCCCGGCGGCCGTGACCGCGGGCGTCGCGTAGGCCGCCAGGTCGGCCGCCCCGTACACCGCGCCCACCGCCCGGGCGACGTACCGGCCCGCCACGGCCACCACGTACGTCGCCCGGTAGCGGCCGCTGCCGAGGTCCTCGACGGCCGGCGTCGCCGTCGAGCCGCCCGGCAGGGTGACCGTGACGGTCACGGTGTCGTCCACCGGGCAGCCGTCGGCGTCGGTCACCTGGACGTCGATCGCCCAGACGCCACCGACAGGCAGGTCCACGCTCGCGTCGCACGCCTTGATCGTCACGGTCACCCCCTCTCCTGCTTGGCCGCCCGGCGCCTACGGGGAGGAGCGCCGGACGGGGCCTACTTCTTCGGTGCGGCGGACTTGGCCGGCTGGAGTGCCTCTTCGAGGCGGGCGACCTTCTCCTCGAGGTCGGCCACCCGCTCGGCCAGTTCGCGGTTGCGCCGCGTGATGCCGGCCATCAGGCTGCGGTGTTGGGGTCGAAGGTGACCTGCCGGACCCCGCTGATGTCGGTGTTGGCCGTGGCGTAGTCCGCGTACAGGCCGACGGTGACGAACGACAGCTGCGGAATGTTCGAGGTCTGCACGGTGCTGCCGAAGTCCCAGAACAAGCGCTCCGGAGCGCTCGCCCACGCCAGCACGACGTCGGAGTCGAACAGCCACGAGTTCGAGGACGCGTTCGACGGCGTGCCCAGCGCGTACGCCGGAACCCACAGCGACCCGCCGACGTCGAGCGTCCGGTACTTGCTGGCCGTGGTGCCGTTGGCGTTCTGCGGGTTCAGCATCGGGTACAGCGGACGACCCATGTCGTCCTTGACCCGGGAGCCGACCCGGTAGAGCGCCTGGTGCACCGCGAAGGCGTTGAACCGGTTGCCGCCGCGGGCGAACTGCAGGTCGGCGTACGCCTGCTCGAACGAGTCCATGGTGGCCTGGTAGTCGTCGTTCGACGGCGAAGCCGGGGTGCCGGTGAGGGCGATGTCCGTCGCGGCCGTCAGCGTCGCGAGGAACGTCGCGACGGCCGCCTCACGGTCCTCGTAGAACTCGCGCAGCATCTGCGCCCAGAGAATGCCGGAGAACGCCGGGTTGCCGCCCTGACGCCACACCTGCCGGGTGATCTCGACCTTGCCCCAGAGCTGGCCGGGGGTGATGGTCTGGATCTCGTCGACGAAGCTGCCGCCGGCGGGCTCCGTCTTCTCGGTGGCCACGGAGACCAGGCCGGAGCTCGAGGTGAACTTCGGGATGTCGAACTTGCCGCCGCCGTTCGGCGGAGCGCCGCGGCCGGTCAGGTCCCACAGCGGCGTCGCGTAGTCGCGCTGCGGCACCCACATGTCCGGGCGGTGCTGCGTCGGCAGCGATCCGGGCAGGTCGGCGATCTCGACGTCGGCGAACGAGGCCTTGATGAACTCGTTGAGCCGGCCGAGCTGGGGCGCGTAGTCCTGCCCGGTCGTCTGGCGCTTCAGCATCTCGATGATGTCGCTGGAGAAGTCGTGCGCGGTGTCGGCCCGGAACGAGTACTTGCCAGTGCCGGTGCGGCTGAAGACGTACGGCAGCGGCTCGCTGACCTCGGTCACGGCGGTCTGCCGCCCGGTGCCCTGGGTCGGGTCGACGGTCGGGCGCACCTCGGCATCGGGCTTGTTGAACTGCGCGATCAGCTCGGAGAACTGCTCGGCGGAGAACGTGACCGGCTGCGCCTCGGCTGCCGGAGTCACCGTCTCCTCGGTCTTGATCTCTTCCGGCATGCCGGCTCCTTCGTGACTCGCTCGCACACTGATGAGGCGGGCGTCGGTGAATGCGGGCGCCTCGACGAACGCCACGCCGGTCATGTGGGCCATGCTCACCAGCAGCACGCCCGGGTTATCGGGGTCGGGCCCCGAGTCGGCCTCGTCGAACTCGATCTCTACGGAGAAGCCGGTCTTGATGCCGTCGGCGGCCATGGCCAGGGCGCGGTCGCCGTCGCGGCCGTCGTAGATGCGGAACGTCGCGACGAGGCCCTCGTCGGTGTCCTCGAGGTCGACCGCTCGGCCGATCCGGGCGGACGCCACGTGCTCGTCGTTCAGCCGGATGTACTTCGCGTTGGCGTACTTCAGGCCGCCGCGGGCGAAGCGCCACCGGCGGCCGTTGCTGTGGCGGCCGATCTTGCCCCAGGGCACGACGACGCCGGTCATCGTCCGGTGCTGGGCGTCGACCGAGAACGACTCGGCGGTCAGGCCCTCGAATGTCAGCAGCTCACTCACTGGGCACCTGCCGGGATCGCGGAGATCTGCGTCGGTGGGACTGCCTGGCGCGGCGCCGGCGGCTGCTGGATCGCCTTGGGTGGCAGGCCTTCGAGCTCGCGGACGTCGGCGGCGTCCATGACGCCCATGTCGACGTAGGTCTGCTCGATCTCCGAGCGGCTCTTCGGGTCCGCGCGCAGGTAGTCATCGAGCAGGAACCGTGCCGTGTACCCGCGCTTGGTCACGTCGGGCATGCTCAGCCGGTCGGTGATCGCCCGCATGAACGGGCTGAGCACGTCGTTGACCCGGTCTTTCCGCCGGTCGACGGCGTTCTGGTAGGTCCGGCTGGTCGTGTTCACCCCGACGTCCTCGGGGTCGATGCCCATCGCGACCGCGATCGCCAGGTCGGCGCGCTGCTGCTGCGCGAGGATCTGGATCTCCGCCGGGGTCGGGTCCTGGATCGGGTTGTACTTCAGCGCCGCCGGGATGTAACCGTCGAGGCGCTCCGACCGGGCCGTGGCGAACGCGTCAAGGGCGCCGATGATGTCTTCGTCGGTGCCCGGGTCGACGCCCGGGTCGGACGGCGTGAAGAACCCCCGCATGCGCCGGTTGGTCGCGTAGAGGTCGGCGGCCTCGTCCAGGGCCAGCGCGCGGCGGATGGCGCGCTCACCGGCCACCAGGAACGCCGGAGAGGGCGAGTCGAAGCGGATGACCTCGCGGAACGGGACCGGCTTGCCCTCCATGTAGACGACGCCCTCGGTGGGCAGCTCGCTCGGGAGGTGGCCGCGCTGGTAGTCGTCCGGCGGCTGCAGGCTCACCGTGTCCGGCGCGTACCGGGTCACCGCGACCGG
Organism: Actinoplanes sp. NPDC051537; assembly: GCF_055586105.1. Classification (NCBI taxonomy): domain Bacteria; kingdom Bacillati; phylum Actinomycetota; class Actinomycetes; order Micromonosporales; family Micromonosporaceae; genus Actinoplanes; species Actinoplanes sp. NPDC051537. Next base: position 185,046 of record NZ_JBVJIU010000018.1, read on the forward strand.
GTAGCCGTCGGCGCCGAACGCGGTCACTCGCCACCACGCCACGGCGTCGAAGACCAGGTCCTCGACGGTCATCGCCAGCATGACGGAGTTAGGGACGTTCGCGTCGAGCTGCCGGAACAGCGGGTTGTCTTGCACCCGGTTGTCGGCGTCGACGACCTGCAGCGGCAGCGTCGCGATCGAGCAGAGCATGTTGCGGCCGCGCAGCACGGCCGGCACGCTCAGCGCCGCAGCCCGGTCGATCGCATACTGACGCAGTGCGCGGGTGAGCTGGAGCTGGTCGGTGATCCGCCAGCCGGAATAGCCCGACGCGAACATCGCCCGGCGCTCGAGGGGCACGGCAGTGGATGACGCACCGAAATGTGCGCGCCACCATTCCCCGAGGCCCATGCTCGGATGGTACAACCCCTAATACGAAACGGTCTACGACCAGGAACTACCGAACTGTCGGCAGCAGCACCCGGATGCGACCCACGGACGCCGGAAGCGTCTGCGCCAGGAACACCGCGCCGGCGGCCGCGAACACCGCGTCGACGTCACCCTCGCCCTTGCGGTCGAAGCGCCACGCGTCGCCGATCGGCTTCTTCTGGGCGGTCTCCACCTGGCCGTCGAGCAGCGGATCACCTGAGTGCAGGACCTGGTCAGCGGCGACCAGCTGGCTGAGGCCCATGGACACCTGGGTCAGCTCGGAGCGGATCTCGGCCACCTCGACGCCGGGCGGCGGCCACTCGCGCCGGCCAGGCTGGTTGCGGTCGGCCAGGCGGGCACCGACAGCCGCACCGGGGCCGGAAGGCAGCCAGCCGAACGCCCGCGGGCGGACCCTGGCCACCAGCGCCGGGAGGTCCCGAGCGGCCTGATCCGCGCAGCCGCGGCCCTCCCAGGCCTGAATCGGCTCGATCCGCACCCGGCCGTCCGGAATCACCGCCGCGGCGTACAGCGTCGCGTGCAGCATGCTCGGCGCGACGTCGAAGCACAGCGCCAGCCGGTCGCGCAGCCCGTCGAGCGTCGCCGGAACGAACCCGCGCGCCCAGGCCTCGAGGTCGATCGCCGCGTCGGCGTCAGCCAGCTGGATGCACATGATCTCCTGCCGGAACGTCTCCAGCAGCTCGCCGCCCTTGGCCACAGCGGCGCGCGCCTCGCGCAGCAGCCGCTCCCCGCTCTTGCCGCCGGGCCGGTTCATCGTCGGATTGGCCATGGCCAGCGCGCGCAGGTCGGTCGGGTCGGCATCCTCAGGGCAGGACCACTCGAATAGCCCGAGGCTCTCGTCCCCTTCGCCGGTTCGAAGGAACTCCAGCGCGGCGCCGCGCAGGTCCCCGTACGGCACGCCCTTCGGGTCCGGCGTCGTCAGCGCCCAGAACTGCGCGTCCTCGAAGGCGTCCATCGAGTAGTACGCCGCTCCGTAGGCGTCGTACGAGTACTGTTTCGAGAATTCGTCGGCGATCACCCGGGTGTTCGACATCGACCGGCCGCCCTCGGCGTTGGACGCCGCGACGTGATACTCCGAGCCGCTCAGCGTCCACCAGTGCTCCTCGCCGGCAGCGGTGCGGATCCCGTACGGCCGGCCCTCCTGGAACTGCTCCTTGAGCCCGTCGATCTTCTTCGCCAGACGGTAGGCGGACAACCAGGGGCGCTTTGCATACTTTGTCAAGGTCGACGTCCCCAGGATGCTCGGCTGCTGCTCCTCGAACACCCAGAAGAGCGTCAGATCCTCGACCGACCGGGACTTCCCCGACTGCCGGCCGACGGTGACGATGATGCGCCGGAACCGCGGGAGCCCGAGCGGCGTCAGCTCCCCGGCGTGGATCTTCAGCCAGCGCTGCCAGGCCCACGGCGGCCGGCCCAGGACCTCCTCGTCGAAGGACACCGCGCGGAAGCCGTACGACGTCTCCGGGGTGAGCGCACAGCCGCACCCGCACGGTCCGGGCGGCCCCTCGACCAGCGGCGGCGTGTAGAGCCGCGGGGTGATCGAGCCCTGGATAGTGGCCGTCACGATGCTTGCCTCCGCAAATAAAAAATGGACAGAGGGACGGGGGTGTGAGCCCCTGGCCGGGCGGGATAAACGCGCAGGTCAGAGGCTTGCGCTCTCACCATTGGGTCAGACCCCTGGGTTGTGGATTGCGTGTGGACGTGGCAGCAGTGGCGCGACCTGGCTCACCAACACGCAGGTTGCATGGTGTGCATGCAGCAGCGAGGTGGTCGAGCCGGTCTGCCTTGCACCCTGGGCATCTGCCCCTGCCGTGCAGGTGGTGTACACAGTCGGCCCTGCCTAGGCAGTGCACCCCGTCCTGGGTGCGGGTACGCCAGGTGCCGGGCAGGGCGAGGGTGCACCGGTAGCTGTCGCGCCGCAGGACCGTGGCCCTGGTCTGGCGCCACTGGTAGGTGCTGCCCTTCGCCCAGCCCTTGCTCACCTCAGTAGCCCGCGGCCTTGAGCAGCTCGAGGTACTCGGCCCCGGTCATGACCACGCCCCACTGTCTCGGGTCGGTCTTGCCCCGCAGCTTGAACCAGCACGCTGCGGGTGCCGCGTTGGCGTTGACCTTCTCGGTGGCGACCTCTTTGAGCCATCCCGAGATGTCGTAGGTCTTCTCGGCCTTCACCTCGATGCAGACGCCGACCACGCCGGCCACGTCGCCCTTGTCCTGGGTGCCCTGCAGTGCTCGGCGTTCGGCGTGCGGCCACCCCTCTTCGACGAGGACCTGGACGACGGCGCTCTCGGCGCTGGTGCCCTTGGCCTTGCTGCGGTTCACCACTTCTCTGGCTTCCTCTCACTTCCTCCCGGTCCTGAGAGGTGAGAGTTGTGAGAGGAGTGAGAGCTTTCCTCTCGGATCTCTCACTCTTCTCATATCTCACTCTCCCCAGGACCGAGAGTTTGGTCAGCGGTTACTGATTGCTTGGTAGTAGCCACGCATCGGCGAATCGATCTTGCTGGTGTTCGCGAGGCGGCTGAGCGCGTTCCGGACGGCTGCTTCGGTGTGCGTCGGCGTGAGCTTCGCGTTGATCTCGGCCGTGCTGAGGGTGCCGCCGACGGCTTCGAGCAGCGCGAGGATGGCCTGAGCCGGGCCACCGAGCTTGCTGGTGCTGGCCTTGGCTTCGAGCATCTCCGTGGCCGTGCGGGTGTCCTCGTCGCCCCACGCCACGCGGCTGGACTCGATGTACGGGTCGTCGCCGTCCTCGACCTCCTCCGGGGGCAGGTCGAAGCGCACCGACGAGAGCCGGTAGCCGATCGAGGGCATCTTGGGCCCGACGTTGCACTTGACGTGGCAGAACATGAACTGCCCGTCGTCCTCTTCGAGGCAGTAGAGGATGGAGCGAGGCAGGGTCGCGAAGGCCTTGCTGCCCATGATCGAGGTGAGCGGGTCGGTGGTCGCCGACTTGTTGACGTGGATGAGCGCCAGGACGGCCAGCCCGACCCGGTCGCACATCTTCACGAGCGGCTCCAGGGCCTGCTGCACCTCGGCCTGCTTGTGCGTGTCGATCTTCCCGTCGATGATCGCCATCAGCGGGTCGATCAGCATGAGCACCGGCTGGACCGACCGAAACGCCATCTCCATGCGCCGGATGTCCTGCGGCGCAATGATTCCCCGCTCGTTGCCGTCCTCGTCCTGCACGGCGATGTGGAAGATCAGATCCATGTCGGCGCCGACGGCCATGAGCCGCGGGATGATCGTGTGGCTCCACGAGTCCTCGGTGGCGCACACGACGACGGTCTGCGGAGTGCCCTCGTACCGGCCGGGGAGTGTGCCCCTGGTGAGCCGAGCGGCGATGTCGAGCGACACCGTGCTCTTGCCGATGCCCTCCCGGCCGGCGAGCAGCGTCACCATGCCGTGCGGGATGCGGCCGCGGTACACCCATCGGGTGCCCTTCATGCGGATCCCAGACGCCTGGGTGAGCAGCACCCGCGCGCCGAGCTCCTCCATGCATACGTGCCCCGGCGTACGGCACGGATCCGACGGTGTGCACTCGCTCATGCCGCCCACCGCCGGATTCCGTACGCCTTGGCCACCTCGGGCCCGTAGACGTGGGCGATATGCCGGTCGAGCGCACGCGCTCCAGCACGACGCTGCGCCTCGCGGTACTTGGCCATGCGTCGCGCGCGAGCGATGTCGGTGGGTTCCGCTACGGTGGAGGCGGAGGCCGGCCTGTTAACGGCAGGCCGGACTCCCCCCAGGTCTTCGGTCACCGGGCACCGCCGAGCAGGTCGGTGAGGCGAGCGCGCTGCTCTGCCGTCAGCGGCGGGGCCTCATCGACGACCCGCTCGATGTATTCGGCGAGCTTGATAGCGCGCAGATCACGAGCTGCACTCGCGGCAGCTTCCGCGTCGCCGCGCATATCGGCATTAGCTTTTCGAGCCCGCGCTCGGGCCATTTCGGCTGATATAGCCATCGCATTCTCCGGTGGGCATGATTCATCTGCCACACCGGAAGAGCGGGCCAATCGCCTGATTGCGTCTCGCAGCCGGATCCTCCCGGCTGCTCCAACTCTGCGGCCGGCTCAGGCGTACACCGGCTAGATCACTATAGCGCCTAAAACGGCAAGCGACTGATGTCGACGTCGGCGAGTCCTGCAGAGACGAGGCGGTCGAGGCTCTCCGCCGACAGAATCGGGTTCCGCCCGCAGGTTGGGCACAGCAGCTCGACGCCGATCGGTTTGTCGTAGTCGAGCCAGCCCCCCGGGGTGCGCTCGCCGCGCTGCCTCACATGCATCTGGAGGACGGTCTTCCCGTCCTTCCTCCTGCGGCCAACGCGGCCGCGAAATGGGTCCTTCGCGTTCCGGCGACCCAAGCCGTCGCGCAGATCGATCCGGGCGTGTTGGCCCTTGTCCTCGCAGTAGAACCTGATGCCGCTGTTCACGCTTGCCCCTTCCAGATCTCGCTCCACGTCCGACTGTCGCCGACCCATCGTGACTCGCCGAGCCGCCCAGGATCGAAGATGCGCTTCCCCCGGCCGATCGGAGAGATCTTCAGCTCGACGATGAGCAGCCCGATCGCCTCCCTGCGCTGCGACACGGTCAACCGTGGCCACCGCTCCCGAGGCGCGCGGGCCAGATCCCGGATCGGCCCAGGCACGGGCGCAACCCTGGCCGCTGCGGCGCGCTCCTTGGCCGCCTCGATCTGCGGAATGAGGTCAGCCTCGATGGCGGCGAGGCCGGCGGCGGACAGCTTCCCGGCGGCGGCCTGCGCGTAGAACGGCTTCAGGCGGCCCTCCAGCTCGTCAGCGAGCGCCTGGGCCTTGGCCGCGTCGGCGTCGGTCGCGCGAGGGGCGAACAGCTCGGCCGCGTCGTCTCGCTCCAGCCGCGCCAGCACCATCTCGGTCACAAAGTCCTCGATCTTCACCGTGCGGATGCTCGTCTTCAAGCAGCCCCGGCAGGCGTAGGAGAGATAGCCGCGGTTCTTGAGCACGCGGTGAGGGCTGTCGCACAGGGCGCACTGCAGCAGCCCGGAGAGCACGTGCTGTAGCGAGCTGTCCCGCTGGGTGCGCCGCTTCGGGTCGTTGAGCCGGGCCAGCAGCTTGGCGTACGTCTCCTCGTCGTGGATGCCGGCCCACGCGGCTTTCCCGACGACCGCGCCCTGGTGCTGCCGCAGGCCCGCGTAGCTCGGCATGACGCACAGCCGCTTGACCTGGATCAGGTCCCACGCGCCGCCGCGCGGGCCCGGGATGCCGCGCGCGTTGAAGTCGCTGGCGATGGCGTTGCAGGACTCGCCGTCGAGCACGCGCCGGGCAGCCTCGCGCACCAGCGCTGCCTGCTCCTCGTGCTCCACCTGCTCGAGGAAGTTACCCGCGTCGTCGTAGATGCGGCGGAAGCCGAACTGGAGCTTCCCGGCCGGGCGGCCGGCGGCGGCCGACTTGCGCTTGCCGCGCCTGCTGCGCTCCGACGTCTGATTGGACTCGGCATGCGCGTCCACGCCGTCGGTGGCCAAGATCTTCCAGTCCCGGTTGACCCGCACGTCGTACGTGCGCCCGTGGCTCACCACGTAGATCAGCACACCGTGCTCGCGGACCAGGTCGAGGAACTCGGCCCACTCGGCGAGCCTGCGGCTGCCGCGGCTCGACTCCCACAGGATCAGCAGCTCGCAGGCGCCGGAGCGGATGTGCGCGAGCAGCTCGGCAAAGTCCTCGCGCTCCCTACGGGCGAACCGGGATGCCGAGCGGTTGTCGTCGGTGAAGGTCCGGCCGAGCGACCAGCCGTTCTCCTCGATCACCTCCTGGCCCTCGGCCAGTTGGTCCGCCACACTCTTGCCCTGGTCGGCGCTGGACTTTCTCCCGTAGATGTCTGCTACCGTCATGAGAGTAATCATATGCCTATCCGGCGGTCGCACCCGAGACGGCCATGAGGTGCGTCATCCCGGTCGTCCGGAAGTCGTCGCTCAGCGCCGGATCCAGCCGGCTCGTGTCGCCCACCACCAGCCCGGGCAGCAGCCCACCGGCGTCGCGGGGCAGTGGCTCGCACGCGCGTTGCAGCCCGGCGCGCAGCACACCGGCCGCGCGCTGCACCCACGGCGGCCGCCCGACCACCTCCGGCGGGTCCTTGACCGAGACCGCGGCGGCCCGCAGGTCGCCGGGGCGCGGCGGCATCAGCTTGCCGCGCGCGATCACCCGCTGACCCGGGAGCAGACCCTTCCAGCCGGGGTCGCTGCCGAGCACGACCGCCCGCGCCGACAGGGCCAGGGGCGGGGCGTCCTCGGCGACAACCTGCCGCAGTTCGACGGCCACGAGGTAGGTCGGTGGCCGCCCGGGCGATCCGCGCAGCGCGCGCGGGTCCTCACGAACGACGGCTTCCACGCGTACGGGATCACCGGCCCGCACCAGCGCGACGAGCGGTCCCGCCTCCCGCACCGTCAGCCGCGCCCCGGTCATCGCCGCCCCGCACCCCGCACCCAGCAGGACCACCACCGCGATCCAACCCGCCGCCGCGAGATCGGGCCGCGCCCGCGCCCGGACGACCGCCAGCGCCCCGCACAGCAGCGCCGCGCACCCGAGCGCCCCCGCACCGAGCAGCAGCGCCGGGCGGGCCGTCAGGTGGAGGGCCGCGAGCGCCGCCAGCCAGGCCGCCACCGCGAACCCGGCCAGACGCAGGTCCGGCGCCCGCTCTCTCACACCGTCACCAGGTCTTTCAACTGCTCGTAGCGGGCGTCGCCGATGCCGTCGACCTTGCGCAGATCGCCCACCGCCCGGAAGCCGCCCTGCGCTTCACGGGCGTCGAGAATCCGTTGCGCCAGAACCGGGCCGACACCGGGCAGCCCGTCCAGGTCGGCGAGGGTGGCCGTGTTCAGGTTGACCAGCCCGCCGGCCTGCCCGGCCGCGGCGCCACCAGCGGAACCGGTCGGCAGCGCGAGCCCCGGCGACGGCGTCACGCCAACCATGATCAGCTCGCCGTCGACCACCTTCCGGGCGAGGTTGAGCATGGCCACGTCGACCCCGGGATCGGGACCGCCCGCCGCCGTCAGGGCATCGGCCACCCGAGCGCCGGGCGGCAGCCGTACCAGCCCCGGCTTGCGCACCTTCCCGCCCACCGCGACCACCAGCTCGGACGCCGCCGGGCTCGCGATGTCGCGACCGGCCGACGCGGGCACCGGCTCGCTGGTCTCGAACGACGGCGGCGCCACCGTGTCCACGTGCGGGCGGGACCGCCAGGCCAGCAACGCGGCGATCAGGACCACCGCGGCGGCCACCGCGGCCAGCGCCTTCACGCCGCGCCGGCCCGGGTCGAACGCGCTCACCCCGAACCGTCGGCCGCCCTCCGGTGGAGGCTCCCCGCCGAACGCCCCGGCGCCGCTCAGGATCGGTTCGGGCTCATCCGGATAGGGATCCGGCCGGAGATAGGGATCCGATTCCGGAAAGGGATCCGGCCGGAGATAAGGATCCGATTCCGGAAAGGGATCCGGCTCCTCGGGCAGGACCCAGGCGGGCGGTGGCAGCGGGCGATAAGGCGGGCCGGCCGGCCGCAGCAGTGGCGTCGAGTGCTCGTCCATGGCTTCTCCCGGTGGTGAGGGGTCGGGGACCGGCGGGACCGGCGCCGGCTCCGGCAACGGCTCGCTCTTGGCCAGCGCCGCGGGCGGCGAAGCCCACGGCGTGCCGGGCCGGAAGCCGCCGGTACGCTCCGATTCGGACTCGGCCGCCGGCTCGGGCTGGCTCGACGGCGTCGGCTCAGGCTCGACGGCGATCGGTATGGGCTCGACGGCGATCGGCACGGGCTGGACGGCGATCGGTGTGGGCTCGACGGCGATCGGCACGGGCTCGACGGCGATCGGCAGCTCCATCGCATCGGGCAGCGGGTCGAGATCGAGGTCCTCCGGCCAGCCGGGCACCACATCCGTCCAGCGCAGCGGCTCCCCCACCTCGGCGAGGTCACCGAGCGCCGTCTCATAGCGCGAGCGGGCGACGGGTCCACCGCGCAGGATCCGACGCGGGGCTGCGGCGGCCTCACCGCGTACGCCCAAATGCGTCGCGGCCATGACCGACCGCAGCCTTGCCGCTACGACGTCGTCATCTCGCACGCCAGGCAGGTTAGGGATTTCGCCGCGTGATCGTTTGGGGCCTGTGGACAGAACGAGACGGTGTGGATAACTCCTACGGATCTCGCTTCTGTGCTAAGGAATGGCGTGACGAAAACGGGGATCACGGCGCCGGTGATGGCCGTCGCGATCACGCGCCTGCGTGCCGCGGGCTGCGTGTTCGCGGAGGACGAGGCGGCGGTGCTGGCCGACGCCGCGACGGACGAGGCTGCCCTCGACGCGATGATCTCGCGGCGCGCGCAAGGTGAGCCGCTCGAGCAGGTCGTCGGCCACGCCGACTTCTGCGGGGTCCGCGTGCGCCTGCGGCCGGGCGTTTTCGTTCCCCGCGTACGAAGTGAGCTGCTTGTTCGCCTTGCGGTGGATGCCGTGGTTCCGGGTTCGGTCGTGGTCGATCTCTGCTGCGGTTCGGGCGCCCTGGGCCTCGCCCTGCTCCGGCAGCGCCCGCGGATCGAGCTGCACGCCGCGGACGTCGATCCGGTCGCGGTCGCCTGCGCCCGGGACAATCTGGACGGCAACGTCTACCAGGGAGATCTTTTCAACCCGCTGCCGCCCACTCTTCGCGGGCGGGTCGCGGTTTTACTGGCCAATGTGCCGTACGTCGCGACGCACCACATTCCCCTGCTGCCGGCCGAGGCACGCGACCACGAGCCCCGTACCGCGCTGGACGGTGGCGCGGACGGCCTCGACGTATTCCGCGCCGTGATCGCCGAGGCACCCGCTTGGCTGGCACCCGGCGGGATCGTGCTTTCCGAGATCACCGAGGCCCAGGTTTCGCCCGCCCTGGAGGCGCTCCGGGCCGCCGGTCTCGACGCTGACCTGCACCACGACGACGATCTCGAGGCTCGGGTGGCCCGCGGGCAGAAAAGTGTCGGCCCGGTGCGCTAAGGTCGGCGGCCTCAAGGGAGATGTGAGGCGTCGGTGGGCCTGCTGAAGAGCATTGCCCGGGCACGACTGGCCGGGCAGGTCATCCGCCGGCTACGCCGGGCAGGGTTCACGGACGCACGTTACGACGCACGCGGTTTCCGGGTCCGCTTCACCGCGGACGGCGACGAGACGCCGACGATCCTGGAGCTCGCCCCGCTGCTGGCCGCACGGGGTGGGCGACGGAGAGGTCAGGTGGATCGGTTCGTCGCCGGCCTGGTGTCGACGCCCCGGCTACCGCTCGACTGGACTGAGACGCGGCCGCTTCTGCGACCGGTGTTGCGTGGTGTCACGCCGGGTTCGCCGCTGCGGCGTCCGGTCCTGCCGTTCCTGTATGAGTTCGTGGTGGTCGATCAGCCGGACACCATGACCTACGTCGGTCCGGAGCATCCGGCCGGTTGGGAGGTGAGCGCGGAGCAGGTCTTCGCGGCGGCCCGGGCAAACCTGTCCGGGGCGGTGCTGCACGGGGTCGCGAACGAGCCGGTGGTGGTGCGGTTCGTGGACGACGGGGACGCCTACTGGACGTCGCACCTGCTGCTGCAGCATTGGCTCGGGAAGCTGGCGGGCCAGGTCGGCGGTGTGCCGGTGGCGTTCGCGCCGGAGCGCGGCACACTCCTGGTCACGGCGGACGGGAGCGAGCACCTGCGGGGACTGTTCGCCCAGGCGGAGGAGATCTACGCGACGTCGTCACGGCCGATCACCCCGATGGCCTACGTGTCCGACGAGCAGGGCTGCACGGTGCCGTACGAGGCGCCGCCCGGCCATCCCCTGCACCGCGCGGTGCAGAGGGCGGAGAGGCTGCTCGCGGTCCACGAGTACACCCGCCAGGCGGCCCATGCGCCCGTCGTGCCGAGCGAGACGGACGCAGCCGGCTCCAGCGGCACGCCGGCCGCCGAGCGCGATGCGCGACCGGTCGGCCGGACCGGCACCGCGGCGCGCGCGGACGCGGTCGGCAGCGTCGGCGAGGACTCGGCACCCGGCGTCAGCGGAGACACGGCTCGGGGCGTCGGCGGCGACACGGTGCCCGGCGTCAGCGGGAACACGGCGCTCGGCGTCAGCGGGAACACGGCGCTCGGCGTCAGCGGGGACACGGCGCTCGGCTTCGGCGGGGACACGGCGAGAGATGCCCGCCAGGACACAGCGCTCGGCGCCGGCCAAGATGCGGAGACGGCGAGCGCAACGGGCACAGCGAGCGCGACGGGCACGGCGGGCGGGGCGAGCGTGACGGGCACAGCGAGCGCGACGGGCACGGCGGGCGGGGCGAGCGCGACGGGCACAGCGAGCGCGACGGGCACGACTGGCACGGCGGGCGGGGCGAGCGCGACGGGCACGGCGGGCATGGCGGACGGGGCGAGCGCGACGGGCACGGCGGGCACGACGAGCGCGACCGCCATGGCGGAGTTGCGGCTCGTGGGTTCGGACGAGCACGGCTGGCGCACGCGAGCGATCTGGGAACGCGACGAGCCAGTACTGCTGCCGGCGGCCGACGAGGTGCAGATGGGCGGGGACGTGCGCGCCTGGGATGAGGTGGCTCGCTACCTGAGTGTTGCACCGGGTATTGACCCGCCGCGCTGGTCGGCCGGCGGCTGGCCGGCTGCCTGACGGGGGTCAGGGGCGGCGGTGGACTACTACGCCGGCCAGGCCGGGGCCTACGTGGGCGGCTACGACGGCGCCTATCTCGGTTATGTAGCAATCTCTTAGGCGGTCGGTCAGGCGCATCGCTACGGCGTCGGCCAAGGCCGCTGCTCGGTCGGGGGACTCCAGGTGGTGGACGGCGATGTCCACCTCACCGTCGCCGGCGGCTTCGACGGCCAGGTCTACCAAACGGGCCAGGGCTCGGCCCGCGGTGCGGACCTTGTCGCGGACGACGATGGCTCCGTCTACCACGTGGAGGATGGGCTTTACCGACAACGCGGTGCCCAGCAAGGCCGACGCCGCGCCTATGCGGCCTCCTCGGCGTAGGAACTCCAAGGTGTCCACGTAGAAGAGGGTGCTCACCCGGGAAGCGTGGTCGGTCGCGGCCTCATAGGTCTCGTCGAGCGAACCTCCGGCCGCCGCGGTCTCGGCGGCGGCCAGGGCGGCGAAACCCAGGCCCATGCCGGTGGTCTCGCTGTCTACCACCCGTACCCGGTCGCCGACCTCGGCGGCGGCCAAGGTGGCGGCCTCGTGGGTGCCGGAGAGCTTGGCCGACAGGTGGACCGAGACGATGCCGTCGGCGCCGGCCTTCAGCAGGCGGTGGTAGGCCTCCACGAACTGGGACGGCGCGGGACGAGACGTGCTGACGGCCGAGCGGCGGGCACTCAGGGCGCGGGCCACCTCGGCGGGCTGGATCTGCTCGCCCTCTAGGCCCTCGGCGCCGTTGATCACCACGGTCAGGGGGACGATGGTGAGGTCATACGAGCCGCGCAGTTCGGCGGGCAGGTACGCGGTGGAGTCGGTGACGACCGCGACGGGCATGCGGGCACGTTAACCGATCCGCGCCCGCAAGGCCGCATGGAAGCCGATCAACCCGCGGGCGTGAGCGCTAAGAGAGCCGGCCAAGGCGCGAACGCGAGAGCCGGGGACAAACGAGCTCAGGCGGGAGACACCGAGGTGACGACGAACGGGATGCCCTGCTGGCAGGTGGACATCAGCTTGGGCTCGGAACGGCCGGTCACCGTGACCTTCTTGCCCACGGGGGTCTGGGAGCGCAGGCTCGCGTCGTCGAAGACCAGGAGGTGGGAGCCGGCGCCGTCCTTGATCAGGCGGCAGTTGGGCTCTACGCCCTCCTCGACCGTGCCGGTGACGGTCTGGGCGTTGCCGGCCGTCGGCTTGCCGGCGCTCGGCTCGCTCGTCGGCGCGGACGCCTGAGGGGCGGACGCGGCAGGGCCGGAAGGAGAGAGCGACGACGAGGACCCGAGCACCGGCGACGCCGAGGAATCGGGCAACCCGGACGACGACCCATTGTTGGCGCACCCCGCGAGGCAGAGCGCAAGCGTCAAAGCGGCGGCGAGGCGACGGGTCGACATGATGGTTGGACGCTACCGGATCAACGGCGGTTCCGGCACGACGAGTCAGACGGGCGGCGGCACCGGGCGGTCGGCGAACGGCCCCACGTTGTAGGCCGCGACCTGCCATCCCCGCTCGCGGTCATGCGTGAGCTCGACCCAATGGCAATTCTGCAAGGCGCGCAGCGTACGCAACTGCGCCAGCGGCCACTCGAGCAGGTGACCGATGCCCTGCCGGGCCGCGGCGCCGTGGGTGGCGACGACCACGGTGCCGCCGGGCGGGGCGAGACCGGCCGCCGCCAGCAACGCCTCGGAGACGCGTTTGCCCAGGTCGGCTAGGGTCTCGACGTCGCCGCCGACCTCCTGGCCGCTGGTCCATCGGGCGTACTGGTCGGGGTAGAGCTCGGCCACCTCGGTCATGGTCAGGCCCTGCCAGTTGCCGAAGTAGCGCTCGCGCAGGCGCTTGTCGTAATTGATCGACAGGCCGCTGAGGGCGGCGAGCGCGGACGCGGTGTCGGCGGCGCGGTGCAGGTCGCTGGCGACGATCGCGTCGGGGCGCATCTTGATCAGCAGCTCGGCCGCGTCGACCGCCTGCTGCCGGCCGATCGCGTTCAGCGGCACGTCGGTCTGACCCTGGACGCGATGATTCGCATTCCAGTCGGTGTTGCCGTGCCGCCAGACGATCAGCCGACTCACGGCGTTACCCGACCGCGAACGCTCACGCCACGCCCGAGGCGTCGGCGTCGACCATGTCGCGGTCGACGAACGGGATGGACGGACAGTCCTTCCACAGCTTGTCGAGGGCGTAGAACTCGCGCTCCTCGGCGTGCTGGATGTGCACCACGATGTCGACGTAGTCGAGCAGCACCCACCGCCCCTGGCGCTCGCCCTCACGACGGACGGGCTTCGCCTTTTCGGGGAGGTTGACCAGGGCTTCCTCGATCGCGTCGACGATCGCGATGACCTGCCGCTCGTTCGACGCGGAGGCGATCACGAAGGCGTCGGTGATGTAGAGCTGCTCGGCGACGTCGATGACGACGATATCCTGCGCCTTCTTGTCGGCGGCGGCCTGAGCGGCCGTCAGCGCAAGCTCAAGAGCGCGTTCGGTGACGGGCAAGAGCGTCCCCTCGGTTGGTGTCCTGGAGCTACAAGCGTCTCACACCGGTGTGACATTTCCCGACCCCCGATAGAGGCCCCGCTTGTTGATGTATTGCACGACACCGTCGGGCACCAGGTACCAGACCGGTTCGCCGCCGGCCACCCGGGCCCGGCACGCGGACGAGGAGATGGCCATGGCCGGCACCTCGACCAGCGTGACCGAGTCGGCCGGCAGGTGCTCGTCGGAGAGCTCGAAGCCGGGCCGCGTGACCCCCACGAAGTGCGCCATGGTGAACATCTCGAGCGCGGACTTCCAGCTCAGGATGCGGCCGAGCGCATCGGCCCCGGTGATGAAGAAGAGCTTGGTATCGCCGCCGTAGATCGCGCGCATGTCACGCAGGGTGTCGATGGTGTAGGTGGGGCCGTCGCGGTCGATGTCCACCCGGCTGACGTGGAAACGCGGGTTCGACGCGGTCGCGATGACGGTCATCAGGTAGCGGTCCTCGGCGGGCGAGACCTTCCCCTTCTCGTACGGCTGACCCGTCGGCACGAAGACGACCTCATCCAGGTCGAAGCGGGCCTGGACCTCGCTGGCGGCGACCAGGTGCCCGTGGTGGATCGGGTCGAAGGTGCCACCCATGATCCCGATCCGCCGCATCTGAAGAATATATGTGCTATTCCGATCAAGGGTGGCGAGCGGGGCGGTCGGATGGAGATCAATCGTCTAGTCGCTTGCGTACGGCTGATAGCAGGTCATCCGCCGTAAACGGCTTCTCCAGCAACGCCACCCCCGGGTCGAGCGTGCCCTGCGAATGCAGCACCGGCTGGGCGTACCCGGACATGTAGAGCACCCGGGTCTGCGGCCGCACCCCGGTCAGCCGCTCGGCCAGCTCCTTGCCCAGCATTCCGGGCATCACCACGTCGCTGACCAGCAGGTCGATGGCGCCCTCATGCGCGGCCGCCAGCGAAAGCGCCGTGGCACCGCACTCGGCCGACAGCACGTTGTACCCCGCCGCCGAGAGGATCCGCCCGGCCACGTCCCGCAGCGCCGCCTCGTCCTCGACGACCAGCAGCGTCTCGCCGTGCCCGGCAGCGGGCGTCACGCTCTCCGACAAGGCGGGTTCATCGGAAGGAACGGCCACGGCGGCCGGCAGCAGCACGGTGACGGTCGTCCCGACCCCGGGCGACGAGGCGATGCTGACCTCCCCGCCGGCCTGACTGACGATCCCGTAGACGGTGGCCAGCCCGAGCCCGGGGCCCTCACCACTGGCCTTGGTCGTGAAGAACGGCTCGAAGGCCCGCTCCAGGACCTCGGGCGTCATCCCGTCCCCCGAGTCGCTGACCCGCAGCCGCACCCGATCCCCGTGCGGCGAGGTGTCGATCACCAGCTCGCCCCCGGAGGGCATGGCGTCGCGCGCGTTCACCGCCAGGTTCACCAGCACCTGTTCGATCTGACCCGGGTCGGCATGAACCGCCGGTAGCGCGGCGGACGGCCGTACGAGCAAATTGACGCGCTCCCCCAGCGATCGCCGCAGCATCTCCTCGACCGACGCGATGACCGCGTTGAGGTCGAGCACCTGGGGCCGCACCACCTCGCGCCGCGCGAACGACAGCAGCTGATGGGTGAGGTTGGTGCCGCGCTCCCCCGCCCGCACGACCTGCCGGGCGTCGGCCGCGATCGCCTTCACGTCGGGCGCCGGCGACTCCGCCTCCTCGATCACGAAGTTCGCGTAGTTCACGATCACGCCGAGCATGTTGTTGAAGTCGTGCGCGATGCCGCCGGCCAGCTGACCGAGGCTCTCCAGCCGCTGACTGCGGTGCACGTGCGCCTCGGCCCGCAGGCGCGCCTTCTCCTGCTCGGCGCGCGCCCGCTCGCTCAGGTCGCGCACCACCGCGACGGCGAGCCGGCCCTGCGGGGTGTCGACGATCGCCACCGACGACTCGACCGGGATCTCCACCCCGTCCCGCCGCCGGATCGTGGTGGTCACCGCCCCGATCGGCCCGGGACGCCCCTCGCGCAGCCTGCGCTCGCGCTCGGGGGGCATAGCCCGGGCGTCGTCCGTGATCAGCGACTCGATCTGGCGGCCGAGCAGCTCGTCCCGGGACCAGCCGTAGAGCTCCTCGGCCCGGTCGTTGACCAGCACGATGCGGCCGCCGTCGGCCATCACCAGGATCGCGTCCGGGGCGGCCTGGAGAAGGCCGCCCGCGAGCTCCTCGGACCATTCCACGCATCCACCCCCGTACTTGAGCGTATCGGCTCAAAGCATGGGAAATGGCTAAACGCGTTTAGCTCGCGGCGCGGGCCGCCAAGGCACGCCGCATGTCGTCGTCGGTGTCCTGCACGACCCGGTGCAGGATGGGGTCCAGGTCCGGGCGGGCCAGCAGCTCGGCGGCGAGCCGCCGGGTCTCCACATCGACAACCACTTCCGGGTACGCGAGGCCGACCGTCCGCTCCGCGCTCATCCCGCTGCGGACCCGCATCATGGCCGGCATCTCGGCGAAGTACCGCGGTACGTAGGGCGCGAGCAGGTCGAGCTGCTCGGCCTGCCAGAACCCGGAGGCGGTCATCTCGACGAGCCGGTTCGACAGCTTCACGTCCGCGACGATCGCGTTCCAGGCCGCCGCCTTGGCCTCGGCGTCCGGCAGCCCGGCCCGGCAACGGGCGGCCCACTGCTCGCCGGTCGCGCTGCGGTCGCGCTCGAACTCGGCCGCGATCTCGTCCCGCCCGGCCGCGCCGAGCACGACCAGCCGGTAGAGGATCAGCCAGCGCATGTCGTCGTCGATCGGCAGCCTCTCGGGCACGCCCTCGCCGGCCAGCCAGCCGGCCAGCCGCGCGGTGTCGGTGGTGGCGCCGATCAGGCCGCGGGCGGCGGCGAGCTGCCGGGAGCCGCCCGGCTCGGAGACGGCGAGCAGCCGGTCGGCGGCCTGGGCCACGAGCTCGAGCGCGGCCGGCCGGGTCTCCGGCGTCGAGTAGCGGTCGACCAGGCTGCGGGTGGCCCGCAGCACGTCCTCGACGATCACCACCTCGGTCTCCACCGGCAGCGCGGTCAGCACGAGCGTGACCAGCTCGGCGACCGGCCGCTCGCCGTCGACCACGGCGTCGAGCATCGAGGCCCACAGCACGGCCCGCGCCAGCGAGTCACCGACCAGCGGCAACACGGTCGGCATGGCGGCGCTGGACGCCTCGTCGAGACGGATCTTCGCGTACGTGAGATCGCCGTCGTTGAGCAGCACCAGGTCCGCCGTCTTCATGCCCGAGATATCCGTAATTTCGGAAATGTCAGCAGCACCCACCTCGGCCTCGACCCGCGACCGCAGCACCACTGCCCCTTCCGGAGACCGGTCGTAGAGGCCGATCCCGAGACGATGAGGCCGCAGGGTCGGGTACGCGGGCGGCGCCGTCTGCGACACGGCCACCGACGAGTAGTGCCCGTCGGAGGCGGCGACCGAGAGCCGCAGCGTGTTGACCTGAGCCCGCCGCAACCAGACCTCGGCCCACGACGACAGGTCCCGGCCGGACGACTTGGCCAGCGCCCCCAGCAGGTCGGCCAGCGTCGCGTTCCCGTAGGCGTGCGCCGCGAAGTGCGCATTCAGCCCGGCCCGGAACGCGTCGTCCCCGACCCAGGCCACCAGCTGCTTCAGCGTCGCGGCGCCCTTGGCGTACGAGATGCCGTCGAAGTTGAGCAACGCCTCGTCGGTGTCGGCGACCGAGACGGGCGCGACCGGATGGGTCGAAGGGTGCTGGTCCGCGCGCAGTCCCCAGGCCTTGCGCTGCATCGCGAACGTGGTCCAGGTGCCCTTGAAGCGGGTGGCCTCGGCCGCCACCCGGGTGCCCAGGTACTCGGCGAAGGACTCGTTCAGCCACAGGTCGTCCCACCAGGCCATGGTCACCAGGTCGCCGAACCACATGTGCGCCATCTCGTGCGCGATCACGTTGGCCCGGCTCTCGCGCTGGCTCTCGGTGACCGCCGAGCGGTAGATCATCTCGTCCCGGAAGACCACGAGGCCCGGGTATTCCATGGCGCCGAAGTTGAACTCGGGCGCGAACGCCTGCTGGTAGTGCCCGAAGGGGTACCGGATGTCGAACATCTCGTGGTACCGGTCGAGGCACTGCTTCGTGATCGTGAACAGCTCTTCCGCCTGCTCGTCGAGGTGCTCGCCGAGCGCGGCCCGCACGTAGAGCGCCAGCGGAATGCCGTCGTGCTCGTCGGTGACCGCGTGGAACGGTCCCGCGAACAGCGACGCCAGATACGTCGAGATCGGCTTGGTCGGGGCGAACCGCCAGGTGTCGCCCTCGCGGGCCACGAGCTCGCCGTTGGCGGCGACCTTCCAGTGCGCGGGCGCGGTCACCGACACCCGGAACGACGCCTTGAGATCGGGCTGGTCGAAGGCCGGCAGCACGCGTCCCGCGTTGTTGATGAACAGGTGCTGGTAGAGGTACGTGTTGCCGTCGGCCGGGTCGACGTACTTGTGCAGGCCCTCGCCCGTGTTCGAGTAACGCATGGTCGCCGCGACCGCGAGCTCGTTGTGCTCGGCCAGACCGTCGAGGCGCAGACGCCCGGACGAGACGGCCGACGGCGGCACGGGTGACCCGTTCAGCGTCATGGACTCGATCGCGACGGGCTCGAACTCGAGGAAGGTCGACGAACCGGGTCGGGCGTCGAACCGGATCACGGCACGCGAGCCGAACGTGTCCGCGTCGGCGGTCACGTCGAGGTGAACCTCGTACTCCTGGACATCGACGGTGGCGGCGCGGTCGGCGGCCTCGGCACGGGTGAGCGGCATGACGACAATCATGCCTGTCCGGGTGGATCCGCACGTGGCCGCCCCGCGGTAGCATGTACGACATGCGCGCGCTGAACCTTTGCTGGTGGCTGCCCTGACGGGCGGCTCACCCACACGCGCATGATCTCATCCGCGGCCGCCCCCTCCGGGCGGCCGTTTCGCATGTCTGGGCCGTTCGGCGGGGCTGCTCACCCCGTACCGGAAAGGTTTGGACATGAAGCGACTCACCGGCTTTCAGCCCACCGGAAACCTCCACCTCGGCAACCTGCTGGGCGCCATGCGCCCGCTGGTGGAGGCGCAGGAGAGCGCCGAGTCGATCGCCATGATCGCGGATCTGCACGCGATGACGATGGAACATGATCCACAGGCGCTGCGACGAAACACGCTCGGCGTGGCCACGATGCTGCTGGCCGCCGGCGTCGACCCGGCGCGGACCGCGATCATCGCGAACTCGCAGGTCCCCGAGCACGCCGAGCTGCACTACCTGCTCGAATGCGTGACCGGCTACGGCGAGGCGGCCCGCATGATCCAGTTCAAGGAGAAGTCGGCGAACGGTGCGGTCCGGCTCAGCCTGCTCACCTATCCCGTGCTGATGGCCGCCGACATCCTGGTCCACGACGTCAACCAGGTGCCCGTCGGCGAGGACCAGAGCCAGCATCTCGAGCTCGCCCGCACGCTCGCGACCAGGTTCAACGGCCGCTACGGCCCGACGTTCACGGTGCCCGAGGGGATCCGGCCCGAGTCGGCGTCGCGGATCATGGACCTGGCCGAGCCGACCGCCAAGATGAGCAAGAGCAGCGCCTCGGCGGCCGGCCGGATCGGGCTGCTCGACCCGCCCGAGGTGATCCGCAAGACGATCTCCCGGGCGGTCACCGACACGCTGGGCGTCGTCCGGCACGACCGGGCGGGTCAGCCCGGCGTCACCAACCTGCTGGAGATCCTGTCCGCGTGCACCGGCGTCTCCAGTGCTGATTACTCGTCGTACGGCGCCCTCAAGCGTGACGTCACGGACGCGGTGGATGCCCTGCTCACGCCCATTCGCAAGCGGCACGCCGAGCTTTCCGACGATCCCGGCTACGTGCGCGAGATGCTGGCGGAGGGCAAGGCCCGGGTGCGGCCTGCGGCGCTTGCGACCGTACGCCGGACCCGGGCCGCGATCGGGCTACTGGACTAACGCGGGAAGTTTCTTCTCGAAGCGCACGGTGTGCGGATCACTCACGTGCGGAATCTCGTGATACCCCGCCGACTGGTAGAGGGCGATCGCCGCGGGTAGGCAGCTGCCGACATCGAGCCGGATCACCGGCCGGCCCGCGGCGAGGGCCTCCTCCTCGATCGCGACGATCAGCTGCCGGGCGATGCCGCGGCCCCGGAACGACGGGCGCACGTACATCCGCCTCAGCTCGGCCACCCGCTCCGAGACGGCCCGCCAGGCGCCGTACGCCACCGCGCGCCCGCCGAGCACCGCCACCAGATACGCCGCGTCATCGGACGGCCGGAACGTCGTGCTCATCTCCCGCTGCTGGGCCGTGACCAGCGCGGCAAGTTCCGGGTCGAGGCCGGGGCGGGATTCGATCAGCACGAGGGTGACACTAAGCGAGCACCCTTTCCGGATGGTTGCGCGAAGCTGGACTACGTCCTATTCGCCGGTGTCGTCCTCATCGTCCGCCTCGGTGACCAGCACCGGCCGCTGAGCGTTCGCCATCGACGTGACCGTGCCGTCCGCCGACATGTGCAGCAGCTCCTCGTCGCCCCGGACCCGGCGGGCCTTGCGAGCGGCGAGCCGCTGCGCCGCGGTGGCCCGGTGGGCTTCGTCCTCGAGGCGGGCGTCGGTGCCGCGCGGGCCGGCGTGGAACTCGCCCGCGTTGGGCTGCCAGTCGAACTCGCGCTCGGCGATGCGCACCGGGTCGCCGGGCTGAGCGCCCTTCTTGGCCAGCTGGTCCTCGACGCCGAGGCGCTCGAGCCGGTCGGCCAGGTAGCCGATCGCCTCGTCGTTGTCGAAGTTCGTCTGCCGGATCCAGCGCTCGACCTTGGCGCCGCGCACCACGAAGACGCCGTCCGCGTCCTGCTCGACGGTGAAGCCGCTCTCGTCGACCGCCTTCGGGCGCACGATGACCCGGGTCGGCTCGGCCGGCGGCGTGGCCAGCCGGTGCTCCTCGACGACGGCGGCCAGCGCGTACACCAGCTCCTTGAGGCCCTCGCGGGTGACGGCGCTGACCTCGAAGACCCGGTAGCCGCGGGCCTCGAGGTCGGGGCGGACCATCTCGGCGAGGTCGCGGCCGTCCGGAATGTCGATCTTGTTGAGCACCACGATGCGCGGACGATCTTCCAGGCCGCCGTACGCCGCCAGCTCGGCCTCGATCGCGTCCAGATCTGCCAGCGGGTCGCGCTCGATCTCGGGCGCCGCCGCGTCGAGCACGTGCACGAGCACCGAGGTGCGCTCGATGTGCCGCAGGAACTGCATGCCCAGGCCCTTGCCGGTGGCCGCGCCCGGGATGAGACCGGGCACGTCGGCGACGGTGAACGTCTGGTCACCGGCCTGCACCACGCCCAGGTTGGGCACCAGCGTGGTGAACGGGTAGTCGGCGATCTTGGGCTTGGCCGCCGACATCACCGAGATCAGCGAGGACTTGCCGGCCGACGGGAAGCCGACCAGGCCGACGTCGGCGACGCTCTTGAGCTCGAGCACGACGTCGAGGCGGTCGCCGGGCTCGCCCAGCTCGGCGAAGCCGGGCACCTTGCGGCGGGTGTTGGCCAGCGAGGCGTTGCCGCGGCCGCCGCGGCCGCCGCGGGCCACGTCGAAGGTGGTGCCGGCGCCGACCAGGTCGGCCAGCACCTCGCCGTCCTCGGTCATCACGACCGTGCCGTCCGGCACCTCGAGCACGAGGTCCTTGCCGTTGGCGCCGTCGCGGTTGGCGCCCGCGCCGCCGCCGCCGTTGTTGGCCTTGACGTGCGGGTGGAAGTGGAAGTCGAGCAGCGTGTGCTGCTGCGGGTCGACGACCAGCGTGACGCTGCCGCCGTGCCCGCCGTTGCCGCCGTCGGGGCCGCCGAGCGGCTTGAACTTCTCCCGGCGCACCGAGACGCAGCCGTGCCCGCCGTCACCCGCCTGCAGGTGCAGCACGACCCGGTCGACGAACGTGGTCACTTGCTCAACTCCAGAATCTCTGAAAAACACAAGCGGGCCGCGGACCCGAGGGTCCGTGGCCCGCTTGGGAAGAAACTTACTCCGAGACCGGAACGATGCTGACGGTCTTGCGGCCACGGTTCGTGCCGAAGAGCACGTTGCCGGTGGCCAGCGCGAACAGCGTGTCGTCGCCGCCACGGCCGACGAGGTCGCCCGGGTGGAACTTCGTGCCCCGCTGACGGATCAGGATCTCGCCGGCGTTGACCAGCTGGCCGCCGAACCGCTTGACGCCGAGCCGCTGGGCGGCGGAGTCACGGCCGTTGCGCGAGCTGGATGCACCCTTTTTGTGAGCCATGAGTGATCCGCCCCTACTTCCCGCTCTTGATGCCGGTCACCTTGACGCGGGTCAGCGGCTGGCGGTGACCCTGGCGCTTGTGGTAGCCGGTCTTGTTCTTGAACTTGTGGATCCGGATCTTCGGACCCTTGGTGTGCTCGGCGATCTCGCCGGACACCGTTACCTTGGCAAGCTTGGCCGCGTCGGTCACCAGGTTGTCACCGTCGACGAGGAGGACTGCGGCGAGCGTGAGCGCATCGCCGGGCACGCCCGCGAGCTTCTCGACCTCGATCACGTCGCCCTCGGCAACCTTGTACTGCTTGCCGCCGGTCTTGACGATCGCGTACATCGGACGCGGACTCCCTGAGACTTGCGCAGCGAAGACCGCTGCTTGGCGGATGGTGCAGGCCCCGGACTGCCGTTGTCGTTCAACCTTCGTCGTTCGACATCGCTTGCCACGGGCGCACGGCGCATGGAAAAGCGCCGTCGGCAAGCGTACTTCATCGGCGGGGCGGAACCCAAACCGGGTGAGGTCAGCTCTTGCCGCAGGCCTTGTCGAGGTTACCCGTGATCGCCGACATCTTGTCGGCGTTGAGCTTGGTCACGTCGCCCTTGAGCGCCGTGACCTGCTTGCTCATCTGGGTCAGGGCCGTCTTGAGCGCCTTGTTGTCGGCGAGCTGGGCCATGCCGGAGAGCGCCGACGAGTAACTGGAGACGTCCCGATCGATCTTCTCCTGCGCCTGCGCCTTGGCCCCCGCGCCCTGGCCGGCCGCCTCGATCTGCATCTGCAGGTCGGCGATGAAGGTCTGCCCGAAGTTGGTGCTGGTGCGCTCGGCCTGCGCGCAGATGGCCTTGGTGTTGCCGGAGAGCGCTTTGTCGGCCTCGGCCGCGACGGAGGGGTCGACCGGCTCCGGCGCCGCGGCGGTGGCCCCGGAGACTGAGGCGCCGACGTTCGGGGTCGCGCCGGCCGTGGTGTCGCCGCTGCCGGAGCACCCGGCGATGGCGAGGACGGGAAGGGCCAGCAGGGGGATGAGGCGTCGCATCGGGGGTCGGTCTCCTCGGGGGACAGGGTGATCGATCCCCGCAGGGTAGCCGACTTCGATGAGGGTCAGCGCCCTGGCAGTTAAGTTTCTTTACCGAATGGCTTTCGACACCGCCGGAACGAAGCCACCCCGACCGTCGAACGAAGCCACACCACCCTCGAACGAATCCACCCCCACCCTCGTCGGGTGGGGGTGGATTCAAACAGCTGGGTCTGACACTTTCCGGGCGTTGTCCACAAGCCCTTACGGGCGGGTGCGCCGCCTGGTGCCGCCTCGGCGGGAACGCCGGCGGCCGCCGGCGCCGGCGCCTACCGGCTCGTCGTCGTCCTCTTCGTCGTCCTCGTCGGCGGCGTCCGGGTCGTCCGCGCCGGTCAGCTGCAAGGGCTCGATCGGTTCGGCCGGATCGGCCGGGGACGCGGGCTGGTCGTAGCGGGACAGGTCGTAGCCGCTGATGTCGTATTCGTCGTCCTGGTCGGCGGAGGCCGGGGCCGGGGCGCCGGCCTGGACGATGCCCGATCCGATCACGCCCGAGCTGACGTGGGGCAGGCCCGCCGTCTCGGCCACCGGGTCGTCACCGTCATGCCGAGGCGACTGGGCAACCGGCGACTGGGCTACCGGCGACTGGGCTACCGGCACGTCGGCGATCGGCACCTCGGCGATCGGCGTCTCGGCGGCCGCCGGGGCGGTCTCCGACGAACCGCCGCGACGGCGCCGCGACTTGGTGGCCGCGGGCTGCTGCTGCGGGGGCTGCTCGGTGCGGGTGGCCGCCGCGGCGACCGCCTTGACCTGGCTGCCCGCGCCGCCGCCGCCGTTGGTTCGCTTCTCCGGCACCGGCTCGGTGTGGATCAGCACGCCGCGGCCCTTGCAGTGGTCGCAGGTCTCGCTGAACGCCTCGAGCAGGCCCGAGCCGATCCGCTTACGGGTCATCTGCACCAGGCCGAGCGAGGTGATCTCGGTGACCTGGTGCTTGGTCCGGTCGCGGCCCAGGCACTCGGTGAGCCGCCGCAGCACCAGCTCGCGGTTGCTCTCCAGCACCATGTCGATGAAGTCGATCACCACGATGCCGCCGAGGTCGCGCAGCCGCAGTTGGCGCACGATCTCCTCGGCCGCCTCGAGGTTGTTCCGGGTGACCGTCTCCTCGAGGTTGCCCCCGGCGCCGGTGTACTTGCCGGTGTTGACGTCCACGACCGTCATCGCCTCGGTGCGGTCGATCACCAGGTGGCCGCCCGAGGGCAGGAACACCTTGCGGTCGAGGCCCTTGAGGATCTGCTCGTCGATCCGCTTGTCGGCGAAGACGTCCGCGACCCCGGTGTACCGGTGCAGGCGCTCGACCAGGTCCGGCGACACCGAGTTGAGGTAGTTCTCGACCTCGGCGTACGCCTGGTCGCCCTGCACCACCAGCTCGCGGAAGTCCTCGTTGAAGAGGTCCCGGACGACCCGGATGACCAGGTCGGGCTCCTCGGAGAGGGCGACCGGCGCGTGGCCTTCGGCGGCCTTGCGCTGGATCTCCTCCCACTGGGCCTGCAGGCGCTTGACGTCGCGGGCGAGTTCGTCCTCGCTCGCGCCCTCGGCCGCGGTCCGCACGATCACGCCGGCGCCGTCCGGCACCAGCTTCTTGAGCACGTCCCGCAGGCGCTTGCGCTCGGTGTCGGGCAGCTTGCGGCTGATCCCGGACGCGTTGCCGTTGGGCACGTAGACCAGGTGCCGGCCGGAGAGCGCGATGTGGCTCGACAGCCGGGCGCCCTTGTGCCCGATCGGGTCCTTGGTGACCTGCACCAGCACCGAGTCGCCGGACTTGAGCGCCTGCTCGATCGAGCGGGCACGCCCTTCCAGGCCGGTGGCGTCCCAGTTGACCTCGCCGGCGTAGAGGACCGCGTTGCGGCCCCGGCCGACGTCGACGAACGCCGCCTCCATGCTGGGCAGCACGTTCTGCACCTTGCCCAGGTAGACGTTGCCGACCATGGTGCCCGAGCTGATCCGGGACACGTAGTGCTCGACCAGGACGCCGTCCTCGAGCACGGCGATCTGGATGCGGTCGGGCTTCTGCCGGACGACCATGACCCGGTCGACCGCCTCGCGGCGGGCCAGGAACTCGGACTCGCTCAGGATCGGCGGCCGGGTGCGGCGCTGCTCGCGGCCGTCCCGGCGACGCTGGCGCTTGGCCTCGAGCCGGGTCGAGCCGGAGACGCCCTGCACCTCGTCGGTGCGGCGCGGCTCGCGCACCCGCACGACGGTGTGCACGCCGTCCTCGATACCGCCGGTCTCGGCGTCGCCGCCCGAGCCCTTGCGGCGCCGGCGACGACGACGGCGGGTGACGCCGTCACCCTCCTCGGCGCCCTCGTCCTCTTCGTTCTCGTCCTCGACCGAGGCCTCGGCGTCCTCCTCGACGTCGGCGGCCTCGTCGTCGTCGGCCGGGCCCTTGCCCCGGCCACGACCACGGCGGCCCCGGCGGCGGCGACGGCGGCCGGAGCCGAACTCGTCGTCGGAGTCGTCGTCGGCGCCGTCCTCGACACCGTCCTCGACGTCGTCGGCGGTCTCGTCCACGTCGTCGATGACCTCGGCGGTCTCGGCCGCGACGGCCTCGACCGGCTCGTCGGCGGCCGCGCCCCGACGGCGGCGACGGCTGCGGCGGGCGCCCTCGGCCGGCTCCTCGACGGGAACCTCGGCCACGGCGGCCTCAGGCTTGATGACCTCGGTCTCGGCGGCGGGCGTCACGACCGGGACGGCGGCCGCGGCGGCACCGCGGCGGGTGCGGCGGCTGACCGGGGCGACCGGCTCGGCCTCGGTGGGGTCCGGCGGCATGAAGAGTACGGCGGGAGGCAGCGCGCCGCGGCGGGACCGGCGGCTCGGCTTCTCCTCCTCGACGAAGTCGGCGTCCAGCGGGATCACGCCGACGATCGGGCTCGCGACCTGCGCCTCGGCCTCTTCCTCCTCGACCGGCTCCTCGCCGGCGAGAAGCGGCTCGATCGGCACGACCGGCTCGGTCACGGCCGTCCCGGTGACGGACGCGGTCCCGGTGACGGCCGCGGGCTCGGCGATGGCGGCGGTGGCAGTGGCCGGCTCGGGCTCGGGCGTCGCGGCCGGGGCGGCGGCCTTCTTGCGGCGAGCGCGGGTCGCCTTCACCGGCGCTTCGGCGGGCGGAGCCTCCCCAGCCTCGGCGGCCGGCCCGGACGTGGCCGACGTCGATGCTGCGGGTTCGTCGGCGGGCGGGGCCGCCGCGGCCGCCGGGGCGGCCGCTTTGCGGCGACTGCGGGTCGCCTTCACCGGTTTGACCGGAGTCTCGGTGGCCGCGATTTCGGCAGCCGAGCCGGGCTCGGTCGAGGCGCCGGGCTCGGCTGAAGCACCGGGCTCGGCCGAGGCGTTGGGCTCGGTCGAGGCGTCGGGCTCGGCTGAAGCAGCGGCGGCGGGCGCCGCGGCCTTCCGGCGGGTAGTGCGCTTACGCGCAGGGGCAGTGGTGCTATCGGCGGTCTCGGCGGGCGGATTAGTGACTCCGCTCGTTTCACCGCCCTGTGGCTCGTTATCGAGCATGGGGCGCTCTCCAGTTCTGGCCGCCCCGGGCGCGTGTGAGCGCTGCCACGCAGGGCTGCCGCAAGTGTTTCGGTCCCGGCCGGTAGGCGGACGGGCGGCCGAAGTCTGCCGGTCGGGCGCCGGCCGGAATGCAGCTAGCGCCCTCCGATGACGGCGCGATCCGCGTCCAACGGATCGACGATCTCCCCCTGTGCGGTCAGCGTGCCCTGGGCCAGCCGGGTCACCCGTGGGGGCACCGGCGGCTCCAGGCCAGCCACGACGCGCAGGCCGGAAAGGACGTCATCGGGTCGCACGGCGGGCGTTACCTGTCGTACGACAAGGTCGATTATCGCACACGGTGTGCCGTCCGCCCCGGAAGGTAGGTCGGACTGCTCGGTCACAGCGATGTGGGTCACTGCCGCGCGGGCGTCGAAGGACCGTCGTCCCTGCTTGGTCATGCGCTCGACCAGCACCTCGGCCGTGTCGAGGAAGCTCTGGACGGCCGCGGCCGCCACCGCCGGCTCGACCGAGGGCAGCTCCAGCCGCCACTGCGAGGCGTCGATCCGGTCGGCCAGGCTGCCCGCGCCGGCCACCACGGCCTCGAGCACGTCGAGCCCGGGCGACAGGGCCGCGTCCAGCGCGACACGCAGCTCTTCCGGGTCGACCTCGGCGCGCAGACCGATCTCCAGGTACTCCGCCTCGCTGCCGACCCCGGTCGGGGCGGCCGACGCGTACGAAATCTTGGGGTGTGGGGTGAAGCCCTGGGAATAGCCGATCGGCACCGCGGCACGCAGCAGCGCCCGCTCGAACGCCCGGGCGAAATCGCGGTGTGATGTGAAACGCAGGGGGCCGCGTTTCGCATAACGGAGGCGGATCCGCTGGACGACCGGGGCCTGGCCGCCCGGAGGCTGGTTCTTCGGGGGAATTGTCCTACTCCTAAGCGGGGACCCGCAGGTTGTTCACCGGGGTCAGGGGCAGCAGCTTCTTGCCGGTCGGACCGATCTGGATCTCGGTGTCCATCGACGGGCAGACGCCGCAGTCGAAGCACGGGGTCCAGCGGCAGTCGTCCTGCTCGTACTGGTTGAGCGAGTCCTGCCAGTCCTGCCAGAGCCAGTCCTTGTCGAGGCCCGAGTCGAGGTGGTCCCAGGGGAGCACCTCGGCCTGGTCGCGCTCGCGGGTGGTGAACCAGTCGATGTCGACGCCGAACGCCGGGAGCACCTCGGAGGCCGCTTCGATCCATCGGGCGTACGAAAAATGCTCGCTCCACCCGTCGAAACGTCCGCCTTTTTCCCAGACACGCCGGATCACCGAACCGACGCGGCGATCGCCCCGGGAGAGCAGGCCCTCGATCAGCGACGGCTCGCCGTCGTGGTAGCGGTACCCGATCGCCCGGCCCAGCGAGCGGTCGCTGTTGATCTCCTGCTTGAGCAGCCGGAGCCGGTTGTCGATCACCTCGGGACGGGCCATCGGCGCCCACTGGAACGGGGTGTGCGGCTTGGGCACGAAGCCGCCGATCGACACCGTGCAGCGGATGTCCTTGGTGCCGGTCGCGGCCCGGCCGGCCTTGATGACCTCGTGCGCCATCCGGCCGATCTGCAGCACGTCGTCGTCGGTCTCGGTGGGCAGGCCGCACATGAAGTAGAGCTTCACCTGCCGCCAGCCGTTGGTGTAGGCGGTGACGACCGTCCGGATCAGGTCTTCCTCGGTCACCATCTTGTTGATGACCTTGCGGATGCGCTCGGAGCCGCCCTCGGGGGCGAACGTGAGGCCGGTGCGCCGCCCGTTGCGGGACAGCTCCTGGGCCAGGTCGATGTTGAACGCGTCCACCCGGGTCGACGGCAGCGACAGCGAGACGTTGGTGTCCGCGTACTGCTCGGCGAGGCCGGAGCACATGTCGCCGATCTCGGAGTGGTCGGCGCTGGAGAGCGAGAGCAGGCCGACCTCGGAGAAGCCGGAGAACTCGAGGCCCTCCTTCACCATCTGACCCACGGTGGTGATCGACCGCTCCCGGACCGGGCGGGTGATCATGCCGGCCTGGCAGAAGCGGCAGCCCCGGGTGCAGCCCCGGAAGATCTCCACCGCGTACCGCTCGTGGACCGTCTCGGCCAGCGGGACCAGCGGCTTCTTGGGGTAGGGCCAGGCGTCGAGATCCATGGTCGTGCGCTTGGCGACCCGGAACGGGACGTCCGGGCGGTTGGGCACGACCCGCTGGATGCGGCCGTCGGGCAGGTAGTCGACGTCGTAGAAGCGCGGGACGTAGATGCTCTCGGTGCGGGCCAGGCGCAGCAGCAGCTCGTCACGGCCGCCGGGGCTGCCCTCGGCCTTCCACTCGCGGATGATGCCGCTGATCTCGAGGACGGCCTCCTCGCCGTCGCCGAGCACGGCCGCGTCGAGGAAGTCGGCGATCGGCTCCGGGTTGAAGCTGGCGTGGCCGCCGGCCAGCACGATCGGGTCGTCGTCGCCGCGATCGGCGGACAGCAGCGGGATGCCGGCGAGGTCGAGGGCGCTCAGCATGTTCGTATAGCCGAGCTCGGTGGCGAACGACAGGCCGAGCACGTCGAAGTCGCGGACCGGGCGGTGCGCGTCGACGGTGAACTGCGGCACGCCGTGCTCGCGCATCAGCGCCTCGAGGTCGGGCCAGACCGCGTACGTCCGCTCGGCGAGCACGTCGGGCTGCTCGTTGAGCACCTCGTAGAGGATCTGGACGCCCTGGTTGGGCAGGCCGACCTCGTACGCGTCCGGATACATCAGCGCCCAGCGGACGGTGGTCGCGTCCCAGTCCTTGACGACGGCGCCGAGCTCGCCACCCACGTATTGGATCGGTTTGCTGACCCGGGGCAGCAGCTGCTCGAGCTGCGGGAAGACGGAACGTGCACTCATGGGAGTCCAGGGTACGCGGACTAGGTCGCCAGCTCGGCCGCGGCCCGGTCGAGGTCGGTGGTCAGGACATCCTCGCGAAAGGCGCAAAGCTGAAGGGTCATCCGGGCCGCGCCGCGCTCGCCGACCACCAGCCGGGTGCTCTTGCCGTGCGACTCGAGATCACCGACCAGCGCGTCCAGCAGCCGCACCCCGGCGCTGTCCAGGAACGAGACCGTGGTCAGGTCGATCAGCACCTTGCCCGCCTCCCGCACCTGGCGCACGATCGCCTTGCCGATCTCGCCCGAGTTGGCCAGGTCGATCTCGCCGGTGAGGCTGACCAGCTCGGCGTCACCGACCTTCGAGAAGCGCACCCACTGGTCGGTCAATCCGCCTCCCGGGCCCGCCGCATGGTCACCGTGGTGCCGTCGCTGCGGTCGAAGAGCACCTGGTCCATCGACTCGCGGATCAGCTGGAGGCCCCGGCCGCGGGCCACGTCGGTGACCGCGCCACGCCACGTGCCGCGATCGGTGACCCGCACCTCGACCGCGTCGGTGGTCACCGTGGCGACCACGTCGATCATGCCGAACGGGTCGTCCCGGTAGCCGTGCTCGATCGCGTTGGCCACCGCCTCGGAGCAGGCCAGCAGCACCGCGTCCCGGGTCTCGGGCTCGACGCCGTGCGAGACCAGCCAGCCGCGCAGGTCGGCGCGGAGCAGGGCGATCTGCATGCGGTCGGCGCTGATCGTGCGCTCGATCCGTTCCTCGGTGCCCAGGGTCAGGCAGAGCAGGCAGACGTCGTCGGGGTGGTCGCGGCCGACCAGCATGTCGGCCAGGCCGGCGGTGAGGCCCTGCAGCGGCGCGTCCCGGCGGCGGCCGAACTCGCGGGCGAGCAGCTCGAAACCCTTGTCGAGCGGGCGCGTACGCCGCTCGATGAGGCCGTCGGTGTAGAGCAGCAGCCGGCTTCCGGCCGGCATGCGCCGCCGCTGCTCGGTGCGCTTGGTGTCGCCGGCCCGGGAGCCGAGGGGCGCCGAGCGGCCCTGGAGCAGGAACTCGGGCGAGCCGGCCGGCTCCTGCAGCAGCGGCGGCAGGTGGCCGGCGCAGGCGTAGACGGCCTCGCCCGCGGCCAGGTCGACCTCGACGTAGGCCACGGTCGCCATGCGCGCGGTCTCGACCCGCTCGACGAACCGGTCGAGCCCCTCGAGCAGGCGGGCCGGGCCGGCCGCGGTGTCGGCCAGCGCCCGGATCGCGCTGCGCAGCTGGCCCATGGTGGTGGCCGCGTCGATGCCCCGGCCGACCACGTCGCCGACCACGATGGCCAGCTTGTCGGCGTGGATGAGGAAGGCGTCGTACCAGTCGCCGCCGACCTCCAGATCTTGCCCGGCCGCCTGGTAGTGGGTCTCGACCGAGAACCGGGCGTCGCCGCCGGGCAGGTCGGCCGCGAGCAGGCTGCGCTGGAGCGTACGGGCGACCTGCCGCTCCTGCTCGTAGAGGCGGGCGTTCTCCAGGGCGAGCCCGGAGCGGTCGGCCAGCTCGGTGAGGAACCGCCGCTCGTCCGCGATCCCCCGGCGGTCGGGCGCCATCCGCAGCGACAGCGTGCCGAGCACCCGGCCGCGGGCGGTCAGCGGCAGCACCACGAACGCGACCTTGTCGTCGTCGGCCGGGAAGACCGGCACGCAGGCCGCGGTGGCCCGGGCCATCGCCTCGGCGAGCAGGTCGGCGTCCGGCTGCGGGCCGCCGGCCTCCTCGACCACGCCGGTCGGGCCGACCGCGAGCCGCACCGACGCCCAGTCGGCGATCTCCGGCACCACGCGGTCGACCAGCCGGCGGGCCCGCGGCAGCAGCCGGTGCAGCTCGTCGAGCGAGCGGGTGGTCTCGGCCAGGAACGTGGCCCGCTCCTCGCGGCGGCGGGCGTCGTCGTAGAGCCGGGCGCGGTCGAGGGCCTGGCCGGCCTGCTGGCCGAGCAGCCGGACGACCCGCAGCTCGGCGACCGAGAGCGAGCGCTCGCCGGTGAAGCTGAACGCCAGCACCCCGAGCGTCTCGGCGGTGGCGTGCTCCTCGGACGGGCCGGTGGTCAGCGGCAGCAGCACCACCGTGTTGCGGCCCGACTTGCGCATGCTGTCGACCAGGTCGGGGAAGTGCTCCTTGGCCTCGCTGAGCGAGGCGACCACGTGCAGGTCGCCGCGCTCGGCCACCCGGGCCACCGCCCGCGGCGAGGAACGGGGCATGTCGTCCCAGTTGCCGGTGGTGGGGTCGGTCGAGGCGACGGCGACGATCGTGTCCCGCTCGGCGTCGACCAGGTAGATGCTGCTGCTCGCGGCGCCGAAGGCGGGCTCGGGCGCGCGCACCACGGCCTCGGCGACCTCGGCCTCGGTCGGCGCCGCGGACAGGTCGGCGACGATCTGCTGGAGAACGCGCACGCGCCGCTCGGAGTCCTCGGCACGCTTTCGCGCGTACAGCAGCTCCTGCTCGTATCCCCGCCGCTCGGTGGCGTTGAAGACCATCGTGCGGATGGCCCGCGGCTCCCGCTCGGCGTCGCGGGACAGGACCGAGTTGACCAGCGTGGGGAGCTTGCGGCCGTCCGCGCAGACCACCTCGAAGGCCAGCTCGTGCACCTCGTCCTGCATGCGCAGCAGCGGCGCGTAGTGGGTCTCGTGGTAGATCTGGCCGCCCGAGCTGAGCAGGTCCCGGAAGCGGCGATGCCCGACCAGGTCGCCGCGCTGGTAACCGGTCCAGGTCAGGAACGTTTGATTGACCTTGACGATGGTGCCGTCGGGGAGCGTCGTCAGGTACCCGCACGGCGCGTGCTCGTACAGGTCTTCCGGGTCGTCGTCCCAGGGCAGGCGCAACTCCTGCGTCACGTCCGGCCCACCAGAGTCACTCACGATCCGCTCTACAACCAGGCCTTCATCGCGTCGATCGTCTCCTCCGGCGCGCTGAGGTTGGGACAGTGGCCGGTCGCGTTCATCTGCACCAGGGTGCTGCCCGCGGTGTGCTTATGAACGTAGTCGCCGACGACCGCGGGCGCGATCACATCGTCCGAGCATTGCAGGATCAGCGAAGGCGTCCGCAGCTTCAGGAGGTCGTCGCGATTGTCGGAGAGGAACGTGGCCCGCGCGAACTTCTTGGAGATCTCCGGATCGGTGCGGCAGAAGCTGTTGGTCAGCTCCTCGCCCAGCTCGGGCCGGTCGGGGTTGCCCATGATGACCGGGGCCATCTGGCTGGACCAGCCGAGGTAGTTGGAGTCGAGCGAGTCGAGCAGGGACTCGATGTCCTCGCGGGCGAAGCCGCCGGTGTAGCTCTCGGCCGGCGTGTCGATGTAGCGCGGCGAGGGGCCGATCAGCACCAGCTTGGCGAAGCGCTCGGGCTCCTTGTTCGCCGCCAGCACGCCGATCATCGAGCTCACCGAGTGGCCGACGAAGATCACGTCCCACAGGTCGTTCTCGTGCAGGATCTCCAGGACGTCGTCGGCGTAGCCGTCGAGAGTGGAGTACTTCGCGTCGTCGTAGGCCGACAAGTCGGATTTGCCGTTACCGACGTGGTCGAACAGAACCAGCCGATAGGTGTCCTGGAACGCGGGAACGATGAGGCGCCACATGTTCTGGTCGCACCCATACCCATGCGCGAACATCATCGGCTGACCGGCGTCGTTGCCGGTCAACGTGACGGCGTTTCTCTGGGTTGTTCTCATGTCTGGGTAACCATACGGCTCCGATCCGTTTCGCACATCGCCCAGTCTGTCCGTCGTTCACGTTTGGCGTCCGGTCCGTTCCGTTCGGCGGGCTGGCGCACCGCTTCTAACCTGGCGGAAGACGCAGCGAAGGAGAGATCGACGGATGACCGACCAGGAGCCGGACGGCACTCGCCCGGCGCCCGAGCGTGATCCGACCCGTGTCGAGGGCCGCACGGAGTCGTCGACGGTGGACGCTCCGGCGCGCTGGAGCGGATCGGCGGCCGTCCCGCCGCCCACGCCGAAGAAGCCGCGGTGGACCCGCCGCCGGCCCGAGCCGGAGGAGGAGGACGACGAGCGGGCCGCGATCCCGGCCGTCGACCCATGGGCCGGGCACGACACGCCGGTCGACCCGTTCCCGGCCGTGCCCGAGGCGCCGCTCCCGCCGACGAGGGTCGAGGCGCCGCTCCCGCCCACGAGGATCGAGGCCCCGGCGCCCACCAGGGCCGAGCCGCCCGCCGCCCCGGCACCCCCTCCGGCCCACAATCCGCCGCAGGCCCACACAACGCCGCAGGCCCACGCAACGCCGCAGGCCCAGAAACCGCCGCCGGCCTACAAAACGCCGCCGGGGCCGCCGCCGTACCGGAATCCGCCCAAGCTCAGCCGCCGCGAGCGCAAGGCCCGCGAGAAGGCCCTCCGCGCACTCCCCCCGGCCAACCGCGTGCCGGTGCAGGCGCGCCCGGCGCTGCCGCCCCGCCCGCCCTGGGCCGGGCCGCCGCAGCCGCCGCGCCCCCTCCCGCCCCCGCGCCGCAAGCGCCGCCGCGGCCGGCTGTTCCTCATCGCCGCGCTCGGCGTGCTGTGCTGCTGCGGCGGCCCGTTCGCCTATCTCCAGTTCCCGGCGGCCCGGCAATATCCGGTGTCGGCCGACCTGCCGACCGACTTCTCCGACCTGAGCCTGCGCGACGACAGCGCCAGCAAGAAGGCGGCCGAGCGACTGGCCACCGAGCTGCGGTCGGCCGAGGCCCGGGACGGCACGGCGTTCGCCGGCGTCTACGGCGACAGCCGCGGCAAGCGGGTCACCGTCTTCGGCATCACCGGCTTCCGATTCACCCCGAAGAGTGACGTCCGCACGCAGCTCGACCGGCTGAGCGACGAGTTCGGCCTCGACGAGGTGCAGTCCTACAGCCTCGGCGAGACCGGCGCCCACGAGAGCTGCGGCGTCGGCCGGGCGAACGGCGCCGCGGTGGTGGTCTGCGCCTGGGCCGACCACGGCAGCATGGCCACGGTCCTGCTGACCCGCCGCTCGATCGACGACAGCGCCGAGCTGGTCGGCCGCCTCCGCACCGCGGTGCTGACCCCGGGCTGAGCGGCCGCCCTAGCTCTCGCCGGCCGGCTTCTTCGCGGGGGCGTAGCGCGGCACGTACTCCTGGCCGGTCAGCTTCTGGATCTCGGCCATCACCTCGTCGGTGAGGGCGCGCAGCGAGGTGCGGTCGTCGGCGCGGCCGGTCACGTCGATCGGCTTGCCGAACTTGACCGTGATCTTGCCGCGGAACGGCATCGGGTACGGCTGGCCGATGGGCTGGACCTTCTCGGTGCCGAGCATGCCGACCGGGATGATCGGGACACCGGCGCCGACGGCCAGGCGGGCCACCCCCGTACGGCCGCGGTAGAGACGCCCGTCGGGAGAGCGCGTGCCCTCGGGGTAGACCACGACCATGTCGCCGGACTTGAGCACCGGGATCGCCCCGTCGAAGGCGGCGAGGGCGTCGCGGCCGCCGGCGCGCTGCACCCGGATCGCGCCCAGCCCGTTGAGCAGGTTGCGGGTGAACCAGCCGCCGACGCCGGTGCCGTCGAAGTAGTCGGACTTGGCCCAGAACGCGAGGTGGCGGGGAACGACCGCGCCCAGGAACAGCTCGTCGGCGACCGAGAGGTGGTTGCCCGCGAAGATCGCGCCGCCGGTGCGCGGCACGAAATCAAGGCCCTCGACGTGCGGCCGCCAGCCGACCTTCAGCAGATTGCCGACGGTGAGCTTGCCGATTGAGTAGAGCAGCGGCAACTGGGGATCCTCCGGTGGAACGGGTCGTGCGAATAGTGGGGTGGTGTGAGGTTATCGGACCGCACCCCGGAAGTCCCCGTCGATGTTGCCGACCCGGCCGGACATTCACCACACAGGCGGCAAATGTCCGGACCGGGTTCACGGATTCACCGGTTGGCGCGCCCCACGGCCACCGTGATCTCCTCGCCGTCGCCGACCTCGCCGCTGAAACCCTGCGCCCCGGCCGGCACGAAACCGACCGAGGTCGCCAGCGTCTCGCCGGCCACGAAGTCCCGGTGCGCCTCGACCGCGAGCCGCACGGCGTCGGTCGCCGACACGGTCAGCTCGATCCGGTCCGAGACGTCCAGGGCCGCGTCCCGGCGGGCCTGCTGGACCACCCGGATCACGTCGCGGGCCAGGCCCTCGGCCAGCAGCTGCGGGGTGACCACGGTGTCGAGCACGACCACGCCGGCGCCGGCCGGCAGCGGCGCCGAGTTGGCCACGTCGGCGGCGACCAGCTTCAGCTCGTACTCGCCGTCGGCGAGCGTGACCCCGGCGGCGACCGGCGCGCCGTCGACCAGCTGCCACTCGCCCTTCTTCACCGCCTGGATGACCTGCTGCACCTGCTTGCCGAGGCGCGGGCCGAGGGCGCGGGGCACCACGGTCAGAACCTGTTCGCAGTACGCGGCGACGTCGTCGGTGAAGACGACCTCCTTGACGTTGACCTCGTCGGCCAGCAGGTCGCCGAGGCTCGACAGGGCGCCCGCGTCGGCGGTCGCCACGGTGAGCTTGGCCAGCGGCAGCCGGACCCGCAGCGCCCGGGCCTTGCGCAGGGACAGCGCGGCCGAGGCCACCTCCCGGATCGCGTCCATCGAGGCGACCAGCGCGTGGTCGGCCGGGAAGCCCGCGGCCTCGGGCCAGTCGGTGAGGTGCACCGAGCGGCCGCCGGTGAGGCCGCGCCAGATCTCCTCGGCGGTGAGCGGGGCGAGCGGCGCCACGACCCGGCAGACCGTCTCGAGCACGGTCGCGAGGGTGTCGAACGCGTCCTCGTCGCCGGCCCAGAAGCGGTCCCTCGATCGGCGGACGTACCAGTTGGTGAGCGCGTCGAGATACGACCGGATATCCTGCGCCGCTCCGGAAATGTCGTACTCGTCGAGGTGGGTTTGCACCGCGGCGACCAGCTCGCCGGTCTTGGCCAGGATGTAACGGTCGAGCAGATGAGTGGAATCCGCCCGAAGTTTCGCCTCGTAGCCCGACGCGTTGGCATAAAGGGTGAAGAAGTAATAGACGTTCCAGAGCGGGAGCAGCACCTGCCGTACGGAGTCGCGGATCGCCACCTCGGTGACCGGCATGTCGCCGCCCCGCAGCACCGGCGAGGACATCAGCATCCAGCGCATGGCGTCCGAGCCGTACGTGTCGAAGACCCGATAGACGTCCGGATAGTTCCGCAGCGACTTCGACATCTTCCGGCCGTCCTCGCCGAGCAGGATGCCGTGCGAGAGGCAGTTACGGAACGCCGGCCGGTCGAACAACGCGGTGGCCAGCACGTGCATCGTGTAGAACCAGCCGCGGGTCTGGCCGATGTACTCGACGATGAAGTCGCCCGGGTAGTGGTGCTCGAACCAGTCCTTGTTCTCGAACGGGTAGTGCACCTGCGCGAACGGCATCGACCCCGACTCGAACCAGCAGTCGAGCACCTCCGGAACCCGGCGCATGGTCGACTGCCCGGTCGGATCGTCCGGGTTCGGGCGGGTCAGCTCATCGACGTACGGCCGATGGAGGTCCTTGATCTCGACGCCGAAGTCCTTTTTCAGCTCCTCGAACGAGCCGTAGACGTCCACCCGCGGGTAGTTCGGGTCGTCCGACTTCCAGACCGGGATCGGCGAGCCCCAGAAGCGGTTGCGGGAGATCGACCAGTCGCGGGCGTTGGCCAGCCACTTGCCGAACGAGCCGTCCTTGATGTGCGCGGGCGTCCAGGTGATCTCCTGGTTCAGCTCGACCATCCGGTCCCGGAACGTGGTGACGGCGACGAACCAGCTCGACACCGCCTTGTAGACGAGCGGGGTGTCGCACCGCCAGCAGTGCGGGTACGAGTGCGTGTAGCCCTCGTGCCGCAGGACGGTTTGATTCTCTTTGAGTACCGCGATGATCGGCTTGTTGGCGTCGAAGACCTGCACGCCCTGCCACGGCGGGACGAGGGCGGTGAACCGGGTGTGGTCGTCCACCGTCACGATCGTCGGGATGCCGGCCGCGTTGCAGACGTTCTGGTCGTCCTCGCCGAAGGCCGGCGCCTGGTGCACGACCCCGGTGCCGTCCTCGTCGCTCACGTAGTCGGCGGCCAGGACCTGGAACGCGTTCTCGCCCGCCTGCTCGACCAGGAAGTCGAACAGCGGCGTGTACCGGCGGCCGGCCAGCTCGCTTCCGCGGACGGTGCCGACCTGCTCAAAACCTTCGAGCTCCTTCGCGTACGCCGCGACGCGCCCCGCACCCATGATCAGCTTCCGGCCCGACTCGTCGGACAGAACCGCATATTCGATGTCCGGGCCGACCGCCAGCGCCAGGTTCGACGGCAGAGTCCAGGGGGTGGTGGTCCAGACCGCGATGTCCTCGCCGGAGTCGAGCCGGAACAGCACCGTCAGAGCGGGATCGGTCCGGTCCCGATACACGTCGTCCATCCGCGTCTCGGTGTTGGAGAGCGGCGTCTCGCACCGATAGCAGTACGCGAGGACCCGGAACCCCTCGTAGACCAAGCCCTTCTCGTGGAGCGTCTTGAACGCCCACATGACCGACTCCATGTAGCTGGGGTCGAGGGTCTTGTAGTCGTCGGCGAAGTCCACCCAGCGGGCCTGCCGGGTGACGTACCGCTCCCAGTCCTTGGTGTACGCGAGCACGGACGCGCGGCAGGCCTCGTTGAACTTGTCGATGCCGAGCTCGACGATCTGCGCCTTGGTGCTGATGCCCAGCTGCTTCTCGGCCTCGACCTCGGCCGGCAGCCCGTGGGTGTCCCACCCGAACCGCCGCTCGACGTGCTTGCCGCGCATCGTCTGGTAGCGCGGCACCAGGTCCTTCACGTAGCCGGTGAACAGGTGCCCGTAGTGCGGCAGACCGTTGGCGAACGGCGGACCGTCGTAGAAGACGTACTCGTTGCCGCCGTTCTCCCCGGCCGGGCGCTGGTCGACCGACGCCTCGAACGTCTTGTCGGCGGCCCAGTGCTCGAGCACGGCTCGCTCGACGGCCGGCAGATCCGGGCCGGCCGGCACGCCGTCGGCATCGGTGTGCTTGGGATAAGCCATCGATGGTTCCCCTCAAACAGTTCACTTCGCGTGGACTGCGAGGACGAGCGCGCTCTGTTTCGGCGCCCGCGGTACCACCTCGCTTGACGGATGACTCCGCCCGCTCATTCATCGGCGTGCGCGCGTGCCGATCGCCCGGTTCTAGTGAGGTCTCGCTTCTGAAAGCGGACCCGTTCCTCCGGAGGCTCCCCGGTGATGGCCGGTTCAGCGCCTGCGGGGACCAAGGATACGCCCGGTGGCGGCCTCGGGCCGCCACCGGGGCAGATGTCCTAGCGGTGGGCCGCCAGGGTGGTCGACCAGAGCGAGGCGCCCTCGCGATCCCGCAGATGGACGGTCAGGTCGCCGGAGTGTCCGTCGATCGCGACCTCGCCGAAGTGCTGGAACCCCTCGGCCGGCGAGGCGTTCGCCACCGGCGGGGCGTGCACGAAGGCGGTCTGCGGGCCGAACGTGCCGTCGAGCGCGTTCGGACCGAACGCGCCGGCGTGGGCCGGGCCCGAGACGAACTCCCAGAACGGCGTGAAGTCCTGGACCGCGGCCCGGGACGGGTCGTAGTGCTGCGCCGCGGTGTAGTGCACGTCGGCGGTCAGGAAGACGATGCCGGTCACGCCGTGCCGGTGCGCCGACTGCAGGACCCGGGCGAACTCGAGCTCGCGGCCGAGCGGCGCGCCGTTGTCGCCCTGGGCGACGCCCTCCTGCGCGGTGGGGCCGTCCGGCACGACCAGGCCGAGCGGCAGGTCGTTGGCGATGACCTTCCAGGTGGCCCGGGACTCCCGCAGGCCGCGGATGAGCCACTCGCGCTGGGCGTCGCCGAGCATGCCGCGCTTCGGGTCGGCGTACGTGTTGCCGTCGTTGGGGTCCTTGAAGGTCCGCATGTCGAGGATGAAGATGTCGAGCAGCGGGCCATGGGAGATCTTGCGGTAGACCGGGCCGGTCGCGGACGGGATCGGCACCCATTCGTGGTACGCCTGGTGGGCCCGCGCGGCCAGCACGTCGACCCGCTTCTCGGTGTACCGGGCGTCGTCCAGGATCTCGCCCGGGTACCAGTTGTTCAGCACCTCGTGGTCGTCCCACTGGTTGATCTGGGCGACCTCGGCCGCGAACCGCTTGTAGCTCTCGTCGAGCAGGTTGTACGCGTACTGCCCGCGGTACTCCTTGAGCGTCTCGGCGACCTTGGACTTCTCCTCGGTGACCAGGTTGTGCCACGGCCGGCCGTCGGGCAGCGTCACCGACTCGGCCAGCGGCCCGTCGGCGTACACGGTGTCCCCGGAATGCAGCAGGAAGTCGGGCCGGCGGCGCCGCATCGATTCGAAGAGCTTCAGGCCGCCGTACGCGGGGTCGATGCCCCACCCCTGACCGACCACGTCGCCGGTCCAGACGAACCGGACGTCCTGGCGATGCCGCGGCGCGGTCGACAGCGAGCCGTCGACCGAGGAGCCGAAGAGACCGGGCCGGTCCAGGCTCTCGGCCCGCACCCG
Source organism: Actinoplanes sp. NPDC051537 (assembly GCF_055586105.1). Lineage (NCBI taxonomy): Bacteria > Bacillati > Actinomycetota > Actinomycetes > Micromonosporales > Micromonosporaceae > Actinoplanes > Actinoplanes sp. NPDC051537. The sequence continues at coordinate 224,677 of NZ_JBVJIU010000018.1, forward strand.
GTAGTAGATCTTCGAGGCGGAGGGCAGGTTGCGCAGCCGCACCTTGCCGGTGAAGTCGGAGCCGGGGGTCAGGATCGGGCCCCGCAGGACGCGGGCGCCGCGCAGGTCGGGACGGCGGCTCACCTGCACCCACAGGCGCGCGGGCCGGTCGGCCCGGCCCCAGACGATCGCCGAGTCGGCGGTGGCGTCGCCGCTCTGCACCCCGTGGGTGAGCAGCGGCCGGGCGCCGGCGCTGGAGAACGCGGGCGCTTCGAACAGCGCGCTCCCGGCGAGGCCGACCGCGCCGGCCTTGAGCAGATTACGACGGGAAATCGAGGTCATGCCCTGATGCCTATCGATCGGACGTGGCTTCGAGGTGGCCGTTCCCTAAACTTCACCGTGTGATCCGGATCGAGATCGATGAACCGACGCTGGCCCGCACGAGGATCGCGATCAGTCCCCTGGCCGAGGCCGTGTGCAGCCTCTTCCTGCTGTGCCGCAACCCGGCGGGCGCGCCCTGGCCGTACGACGGATGGGCCGTCCGCGCCCGCGAGATCCTCCGCACCCACCCCGCCACCGCACCGGTCCGGCTCTACTTCGACGTCAAGCCGGGCATGCCCGACTTCCTCGACGCGATCCCGTCCACGCCGACGCCCACGATCGACGAGCAGCTCGCCGAGATGCGCGAGACGCCCGCCGAGATCGTCGACGAGCAACTGCGCAAGTACCCCGCCGACCCCGCCCTCGAGCCGTTCCGCCGCGACGCCCGCGGCGCGCTGAACCGGCTGGCCGACGGCCTGGCCGCCTACTGGGACGCGGCGATCGCCCCGCACTGGCCGGCCATGCGCGCCGCGCTCGACGAGGAGGTGCTGCTGCGGGCCCGTGCGCTGGCCGCCGACGGGCCGGACGCGCTGCTGGCCAAGCTGCACGAGCGGATCCGCTGGGAGCGGCCGGTGCTCACCCTGGTCAAGCCGCTCGAGCAGTCGTTCACGGCGATCAACCAGCGCCTGCTGCTGGTGCCGCTGATCTTCTCCCGGGGCGCGCTGTCCTGCTCCACGGACCACCCGGAGATCATGATGGTCACCTACCAGGCGCGCGGGTCCGCCCTGCTCGCCTCGGCGCCGGCGCCGGTCGCCGACGACCGGCTGGCCATCCTGGTCGGCCGGGGCCGGGCCGCGGTGTTGCGCGCGCTGGTCACGCCGGCCACCACGACCGGCCTGGCGACCGCGCTCGGTCTCGCGCCGAGCACGGTCTCCGAGCACCTGACCTCGCTGCTGGCGGCCGGGGTGATCCACCGGCGCCGGGCCGGCCGCCGGGTTCTCTACGGGTTGGAGCCGGCCGGGACGGCGCTGGTCACGCTGCTCGGCGACGATTCGGCCGCGACCGAATTCGTTTCCTAGAACCGCCGCCGGACCCTAGCGTTCCGGTCATGGGGAGCGACTACGCCATCGAGGCGGATGGATTGCGCCGGACATATCGGGGGCGCACGGGCTGGCTTCGGCCGAGAAGGACCGAGGTCGAGGCCGTGCGCGGCGTGTCGTTCGCGGTGCCGCGCGGAGAGCTGTTCGGCCTGCTCGGGCCGAACGGCGCCGGCAAGACCACGACGATCAAGATGCTCAACACCCTGCTGCTGCCCACGTCGGGCACGGCGCGGGTGTGCGGGCTCGATGTGGTCGAACAGACCCGAGAGGTACGCCGGCGGATCGGCTACGTGTTCGGTGGTGACCGCGGGCTCTACGAACGGCTCTCCGCGCTGGACAACCTGCGCTACTTCGCCGAGCTCTACGGGGTGGCGCCGCGCGAGCAGAAGCGCCGGATCGCCGAGCTGCTCGAGCTCGTCGGGCTGGACGGCCGGGAACGGGAACGGGTCGAGGGCTATTCGCGCGGCATGCGGCAGCGCCTGCACATCGCGCGGGGGCTGCTGCATGCGCCGGAGGTGCTGTTCCTCGACGAACCGTCCATCGGGGTCGATCCGGTGGCGGCGCGCGAGCTCCGGCGTACCGTCTCCGATCTCGCCGCCTCCGGCACCACCGTGCTGCTCACCACGCACTACATGGCCGAGGCCGACGAGCTGTGCGGGCGGATCGGGGTGATCGCCGACGGCGAGATCCAGGCCCTCGGAACCCCGGCGGAGCTGCGGCGTCGCGCGGACGGCCGGCGGGTGGTCGAGGTCGAGGCGTACGGGGTTCCCGACACGGCCGTGGCGGCGCTGCGCGGGCTGCCCGGGGTCCGCGAGACCGCGATCGAGGAGCGCGGCGCGTTGCAGCTGCTCACCGTCCACTCGGACGCGCACGTGGACGTGCAGGGCGACATCCTGCGCGAGCTCGCCGGCATCCGCCTGGGCCGGGTGAACAGCCGCGAGCCCACGCTCGAGGACGCCTACGTCGCGATCGTGAACGCCGCATGAGAACGGCACGCATGCTGCTGCTGGGCACCCTCACCCACGCCAAGCAGATCAGCCGCTCCCCGTTCGAGGTGACGATCGCGCTGGTCGTGCCCATCGTGCAGGCCACGCTCGCGGTCTACCTGTTCCGGGCCGGCGCCGAGCAACACCGGCTGCTCGAGGCCGCGGTCGGGGCCGGGCTGATGGGCGTCTGGTCGTCGGTGCTGTTCGGCTCCGGCGGCGCGATCCAGAACCAGCGCTGGCAGGGCACCCTCGAAATGATCATGCTGGCGCCGCGGCGGCCCGTCCTGGTCATCCTGCCGATCACGGTGGCGACCGGGCTCACCGGCACGTACGCGCTGCTGGCCACGCTCGCCTGGGGCCGGATCCTCTACGGCATCCGCTTCGACTTCGCGCACCCGGCGCTGTTCGTCGTGGCGGCCGTGGTCTGCGTCGTCGCGCTCGGCATGTTCGGCCTGCTGCTGGCCTCGACGTTCGTGCTGATGCGCAACGCCAACGCGCTCACCAACACGCTCGAGTACCCGATCTGGCTGGTCTCCGGCATGCTCGTGCCGATCACCGTGCTGCCGGCCTGGACCGGGCCGATCGCGGCGGTGCTGCCGACCACCTGGGGCGCCCGGGCGCTGCGCGAGGCGACCACCGGCGGCCCGGTCTGGCCGGCGATCGGCATCTGCCTCGGAATCAGCGTGATCTGCCTGGTCGCGGGCTCGTTCGCGCTCACCTACGTCGAACGCCGCGCCCGCGCGGCCGCAACCCTGGCGCTGGCATGAAGACTCTGCGATTGATGACCGTGGGCGGCGTGATCGCCTACCGAGCCCTGTTCAACTGGACCCGGCCCGCGATCTTCGTGGGGACGCTGCTGGTCGGCCCGCTGTTCCAGCTGCTGTTCTTCGCGTACCTCGGAAGGCAGTTGGGGGTTGCCGACGACCGCTTCTACATCGTCGGGAACGCGGTGCTGTGTGCCACCCTGGCCTGCGTCTTCGGCGGCACGCTGGCGGTCGGCAACGAGCGGCGGTACGGGACGCTGGGGCACGTGCTGCTGTCGCCTCGCAGCCGCACCGCCGTGTTTCTGGGGCGGGCCCTGCCGTACGCGGGAAATGGTCTTCTCATCGCCGTTGTCACGCTCAGCGTGAGCGCGGCGCTGCTCGGCCTGCGGATCCCGTTCGCCGCCGTGCCCGGCCTGCTCCTGGCGATGGCGGTCGGGTCGCTGGCCTGCGCGTTCTTCGGGCTCACGCTCGGCGCGCTGGGCCTGCGCTTCCGCGACGTCTGGGTGATCTCGAACGTCGCGGTCGCGCTGTTGCTGCTGCTCACCGGCGTGAACGTGCCGAGCTCGGCGTTGCCCGGCTGGATGGTGACGGTCGGTCAGTTCCTGCCGATCACCCACGCCGCGGCGGCGGCCCGCGATCTCGCCGCCGGGCACGGCCTCGCCGCGGCCGCGCCCGCCCTGGGCCGGGAGGCGCTGGTCGGCCTGGCCTATGCCCTCCTCGCCGCCCTGCTCCTCAAGATCTTCGAGACCGAGTCACGCCGGACGGCGAGCCTGGAGACGCTCTAGCTAGATCTTGGGAAACCAGAGGGACAGCTCGCGCGCCGCGCTCTCCGGCGAGTCGGAGGCGTGCACCAGGTTTTCCCGGTTGGAGAGGGAGAAGTCGCCGCGGATCGTGCCGGCGGCCGCCTTGCGGCCGTCGGTCGAGCCGATCATGGTGCGGACGACCTCGATCACGTTGTCGCCGGCGAGCACCATGGCCACCAGCGGGCCGCTGGTCATGAACGTCTTCAGCGGCGGGTAGAACGCCTTCTCGACGTGGTCGGCGTAGTGCTGGTCGGCGAGGGCCGCGTCCATCGTGCGCATCTCGAGCGCCTCGATGACCAGGCCCTTACGCTCGAAGCGGGCGAGGACCTCGCCGAGCAGGCCACGGCTGACCGCATCGGGCTTGACGAGGACGAGCGAACGCTCGATGGGGCTGGTCACGAACTTCCTCCGGTTAACTTCGGCAGATACGCGGGATTCAGCCTATCGGTACCGAGTTTCCGGCGAGCGGCAACGCCGGGACTACCGCACTTTCGCTCGGACCGGGCCGGGCAATAACCTGACGTGAAAGAGCGGGAGGTCCACATTGGCAAACCAGACCGGCCGTCCTGTCGCACCGGCGCGCAAGCTGGTGGCGGCCGTCATGGGCACGATCGCGGTCTTCGTCGTGGCCCTGGGCCTCGGCATGTCCAGCTGGGGCGTGGTCGTTTTCGGCCTCGCCGTGCTGGCGCTGTCGATCGCGCTGGGCATGGTCAATGTGGTGCGGCGCGGCGCCCGGGCCTGGGTGAGCGGCACGGCCGAGGTGCGCGCGATCTCGCCGCCGCCGGCGTCGTCCGCCGTCTACGGCCGGGCCGAGATCCAGGCCGTCGTGGTCGCGCCGGGCCTGCCGACCTCCGAGGTGACCATCCGCGAGCCGCGCGTGCCGGTCGTGAAGTGGCCGGTGATCGGCGACACCCTGCCCATCACCGTCGACGTCGACGACATGCGCCGGGTCCGCATCAACTGGGACGACGCGACCCCGCACGAGCGCGGCGAGGACCCGCCGCCCCCGACGACCCCCGACTACGGCGACATCCCCGAGGACTACAACGACGACCTCGACGACGACCTCCTGGGCGACGTCGAGCCCCCGCCTTGGACCACCCCCGACCGCGAGTGGGACGACGACGGCGAGCCGCCGCCCGCGCCCCCCGCGTCCCCGGCCCCCGCCGCCGCGGGCGAGACCCCCGTGGTCGTTCGCGACACCCCCGCGGGCGTGGTCGTGGAGGGCGAGTTCGTCGACCACAACTCCGACACGCAGCCGCTCCCGCGCCGAGCCGCCAAGACGGCCGGCGCTCCCGCTGGTTCCTCCGCCGACCCTGGCTTCGCCGGCGCTCCCGGCTCGTCCGATGACCCTGGTTTCTCGGACGGCCCCGGGTCGGCCGCCGATCCTGGCTTCGCCGCGGCCGCCGATGACGACGCGGAAGCGGACTATGTTGCGGAAGCGGATGACGCGCCCGGCCGATTCGAGCAGGCCGAGCCGACGGTCGCCGGCGCCGCGGCCGCCGCGGCCGCGGGTCACCGGTTCGCCAGCGACCCTTATGGCGATCAGGCCGCCGGGGGTCCGCCCGGCACCGCCGGCGAGCGTGTCTCCGCCGGCGCCCGGCGTCCCAGCCCGCGCCCCCGGCCCCACGGCGGCGGCACCGCAACCGCGACGGCCGACCCGCTGACCGCGGAAGCGAAGGCGCCCCCGTCGCCGCGCACCCCCCACCCGGACGACGCCGCCCCCGTCGACGTCCCGCTCGACGAGCCCGTGGCGCCCCACGGCACCTCGCCGCTCGACCTTCCGCTGGACGACCCGGCGCCCCACGCGGCCTACCGGCGCCCGGAACCCACGGTCACCGCGACCGCCGCGACGCCGAGCCCGTCGGTCCCGCCACCCACCGCCCCCGAGCCGACCACACCACCCCCCACCGCGCCGCCGGCGTCGATGTCCCGCCCCACGGCCCCGCCGCCGTCCGCCCACGACGACATCGACCTACCTCTCGACGCCGACCCGGCCGCCCAGCCCGAGGCCACCGCCCCCGGCGCCCCCGAGGCCGTGGCCGACGACCTGATCGCCCCGCCGCCCGAGCCCCGACCCACGACGAGGTTCACCGCCAACGCGGCCCACGACGAGGAGACCTACGACCCGACGGCGGAGATCCCGCTCGACACCGCCCCCGCCGACCAGCACCACCACTCCCCCGGCGTAGTAGCGGGCGCCGCCGCGGCCGTAGGTGCGGTCGCCGCCTCCGCCGTAGCCGCCGTCAAGAGATTCGGCCACTCCGACAAGCAGCCCCCCACGCCGCCGGAGCCCTCCGAAGCCGCCGAGCCCGCTGCCGCGGCCGGCGCGGTCCCGCCCGCCGAGCCGGCCACGGCCGCAGCCACCGAGGTCCCGCCGGCCGAGCCCGCAGTCGGCGCAGCAGCAGCAGCCGCAGCCGCCGCAGCCCGCGCCGCTGCCCCCGCAGCCGCAGCTCCCGCAGCCGCAGCTCCCGCCGCCGCAGCTCCCGCCGCCGCAGCTCCCGCCGCCGGCACTCCCGCCGCCGGCACTCCCGCCGCCGGCACTCCCGCCGCCGGCACTCCCGCCCCCGCAGCTCCCGCCCCGGTCGGCGCCGCAGCTCCCGCCGCGGCCGCCGCCGCAGTCCCGCCCACCGAGACCACCGAGCCCGCCGAGATCCCGCCCGACCCCGACGCGACACCGTGGTCGACCCCGCCGTCGTTCTCGACCGAACCGGACGAGCACGCCGACGACCTGATCACGGCCTATCCGAGCGCCCGGCCCGGGCCGGCGGGGGCGATCTACGGCGTGGGGATCACGGTTCTGGTCACCGAGCTCACGCGGTCGGTCGCCTTCTACCGGGACACGCTCGGGTTCTACGAGATCGACAGCGGTGACGGCAGCGCGGTGCTGGCCTCGGGCGACACGCGCCTGGTGCTACGCACGGTCGCGGATCTCTCGGCCGAGGCCGGCCGCCTGATCTACCTGAACCTCGAGGTCGGCGACGTCGAAGCGGTCTACGCCGAGCTCATCGCCAAGGGCGTGCCGTTCGTGCACCCGCCGCAGCCGGTCAACCGGGGCGACCGCCTCGAGCTGTGGTCGGCCACGTTCCGCGACCCCGACGGTCACAACATCGCCATCACGCAGTGGCGGGCGATCCGCTGACCTCCGCCGGCACGTGGGCCTAGCCGAGAATCTTCCGCCGGACGTACGCGGCGTAGGCCCACGTCGCGGCGAAGATCAGGCCGAGGACGGCCAGGGACCAGTGCAGCAGGCCGCACGCGATCAGCAACGCCTGCAGCACGGCCCCGGCCGGCCACGCCCACGAACGGCCCATCATGCCGGCCAGCACCGCGCACAGCACCGCCAGCGCGACCACGGCGCCGACACCCCAGCCGCTCAGGTCGCCACCCATGATCCGGATGGGCTGGATGGCCAACAGCAGAACAATGGCCTCCAGCACGAGCGTTCCAGCGCCTAACCCCCGTACGGCCGCCTGAGGGTTACGAAGCCCCGAACGAGGGGGCTCAGGCTGCGAGGGCGGCGACGGCGTCGAGGGCGGCAGGGACGTCATCGTTTCAGCAGTTTCCGCGCGTCGGCGACCGTGACGACCGAGCCGGTGATCAGCACCGCGACCCCGCTCAGCTCGCCGGACGTGTCCTCCTCCGCGATCACCACCGCTTCCTGGATCGCGTCCGGCATGTTCTCGGCCACGGTGACCCGGTCCTCGCCGAAGATGTCGGTCGCGATCTGCGCCAGCTCGATCACCGGCATCGACCGCGGCGAGCTGTTCTGCGTCACCACGATCCGCGCCGCCACCGGCTCGAGCAGATCGAGCAGGCCGGACACGTCCTTGTCGCCCAGCACCGCGACCACCGCGACCAGGTGCCGGAAGCTGAACTCCTCCTCCAGCGCGCTGACCGTCGCGGCCATCCCGTGCGGGTTGTGCGCGCCGTCGAGCAGGATCGTCGGGGCGCTGCGGACGCGCTCGAGCCGGCCCGGCGAGTCGACCTGGGCGAACCCCTCCACCACCAGCTCGGGCCGCACCTGGTCGCCGAGGAACGCCTCGACCGCCGCGAGCGCGAGCGCCGCGTTCTGCGCCTGGTGCGCGCCGAAGAGCGGCAGGAAGATCTCGCCGTAGATCGCGTGCAGGCCCTGGAGGGTGAGCACCTGCCCGCCGACCGCCTGGGTGCGCTCCACGACGCCGAACTCGCTGCCCTCGCGGGCCACGGTCGCGCCCATCTCGGCCGAGCGCTCGAGGATCGGCCGCATGGCCTCCTCGGTCTGCACCGCGCTGATCACGGTGGCGCCCTTGTGGATGATGCCGGCCTTGGCCCAGGCGATGTCCTCGATCGTGTCGCCGAGCCACTCGGTGTGGTCGAGGCCGATCGGGGTCATCACGCAGACGCCAGCCTCGATCACATTGGTGGCGTCGTCCTCGCCGCCGAGGCCCACCTCCACGACCGCGATGTCGACCGGGGCATCGGCAAATGTCGCGTACGCCATCGCGGTCGTCATGTCGAAATAGGTGAGCGGTTCGGCATTCCGCGCGTCGATCAGCTCGGCGAGAGGAGCGATTTCCCGGTACGCCTCGACCAGCCGCTCCTCGGAGACCGGCTCGCCGTCGAGGCTGATGCGCTCGCGAACCGTCTCGAGGTGCGGGCTCGTGTACCGGCCGGTGTGCAGGCCGTGCGCCCGCAGCAGCGCGTCGATCATGCGGGCCGTGCTGGTCTTGCCGTTGGTGCCGGTCAGGTGGATCGCCGGGTAGGCCCGCTGCGGGCTGCCCAGCACGTCCATGAGGTCCCGGATCTTGCCGATGTCGAAAACCATGCGGGTGAAGCCGCGCTGCTCGAGCCCGGCCACCACCTCGTCGTATTCGGTGCTCATGACGTAGGCAACGCAGAAAGGGCCGCGGCAATTCGCGTGAGATCCGCCTCGGCCGTGGTCAGCCTGTCCTTGATCTTCGCGACCACCGGCTCGGGGGCCTTGGCCAGGAACGCGTCGTTGCCGAGCTTGGCGCGGGCCTGCGCCGCCTCCTTCTCGGCCGCGGCCCGGTCCTTCTCGAGGCGCGCCCGTTCGGCCGCGACGTCGATCGTCCCCCGGGTGTCCAGGTCGACCGTGATCCCGCCGGTCACCGCCAGCGTCGCGGTCGCCGTGAAGCCGGCGGCCGGCTTGTCGAGCCGGGCCAGCGAGCGGATCAGCGGCTCGTGCGTGTCGATGCCGACGTTGCCGAGGCCGGTGAGCGCCGCGGTGACCCGCTGGGTGGGCTTGAGGCCCTGGTCCGAGCGGAACCGGCGGACCTCGGTCACCACCTTCTGGAGGGCGGTGATCTCCTCCTCGGCCGCGTCGTCGATCAGCTCCTTGTCGGCGGCCGGCCACGCGGCCCGGGTCACCGTCTCGCCGCCGGTGAGCGCGATCCACAGCTCCTCGGTGACGAACGGGATGACCGGGTGCAGCAGGCGCAGCAGCTGGTCGAGCACGTGACCGAGCACCCGCCTCGTGGTGCCGGCGTCCTCCGAGGCCAGGACCGGCTTACTCAGCTCGAGGTACCAGTCGCAGACGTCGTCCCAGGCGAAGTGGTAGAGCGTGTCACAGACCTTCGCGTACTCGTAGGTCGCGAACTGCTCGTCCACCTCGGCGATCACGTGCTGGAGCCGGGACAGGATCCACTTGTCGACGGCGGAGAGCTCCTCCGGCGCCGGCAGCGGGCCCTCGACGGTCGCGCCGTTCATCAGCGCGAACCGGGTCGCGTTCCAGAGCTTGTTGCAGAAGTTGCGCGAGCCCTGGCACCACTCCTCGCTGATCGGCACGTCGGAGCCGGGGTTGGCGCCGCGCGCCAGCGTGAAGCGGGTGGCGTCGGCGCCGTACCGGTCGATCCAGTCGAGGGGGTCGACGACGTTGCCGAACGACTTCGACATCTTCTTGCCGTGGGCGTCGCGGACCATGCCGTGCAGGTTCACCACGTCGAACGGCTGGACGTCGCCCATCGCGTACAGCCCGAACATCATCATCCGGGCCACCCAGAAGAACAGGATGTCGTAGCCGGTGACCAGCACGCTGGTCGGATAGAACTTGGCCAGCTCCGCCGTCTGCTCGGGCCAGCCCATCGTCGAGAAAGGCCAAAGAGCGGAAGAGAACCAGGTGTCGAGTACGTCTTCGTCCTGTCGCCAGCCGTCGCCGGTGGGCGCCTGCTCGTCGGGACCGACGCACACCACTTCGCCGTTCGGCCCGTACCAGACCGGAATGCGGTGTCCCCACCACAGCTGACGCGAGATGCACCAGTCGTGCATGTTGTCGACCCACGCGAAGTAGCGCTTGGCCAGCTCGGCCGGCTCGATCGCGACCCGGCCGTCACGCACCGCGTCACCGGCCGCCTTGGCCAGCGGGCCGGTGTTGACGAACCACTGCAGCGAGAGCCGCGGCTCGACGGTCGTCTTGCAGCGCGAGCAGTGACCCACCGAGTGCAGGTAGGGGCGCTTCTCGGCGACGATCCGGCCCTCGGCCCGCAGCGCCGCCACGACGGCGGGGCGTGCCTCGTACCGGTCAAGGCCCTCGAACGGACCCGGCACCGTGACCACCGCGCGCTCGTCCATGATGGTGATGCTCGGCAGGTCGTGCCGCTGGCCGATCTCGAAGTCGTTGGGGTCGTGGGCCGGGGTCACCTTGACCGCGCCGGTGCCGAACGACGGGTCGACGTGCTCGTCGGCCACGATCGGGATCCGCCGCCCGGTCAACGGCAGTTCCACCTCGGTGCCGATCAGGTGCTGGTAGCGCTCGTCGTCGGGGTGGACGGCCACCGCGGTGTCGCCCAGCATCGTCTCGGCCCGGGTGGTGGCGACCACGATGGAGTTGTCGCCGTCGCCGTAGCGGATCGAGACCAGCTCGCCCTCGTCGTCGGTGTGCTCCACCTCGATGTCGCTGAGCGCCGTGAGGCACCGCGGGCACCAGTTGATGATCCGGTTGGCCCGGTAGATCAGCTTGTCGTCGTACAGCCGCTTGAAGATCGTCTGGACCGCGCGGGACAGGCCCTCGTCCATCGTGAACCGCTCGCGCGACCAGTCCACGGAGTCGCCGAGCCGGCGCATCTGCCCGAGGATCGCGCCGCCGGACTGCGCCTTCCACTCCCAGACCTTCGCCACGAACTGCTCGCGGCCGAGGTCGTGCCGGGACAGCTGCTGGCTCGCGAGCTGGCGCTCCACGACGTTCTGGGTGGCGATGCCGGCGTGGTCCATGCCCGGGAGCCACAGCACCTCGAAGCCCTGCATCCGCTTGAGGCGGGAGAGCGTGTCCTGGATGGTGTGGTCGAGCGCGTGGCCGACGTGCAGCGAGCCGGTCACGTTCGGCGGCGGGATGACGATCGAGAACGCCGGCTTGTCACTGGCCGGATCGGCGGTGAAGTAGCCCGCGGATACCCACGTCTCGTACCGCCGCTGCTCTACCTCGCCCGGCGTGTACTGGGCGGAGAGGCCACCGGTGGGCCGGCTGTCGGGGGTGCGGGTCTGGGTCGTCTCGGTCACCCGACAAGTCTACGGAGCCGCGCCCGGAACCCCGAATTCGCACCTCCTCCCCGGGTGGACGATTGCTAGGCTCGCGCAATGTCCGACGCCCCGATCGACATCGGCCCGATCGAGCTCTCCGAGTCACCACCCGACCCGGAGCCTCGTCCGCGTTCCCGAGTCCGCCAGACCCTTCTGCTCGGGCTGCTGGTGGTGGCGGTGGCCGGCGCCGGGGCACTGGCGTACACGGCCTACCAGATCACCAGCGAGAAGGACGCGACGCTGACCGCCCCGACGCAGATCGGCTCGCTTCGCCTCGACACTTCCGACGACGCGAAATCGACGGCCGACTACCTGCAGACGGCGGTCGCGGCCGAGATCGACCTGGACAAGTCGCTGGGCGCCGTCTATCTGGATGCGGGCGACAAGAACGTTCTCTTCTTCGGCGGGACGACGCTTTTCTGGACGCCGGAGAACGACCTCGACACCGCCTTCGACCTCATCTCCGACAACGAAGGCGCGGTCACCGATCTGCACAAGGTGGACGCCGGCAAGCTGGGCGGCACGATGAAGTGCGGCACCACCAAGACCGATTCCGGCAACCTCACGGTCTGCGGCTGGGCCGACCACGGCAGCGTCGCACTGGCGATGTTCAACAACCGCACCGAGAAGGAAGCGGCGCCGTTGATGCGTCAGATCCGGGATGCGACCGAAGTTCGCTCCTGAAACGGCCTCGGCCGTTCCTTTTGACAATAGAAAAAGGCCCGCCCCGTTTCCGGGGCGGGCCTTTTTCTTACGTTGAGTCCGGCGGCGTCCTACTCTCCCACACCCTCCCGAGTGCAGTACCATCGGCGCTGGAGGGCTTAGCTTCCGGGTTCGGAATGAGAC